>CADAJP010000021.1 GCA_902788345.1 uncultured bacterium | reverse complement strand
GTAGGTACAGAAACACTTGCAAATAAATTATCTAAACTTGGTGGTGAATATGATTATTTATTTACTCGATTTGGATATATTGACAGTTTAGACACACTTACACAATCTGATGTGAAAGCATTTGTAACACAGATATTTCCAAATTGTTCAGATGAAATGGTTAATGAATTTAATATTATAGCACGCTGCAATGCTCGTATATTATTTAATTTACTAAAACGTACGGCAGATATTGCAGCAAGCAGCAAAGAACCTTTAAACAAAAAAATGATTAAAACCGCAGGTAAATATGTAGGAGCAGCAAAATATGCTTAATTCGACACCGAAACAAAGACAAGAATTAGGTTTTATTCGTAAACTTGCAGGAATTGATGAAGATACTTATAGAGAAATATTATCAAGTTATGGTGTAGAAAGTTCAAAAGACCTTACAAAAGCGGAAATAGAGGAGTTAATAAACTCTTTAAGAGATAAAGCAAAAGAAATCGGAACTTTTAAACCTAAAAAATCATTTATACACTGCAAATACAATAACCTTGCCGGACGTGAAAAAATGGCAAGTCCTGCACAATTAAGAAAAATTGAGGCTATGTGGTTCAAATGTCTTTTTTAACCGCAGTAGATGTAAGAAAAATAATTAAGACATTTGAAAATATGTGATTATCGTAAAAATAAAAATGAAAGGGGTATTTATGGCAGCAGCACAACCAATTTTACCGGAAAAGAACGGAGTATGTTCAGCAAGTTTCAATATAGCAGATTTAGAAAAAAGAAGATGTATGACAGAAATTTTAGTTAATCTGCATAACAGAATTAATGATTATGAAAAGCTATTAAAAATTGCTGAAAACCAATGGGCAAAACAAGTATTTCAAGAAAATAGCGAATTTAAAGAAAATATTAATTATGCAATTATCGAAAACAAAGCAAAATTAAGCATTTTAAGAGAAGTAACACAATTAATAACAGATACAATGCAGAAAGGGGAACAATAAAATGGCTAAAAAGGTAGAAAGTATTTACAAATCTTGGGATGAAGTTAATGAAGCAATGAAAGAACTTGGTGAATTAAATGTTGCAAAAACAAGAATAGAGGGTGAACAAACCCTAAAAATTAACGAAGTAAAAGCAGAGGCAAACGCTAAATCTTCAATAATTCAAGCAAGAATAAAAGATATTGAAAAAAATATTGAAAGATTTACCGATGCAAATAAATCTGAATTTCTTTCTAAAAGAACAAAGAAACTTACTTATGGCACTATAAGTTTCAGACTTGTACGCAAAGTATGCTGTAACTGCATAGAGGAAGCAATAAAAGGTTTAAAAGTTCTTAATTTAGATTTTTGTATCAGAACAAAACAGGAATTGGATAAAGACCGCTTACTGGAATGTGATGAAAATATGCTTTTAAAAGCAGGTATTTCAATCAAAACAGAAGATAAAGTAAGAATAGAACCAAATTTTGAAAAATTAGCAGCATTATCTGCTGAAAACAAAAGCTTGTAACAAGTCCGAAACGGCACTAAGCCGTCTTAATGTAGAACATTAACTGATGAGGTCATTTATGGGCAGAATTATTAAAACAGAATACTTGGACATTGACATTGATTTACTTACGGTTGACGATATGCCAAACGAGATTTTAAAAGAAATGTATGAACTGTGCGGTCGAGATGTTGCAGTGTCTGTCTTTAATGGAAAACTTTTGTGGTTCTTTTCTTCATATACCGGCAAGACCGTTTGACAAAATTATACGAAGAATTGCAACAGAAGAATTTGACGGAACAACCGCATCTATAAGAAACATTGCAAGAAAATACAAAATGGCAGAACCTGTAATAAGAAAACTTTTAAAACAATCAAATGTAAAAAATGTTCCTGTTGACGGTCAATTAGGCTTATTTAATAAAAATGAGGAACAATAAAAATGGTTAAATGGTGCAATGTTTGTAATGATTTTAGAGCAGATAACGCAAATTTTTGCGGTTGGTGCGGTAAAAGCTTACAGCATACTAAAAAATATCCAAATTTTAAAACTTGGCAAGAAAAAAT
>CADAJP010000020.1 GCA_902788345.1 uncultured bacterium | reverse complement strand
TGGCAGAAAATAAGTTAGATAAAGGTGCATATATATCAATAAAAATGCTTGGTTCTGCAAGTAAACCTTCTTGCCAAACATTAACTCAAAGTATTTGCAAAATTTTGGCTGCCGATTATGGTATAGACGGTTCAAATGTATATGTAACTTATCACCCTGTTGATTTATGGGGGCGGAACGGTTCAATGTTTTAGATACACAGGCGAAGTTTCACTTCTCTATAATGAAAATTTCCCTTAACCCAAACAGGACAAAATTTCGTCTATAACAGTATTTCAACTGATTTCGATACAACAGGTAAATCATCAGGCTTTACAAGGGTAGTCTTTATTTGAGCCTATTTTTATATAGGTTTATATAAAATTTCCCAAAATTGCACTTTGTGTGGAGATATTTATTTTCTTCCAAAATTTTTTAATTAAAATATAGCGGAGGAATTTTATTTTTGTCGTACAACACAAAAACAGCCCTGTTAAAAATTGCAAGGCTGTGTTATATACTAAAACCCGATTGTATTTTTATTTAGTTCAGGAATTTTCTTTATCTGCACTTCTTCTTTTAGCATTTTTGTTAATTCGGTTAAATCTGTAATATTCAAAAACTCAGCTTTCTTTTTTACAGTTGAAAAATCTCCTGCCGTAAGTCCTTTAATATTCAAGTTAGCATCCTTTATTCCGAAGAAATATTCCATTGCTTTATTTGCCTGCTCATTTGTCATAAAGTTAAATTTAATTTTAAAAGTAAATCTGCCGATTCCATCTGTGTCAGCATTTCATTAACTTGTGCAATTTCCCAAGAACGAACAGCATTGTTTCTATCTTGCAAAAATGTATCTGCCTCATCAAATATAAGCATTGCTTTTTGTGATTTCGCCTCGGCAAACGCATTGGCAATATTTTGTTCTGTTTCACCAACATAAGGGCTTATGAGGTCAGATGCTCGTTTTAAAATAACTTCTATCCCTAAAATCTCCGCTAAATGCCTGCAAAACGCACTTTTCCCTGTTCCAGGAAAACCATACAAACACAGAGAAAAATTCATCTTTCCCGATTGCTTTATTTTCTCCGTAAAATCAGCCATATCCATATCAGCATTGACCAAATCTATCGAATAATTAATACTATTGCTTTTTTTCTCTTGCTTTTTAACTTCTTCTTTTTTTGAAACAACTTTGGCAACATTTTCAATAAGTTCTTCAAAATCATTTTCATCTCCGCCTATCATTTTTGCAGTCTGCACAGCATTAGCAATTAACGATGCAGGAACATCATAATTACGGTTCAGTTCCTCAATCTTTTCTTTTCTCACTTCAAAATTATTCTTCTTTAAAACCCGTTTCCAAATATTCAGCCTTTTATCTTCGGATAATGCCTTAAACTCTATACAATAAGTCATTCGTCTAAGAAATGCAGGATCAACACCGTAAATATCATTTGTCGTCCAAATAATCGGAACAGAAGTCGTTTCTAACAAATTATTCAAATATCCCTTTGAGGCAGAACCAAAACCGCTAAAGCCATGATTAAAAACATCTTCTGCTTCATCAAACAAAATACAAGCCCTGTCGGAATTAGATAAAATATGCTGTTTAGAAAATAAATCAACAAGCCTGTCTTCTCGGTAGGCTTCTTGGAACCCTTCCTTTTGTGTAATAACAGAGTACATAGGGATTTTGATAATGTTAGAAATCAATTTTGACAGTTGAGATTTTCCTTGTCCGACACTACCGTAAAGCAGAATATTTACCCCTTTACGTTTTTGTTCAACAGCACAGGATAAAATCTTTGTAACTCGGGTTATTTCTGTTTCAAGATGCTTGTAATCTTTTAAAGAAAGTTCAGATTTTTCAGGTTTCCCGATTACAATATTCATCATTTTTTCAGAGGTATTGCATTTGGGGTTATCGAGAATTTTAAGTAAATCAGGGTTATTTGTTTCACTATGTTTGTTTTCAATAACATTTTTCATATAAAGACTGCACATTGCCCTATCTTTACGGTTGTATCTCATATTCAGATATACTCTTGTAAAGGTTGCAAAGGAATTTTCATACAAACAGTCAAAATACTTTTTAAAGACTTTGTTAAATTCTTTTAGGGCAAGGTATAGCAGAATCTCGTATTCATCATTATTTAGACGGTAATATTTTTTATAGTTAAAAGTTGTTTTTCTAAAAGGGTATTTTGAGGTTTTATTTTCTCTTTTAATCTAATAACCTCTTTTTTCAAAAGTTTTGCAAAACGCTCTTGCTTCTTACGAGTGTCAACATTCAAACAGTTATCTTTGTCTATTGGATAAGGCTTTCTGTCCACCTTAAACTCTTCACAGAAAAAGTCAAAAACATTGTCAAAATTGTAATCATTTGTGTCGGTATATGGTAGAAGTTTTTCCAAATAATCTAAAAATTTTCTTTCTTCAAAATTATTCATAATATTGCCTCATGATACTCTTTTTCAGTTCTTGAGACAGCATAACGCATTTACCCTAAAACCACAGGATCCCAATGCCAAAATCGTTACAATGTGACGCAATTTGCTTATTTATTTTTATAAAAAATCTCCAAAATTTTTAATTAAAATAAAACATTTGAAACATTATGGTGCAAGTATTTAAAGGAGATTTAAAGATGAGAAAACATGTTGCAGAACCGATTAAAAATAAAAAAGATATCCAAGCAGTTGAACAATATCTTAAAGAGCATAGCTACAGAGATTATGTTATTTGGGTTTTAGGTCTGAATTCAGGGTTAAGAGTTTCTGATATTGTTGGACTAAATGTTTCAGATGTTGTGGATAAAACTCATATCACAATTATTGAAAAGAAAACACAAAAGCGGAAATCATTTTATATAAACGATAAACTAAAACGAGTCCTAAAAACCTTTACCAAGGGCAGAAATTTAAATGAACCTCTATTTCTAGGTAAACAGGGAAAAAGATTAGATCGTTCACAAGTTTACAGATTTATTAAAAAGTCTTGTTATGCTTGCGGTATAAAGATACAAGCATCAACTCATACTATGAGAAAAACTTTTGGTTATCACCATTATCAGCAGTATAAAGATGCTGTTATTCTTCAAAAAATATTTAATCACTCAAGCCAAAGAATTACACTTATGTATATAGGTGTTGATCAAGATGAAATAGATTTAAGTTACAAAAACTTTGAACTCTAATTACGAAAAGAGCTTTTGCCCCATTATAACCTGCAACATTATGTGACATTTT
>CADAJP010000019.1 GCA_902788345.1 uncultured bacterium | reverse complement strand
ATTTTCACCTTTAGGGCAAGCCATACGCCATTCTCTTAAAACTTTTGCCAATTCATCAGACATATCTATTACCCTTATTTTACCTGTTTTCGGCGTCCCAAGTGTGCCATGGGTGTAGTTTTTGTCAATAGTAATCTTCTTCGTAATCCAATTTATTGAATCCCAAGTAAGTGCAAAAAGTTCGCCCTGTCTCATGCCGGTAAATAACGCGGTAAACAAAAGGGGGAAGAAGTCGGGATAAACTTGTTTTGTCTTTGATAATAACGCTTGTACTTCTTCCGTACATAATGCACGAATCTTTTTGTTTTTGATTTCCTTAAGGGATTTTATGCGTGCAAGAGGATTTCTTACGGTAATATCGCTATCAATCATAAAATTGTAAATTGCACTTATGAATTTAATGTACTTGTTTACTGTGGCATTGGCTCTGCCTGCGTCCTGCATTTGTTTCATAAATTCTTTGATAAGTATCGGGCTGATTTCGTTGATATTCAAATCCCCAAAGAATGGGACAATGATGTTATTTAAGTAACCCTCATAAGTTTTATATGTTGAAGGTTTGCAGTTTGTACTTGCGTGAAGCCTGAGATATAATTCACCTGCTTCTTTGATATTTGTCTTTTTGTTTATGGGGTTTATACCTTTGTTTAATTCTTCATAATGCTTTACTAATGCTCTTTCGGCTTCATCTCTGGTGTTAAAGCCTTTTTTAATCTTTCTTTTGCCTTTAAGGTCTTTATAATCATATTCCCACTTGTTTGTTTTCTTGTTTTGTCTAACTGCTTTTATCATTGTTTTTAGCTCCTTATTATAATTTTAACGTGTTACTTAGCTCTTGCGAGCCTGTTTGTATACTTTTGCTAACTTGAATTAAAAAAAGCTGTCGGTACGGTGATAAACTGCACCGACAGCATTGAGTTTATGGTACATTACAAGAGTTAATCTTGATGAATTCTTTTAGGTCATCTTGTGAAAATAATACTCTTGAGCCTATTTTGACATATTTAATTTTCTTTTGATGTACCCACCTATAAAGCGTACTTTTAGCAATATTCAAATAACAAGCTGTTTCCTGAACATTTAAGAGTTTATCATTCATACGGGCCTGCTTTCTTTGTCAATCCAGCTCATGTCAGATTGCCCACGAATAACACTCGGTCTAAGTGCATTATTGTCAAAAATACTGTCAATAGAAGGAGGAAGTTCAAAATCTTTATCCATAAGCTCTATTTTGTAAGATTTTTGGTTTGCGCGTTCTTTGTAAATCGTTATCTTGATATCATTTGAGATATTGCCCTTAATATTGGCAATTCTGCGTGTAAGCGATTTTACACTTTTGTATTTTGCTCTAAATTCAGGTATATCAAACATATCCTCATTTGCAATTTGCAGAAGGTTTTTGTGTAATTCAAATCCGGACATTTTACGAGGTTGAACTTGCTTTTTAGCAAAGATTTTAAGCACATAAACAAGGCTATCTTCTTCAACTGCAAACGCTTTTTGAGCTTCGCATACTTTTTCTAATATGCTCGCAAATTCTTCTTTTTTGCCTAATGCGTCAAATATACGTAAGCCAAAGGTCGCAAAATCAGCACTTCTAAGAATGGTCTTATAAGTACGTCCTTTAGTAATTTCAAAGGCTTTAAGCACCTTTTGAATTTCATAAATGAAGTAAGACATTATTTCGTCTCTGTGGTCTAAAATATCCTTTATTAGTTCGCCTTCGGGTACAAATTCGGATATTCGCTTGAAAGGTATGCCTATGAGCCTGTCTGCTACATCATCACGCGTAAATTGAGGCGTTCTTGAAGTTAATGCAAGATAAGTTTTTGTAGGTAGCTTGATTTCCTCATTATCGGTATATAGTTTACGTTTACCAATATTTTGTCCTGTTGCAACAGACGCAAGTTTGTCATTAAGCCAAGATTTGCCTGTATCAACATTATCAAAAATAATCAAGTGGTTGTTTGTAACAAGTGTATCAAAGTCCTCAGGCTTGTTAGGAAGCGGTGTAACATTGTATTTTGAGCCATACAAAATTATTCCTATACGTCTTAATGTTGAAGTTTTGCCGCTTCCTTTTTCCCCTGTTGCAACAAGTAAAACCTTTGTAGGCATATCAAAGAATGTACTAAGAGCCCAAACTCTCGTAAGTGTTTTGTATTCTGCTTCTGTTAAATTCCCAGAATCTGTGTCAATATTCATTGAATCCGTAACATATTTTTCAAAATAATCCACTGAGTCATCAGGCTTAACTAATTTAAACGGCTCATAATCAGGTCTATAATTAAACATAATGCCTTCATCGCCATTTTCTAATTCTTCAATACTTTCTGTTGTGATTTTATAAACTATAGTATCGTTATTAGAAATATAAACTGCATTTTTATCTTTGGCATAGTAGCAGAAATTATGCGTTTCTATCGGGGCGCCATTGTCAAATGCAAAAGTTGATAAGTCATTAACAGTATAGTTATAATACTCTCTTGAAGGATTTACACCCATTCGATTTAATAACCTTTTGAGCCATTCATCAGTTGTGATTATAGGTATTATTTTTTTATCATCATCAAGGAATATGTATTGATAATTGACGTCCTTAAAGAATTTCCCTCGCTGCAAGATTTCTTTTTCTATTGATAATGATACAAGCTGCTGTCTATCAAGCTGGGTCATTTTAGTATTATTCATAATATTTCTGATTTCTGCTTCAATACCGCGAAATTCTCTATGGTAATGCTTCATGTTTTTTAGCAATTCCCAAACAGCATCATTACATTGCTTTTCATCTTTAAAAGTATTTATGAATTCGTCAATGTCTTTTATGCCTTCCGGCGTTGTTAAACCAAAGACTGTGCGAATCTCTTTTGCTTTATTTAAAACAATTTTGCCTGCTTCGTCATTATCGTGAAGTATGCAAACTCTTTCAGCGGGTATTTTCATTGCTGTTATTAAATCACCATTTGCACCGCCTAAAGCACAAACATCAATAGGTTTATTCATTCTGTGCAATTGTGCCACCAGAGAGAGTTGGTCAAACTCTCCCTCAACAACAATAAGGCCTTTGCGCATTTTCTTGTAGCTTTTAACTTTTGACAGCTCGTCATCTGAAAATATACCTTGATTAAAAACACCTGCTTTATTTTTCACCTTTAGTATTTGAAAAGTTTTTGTGTCGATGTATGGTTTTCTTGTTTTTGCTTTTGTAATATTTCCATTTTCGTCACGATAGAAGAAAATAAGCCTATCCCAATTATCACGAATAAATTTCTGCAATTTTTCAATAAAATTTTCAGTATCTTTTAATTTTGTTTGCAGCTTTTCTTTTTTCTCTGCGTCTGCTTCTTCTTCAATTTTTTTATTAAGGTCGGCAATTAAATCTTCATTTACTTTATTAACATCATAATTTGCAGGAATAACACCGACATCAGAGCGCCTTAAAATATGCTCCGGTATTTTTCTTGTTTCATTTGCATAAACAAATGCTTGACATGGTTTACCGTCTTGTTTGTTTTCAAATAATGCTTTGTGTGCTGCTTCATAAAATCTATCCATAACGGTTGAGATATAATCAGCACCATAATTTATTGTATTAAGATTAAGGTGTAAACCACAACTAAAGCATTTTGCCTTTTCTAAATTGTCCCCATACCTGTGCATATGTTTCTTTCCACACCCTACACATTCTTGAGCCCCTTTTCTATTTTCAAGTTCTTTGCCATACTTGGCTTTTGTTGCATCTCCTAAGTTCTTAAACATTGTTGTTTCCTCCTTCTGATTTGTTAAATGTATTTTGTAATCGTAATCCATGCCTTGCAAATGCCACTCTACCATTTCTGCTTCAATTTCAATTGCATGTTCATCATCATAATGACTATTAGGTCTTGAACTGCATGCAATGTCATGGGTTTCAGGATTGAAAATTAATGTTCCGAATTCCAAATTCAAATTTTCAACATTTTTGAATGCTTTTTTGCTCAGGACAGTTTTTAACATTTTCAAAGCCTCTTGTCTGCAATATGGGCAACTGAAATATACATTCCCGCTGTACCTGTCTACTCTTGGTTTTTGGTCTAAAAAATCAACCAGATTTTCTGTTGTCATAACGTTTTTGAATTTTTCCATTTTTTCTCCTTTTTA
This sequence comes from uncultured bacterium, assembly GCA_902788345.1. Classification (GTDB taxonomy): domain Bacteria; phylum Cyanobacteriota; class Vampirovibrionia; order Gastranaerophilales; family Gastranaerophilaceae; genus Zag111. The sequence continues at coordinate 2,166 of CADAJP010000019.1, read as the reverse complement.
TTTTTACTATTGAGGTCAGTAGTACTATTGACATTTTCATTATTTACGATACTATTTTTAATAGTTAACCTAATAATATGAGGTCAGTAGTTAAAGAAGTAAGAAATGGCTAAAGAAAGAAATTATAAAATATTAGCAAAATCCTTTAATAATTGGTTTCAACCTAAATATGAAAGTGCATATAAGGAATTTAATTACGATACTTGTCCAAAAAAAGTATTAAAGGCAAAGAATATAGATTACAAAGAATTTTACCTTAAATACATACAACCTTTTGAAGAATTAGATGAAAACCTTTTAGAGATTACCTTGCAAGCACTATGTGCAAATTTAAAAGATAAAACATCGTCAAAAGATTTTTTCTTTAATATATCAAGGCAATATAGAATAGGTCGCAAACTAAACGCACTTCAATGGTTATCAGCTCAAGTGGCTGATACACAACTTTTTCCTATGCAAATAGATTATAAAGAGCCTTATAAACAATGTCTTTATTGTGGTATGCCTAACTTCTATATCAGAGAAAACGAAGAAAAAACAAACAGGGAAGAAGTATATTTTACAGAGCAAAAAAAATGTTGCCATAAATATGATTGCATTGTAAGTAGTACAAATTTAAATGACCATGAAGATGGGTGTCATTACAAAATATGGAAGCAGAAAAAGAAAAATCTAAGGCAGAATCTTAATAGAACTTATGATTTACTTGAAAAACAACCAGAGAATAAGAAATATATTCACAAAAAATTAGAAAAAATTTTTATAGAATTTTGTGAGAAGCAATTAAAAGAAAATTTAAAAATTGATTATACTATTCAATATTGGGCTAAAATGCCAGGATATTCAGAACAATTACAATTTATAGAAGCTATTCACTATAAAGATTTAGCTTTTTAAAATAAACTTTTGTGAAACAAATTAACCTAATTAACCATACTAACCGGTTACTTTGGTTAGTATGGTTAGTTTAAAATAAAAAAGTTATTTTATAAAATTTATTATCATGCCTGCAACACACCAACCACAAGCAAAAACTTTTTAAAATATGCCACAAAATAATCGGTCTTTTTGTTTACACCCTTGTATATTTTCAAAAATGAAGGGCGCCGATACTAAAAGGGGGAGAGGTTTTAATAGTATATCTAGTAGCTTGGCTTATATTCTTTGACGAAATTTCCTTGCTTATCAATATAAAACCATTTTCCGTCTTTTTCCACTCGTGCTAATCCGTCTTTAAAACCATAAGCAAAATCATATATTGGCGGGATTACTTCTTCAAAATTTCTATTTATAAAACCATATTTCCAATTTACCCTAAAGCTTGCCATACCTTCATTAAAAGAATCAAAATCACATAATGGTTCGACTTCCTCCGGTACAACAAATTTTCTACTATATACTATTTCACCTTTTTTATTCATGTAAGCTGAAATTCTTGTTTTATATGTATCATCTGTGTATTTATATACTTCAAGCAATCCTTCACTAAAACTATGGCAACCGGCGTCTGTTGTATTTTTCCAGCCTGTTTTTTCAAAATAATCACTATCCAATATGGTTTTTCCATTTTTGTCTTTATATGAGCAATATGTTGCGTCCCCATTTTGTATTGCAACTAATCCGCTTGAATAATTATAAAAATAAGGTCCACCGTCATAAATTGGTATAACAAATTTTCCGCGCTTATTTATATATCCAACATAATCATATACTTGTATATAATCTTCTTTTTCTTCCTCTGTTTCATGCACCACGTACGCACGTCCTTCGCTAAAATCGCCGACTTTACTAAATTGTGGTTGCACAATAAATTTTCCTCTTTTATTTATAAATCCCCATTTCCCATACAATAATACAGCTGCTAATCCCTCATGAAAATCTTTTACGCTATCAAATTGAGTATCTATTACAATTTTACCTTTATCGTTTACAAATCCGTATTTTTCATTATGTTCGATAGATTTTAAATTTTCAGCTTTAGTACACAATGAAAAACCTGCATAAGTTGCGACAATAACACATATAATTGTTGATATTAAAATAAATTTTTTCATAAAACCTCTTAAATTTTTATATTATATTTTGATAAAAATTGAAAACTATATATTACAGCTTCTCTTTCAATGTGCGGCATAGGTTGCGGTCTATGTACCATTGCCGCTTCTT
>CADAJP010000018.1 GCA_902788345.1 uncultured bacterium | reverse complement strand
TAATAAAGAACTTTATTATGCAGAGTAATCGTTAAAACATAGACCGTTTTGTTACTTCGCAGAAATGGGCAAAAACAAGAAAAAACTCCTCAAAAAGTGGTGCAGTCGAACTTTTTTGAAAAGTTTTGAAAACACTATTTTCAACACTCCTACAAGTTTCTTCTATAAATTGCAGGGATATATGGCGAGTGTTTGAAAAATTATGTACTTAATAAAAGCCGAGAGTTTTTAAATTCAAACTTTAGGCTTTGTTAACATTTGTTTTATAAATTCTGTTAATTTATCTGCAATAATTTTGTGTGAATTTTTATCATAATGTAAGCCGTCAAGGTCTGAAGGTTTTGTGAATTTATTTATATCAAAATAATTACAATGATATGCGTTAGAAATTTGCCTATATATTCTTCCGACTTTTCTTGATTTTACAATACTTGTTTCATTAAATTGAAAATTGAAATACCCCTCTAAAACTTTCTCACTCAAAACAACAGGCGGAATAATGATTATATTTTTTGCTTTTGTTTGTGCCAATTTGATAAGATTTTCCAACCCTTTTTCTATTGCACCAATACTTATATCATACTGAAATTGCAAATCATTTGTTCCTATCGCGAGTATAAGTATATCTATACTGTCAATTTTAGATAGCATTTTTGGAAAGTGTCTTTGAGCTGAAAACTCAAAGCCTTTCGGGTTGTTTACAAAACCTGTTCTATCACAAGTACCCTCATTTATAACTTCATATTCATTTTCTGTATTTTTCTGTAAAATCGCAGTCCAACGGGTATTTTCATCAAATCTTGAACTGTCTTTCGGGTTAAACCCGAATGTATTTGAGTCTCCGTAGCATATTATCTTTTTCATTCTTCACCTTTTTATTTATTACTTTGTACCTTTGGCAAATTCTTCCATTGAAACAAAACCTGATTTAAAAGTTATATTCTGTTGCGGTTTCTGTTCAAAATTTTTGTTATTATCATTTCCCTTTTTTCTTGTCATCCAAATATTTAATTTAGGTAAGAGTACACCAAGCATTATAGCAGAATAAGCAATTCCAGACATCTGTGCAACATTTAATTTTCTTAAATTGGTTTTAACGTTTCCACCCTGTGCAATTATTTCTTTTTGTGATTTTAATGATACATCTTTGAGCCAATGACCTATGCCTTTACCTTGTTTTGATATATTAAACAAGTTTGCTTGTTTCGGGTCTAATGCTTGACCTACACCTTTTGCTACAAAACCGCCTAATACAAGCCAATTCAAGAACCCTAAGTAATCTCTGACGTTTGTTTCCCTTAATTCCGTAGAATCTTTTGAAGCAAATATTCTGCCTAAAATCAGAGTTCCGTAAATTGTTTTAATTGCATTTCCGCTTGTTGCGGGACCGTCAAATTCTAACTTTTTAATCAAATCCATAGGTTTTTTAACGCCCATAACCCGTGTAAGCATTAAAACAAAAATCCCTGCTGATAAAAGTTTCTTTGCCCATAAACCTTTTTCAGATTTCTTTTCGTTTTTATTTGCGACATTTTTATCATAACCGTTCTCACCTACAAAATTATCAATACCTGTTCTGCGTTTTGTTAAGTAACGGTTTAGATATTGATTAGTTATCGCAAGCCCCATTGATAAAGGTATTGCAATGCCTATTCTCAAATTGTTCATTCGTTTTAGTTTAGATAAAATTTCACCTGAATTTTGTTTTGTTTCGGTAAAGAAAATGTTTTTCCCTGAATCAACAATGTCCCTTAATGCATGAGTTAGGTTTGAAGTTACTTCATTTTTACCTGATTTAATCGTGATAGAGTTATCTGCCCCAAGCAAGTTTATTATTTCATCTTGGATACCTGTTAATACTTTTTTGCTTGCTTTTTTATCTATTGTTTTATCGGTAATTAAACTTGTTAGTCTTTCTATAACAGGTTTTGTTTTAGTTTTATCAATATCGACAAAGTTTTTGGTTTTATTTCCGACTACACCGGATATAGAACTAAACACATTTTCAACATAACTGCGAGGTGTTTTATCTGATTTGTTGAAAATATCAGAAAATACATTTAACCCGTTATTTGTAATCCAAGAACCTGAATTTACTTTTACATTCGGATTTAGCTTTTTAGAGATAAATTTAGAGGCAAGAACTGCAAATAAGGCGGCAGAAAATTCCGCAATAAATGTTCCCGTGTATTCTCTAAACCCCATTTCTATTCCTGCCTGCTTACCTCTGTTTTTTGTTTCAACGACTGTTCTTGGAGTATCCATAGCAAATATATCTACAAATGAGGCATTAAGCATATCGTTATTACTTAAAGTGTAGAGTGCATTTGATAATAGTCCCATTTGTCCTTTAAAACTGGTATTATTTCGGCTTTTATTTTCAATATTGTTGTTAATGTTGTTGATTTTCATTCCTTTGTTTCCTTAATATTTCATACTAAAACAGGTTCTTAAAACATATTTAAGAACCTATTTTATACTTTTATCTGACTCAATTTATTTATTGCACACAAAATTATAAGTAAGTTCTTAGACAAAACTTACAGCAACAACAAATTAAATTGTTTAAATTTACATATCTCATACTTTTTATAAAACACGAAAAAAAATAATTTGTCAATAAGAAAAATGGACAAGATTTAATATTTACGACATGTTAAGGTATGGCATAACTTTTATTGTTTATTTGAACAACAGCAACCGCCTGAACAAGATTTACATTTTGCACTCAATTCTCCCGTTTCAAGAGTTGATTTACAACTATTTACCCATTTGGGCTCTTTGCAGGAACACTGTTCCATAAAATCAAGAAAATTAACAAGACGAGTAAGAACATCATTTCCAAGCGAATATTCCATTTGCTCTGCATTATATTCGGCTGTTTTTTCGTCAATGTCCAAAACCCTATTTAAAAATTTTGTTATTGTATTATGACGGTATTTTTTTATTATAACAGTTTTTTCGCCCAAATCTGTCAATGTAATATTTCCGTATGGTTTATAATTGACAAAACCTTTTTCTTTTAATTTTTTAACTGCGTCAGCAGTTGTTGCACCGCCAAAGTTAAGATATTGTGCAACGTCCTTAACAATAATTGCTTTCTTTTCCTCTAATAAAGAATTTATTGCAAGCAAATAGGTTTCAAGACTTTTTGTTAATTTTTCTTCCATATCACTACATTAGCATAAATACATAAGTTGCACAAATTCTTTGTTTATAATATGTTAAGGTAAACCATAACAAAATAAGAGGAGAAGATAAAATGACAAAATACGAAAATATTATAGAAACAATAGGAAATACACCGTTAGTTAAAGTAAACAAATTATCAAACAGTAAAAATTTATATGCCAAAGTTGAATTTTTTAATCCTGCAGGCTCTGTTAAAGATAGAATTGCACTTGCTATGATAGAAAGTGCTGAGCAGGAAGGATTAATAAATAAGGATACAACCATAATTGAACCAACAAGCGGAAACACAGGAATCGGACTGGCACTTATTAGTGCAATAAAAGGTTATAAAATAATTCTCACCATGCCTGAAACTATGAGTTTAGAAAGAAGAAAACTACTTTCGGCTTATGGTGCTGAACTTGTTTTAACAGAAGGTGCTAAAGGGATGAAAGGTGCTATTGAAAAAGCTGAAGAATTACACAAAGAAATTCAAAATTCTTTTATTCCGCAACAATTTAAAAACCCTGCTAACCCTGAAAAACATTATAATACAACCGCAAGAGAAATATGGAAAGATACGGAAGGTAAAATTGATATTTTTGTAGCCGGTGTTGGAACAGGCGGAACAGTTTCAGGTGTTGGGAAATACTTAAAAGAACAGAACCCTGACATTCAAGTTGTAGCCGTAGAACCTGACTCAAGTCCTGTTTTATCAAAAGGAGTAGCAGGAACACATAAAATTCAAGGAATAGGTGCAGGGTTCGTTCCTGATACATTTGATAGAAGTGTTGTTGATAAAATAATTACGGTTACAAATGAAGATGCGATAGAAACAGCAAGAAAATCAGCAAAACAAGAAGGAATGCTAATCGGAATTTCATCAGGTGCAAGTCTTTTTACAGCAACAAATTTAGCAAATGAAAATCCTGATAAAACTGTAGTTGCCCTACTTCCTGATACAGGTGAAAGATATCTTTCAAGCGTACTTTTTGAAAATTAAAAAGGTTGATTATGAATAAACAAGAACTACTAAAATTATACGATATGGATTTAGAGGAACTTATTTCTAAAGCGGAAAAAATTACTAATGAAAATTTCCCCCAAAAAGAAATTGAAGTTTGTTCAATAATTAGTGCTAAAACAGGTAAATGCGGGGAAGACTGCAAATACTGTTCTCAAAGCATTCATAACCACGCAGATATATTTTGCCACCCTCTATTAGAAGTTGAAGAAGTAAAACAAGCGGCACTAAAAGCAAAAGAAAACGGTGCTACAAGATTTTGCATTGTTACATCAGGCAGAAGTGAAAGCGGTGAAGATTTTGAAAAGATATTAGAAATGATAAAAGCGGTAGCAACAATACCTGATATTCACTGCTGTGCTTCGCTCGGTTTATTAAATGAAGAACAAATAAAACAAATAAAAGAAGCAGGAGTTGAAAGGTTTAACCACAACATAAATACTTCAAAAAATTACCATAGCAAAATTTGCACCACTCATAATTTTGAAGATAGGGTAAATACGGTTAAATTGCTTAAAAAACATGGACTTGAAACCTGTACAGGTGTGATTTTAGGAATGGGTGAAACAAAAGAAGACAGAATTGATATGGCACTATCTCTTGCTGAATTAAACCCGAAAACAGTTCCTATCAATGTATTAAATCCAATAAAAGGTACGGCTTTAGAAGGTTATGAAGATAAAATAACCGAAGAGGAAGTAATAAGAAGCATTTGCATATTTAGAATTGCAATGCCGAAAACCATTTTAAGGTACGCAGGCGGAAGAAAAACAAGACTTTCAAAAGAAACGCAAAAATTAGGGTTAAGGGCAGGAATTAACGGAATGTTATCAGGCGATTATTTGACAACGGACGGTGTTGAATTATCGCAGGATAAAGAGCTTATAGATGCTTATAGATAAAATTATGGGCTTTATGGTTAAATATTCTTATATGTTCGAACTAACTATAAATCATATGTATTGCATTTGAGCCATAATTCGACAGTTTAAGATAAAAGGAAACTTATATAGCAAAAAAGTGGAAACTGGCTTCCACTCTATATTCTAACTTATTTATATACTTAAAAACTCCCCGAAAAGTGCCAGAATCGAACTTTTTGTGAAGAGTTGTATTCCTCTATCATCAACACTCCTATGGCTTTCTTCTATAAATTGCAAGGAT
>CADAJP010000017.1 GCA_902788345.1 uncultured bacterium | reverse complement strand
ATACACTCGCACAAATCGATTCAGGCAATTGGTAAAAACTATCAGTAAAGCGGAACAGGTCGCAAAATCAAACGGAATAAAAGAAATTGACGAAATAACTTTGAAGGAGGTGTTAAAAAATGACGATGCTGACGCAGAAGAAATTGAACTTGCAAATGAAAATTCTTAAAATAGCGAAGGGGCTTAATAAATTCACTCTGTCTGACATTCTGCCAATGCTTGAAGAAAATGAAAAAACTATTCAAAAAGCACTTAATGATTTAGAAACTTTGAATCAAATTAAAAAGATATCAAATACAGAATATTTATACACGAATTTTAAAAAGCGGGTAAATAAACCTCTCCCCACAAGCCAAAGCAGCGATTCAGATATTTGGCTTACGATAGCAGAGGTTGCTCGGCTTTTAAATATTCAGGAAGAAACGGTAAAAAGGAATTGTCTTAAAGGAAATTATGTCGTAAAACCTAACAAAGAACCTGATTTAGAGGGGAAATATTTAATCAAACGCTCGTCCCTAAAACTCTACGATTTTTTAGAAGATTCCGAACGGCGTGCGATGGATAAAGAAGTCAAAAAACTATTTCACAACAAAGAGGAAGAACGTTTGTATGTTGTGGCATCTGATAGGGGCAAAGAATTTATTTACAGGTATCTGAAACTTTTTAAACTGACTGAAGGTATGAATTGTAGAGAACTCCGAAGCTTTTTGGAAATAATCCCTCTGAAAAATCCAAAACTAAAAGTTTCATATGCCGCATTCCATTCTAAACGCAAAAAGTACCAAACAGAAGGTATGATGGGAATATTCCCAAAATATTTCATGCCGGATAATAAAAGCGAAGAACCTGAAGTCCGCAGGAATTTAAACCGCCTGCCGAAAGTCTATAATCTTGCAACGACAGAGCAAATCGAAATTGTTTATAAATGCTTTTGTTTCGGAATTCCCGCATCTCAAACAGCAAAAATTGCAAATATGGGAAACACAACAACGGAAACTTTTTATCAATATATTCGGGCAAAAATCTTTGACAAACAATATCAGGAACTAGTTGAACATTTTGACTCCGAGCCTCAAATCCCGCAGGTCAGGATTTTTATGAACGATGTTTCGATATACTTGTATTGTTATAACGATAAGGTTTTTATTATGCATAAACCATTAAAATCAAAGCTGCCGCAACGACGCCAACAGGCTGATGAAGTCAAAGAAGCACGAAGAATGTATAATATTCTTTATCGCAAAAAGTTTATGGCAAGTATGCGAAAATACCTCGATCACCACCTCACTGTGTTCTTATGGAAAGAACTCAACCCCAACTTTGAAGATCAACTGAATTTGATTTATGAGATGATACATATTTAAAGTTAAGATGGCATTCAATTGATATTAAACATTATTAAAAAGTTGATAATTATAAAATCTATGTAATTATAAAATTAGTATAATGCTTGTAAACAGACTGTTTTAGACTTTTTGGTATTGACAAAATGTTATTATTGAGTTAAAATGTAAATAAAATAACAAAATGAGGTTATTATAACATGATACATAATTTCACTGTTGAAAATTTTTATAGTATAAATGAAGAACAAGAATTAGACTTTACTTCTACAAAGAAATATTCTAGTAGTTTTACTGAGTATGAAGATAAATTTATTAGCAATGTAAATTGTTTTATTGGTGCAAATGCTTCAGGTAAAACCAATGTTTTCAAAGCACTTCATTTTCTACTTTGGTATGCTCAAATGTCATATTATGATATGGTTGGCAGTTATGAAGCATTGTTTGATCAACATAAACTAAATAAAAATAAAGATACAAAATTTTCTTTAACCTTTGATAATAATAATAAATTATATAAATATGAGTTAGTTTTATCTCCAAAAGAAATATTAGAAGAAACACTCTCAACAAAAGCTGAAAAAGGATATTCATATCTTTATAAGCTGAAAAACAGTAATGGAAATATAGAAATTACATACAATAGGTATAATGATTTATCTAAAATAAACTCTAATGAAGAAAATAGATTTAAACTCAAGAAAAATGTAACTTTTTTATCTTTCTTGTTAGGAACAGGATATCTGGAAAAATTAGGCCTAAAAGAAATTACAAGTAGTATTTTTAGTAATGTTTCAAATGTTGATTCAAGAAGCTATGATCACGTCTCTGAATCTGTATATTTATCAAGAGCATTAGAGAAATCTGAATTTAAAAATGATTTAATTCCTTATTTAAGGAGTTTTGATTTTGGTATTGAAGATTTTGCCCAAGATGAATCATTTAAAATTCAATTTGATAATGGCACAACACAACAAATTATAGGATTTAAACATTCAAATAATGGGCAAAGTTTCTCTTTATCTGCTATAGATGAATCGGCTGGTACTGTTAAGGGAACATTTTTGCTTTTAAATCTAATTAAAGTTTTATCAAAAGGTGGAATTGCTATTATAGATGAAATAGATGCAAGATTACACTATGATATAGCAAGAAAACTTATAAGTCTTTTTACAAATAAAGAAACAAATAAACATAATGCACAGTTATTTTTCTCAACTCATCAACCTTTATTTTTAAATGATAGAGATAAAAAACAGATATTCTTGTGTGAAAAAGAAGATTATCTAAATACAGAAGTTTATAGACTTGATGAAATCGAAGGAGTAAGGAATACAGAAAATTTCTTTGAGAAATATCTATCCGGCACCTATGGTGCAACACCAAGAATTGGGGATTTGTAGGGAATGGCAAAAAAGAAAAGAAACAAAAAACAATCAGTTTTTATAGCTCTGGAAGGAAAGAGAGAACGGACTTTTCTATATTTTCTACAAAGCATTTTTGATTCTGAAAAAAGAATTAATTTAAATATTCACCCTGATTTAGGTGGAACTTCAAATGCAATTTTAGCCAGGGCATTAAAAGCACCAGGGTTTGATAAAATATATGCATGGTTTGATGAAGATGACAAACTTGATACTGATTGGAAAAGTGAATTGGGTAAAAGGTGGAAAGTTACTATTGATGCTAGCGTTCCAGATAAAGAATTGCAAGATTTAAATACAGAAAATCGAAAACCGACAATAATAGTCTCGAATCCTTTAAGTATTGAAGGTCTTTTAATCAGACTTTTCGAACACAAGATCCCGAATTTTAAAGAACCTTTATTTGAAGAAGATAATTTAGACAAAAATAAAAAGATGATTAAATCAGCATTAAAAGGGATATTTGGTAAAAAGGATGAAACTGAATTCTACAAAGAAAATTTATCAAAAGAATATATTTTAAAGAAGGCTGAGGATATTGAAGAGCTAAGGCTTCTTCTGTCAATTTTTGATATAACAATATAGTTATAAATGGGATGATTAAATGACTGAAATTCAGGTTTTAAAAGGCGATATAACAAAGTTAGAAGTTGATGCAATAGTTAATGCCGCAAATACAAGTTTATTAGGTGGCGGCGGAGTTGATGGTGCCATTCATCGTGCCGCAGGCCCTGAACTTTTGGAAGAATGCAGAACTTTAAACGGTTGTGAAACAGGACAGTCAAAAATTACAAAGGGTTATAATTTACCTGCAAAATATGTAATTCATACCGTCGGCCCTGTCTGGCATGGCGGCAATAAAAACGAGAGAGAGCTTCTCAAATCCTGCTATAACACATCTTTGAATTTAGCAAAAGAAAACGGGATTAAAACGATAGCTTTTCCTGCTATCTCCTGCGGAGTTTATCACTTTCCATTAGAAGAAGCTTGTGAAATTGCTACTAATATAATTCGATATTTTGTTGATAAAAATAAATGCTTGGATAAAGTTATATTTGTTGATATTAACGACAAAGTTATTCAAGTATACAATGAAGTGGTTGATATAAATAAAAGATGTCAAGAATTACCTATTATTTTTCCACATGATTATGAATGGGGCGGAGGAACTGCTAATTGCAAGGAAGATGAAATTCCTCAACTCCCTTACATCAAATTTGCTGCAAATGATATAGCTTGGTTACAGGCATTTTATAAGCTAAATTTAATTGATTACTACTATATGCAACACACTAAAGACTATGACTTGGTACACAAGGATATAAACATAATGACAAGAGAGGAAATTCTGTCTTTATTAACATATTATATTAGACAAGATAGATTCTGTGAAGGTTTATTAGCTGAAAAAATTAAATCTGGCAATATTACTAAACTAGTAGAAAGATTGCATGAAATTACAAAAGAGTAACTATGGATATTTTAGATAGATTAGCAAAATCAAAATTCAGGAGCAGATTTCCAGCGATATGACACAAAATGACGCAGGGGTGTTTTATAATAATTATATAGGCAAGCGATTCGCTATATGCCACGAATAACAATCAGAATGAACACCGTTACTCACTTCGTTCGTAACAGTAACCTTTTCAAGACCGACCTTAAAATTAAAGGTCGGTTTCTTGATTAAAAAAATTCATGTTTCAAAAAAATAGTAACAACTACACAATATTTATGTTCTAATTTTTCAGCATACTGTTTTAGTTGTGCATAAAAATGACTGTCAACGTGCTTTATATAAGAAATGTACCCTTCCAACTGCCTTATTCTTTTGATATCCCAAGCCAAATGTTTTGTGTCTTTAATCTTTGAATTGCAAATATAGATTGCATAACTATGCAGCATTGCTCTGATATTTCGTTTAAAATCTTTTGACAACCGCACCCGATAATTGTTCACAACAAGACCTAAAATGTTTTGTTGCTTGTTATCTGAGATGTATTTTGTTTTATTTTTATTTATTTTGTACCCATGAAATGCTAAAAGTGCAGTGACTTTCTTTTCTACAATTTCTAACGTTTCTTTGCAGTATGAAGAAAAGGTTAAATCATCAACATATCTTGTATAATCAACACCAAAAGCAGAACTTACTGACATAATTTCTTTATCATTTTTTTTAAAACAAGCATTTGCAATATGTGGTGATGTCGGAGCTCCTGTCGGCAATTTCCCGTTTATGGTTACAAGTGATAAATAACTAAGAGAATTGTTATACTGATTTATCCTCTCACATACTTTTGATACTGCCTTTTGAATTTCATAATTTGGAACAGAATCATAAAAACTTTTAATATCCATTTTTAAAATCCATTTTTTACCGGAATGCATTTTTGCAGAATTGAGAGTATCCGCTTTATACGGATAAAGCCATTTTATCGCATTAAGGAAAAATCTTTGTTTTGCTTTTAATTCATCACATGGAATATATATTATGCGATTCTTAATTCTTTTTATTGTGTAGTACAATTCGTCATTAATATAAAATTTATTAGAACACATCATAAGATTCAGGCTCCAAAAATTTCATTATTGAACTTCTGAAAAGTAACCTAATAGTTGCCATTGTTCCGTATTTATTTTTGGCAACAATTATTTCTGCTGTTCCTTTATTAATTGCATAATCTTCGTCACTGCAAGAGTTGTAATAGTCATCTCTGTAAATAAACATAACAACATCTGATATATTTTCAATTGCTCCGCTTTCTCTCAAATCCGATAATAACGGTCTTTTATCACATCTGCTCTCTAACGCTCTTGATAGTTGAGACGTTATAAAAATAATGCAATTATTATCTCTTGCAATTTGTTTCAAATTCCGCATAATTTTTTCATAAGATTCAGAGCGCGGTTTTTTATTAGGAACATCTAAAAGCTGCAAATAGTCTATAAAAACAAATTCAGGTTTTACTTGTTCAATTTTTTCTTTTATATCTTCAACATTAAAATGCTCATCATATATGGTTAAATCATATTTTGAGAGTTTATCAAGTGACTCCGTTATTTTTTCAACACTTTTTGCTCTCTTTGAAATTTCATTCGGCATTTGTAATAAATGATAATCTACTTCCCCAACTTGACAGAGTAGTCTTTTTATAAGCAGCCCTTCACTCAATTCAAGCGAAAAGAATAAACATTTTTTGTTTTGTTCAAGCAAATTCAGCATAATGTTTGTTGCAAAACTGCTTTTACCCATCGCAGGTCTTGCCCCGATTGTTATCAGGCTTGAATTTTCAACCCCGCTCAAAATTGTGTCCAAATCTCTAAACCCTGTTTGTAATACTAGCGGTTTTTCCTCAAAAATATTTTCACAAACCTTTTCTAAAACTTCTTTTTTAATCATAATCCTTCTCCTTTTATTTTATTATCCAACTTGCCCCCGTCATTTTGTGTCGTATGTTTTTGTATTATAATAATCAAGTGTTGATAATGTTTTCATGGGACGTCATAAATTGACGCATGTGTGTGTTATTCTGACATTATGAAAATAGAAAGGAGTTAAGTATGGGCATTGAAGCAAGACAAAGTGGTAGCCAAGTGTATATTAAATCCGGTAATCATTCAACACAAGTTTCAGGAAAACTTGTAGGTTACACTTCAAAAGCAGTTTTTGTTGTAAACGGACAAAATGTTCTTGTATATGTAGAAAAAGGCGGTGGTTTTGGTGGTGTCGGAACACAAATTACTTTGAATGGCGGTGAAGCTGTTATGTGTGGCAATTGTGTCGGAATAAAAAAGAACGGCAGAATAAATCTTTATGATGAAAATGGTCGCCCTGCAGGCTCAAGGAATGCATAGGAGTAAGGTTAAATGAGTGATATATTAGAGCAAAAACAGAAACTTGAGCAACTTATGTTGTCTGAGGATTTGGAAGAATTAAATAATCGAACGAACCAATTTAATGTGTTTAATGCACTGAAGCTGCAAAACAATGAAATTCGACATTCAAATTTTTTAGGTTGGTTAATGACACCTTATGAAAATCATGAATTGGGTGATTATTTCTTAAAAGAATTTTTAAAATCAGCAATAAAGAATTTTTCTTCAAGTGAAAAAACTGAAATTGATCTGAAAGATGTTGCTTTTGCAAACTTCTCTGACGCTGAAATTAGACGAGAATATAAAAATATTGATATTTTGGTGATTAGTCCTCAAAATAAGTTTTTATGTGTCGTAGAAAATAAAATTTGGACAGGAGAACATGATAATCAATTATCAAGATATGCTGATATTGTTGATAAAGAATTTAATGGCTATAAAAAATTATATATTTTTCTAACACCTGACATTGATATTGAATGTGATCTTATTAAAAGAGATATTAATTCTTCGAAGTCTGTTCACTATATTCCTATGTGCTATAGGCAAGTTTATGAAGTTATTAATAAAGTATTGAAATTTAAGTCCAAGCATTTAAATAACGAAGTACGGATTTTCATTGAACACTACAATAAAATGATAGAAAGGAATATCATGGGTAATACGGATAAAGAAATAGTTAATTTATGTAGAAAAATATATCGTGAAAACAAAGAAGCAATTGACTTGATTATTGAAAATAATGATTATAAAGCGGATGTATTAAGTGCTATGGCTGATGTTATAGAAGCAAGAACAGATTTACAAGCAATAAATCGTGAAAGTAGCGGTATAATAGCTTTACCAAGTGATTTGAATAATATTAATCAATTAAAATACGGTGCTTGGACTAATGATATTATTGTTTATATTCATTTTATAAATTTCTCGCAAGGACATAAAGATGCTTGCGTTGAAATACTTGTTGCGCCACCTAAAACCATCTCAGATAATGATAAAAAGGCAAAATTACTTGCAAAAATAGAAGAAAAAACTGGTTTGAAATTCAAAGGCAAAGACTGGAATTACACACGCTCATTTAGCATAATTACGCATGAACAATGTTTAAATTACGACAATTATGAAGAAATAAAAAAGCATATTGAGCAAAGGATGGAAGAACTAAAGGCAACATATATAGACAATTTACGTGCAGCACTTAATGAAATATAAGGAATTTAGGTCGTAAGGATAGCACAATTTGACGTATACCATAGGTAATTATAAAAATATGCGAGAACCAAGCAGATTAAGAAAAGCAGAAGAAATAATTGAACTTGCGATGATGTTTCAAAACAGCTTAAGAGGTCTGTGTATATCAGATATTCAGGAGCATTTTGAGTGCTCTCGCAGGTCAGCAGAGAGAATGAAAACTTTGTTGTTTGATATGTTTCCGGAAAAAATTGAGGAAGTTGAATCGAACGACAAGAAAAAACGCTGGCGATTT
>CADAJP010000016.1 GCA_902788345.1 uncultured bacterium | reverse complement strand
TTCTTCTAAATTATAGAAAATTTGAGGATTTTTTGTTACATCATCCGCATTTAAATCTGCATTAAGTTTATCAACTGAGGGTTTTATTGCCTTAAATTCCTCTCTTGATAATTTTGAAAATTCAACACCTTTTTTAATAAAATAATCAACAATATTTACTATAACCCGTTCGCCATCAACAAACCCTTCAGACGGCGGATTTGAATGATATAAATTAACCCTTTTACCGTTTAATACAAGAGAAGAACTCTTTGGGGCTCTTGTAACTTTTATCAAATCATCTTTGCCGTCATTTAACAAATTTTCTATAATTTTAGCAAAACTTCTGCCATAGAATTTTTCATAGTTTTGACCATATTCAATATTAACCTTTGCAATATAAAAAGCATCTTCTAATGCCTTATTAGGAACAAATTTTGACTGAAAAGAAATTTTATTACGGTTATTATAATTATTTTCAATTCCGCTGATTTTGTTTACGCTTAACATTTTATCCCCCTTTATATCTTACAATATATCCATATATTAAAACAAAAAGAGGACTTTAAAATCTTTAAAATCCTCTTTTTTACAAAAATAAATATTTAGAATTTATTATTTTTCATCCAAAGCTGCAACGCCCGGAAGAACTTTACCTTCAATAAATTCTAATGAAGCACCGCCGCCTGTTGAAACGTGAGTGAAATCTTCTGCTTTAAAGAATTTCTTAGCCGCAGAAACACTGTCGCCGCCGCCAATAACAGAAGTTGCACCATTCTTGGTTGCTTCAACAACCGCAGCTAATACAGCTTTTGTACCTTCTGCAAATTTAGGATTTTCAAATGCTCCTACAGGGCCGTTCATAAGAATTGTTTTTGATGATTTGATTACTTCTGCAAAAGCTTTTCTTGATTCTTCACCTGCATCAACACCTTCAAATCCGTCAGGAATTTCGTTAATCTTAACAAATTTGTTTGTGCCGTTTCCTGAAAAATCGTCAGTAACCAAAACATCAGTAGCCATAACAAGTTTTACACCTTTTTCCTGTGCTTTCTTTTCGATAGCTTTAGCTGTTTCGATTTGGTCGTCTTCACAAATTGAGTTACCGATTTTGCCACCGTTTGCCTTAACGAATGTATAAGCCATGCCGCCGCCGATAATCATATTATCAACTTTGTCTAACAAGTTTTCCAAAACACCGATTTTAGAAGAAACTTTAGCTCCGCCTACAATTGCTGTGAATGGTCTTGTCGGATTATCTAATGCTTGAGATAAGCATCTGATTTCTTTTTCCATTAATAAACCTGAAACAGCAGGTTTTACAACCTTAGCAAGTTTTGCGGTCGAGGTATGATTTCTGTGTGCAGCACCGAAGGCATCATTTACATAAAAATCTCCAAGTTTTGCAATTTCGTTTGCAAAAGTCATATCGTCATCTTTAGCTTCTTCCGCTTTGTAGAAACGAATATTTTCTAACAATGCAATTTGTCCGTCTGCTAATTTTTCAACATAAGGTGCAGCTTCTTCAACAGATGGAATAAATACGATTTCTTGTCCAAAAACTTTGCTCATATATTTTGCAACAGGTTCAAGAGAAAATTCCATATTTCTTTCTCCCTTTGGGCGTCCCAAGTGAGCCATAAGAATAACTTTTGCGCCCTTTTCAGTTAAAAATTTAACCGTAGGAACAATAGCCTGAATTCTTGTATCATCTGTAACATTTTTGTTTTCATCAAGAGGTACATTAACATCAACTCTGACTAATGCTCTTTTTCCCTTGATGTCACCTAAATCCATAATTGATTTTTTCATATATTTCTCTCCTTTTTTTGAAAAATCTCGCATTAATATGTTACAAAAAACAAAAAATCAAAACAACATGATTGAATTTATTTTCTTTAATGTTATCATTGTCGTAGTTATACAGCGAAAGGATAATATGCCTGTAAAAACAGATATACAAACGATTAGCGGGGCAAAAGCCATTATCGAAACCCTCAAAAAAAATTCCGTTGATACTATCTTTGGGTATCCGGGCGGAGTTGTTTTGGATTTGTATGATGAATTATATAAACAGTCTGATATAAAACATATACTTGTCCGTCATGAACAATATGCCGTTCACGCAGCAGAAGGATATGCACGAGAAAGCGGCAAATGCGGAGTTGTTCTTGTTACATCAGGTCCTGGTTCAACCAATACAATTACAGGTATTGCTAACGCATATTCTGACGGGTATCCGCTTATTATCCTTGCCGGACAAGTATCAAAAAAAGATTCCGGCAAAAATGCCTATCAGGAAATCAATTTATGTGAAGTTACAAAAACCTGTACTAAGGCTGCTTTTAGAATAGAACACGCATCGCAAATTCAGGATATTATTAATAACGCTTTCAAAATTGCAGCAGAAGATAAAAAAGGTCCTGTTGTTATTGAATTGGTAAAAGATATTTTTACTGAATATACAGAGCCGGGTGCAAATGAATTTCAAGAATCCGATTATATTGAAATAAACAAATATAATCAAACGGATATTCAAAGAATATACAGCAGAATTCTGAATTCTGACAGACCTGTAATTGTAGCAGGCGGAGGAGTTAATCGTGCTGATGCTCAGGATGAATTTGAAAAATTTGCACTAAGATATGATATTCCTGTTGTTAATTCAATGATGGGTGCAGGTGCTTATAACAAAAACTATAAAAACTATTTCGGAATGATTGGTGTTAATGGTGATAAAAGTGCCAACGAAATTTTAAATCAGTCAGATTTAATAATTTCATTCGGCTGCAGATTTAATGACCGTATTACATGCATGTTTGATACCGGCGAAATATTTTCAAAATTAATTCAAATAAATACAAATAAAGAACATTATTCTCAAGATTTTATCCAAGGGGATATAAACAGTATTTTGTCAGATTTAAACAATATTCCAAACAGCAATTTCAGTTTTTCTAAATGGTGTAATAAGGCTCAGGAATTGCGTAATTTGAATAATACGAATATAAAAATATCGAATATGATGCATGGATTTGAAGTATTACAAAAAGTTAATGAATTTACGAAAAGTAAAAATGTAATATTTACAAGTGATGTAGGTCAGCATCAGGTTATGGCTGTAAAAAATCTGACTTTAACTCCAAACCGAAGAATATTCGTATCAGGCGGGTATGGAACTATGGGATTTGGCTTGCCTGCTGCAATCGGAGTTGCAATAGCAAATCCTGATGCTTGTGTAGTTTGCATTACAGGTGATGGCTCGATTCAAATGAGCTTAAGTGAACTTGCACTTTGCAGAGATTTGGGGTTAAATATAAAAGTTGTCATTTTAGATAACGGATATTTAGGCATGGTTCGTCAGTTACAAGAAAAGAACTGTGCGGGGAGATATTCACAAACAAAGTTATCCGCTCCTGATTTTGTAGAAATCGGACAAAGTTACGGACTGGATGCGTTGAGAGTAAATTCACCAAACGAAGTTGATAAAGCTTTAGAGTGTGCGTTCTCAAAAAACAATACATTTATCCTTGATTTTGTAATTGAATCTTTGGAGATTGTATAAATAGTTATTACCCTTGGAATTAGGAACAATCAATTAAATGAGTATTGAAAAAATAAATAAAGTAAAAGAGTTCTACTCTTTAAGAAGTATAAAAAGACAAAACAGAAATAAAAAGCCTACTCCATTTTTTACAAATATTATGCAAAAGCTGGATAAAACCAAAGTTTCGGCATAATGTTTTATGAAGAAATTTATGAAGAATTGTAAAATTTTTAAAAAATTACTAATGTTATAGCAATTTTTTTCTTTACCGTTTTTATAAATTTATGTTGACATGTATTACGATGTATAAGTTAACGAAAAGTAACATATTATAAACATTTAAATATGGTCTTGATAAAATAAAAACAACAGATTTATAAAGATTAGGAAAGGATAGAAATTATGAAGAATCGCCGCTCAACACGTGTATTATCAATTTTGATAACTGCATTATTTACAGCGCAACAGGCAATGTTTTTATCAGCCGGAGCAACAAACATTACCGGTGTTGCAAATACTCCGGGAGGAACAGGAGCAACATACAACATTAACCCTACATCAATTATAAAAAATACTGATATCGGTTACAGAAAGTATGAAAACTTTAATTTAAGTCAGGGTGATATTGCAAATTTGATGTATCAATACGGTACAAAAGATATTAACTCATTTGTCAATTTGGTTGATAACAGAATCAACATTGATGGTATTGTAAACACAATGAGAGGAAATAATTTCTACAACGGAAGAGCTATTTTCGTTTCTCCAAATGGTATGGTTGTTGGAGCTTCAGGCGTACTTAATGTTGGTTCATTAGGTGTTTATACCCCTAATGTCGATACATACAATCAGATAAAAAATAATCCGTCAGCAAACCTGTCAGCATTGAAAGATTTGAATAACAACAAAGACGGTTATGTAACAATCAACGGTAAAGTTCTTGCAGCTCAAGATATTGATATAGTTTCGGGAAGAATTGATGTCCCGGGACAAATGCTTGCAGGTACAGGTAACAATATTGTAATAAACGGCAGACAAAAAGCTGAAGAAGTATTTAACAATATTGTAAATACATCAAATATCACAAAGGCAAACAGCTTAACTAATAAAAATGGTGTAATTACTTTATCATCAGGCATTGGAACAGATATTTCAGGCCTTGTAGCAAATTATGGTAAAGGTTCAACAGAAATTAATAACATTGGTCATCAGGGTATCAATATTTCAGGCGAAGTTGCAAATCATAACGGCGATATGAAGATTACCAACTCCAATAATGATATTTACCTTGCTTCAACCGGTCGTCTTAAAAATTCTAACGGCACAATGAAGCTTGTAAATACAGGAAATGGTATCTATATTGTTGACGGCAGCAAGATTGTTAATGACAACAAATTATCTATGTATAATGCAGGTCCTGAAGGTATTCATATGGCAGGCTCTATTGAAAACAAAGGCGATGCTGAAATTTATAACACAAATAACATATTATCAGTTAGTGGTGATATTAAAAACGAAGGTAATTTAACCTTAACAAATGACGGCACCCAATTGAATGTTACCGGCAACATTGATAACACTAAAGGACTATTGAAGATGGTAAACAACGGTAAGGAAGGTTTACACCTTGTTTCAACCAGCAAAATCAATTCTGAAGGTATTGAATTATACAATAGCGGTCATGACGGTTTGGATATGCACGGTGTTATAAATAACAACGGTGATGCTTATGTACGTAACACAAATACGGCAAACGGTGATTACGGTTTAGGTGTTTACGGCGAATTCAACAATAAAAACGGCAATGTTGTAATGTTGAATGACGGTGCTAAAGGTTTAAATGTTTACGGAAAACTTAATAATACAAACGGAAAAACCGAATTATTAAACTACGGCAAAGGCGGTCTTAACGTATCAAACAACGGCTCAATCAAAACTGAAGGTCTTAAAATGTATAACGAAGGCGAAGTTGGTTTGAATGTTTGGGGTACCGTTGAAAACAAAGGTGATGGCGAATATACAAATATGGCAGGTTCACTTGATGTTAAAGAACCGGGTAAAATGTATAACAAGGGCGGCAATGCAAAATATTATAATAAAGGTGTAAACGGACTTGTTATATCAGGTGTTGTTGAAAATGAAGGAACTACAACAGCTCTTAATGATAACGGATATATGAGTGTTGGCGGAACTTTCTCTAACAATGGTAATTCAACTTTTGAAAATAATGGCAAACAATTAAATATTTCAGGCAAAGTAAACAATACCAACGGCTTATTAACAATGACTAACAATAGTGATGAAGGTTTCTATGAAGTTTCAACCGGTCAAATAAATGCTGATAGAGCTCAGTTAATAAATAACGGTAAAAACGGAATGGACATCAACGGCCTTGTTAAAGTCGCAAACGATGCAAATATTTTAAACAACGAAAAATCAGTAAGAGGTCTGAATGTTAACGGAAGAATTGAACAGGGAACTGCAAATTCAGCTGCTAACAACGGATATCTAAATATTAACAATAAAGGTAAAGAAGGACTTAATGTCAGAGGAACAATTAATGCTAAAGATGAAATGTATTTAACAAATACCGGAGTTGATGGCACTTATATTGATTCTAAAGCAAGAATTTCCGGCGATAAAAATATTATGATGAACGATACATCAAAAGGCGGAACAAGAGTACACGGTCTTGTAAATGCTAAAAACAGCATTTATGTAAATGAAAACGGCGGAAATTTTGTAATTGGCGACAAAACCAAAAACGACAATTATATGACAGCAGGTCAGAATATCAAAATGACTGTTAAAGACGGCAGCATACTAAACTATGGTGTAGAAAAAGTTCTTTTAAATGCCGGTAATAATTTAACAATGGATGTAACTGACGGTACAATCGGTTTACCTGTTGGCCAGCTGGCTTGCGAAGGAACAGGCTGTGTGGGTATCGGACCAAAAGAAGAAGGTGCTCGTGATTTTACTAAATCAGTAAATGCCAATGTTAAAGGTAAAGTTAATGCAAAAACAACAGATGTTGCTGCAAAAGAAAAAGATTTAGTAATAAACTATGCGGCTATCGATTCTGATATGAATATTGATACTATCAAAGCTGACGGCAGAGTTATTTTGACAGTTGACGATGATTACGGTATCGATAACGAAGGAACTCGTTACAACATGGTTAACGCAAATACTGACCCGACAAAAACCAATGTAGAAGGCTGGGGAATCTCAATGATTTCAAACGGCAGTATCGGTAAAAAGGTAACGGATGCTAACGGAAATGAAACAATTGAACCTGTAACCTTTATTCAGACAAAAGCTGATGAAGGCTACGGAATGGATGCATTAGCAAATGAAAATATCTATTTATATGAAAACAGCTTCAATGATGCAAACTATGGCAGAAATAAAGAAATTAAAACAAACAAAGTTTGCACAATGATTGCAAGAGAAGGCGATTTAGATGTTGAATTTGCCGGAAATACAAAAATTGAAAATATAACTGCAGAAGGAGATTTGTCAGTAGTAACAAGAGGTAAGAATATTGAAATCGCAAACCTCGGTCATATCACTGATGAGGCTGTTATTCCTGAAGATTACTTCGGACCGCGTGACTACGGTCAGTTAGATGGCGGTTATATGGAACCTGATTTCAGAGATGAAGCACTTCCTGACACTGCTGCAGTTAAAGCTCTTGATATTAACCACAATATCAGACCAACAGAAGAATTAGTAGATGGCGGTCACGAAGCTTGGGCAGGTTCAAGTGCAAGAGTTACAAATGCAGTATTAGACCAAGGCAAACTTGATGTAACAGCTGACAATGTATATGCAAACGGTATTCAGGCTCACTTCGGTCGTGAAGGATACAGCAAAGCAGCTGATCCTACAACAAATAAAGTTATCGGTTCAGATGGTATTCCTACAGGACACGCAGTAAGACCTGGTGATGTTACTCAAACAGGCAGAAATGAATTAGAAAGAAATTACTACTATCATCCGGGTAGTGGCGATGGAATCTTTGATGGTGTTCCTTCTCACGTTGACCCTGATAATGGTGTAATTGATGCAACTCCGCTTGCATTAGAAGATCCGGCAAGAAATTCTGATGCCGCAAGAATTACTGATGACGGCAGAATAGCATATATTAAACAAAAAGATACATATGTAGAAAGTATTGATAAACGTCAATATATGAGATTCAATGTAGCAAACAATACAAACCCTGTAACAATGGAAAAAAGTGCTAATATCGACAGATTGTTAGACGTATCAAGAGGTGGTATTGCTGTAAGACATAACAATACATTAAAAACAGGTGATGTAATACCGGTACACTTAACATACGGTGATCTTGACATTCAGGCAAAAGCTAAAGTTGTTTCTGCAAATTCAAGCAGAGCAGGGGCAGAATTTATTGACCTTGATCAAGGTATTTCAAATCAATTATTATATTTGAATATGCTTCTTGAAAGAAATGCAAATCAGTTGGCTGTTGCCAGATAATCAAATAAAATAAACAATAAAAAACTCTGCAATAATTTGCAGAGTTTTTTTATTTGGTTTATTCAAAATCAAGTAATATTCCTGAAGATTTTTTTATTAAATCAAAAGACCATTTTGCAATAATCAAACCGCCTGTGATACCTATAATTGAATCAAGTTTAACCCAGCCGAAATATTTTGCAAGTAACAATGCAATTATTGCAAGAACAGAGGTCATTGCATCCGCAAGAATATGTAAATATGCCGCTTTGAAGTTTAAATTTTCATGAGATTCATGATGTTCGTGGCAATCGTGATGAGAACATTCACAACAGGTATTACTGCTGTGAAAATGCAGGTGACTGTTTCCGCCCATAATAAAGATGCAAACTATGTTAACCAATAATCCTAAAACAGCGACAGTAATAGCTTCAAAAAAGGTTATTGACAAAGGATTAATAAATCTGTCAATTGATTCCCATATTATTCCTAAAGATGTCAGCCCTAAAAAAATAGCACTTGTATATCCTCCCAGAGCATTTAACTTTTTTGTTTTATCTTCGTATTTCAATGCAATTATACATACAAATAAAGTTACCAAAAATGCTACTGCATGCGTTCCCATATGAAAGCCGTCTGCAGTTAAAGCCATTGAATTGGTCATTATTCCGTAATATATTTCCGCGGCCATCATAAGAACAGTTACAACAATTACCGTGATAGTTCTTTTTCTAAGAATCTTATTATCCATAATTAAACTCCTTCAAGAATAATAGTTGGCTTAGGTATAGAATTTTGAAAATCCGGCATAAGATTCATTTCCTGACAGGTTTTTAAATCCTCTTTTGCCTTTGTTTTATCTCCTAATTTTTTATATACCTGTGCTCTTTCATAATATAATCTGCTTGCGAATAAATATATTCTGTCTACTTCTGAGGCTTCAATTAAATTGTTATAAATTTCTAATGACTCATGATACCGTCCTATATTGTATAAAAACTGTGCTTTATCCCATAAAAAAGAATTTTTTTCCGGTAAATTTTTATCTATTTCTTTGTCAAATTCTTCTATAGCCTTATCATAATCTTTTAAATAATATCTTATATAAATTTTATTATCAAAATTCATTGATTTAAAATCATCATCTTCAAGATTATAGGCCTTGTCATAATCTTCTATTGCACCTTTATAATCTTTTGCGAAAAATCGTGCATAACCTCTTATATTATAGCATTTAGGATTCATAGGCATAATTTTCGCCCACACCGAAGTTACTCTGATTGCATCTTCGTATTTTTTATTGGAAATCAAATTTAAAGATGTTTCATAAGGGGAACCGAAAAACAAATAAACTTTTGAAAAATACCCGACAAGAACAACTATGACAAGCAGGGCTATTTTGACTAATTCTAATTTAAAATCTTTATATGACTGGCTTTCAATAAAATTAGATGATGGGAAATGTGTTTTTTCAAATTCGCCGAAATTTTTTATGAGATAATTTTCAAATATTTTTGAACTTCCATATAAAATTAAATATGTAACACCAATCATTACAATGAAAAATATAATTTTTGGAATTATTCCGATAAAATGTTCATAATGATTAAATAACAAACCATATATTGAAACAAAATAAAATAGTAGAATTACAAGGGCTGACAATCTTTTAAATCTTTTACTTACTTTTCTTAAGGTTTCAATTTCTTCATCAGAAAACAACCTGTTAAATTTGTATCCGTTGAATGTGTTATTGACGGATTTAATAACAGTTTCATTATTTTCTGTAATACTGTAAAAGTTTACCGGTGAATGCTTATACAGCCATTTTAAAACATTGAAGCCAGCCATTTATTTGTTAATATATTCCCTCTATGATTTGTATTATATTAAATCATTTGTATAAAATCAACAACTTCTTTTAGCGAATATATATTTTTTTGTATGTAAAAATTCTTTTTAGATTTTTTCTTTACATAATCAAGATTATTACCGTCCAAAAAGTCCTGAGAATAAGGTCTTAGCATTACAGAAGGAATAATAACAGTATCACAAATTTCATCTTTTACCGTACGAATTAAATCATCAGAAGTTATTAATCCCGCAACAGTAATATCTTCCCCCCAATATAGCGATTTAACAGGGCAAATCTTAACATCAAGATTTTTGATTTTTGATAATTTTTCTGCAACCTTATCCAGCATATCTTTTGCTGCATAAGAACAGGCAAATATAATTTTATAAGGTTTTGAAACGAATTTAGGCAGTTTTAATTTTTTAAAATCATCATAAGTTAATCTTAATGCCCCGACACCATCATCAAGCTGCGAAAAGTTCCCGTAATATTTAGCAGGAGGTATAGGCTCACCTGCCAAAAGGAAAAATTCATCAGAACAGCACACCCTTTTATATTTTGATGCAATTTTTATGGTTTCCTGTGCAACTTTTTTATCAACACGCTTCAATTTTTCTGCTCGGAACTGAGTAATTCCTACAGGCACAATTGCAACAGAGAGTACTGTATTTTTTAATTCCGCAAGATCATTTAATGTTCGTTCTAATTCTTTACCGTCATTTAACCCGGGACACAATACAATCTGCGCATGAAACGGTATTTTGTTTTTGCGAAACCACTTTAAATTTTCCAATGATTTTCCGGCATTCGGATTTCTTAGCATTTTCACACGCAATTCCGGATTAGTGGTATGCACAGAAATGTAAAACGGACCGAGATGCATTCTTTTTATTCTGTCCTTGTCTTTTTCCGTAAGATTTGTAAGGGTTATATAAGTTCCTTGCAGGTATGATAGCCTGTAATCATCATCTTTAATATATAGTGTATCTCTCAACCCCTTTGGCTGTTGATCAACGAAACAAAAAATACAATGATTCAAGCAAGGCTTTATTTTATCAAATACGGCACTTTCAAAAACTATGCCCAAATCATCATCATATTCCTTCGTAACTTCCCATTCTTCAATTTCACCATTCTTTTTTTGAATTTCCAGAGTTATAAGTTCTGATTTAACATAAAAATTGTAATCAATCATATCAGACATATTCTGACCATCGATTGATAATATAATATCCCCTTTTTCGATACCTAATTCTTCTGCCGTAGAATTTTTTAAAACACCGTCAACAACTGCACTCATGCTTTTTCAAACCCTTCAATAAGAGATATTAAATTGTTGTATTCGCAAATAGTATTATCAAGCACTAATTTTTGATAAAAATCGGGTTCGGAATATTCATTATTCGCAAGTTCTTTGGCTTTTGCAACATACAAATATGCTTTGGACTTAATTTCTTCATACATCATTTTTCTGTCATCGGTTCCTAAAAAAGACGAACAGCACAATTTTATTTTTGCATCCGAAATAAATTGAATCGGATTTAAAGACATTTTTGAAACCAGTAATTTCTTGAGTTCCTTTTGTCCCTCATTTGTAACTGAATAAAACACCGACAATTTACCACCTTCAGACATCATCTTTGAAGTTGATAACAACCC
Organism: uncultured bacterium; assembly: GCA_902788345.1. GTDB lineage: Bacteria > Cyanobacteriota > Vampirovibrionia > Gastranaerophilales > Gastranaerophilaceae > Zag111. The sequence continues at coordinate 1,126 of CADAJP010000016.1, read as the reverse complement.
CATCGCTTCAAGTTTTGTCAATGCAGGTTTTAAAGCTCCAAAACTGGGATTGGTAAACGGTGCAAACAAATCCTGAATATGCTTTTTTATAGCATACATTGTCAAATCTCTTTTCAATAATACAAACAAAATCATCAAATTTATCATAATTAGAGAATATCATTAATTTTATTTTAAAACAATCTTTCAACTACGCAAAAAAAAACTTGTGCGAGGTTTATTATTTACATCATGTTTGTAAATAAATTATCAAATACAATAAAAGTTCCATATAATATGGTTAAAGGCTCTGTTATACAAAGACAGGCTCAGGCGAACCAAATGACAGATGATTTATACAAATTATTTGAAAAGGATATTAAAGACAACTATGCATTATTCCAATTTTCAGATATTATAAAAAAGATTTTTGAAATCATTCCTAAAAATCTTTCTGTTTTTATTAAACCGAATCGCAATGCCAAATACGGAGCCTACACCGAAAATCTTTATAACCACGGCAGAAAAGCTGTCGGGGTTGCAATCTATTTACCGGAAATTAGTAAAAGTGTAAGAACTGCACACTTACCGTTACTTATGCACGAATTTCAGCATGTAACAGACCAAATATGCCACCCAAAATATGCTTCAAGAGCCCAATCTCTTAATCGCAAAAAACTCCTTAATAAAAAGTACGAAAGACTTTATGACAAATATTTTTACTGCATTGAAGATTGCCGCACCGAAAAAGCAAAAAATGAAACTCTCGAAAATGTAAAAATCCGAACAATGAACTTTCTCAAAAAACATAGTATAAGAGAACAGCTTGATTTTATACAAGACACAAGATATACACTCGAAAGTGAAATTGCAGCCTATAAAAAAGAAAATGAGTTTGCTCAAAAATTAAAAGACAACAACCTGCAGTTTTTTAAAGAATCACTGATAAATGTACCGGAAAGATCATTGTTTGCAGAAAAAATACAAATCTTGAAAGAAATAGGATTTGAGCTTATCAAAAATGAACGAAAAGCTCATGCCCAAAGACTAAACGCAACCGTCTCCAATTAGCAAGAATATTCATTCTTGCATAATTGCTAATATTTCCTTTATCTGTATTGAATTTTTACGGTTCAAAGTGTGCAAA
>CADAJP010000015.1 GCA_902788345.1 uncultured bacterium | reverse complement strand
AGTCCACTTTGAGAATTTTGTCAATTCCTGTACAAAATCTTGTCAATTCCTGTACAAAAATTTTAGGATACAAATTGACACAATGGTCGGAAGTCGTGTGTAAACGAACAACCAACATGAGAAATTGTAAAAGCACAGTAAAAGCGAATAAAATCAAAGAACAAGACTGTGTAATCAAGATTGAGAAATTAATGAAAATTCTTAAAACGGAACTTTTGGGTTATTTTTTAGCAATATAAGAACGGAAACTCAATAATATATTAAAATATTTTCTTCAAAAAGTAAAAAATTGTTTGAGAAATTTTAAAATTTCTCTCGGAAACGGAACCTAAAAGGAACCATTAAGCGGAACTAAATGAAACTTTGTCTATCACATTTATAAAACTAAATTATAAAAATACCCGACAAGTGTAAATACAATAAACATAAATATTACAAATCTGATTATAAGTTCTTTTTTCATAACTCTTGAAATAATTATCATTTCTGGTAAAGACAGAGCAACTATCGCCATCATAAATACTAAAACCGTTCCTATTGCCGCACCTTTATCAATTAAAACCTGTGCAATAGGAATAATTGTTGTTGCATCAGCATATAAAGGTATTCCTGATAAAACTGCCAAAGGAACGGCAAACAAGTTATTACTGCCCATATATTTTATGAAAAATTCTTGTGGAACATAGCCATGCAAAAATGCACCCACACCAACACCTAATAGAACAAACAACCATATTTTTTTCATCAAATTTTTTGCATAGATGATTGATTCAGAAATTCTGTTTTTAAATGTCGGTTTTTCTTTATTACAACTGCAAGAGCAACAACAAGAACTTTCTTTTGTTTCAGTTTTATTCAAAAGATAATCTTGTAAATATTTACCCCAACCAAATTTTTGCATTATCATACCGCCGAAAGTTCCGACAGTAATTCCTGTAACAATATATAAAACAGTTATTTCCCAACCTATAACACCTGCTAAAACCAAAATAGCAATTTCATTTATCATAGGGGAAGTTATAATAAAACTCATAGCAATTCCAAACGGAACACCTGCCTCAATAAAACCTATAAAAACAGGAATAGATGAACAGGAACAAAACGGAGTTATTGCACCGAATATTGAAGCAAGCAAATGTGCAATAAACTTTGGCTGCTTTTCAATATAGTTTCTTAATTTGGTATTATCAATATAACTTCTTAAAAATGCAATTACAGTTATTATCGTAAATAACAGGAATAATATTTTAAGAACATCATACACAAAGAAATGCAAAGCAGAACCAAAACTTGTGCTTTCAGATAAACCTAATATTTGATATACAAACCAATCAGCGAATTTAAGAAACATATTTGTTACCTCATTGACTTAGTTACTGTATTATGCCATAATTGGCATATATTATAATATTAGTTTATTCCGCTTTTGGAATAATGTCAAGCGACTGCCGAGCAGAGGGTGGAAGCGTGAGCGAAATCCGTTTAATGCAGGCAGTCAAGACAGAGGTGTAAATTATGAAAACTATAAACGATAAAAAAGCAGAAATCTTTAAAGCTCTTGCAAATCCTGTAAGGCTTGATGTTATAGACCAATTATTAGACGGTGAAAAATGTGTTTGTGAAATACAAAAAGCATTGAGTAAATATGAACAACCGCATATTTCAAAAAGTCTTGCTAAATTAAAATCCGTAGGGTTAATAAAGGACAGACGAGATGGAATGAATGTTTATTACTCTCTTTCGATTTGTTGCATGAGTGAATTTATGAGTTGTTTAAATAAAATTTTAAATAATAGCAAAGATTGATTGTAAATAAAATTTCTTAATTAAATTGTTATTTTTTCTCAAACTGCTTGTTACTTTACAGTGAGTTGCGGCACCACTTTAAAAAAAGACCATGTTGTTGGTCTTTTTTTTGTGTGAATTTTTAAAGTGAGCTACCTTTTTTCAGGACATTTGTTCGGAAGTTTTTCATGTCATTGCGAGCCTGTAAAGGCGAAGCAATCCAGCTTTTGCCAATTTATAAAGGTCGGAAGTGGCTTGATTTAAAATGTCCGAAAGCGGATTTTTTGCAGAGAGCGGAGGACTTTTGTCAAAAGAACAGTGTTCTTGCAGGCAAAATCCGAAGACTCGTTTAACGCAAAAAATCCAAGACAGTCCGGTTTTGGTGACAAAAATGTCCGCTTATTTGTAATGTCTGCACTCAAAAGTAGGGTTGACTTTAGTCAACCAGAATATATCGGTAGACTGAAGTCTACCCTACAAGCTCAGATGCCGACAATATTTGAATTATACAAAAAGACAAAAATAGGTAATTTAAAAAATTTATTTCTAAAAATAGGTCGGGCTTTAGCCCGACACATATTTTATTCGTTTTTGTCGGGTTGAAACCCGACCTATTCACTGAAGTCTACCCTACAAGCTAAACTGAAGTCTACCCTACTCACTAACCCAAATGCAAATTATCGAAATCAATATGTTTTAAAATCGGATGTTTTTCAGCTTCATTTTTAAAAGCAATATGATTAAAAAGCTCATTACCTTCTAAAAGAGCCTCCATAAAACCTTGTGTTGGTTTTTTATTTCTTTTTAAAAACTCATTTTCAATAATCAAATTTGGTATAGTTCTTTTTGAAATTTGTGCACGTTTATACATATTGAAAAGTTTTACTATTGTATTAGTTATTAATTCTTCAGGCATTGCCAAAAGTTCTTCCATATATTTTTTAGGAATAACTGCTTTACCGTCATTAACCTCAAAACTCTGTTCGCTCATAACAATTGTATCGTGCGGATATTTTCGTGTTCTATTTCTTACACTTGTTATAACATTTTTTAATTTGTTGCTTTTTTCTATGCCTTGCAATTTCATAGATGCTTGAAAGTTAATTGAAGAATTGTTAATTGAATTGTTCATTATATACTACCTTTCTGTAATGTTATTTTACAAATATTAATTTAAAAACTTGTAAAAATATAATTTGCTAGTTTATTTTTATTTATGTCACTTTTTCCACTAACCAAGTTCTGAACTCGTCAACTCTGGGGTAAATTACGGAAGATAGTTGGTAGGGTGCAATTTTTTGCATTCAAAAGAATGTAACTTTTTATCCTAATTTTCTTTTAAATGTTCTGCTTGCAAGGGTCAGAGTTATCAAAGCTATTACAAGCAGCGGGATTATGTTTGCAATTACATCGCTTATTCCTATACCTTTTAATATAATTCCGCGTGATAGAACCATAAAGAACCTTACAGGATTTAAGTATGTTAAATACTGTAAACAAAGCGGCATATCTTCAATAGGTGAAATAAATCCCGACAGCAAAACCGCAGGCATCATAAATGTCATAACAGATAAAATTGCCTGCTGCTGTGTATTACAAATCGATGAAATATAAAGTCCGACACCGACTATCGCTAAAAGCGATATCAATATTGAAATAAAAAATAAAACTAAAGAACCCACAAAAGGAACGTGGAAAAATACAATGACAATTCCAACCATAACCATTGTTAAAGTCATCGCAATTACTAAAGGCGGAATTGATTTGCCGAGTAATATTTCAAATGATGAAAGAGGACTGACAATAAGCTGATCGAATGTGCCGAGTTCTCTTTCTCTTGCAATCGATAAAGATGTCAAAATCAAAGTTGTTACAAGTGAAAGCATTGCAACGATAATTGTCAAAATATACCATTTGTATTCAAGATTAGGATTAAACCAATTCCTTACGGTGATATTCAATCCCGAATTCTTGTTTCCGGTAAGTTCTGCGTTATACAAATTTATTATTTGCGATGCATATCCTGATCCTATTGCGGCCGAATTTGTTTGTCTGCCATCGGATATTATCTGAACATTTGCACCTGTTTTAGACTTTATCCCCCTTGCAAAATCATTAGGGATATTTATTCCGAGCTGAGTTTTTTGAGTATCAAGTTTTTCCTGAAATTCTTTTTCATTATCCACATAATAGAATTTTCTAAATCTTGATGAGTTTTCAAACCTTGAAAGTAATTCTCTTGATTCAACACTTTGAGAACGATCTAAAACAACTGTATCAATGTTTCTTACTTCCATTGTTACTGCATTTGAAAACACCAAAAGCTGCATTAACGGCATTGCAATAATAATGGCACGAGATTTCGGATCATTCCAAATGGTTCTAAATTCTTTTCTTATGAGTGCCGCAACTCTGCGTAAAAAATCTCTAATCATTAGATAACCTCGTTTGTGTTTTCTTATAAACTCCTGCAAATAAGAGCAACCCTAATAAAGTTAGATAAAACGCATTAGCCAGCCTTATTTCATTTACACCGCCTGCCATAAATTCACTTTCAATAAATGAAATATAGTATCTTGGCGGAATTATCATAGTCAAGTATTGGAAAAATGTTGGCATAGAATTAATCGGAAACATTAACCCTGACAACATCAGAGCAGGCATAAATCCTAAACTTATTGATACCATACTCGCCATAAATTGATTTTTTAGTGCTGTTGAAATCATTAATCCAATACCGAGTGATGTAAACAGAAAAATTCCGCTTATTAAGAAAAACATAAAATAACTGCCCCTGAACGGCACCTGAAATACACAAACGCAAAGGAACATATTAAATGCTGTTGATAACATTCCCAAGATAAAATACGGAATGTATTTACCAAGCACAATATGAATTGCTCTGACTTTTGTACTTAATAATGCTTCCATTGTTCCTCTTTCCCATTCACGAGCAATGACAAGAGAAGTAAGCAATATTCCGATTAAAGTCATAGTAATTGCTATAGACCCCGGAACGATAAAATGATGCGAATTTAAATCCGGATTATACCAGGTTCTATTTTCGACATTAATTAAAGGTTTTGATAAGTTCTTTTTGTATTTACTTGCAGCAAGCCATTGATTAGAAATCATGTTGGCATAACTCTGAACATAGTTTGCAGTATTAACTTCACTACCATCTGTTATAACAAGTAAATCTGCTCTTTGTCCTCTTGATAATTTTGCCGAAAAATCATTCGGAATTACAACCGCCCCTTTTATTTTAGAACTTAAAACCGCAGTTTTAATATCTTCCATATTGTCGTAATTTATTGAATTGATATATTTGCTGTGACCGAAAGATTTGACTAATGTTGCAACTTCAGGCGAATTATCGTCATTTTTAATCCCCAGTGTGATTTTTACGGAATCAAGATTTATTCCGAACATATAAATCGTAATTGATATGATTGGCAAAATAAAAGCAATAACAATACTTGACGGATCTCTCAATATCTGTTTTATTTCTTTTTTAATTAAGGCGAGCAATATTTTCATTTTTCACTCTCCTTAATTAAGTTTATAAATGCAGTTTCCATGTCTTTTGCCCCTGCTTGTTGTTTAAGCTCTGCAGGTGTCCCGACAGCAATTGTTTCACCTTTATAGAAAAGAGAAATCCTGTCGCAGTATTCAGCTTCATCCATAAAGTGAGTTGTAACCATTATCGTTACACCTTTTTTAGCCAAAGATGTTATATGATTCCAAAAATCTCTTCGAGTCAAAACATCAACACCTGAAGTGGGTTCATCTAAAAACAAGACAGGAGGGTTATGAATTAACGCTGCCGCCATTGAAAGTCTTTGTTTTAAACCAAGAGGCAAATCTTCAGCTTTTGAGTTTTCATATTCTTTTAAGCCGAAAACATCAATAACTTCATTAACCTTTTCTTCTTTTTTTAAAATACTGATTCCATAAGCAAGAGCGAAAAAATCTAAGTTTTCGCGAACTGTCAAACTCCCGTATAACGAGAATTTTTGTGCCATATACCCTAAATTTGCTCTGGCTTTTTCCGGCTGTTTTTTAATATCTATTCCCATTATTCTTGCCGTACCCGAAGTCGGTCGGGCAAGCCCGCACATCATTTTAAATGATGTTGATTTCCCTGCTCCGTTTGGGCCTAAAAGTCCAAATATTTCACCTTTTTTAATTTTAAAGGTGTTATTTTTAACTGCATAAAAGTTTCCGTATCTTTTTTCTAAATTATCCGCTTCTACGGTTAATTCAACATCAGGTGCTTTGTAATCATAGTTTTTAGCTATTAGTGATTCTTCTTTACTGTAACCGCCCATTAAGTCGATTACTTTATTCTCAAACTCTTGAGGTGTTGAAGCTAGGTCGTGAGGACTTCCGTTAAAAATTATTTTACCCCTATCTATGACAACCGCCGTATCAAAACTGTGAGCCTCATCTAAATAAGCTGTTGACCACAAAACCGTTGTTTCAGGGTTTATCATTTCGCGAACCATTTTCATTAAATCTCTGCGTGAAATCGGGTCAACACCAACAGAAGGTTCATCCAAAAGTAAAAATTCAGGATTTCCAAGAAGTGTGCATGCAAGACCCAACTTTTGTTTCATACCGCCTGATAATGCACCTGCAAGTCTATCCTGAAAAGGTGCAAGAGTTGTAAATTCAAGCATTTTGTCAATATCACTTTGTTCCCTCGCCCCTTTGGGGAGAGGGTTAGGGTGAGGGGCTATATTTACCCCTTTTAAATCAGCATATAATCTTAAATTTTCAATAACCGTCAAATCTTCATAAAGACCGAACTTTTGAGGCATATAACCAATATGCAAATTCAATTCATCTTTTTGAGTAACAGGATCAAAACCAAGCACATTTATTTCACCGCTATCTACTACCAATAAACCTATAATAGTTCTCAATAGCGTGGTTTTTCCTGCTCCGTCTGCCCCTATTAAACCCGTTATTTTCCCTCTTTCAATATTTAGGGACAGGTTATCAATAGCAGTGGAAGAACCAAATTTTTTAGTTAAATTTTTTATCTCCACAGTATTCACAATTTATTCAGCTTTTTCGTTGTCCGATTTTAATTTCACTTTAATAGTTACAGGCATACCCTGTCTTAGGAATTCATCTATATCATAGATATAGACTCTGATTCGGTATACCAAATCAGTTCTTGTATCTGTTGATTGAACTGTCTTTGGCGTAAATTCCGCAACAGGTGAAATGTACCCGATTTGACCTTTATATTCTCGTTTCTTTTCTGTTTTAGGATTTACTGTGTCTGTATATACATTAACCTCTTGTCCGTATTTAATGTTGCCCAAATCTTTTTCATTAACATAGGCTCTCACCCACACAGGATTAGTTTTTGCCATTGTGTAAACGCTCTGCCCTTTTTGAACATTACTTCCGGGTTCAACAACACGAACCATAATTATACCGTCTTCGGGTGCATATAGTTTTGTATAATCAAGTTGATTTTTTGCGTAAGTTTTATTAGCTTCGGCAAGTTTATATTCGGCTTGAGTTCTGTTTTTATTGTTAAATAAAGTTTCAACATCTTGTTCAGATACCGCACCTGCTTTACCTAACGGCTCATTCCTGTTATATTTTTCCAATGCGTCATTTTTAAGAACAAATGTTCTTTCAACATCGGCTATTGCCTTATTGTAGTTGGCTTCATAATCTCTTGAATCCAATGTTGCAATAAGTTCTCCTTTTTTAACGGTATCACCCTCTTCTTTTAAAAGTTTTGAAACTTGACCTCCTGCAAGGAAACTCAAATCAACTTGGCGGATTTCAATATTGCCGTATAAAGTGAGTTCATTTGATGTATTTTTGTTGTTTGTCTTATAGAAAAATATACCTAAACCTACTATTAATAGTATTAAAATTAACGCTATAATCTTTTTTTTCATATTATATTTACTGTTGTACTTCCTGCTTGTATATAAATCAATGTATTATTTTAATTATACTTTTAAATATTCTAGTATAATAACTAATTGTTTGATTTTTGTCAAAACATTACAGTCATTTTTCTCAAGGTTGTAATTAGTTTACAAGCAGACAAAAATATATTATTATGATGATACGGTTATTTCTTCCCCCGGGCTTGGTTTTGGTTTAGATGCTATGAAAACATCATTAAGAATTATATTAAACGGGACATTTGATAGATGATGAAGTAAAAATGAAACATCCTGTTTCATATTACTTTAAAAATAAAAATGTTGTTGTAACAACAAGCGGCAATATGTCAAAACTTGCTTTTGAATGCACAAAGAAGGCACTTGGCATAGATAGTATCATTTTTGCTTCTGATTATCCTTATGAATGTTTATCTGAGATGATGAAATATATGGATTCTTTGGAATTGACAGAAGAAGAAAAAGAAAAAGTATTTCATTTGAATGCGCAAAAGTATATTTTAAGTAAATAGGTTTTAGCTTATAAGTTGGCTTTATATTAAATAAAGCCGGCTATAATATTTTTAGATTGCTAATGTTTATAAATACGCATTTAAAAACTCTCTACCATTGGCAGAGAGTTTTTTGTATATATTGTTAAAAATATTTAAAAATATTATTCAAAGTGCGCAAAAAGTTTAATTACATTTTCGGTGATTGAAATCATTTTTGCCTGCAACTTTGGATGGGTGTTCAGTCTCGGAGTCATCTTATCAAGCGCCCCAAGAATAAATCTGCTAAATACGTCCATATGATAATCTTTAAATATAGTTGAACCCGTAACCTGTTTTACCGGCATGTGAGGGGTATCGTGTTTAATTAACGCTGCTTTACTTCTTTGATGTTTTGGAACCATTCCAAAACTTTGAACTTTAAGTGACATTGATTATCTCCATCCAAGTCTGAACACATATTAATTGTATCTCTTACAATTAATCATGTCAATATATGAAAATTGACAAGGTCGGGTGATTATAAAAACTTGATAATTTTATATTATTCATTTATGTTAATATGTAAAAAAGGAGTTTAAATAATATGTCAGAGTTAAATTTTATTGTAGATAAGGATAAGTGTATTCATTGCGGTTTGTGTGAAGCGGATTGCGGTTCAAAAATTATTACACATGACGGTGAAAAATTTCCGATTATTCTGCCTGAATATGAAAAACATTGCATGAAATGTCAGCATTGTCTTGCTATATGTCCTGTCGGGGCAATTTCTATATGTGATAAAAATCCTGAAAATTCAGATAATATTGAAGATTTGCCTCAGGCTCATCAAGTTTTGAATTTGATTAAACACAGAAAAAGTATCAGAAGCTACAGGCATGAAAATTTGGATAGCGACAGGATGCAAAAACTAAAGGATATGCTCAAATATTCTCCTACAGGATGTAATAACCATACGCTTCATGTTGCCGTTGTTGATGATGTTGAAGTGATGGATAAATTCAGAAATCGTACAAATAATATCATAAAAAAAATATTGTTATCTGAAAAATTAACTCCGATAACAAAAAAATTCGGCAGATACAAGCAGGCATTTGCAGACGGAAAAGATATCATCTTTAGAAATGCTCCGCATATGGTAGTTGTTTCTGTTCCTGTTACGGCTCCGTGTGCTCCCGTTGATCCTACGATTTTATTAAGTTATTTTGAACTTTATGCGCAAAGTCTTGGTGTGGGTACCTTGTGGTGCGGTTATGCCGAAATATGTTTAAAACTTATCCCTGAACTTTGTGAATATCTAGAAATTCCGAAAGGTTATAAGGTCGGGTATGTAATGTTATTTGGCCCTACTGATTTAAAATATGCACGTGCAACCCAGCCTGAAGATTATCAGGTGGTTTCTGTTAAGGCAAAAGACGATGTAAAACTGTCGGTTATTGACAAAGCCAAAAGGTTGTTTTGGAACGCATTGAGATAAGGTGTAAAATGCCGTCAAATGTTTTAGATAAAAATTATTCATTATCGGAACTATGTTCTTTATTATCTGTTTCTGTGGCAACGGGTAAAAATTGGCTAAAGTCAGGTCAGCTTCTGCCTTCATATAGAAAAGGTAAAGAGATTGTTTTTACCGGTGAATATGTAAAAAATGTTGTGTCAGAAATAAAAAACGGTGCAAGATTAAAAAGCCGCAGAAACAAAAAATATTTAAGCGGAAATAGTATTTATAATTCTTATATTTCAAAAAACAGTCCTAATATGTCATCTGCACAGGGTGTTATTGATTTTCTCGAAAATATTGAAATTTGTGATGATATTATGATTTCCGTATTAACAGATTGTGCGTTAAAATTGGTAATAAGTGCCTCTGAAAGTAAGTCTGCTGATATTGAGAGTTATTTAAGTAATAAATATGCTGATAATGAGTACATTTTTCTTGTGAATGCACTTTGTGAAAATACAGACATAAAAAAAGTTGTGGATAAATATCCAGAATTGTTTAAATACGATTATGTTTTTGAAGATAAGGAAGATATTTTAGGTTTTTTGTATATTTCTTTAAAGAATATTTCAAACAGAAAAATTGCAGGAGCATATTATACACCTGATTTTGCGGTAAAAAAGTTGTGCGAAAGACTTTTTGCAGTTAATTCTGTTAAAAATAAAACTGTATTTGATCCGTGTTGCGGAAGCGGAAATTTTATTCTTCAGCTGCCTGATAATATTGAATACCGCAATGTTTATGCTTCAGACATTGATTCATTGGGCGTTAAACTGACAAGAATAAATTATGCTCTAAAGTATAAAATTTCAGATTCTCAGGTTATTTATTCTCATATTTTTTTCGCTAACTTTTTGTCTGATAGCCGTAGTCGGAAATATGATTTTATAATAGGTAATCCTCCTTGGGGGTATGATTTTTCCGAGGCTGAAAAAGGTAATTTTAAAAAGAGTTTTGTCAGTGCATCTTCTTCGGGGGTTGAGTCTTATGATCTTTTTGTAGAACAGGCAATAAAAAAGCTTACTACAAATGGTGTTATGGCTTTTGTTTTACCGGAAGCTATTTTAAAAGTTAAAAAGCATAAACCTGTACGGGAATTTTTGTTTAAGAAGAATTCTATCCAGTATCTTGAATACTTGGGGGAAATATTTGATAAGGTACAATGTCCCTCTATAATTCTTCAGGTATGCCATAGTAATAAGCAGTTTACTACAAAGGGAATTGTTGTAAAAAATGCAAAAAATGAATTTGTTATAAATTCAAACAGAGTTGTAGATTATAATTGTATTAATTTTAATATTACTGACGAAGAATACGCTTTGATAAATAAAATTGACAGTATAAAAAATGTTGTAAGGCTTGCAAATAATTCGGATTTTGCTTTGGGGATTGTAACAGGGGATAACAAAAAATATATTTCATCAAAAAAAACAGCCGCCTCTGAAATGGTTTTAGCCGGAACAGATATTTACAAATATAAGTATAAACAGACTCCCAAATATATAAACTTTTTGCCGGATAAATTTCAGCAGACTGCCCCTGAAAAGTTTTACAGAGCAAAGGAAAAACTTTTGTATAAGTTTATATCCAGTAAGCCTGTGTTTGCTTATGATGATAATCAGGTATTGTCTTTAAACAGTTGTAATATTTTAATCCCGAAGATTAAAAATATGGATATGAAATACATTATGGCCGTATTAAATTCTAAAATTATAATGTTTTATTTTATGAAAAAATTTAATTCCGTAAAAGTTTTGCGCTCTCATATTGAGCAAATTCCTATACCTGCTGTCTCAAATGTAGAGCAGAATAAGGTCGTAGAATTGGTCAATAATTTATTAAAAGTATCATTGCCCGATGATATAAAAAATTGGTATAACGAAATTGATTTAAAACTTTGTGAATATTTTGGCTTGTCAAAAAAAGAATATGCTTTTATTCTTGATTGTGTTTCGGGTGTAAATATGTGTTTGCCGAAATAAACTTTTGTTTTTGATGTATATTAGTATTATGTCAGAAGAATTTTCAAGAATAGAGTTGTTAATAGGTTCGCAGGGTTTAGATAAATTAAAGACTTCAAAAGTTGCGGTTTTTGGTGTCGGCGGAGTCGGCGGATATATTGTTGAAGCTCTTGCAAGAAGTGGTGTCGGTAATATCGACATAGTTGATAACGATAAAATTGCCCTGTCAAATATAAACAGGCAAATTATTGCAAGTCATAAAACAGTGGGTATGTATAAAGTGGATGTTGCCCGTGAACGTATTTTAGATATTAATCCTGATGCGGTTGTAAATACTTTCAAGTTATTTTATACAAATAAAAATGCTGAAGAATTTAATTTTAAGGATTATGATTATGTAGCGGATGCTATTGATACAGTGAGCGGGAAACTGTCATTAATTGAACAGGCTAAAAAATATAATGTTCCCGTAATTTGTTCAATGGGTGCTGGTAATAAAATGGATCCGACAAAGTTTGAGGTTGCTGATATTTCGCAAACTTCTGTTTGTCCGCTTGCCCGTGCCGTTCGAACAGAATTGAAAAAGAAAGGAATATATGAAGGTGTAAAAGTCGTATATTCAAAAGAAAAACCTGTAAAAACACCGGTTTTAATTGATGAAAACAGTAAAAAGCAAATTCCCGGAAGTTGTGCTTTTGTTCCGTCTGTTGCGGGTTTAATAATGGCAGGAGAGATTATAAAAGATTTAATAAGAGGATAGTTATGTTTAGTATAAAAAAAATATCAGATTTATGGTTTAAATTAGACGATAAAATACGCTTTTTATTTATAGGTTGTGTAAATGCCGGTATCTCGTATTTGATATTTGTAATATTTTTATTACTTTTGGGAGACGATTGGAGGCAATTATGTGTTGCATTGCAATGGATAATTTCTTCTGTATTTTCATACTTAAATCAAAAGTTTTTTGTATTTAATACAAGAGGCAATTACGTAAAAGAGTATTTGAAATGCTGTTCAACATGGTTTGTTAGTTATTTGTTAAATGTTTTGATACTTGAACTGTTGGTAAAATTCTGCATAAAGAATGTTCTGATTTCACAGTTTGTATCGTTGTTCACTGTTTCAGTCGTAACTTATGTATTGTTTAAGTATTTCGCATTTTCTAAAAAATAAATTCTATTTGAGTTTATTTTTGGCAATAAACATCATAATTGCTTCGTCTTTGTCAGACGGTGTTCTCAAAGAATCCTTGCGAAGCTTGAAATCTTTGATTTGTTCGGATACAAAAAACTTGTTATATATTGCCAGTCCGATGTAAAGTATAACAGAAAATAGCATTACTCCAATCATTGCAATACCGAATTTTTTTATAACGAATTTAATTTCGGGGCTGGCTATAGTTTTTGCAAAAACCGGCATGGCAGTTAATATAACTGCCATAACCGATAATATTACATTGTTTAATGTTTTATTCTTCATCATTTGCCTTTTTTGAACGTGTTGTTTTTGTACGTTTCGAAGCTCCTCTATTTGGACGTTTTGAACGCGTTTTCTTTTCTTCTTTTGTTGGCGCTTCAGTCGGAGCTTCTACGATTTCTGCAGAAACTTCCGCAGGTGCTTCTGCTGTTTTCTTTGTTTTTCTTCCGCCCCGTTTTGTTGTTTTCTTTTCTTCTTTAGGTGTTTCTGCTATTTGTGCGGGAGCTTCTTGGGTTACTTCTTCCTGTTTTTCTTCTGTCTGTTTTTTATTTTTATTGAATCTGTTATTTTTGTTTCTTTTATTATTTTCTTTTTTGGTTGCTTCTTCACTCGCAACAGCAGAAGGTTCTGTTTCAATAACAGGTTTTTCAATAATTTCTTCTGTTTCTTCTGTTGTTATTTCTTCCATAGGAGCATTTTGTTGTTTGTTGTTTTTGTTAAATTTATTGTTATTTTTCTTAAATGCACCTGTAGGAAGTTTTACTTTAGCTTGTTTTGCTCTGTATTCTCCTTCGGCAACAGGTGTTGCGAAATTAAAATCAATTACAGAACATCCTGAGCCCTGGCAGTGAGGACATTTTTTAGTAAATATTTCTGCTAAAGACTGTCCTTGTCTGTGTCTTGTTAATTCTACAAGTCCCAAATCAGACAATTGACCAACCTGTGGTTTTGCTTTGTCAGCTTCCAGTGCGATTTCAAGCTCTTCAAGCATAGCAAGTTTATCTGCTCTGCTTGTCATATCAATAAAGTCAACGATAACCATTCCGCCGATATTTCTTAAACGAAGCTGACGGGCAATTTCGTGTACTGCTTCAATATTCGTTTTCAAGATAGTTTCGTCCTGAGTTGAAGAACTTACGAATTTACCGCTGTTTACATCTATAACTGTTAATGCTTCGGTTTGCTGAATAAATAAATAACCGCCTGACGGCATATTTACTTTAACATTCAACGCAGCTTTAATTTCTTTGTGAATATCCATAGCGATTAATAACGGTTCTGTACCTTTGTAAAGGGTAACTTTTACTCCTTTATTAATGTGCCAATTTTGCAGAATATTTTGCACTCTGTTCAATGCAAACGGGGTATCTACAATAATTTCAGATACATCCTCCGTGCAGGCTTCTCTTATAACCTTGTATAATAAATCCTGATCTCGATAGATAAGACTTGGTGCTTCAAGTGTTTCGGATGAAGTTATAATATTATTCCATTTTTCCAATAGAATTTCCAAATCTTCTTGGATGTCTGCTTCTGATTGACCTTCTGCTTCAGTTCTTATGATAACACCGACTCCGACAGGCTTAATCAGATTTACAATAGCTTTGAGTCTTGCTCTTTCTTTTGAATTTTCAATTTTTTTAGAAACGCTTACCCCCGGTTCATAAGGCATTAATACTAAAAATCTTCCCGGAAGGCTGATTTCTGTTGTTACTCTCGGGCCTTTGTGTCCTGTAGGTTCTTTTACAACCTGAACAACAAGTTTTTGTTTTGGTGAAAGTTTTTCTTTCAGGGAACCTTTACCCATTACATCTTCTGCGTGTAAAAAGCCCATTTTATCGGTTCCGACATTAACAAATGCGGCATCAATACTTGGCAATATGTTATCTACGCTTGCCAAATAAACATCTCCCAATAAAACATCTCCTCTTTGGATAAAGAAATCCGTGACTTTTTTGTTTTCAAGTAAAGCAGCGATATTATCTCTTTCTGCTATTACAATCTTTTTTTCAACCGGTTGTTCGGTTTTGTTGTTTTTGTGATTGTTCATAAAATATTTTCCTCTACTTATAACTCGTGCAAATTCTCCGAAAGAAATTTAAGTCTTGTTATATCAAAGATAACATCCGGTGCAATCAATTCCATGAGTGCATCAACTCTTAACGGAGGCACAACCGTACTGTGTCCTGTTTTTAGTGTTATGAATAGACTTCCTGACTCAAATCGGTATTCTCCGATTGATTTTGTATAATCTATTGTTTTGTCTAAACCTTTTTTTGTTTTCTTTCCGATTAAAATTTTGTCGGAATTTAAAACTCTAAGAGTATTATATACGAATTTATCAAAATCGTAAAGACTTTTATCTGAAATTTTTATTTCGTATTCTGCCCAGCTTACAGAGTCTTCTATTGAGGGTTCATTGCGATTAATTCTTTCTATATTTACAATATCAGCTCCGTCAGGCAGAACTTTTGATATTTCATCTCTGACTGTCTGAATATCTGTATCTTCCCAAAGGCAAATATCTACCAGTTCTGTCAGACTTTCGCAAAATAGCGGAAGAGCAATACCCATTGAAACTTTCATTGTAGGATTGTAGCCGTATGAATATGCAATTTTAAGATTTGTTCTTTGCATTGCTTTTAAGAATGTATTTTGCCAGTCAAGATGTGAGAAATATTTTAAAATTCCCGTTTTGGTGAGTTTTATTCTGTATCTGAAAGTTTCTTTTATTTCTTTTTGATCAATATCTTCAATGTGTCTTTTTTCCTGCTTTGCAAGTTCTTGTGCTTTTTCACTTGCTTTAAACGGTTCAGCCATCACTTTATGTGTTTTAAAGTTTTTACATACTCCGCAGTTTACACAACCTGTTTGGCAGGTCGGAACAATGTGATTATCCGAAATTTCCGTTTTCATTGCTTCATTATATTCGTTAATCAGCCATTCTTTGTCAAGTCCTGTGTTAATAAAATCCCAAGGAAGTTCGGAGTGTAAATCGTACTGAGTATTCGCAAGTTTTTCTAAATTTATACCAAGTTCAAGTGCGGTTTCATTCCAAAAGTTCCACTTGAAGTTTTCTCCCCATGAATCAAGGTATGAGCCTTTTTTGTAGAGTGCTTCTATATATTGGCAAAGTGAACTGTCACCACGAGTTAAAACAGCTTCCAATAATGATAAATATTTATCGCTGTAGTTAATTTTTATTCCTTTAGTTTTGGAAAGAAGGCTCATAAGGTAATCTATATGTGTCTTAACTTCCTGCAGAGGCATTTGGGCACACCATTGGAATGGTGTAAACGGTTTTGGTACAAATATTGATAATGTGCATGTTAAATCAAGTGAATGTTTTAGCTCTTTTTCTTTTTTCAATAATTTTGAGCGGTATCTTATTGTTTTAAGCAGGTTTGCCATTTCTTCAATATCTTCTGATGTTTCAGTTGGTAAACCGCATATAAAGTATAATTTAACTCTGCTCCAGCCGTTTTCGTAAAGGGTTAGTACGGCATTTAAGATTTGATCCTGCGTAATATTTTTCTTGATAACATCTCTGAGCCTTTGACTTCCTGCTTCAGGAGCAAGTGTCATTGTAGATTTTCTTACACTTTGCACTAAATTGGCAAGTTCAAGATTAAATCCGTCAATTCTTTGGCTTGGTAGTGTTACGGATACTTTCTTCTCATTGAAATCCAGTGATAATTCTTTGATTACTTCGTTTATATTTGCATAATCATTGGAAGATAAAGATAATAGCGAATATTCTTCATACCCTGTATTATTAACAAGTTCTTTTGCAATTTTAATAATATCCTGAGCACTTCTTTCTCTTATTGGCAACGTTACATGTCCCGGTTGACAAAAACGACACATTCTGCCGCATCCTCTGCGTATTTCTACAACTGCTCTGTCCTGAACCGAAGATGAAAACGGTATCGGGTATGATGTAATTGCAGTTTCAGGTTTTAGTTGTGAGATTCTTTTGTTAACTTTTTGGTTTATTCCTTTTGACCAGCATCCTTCAATTTGGCACAATTGTTTGATGATTTCTTTTCTTGGCTGACCTTTTGTTTCTTCAAGAGTTTTGCAGATTTCAATAATTGCATCTTCTCCGTCACCAATCATAAATACGTCTATAAAATCGCTCATTGGCAGAGGGTTAAAAGTGCATGGCCCGCCTGCAATAATAATCGGATCGTCATCTGTTCTTTCTGAGTTTTTGTAAGGAATATTTGCCATTTCAAGCATTTTCAGAACGGTTGTATATGCCATTTCATATTGCAGTGAAAATCCTATTGCATCAAATTCTTTTAGAGGTTTTTTGCTTTCAAGTGCATACAATGGATTTGGAGTAAAATCTTTTTCCGGTGCATAAACCCTGTCACACATATAGTTAGGTTCTTTGTTAATCAATTCATATAAAATTCGCACCCCTAAATTCGAAATGCCAATTTCGTACTTATCGGGAAAAGCCATTGCAAATTTTACTTTTGCACTTTCAAAATCTTTGTTGTGAGAGAGAAATTCTCCTCCGACATACCTGTATGGTTTGAAACATTTATGTAAACTTTGATTATAATCCGTAAAAAAACACATTAATTTTTACCTGAAAGATTCTTCGGCTTTTGTCATTCTGTGCTGCTGGGCGAAGAATCGTTTTTGTGTACGCACCAGAATGATTTTTTAAACTATTTCATTCGGAAAATATTTACTGATTTCAATAATAGTTCCGTTGAGGGTATTTTTATCAAATGATTTCATAAATTTAAACAGATCTTCATTTGGTACATCATAAGAGTATAAAACGATTTCCCCGTCTGCTTCTTCCCGCATAACCGTTACCATATAGCGCAGTTCGGAACAATATTTTAACAAATAATCTTTTCTGAATTTTTTGCCGTTTTCATCTTTTTTTAATTTTACATAATTAAATCCGGCAAAATATTTTATTTGCTCTCTTGCTTCTGTGGACAAATTATTCCGGTTATGTCCGGAAAATAAATTTATAACCTTTTTATTTATCTCATCAGCCACAAATACCCCTCCAATTATATTAAACAATATATTTTCAATTAAGGCTATTTGTTAAGATATGTATAAAGTGAATAAGGAAATAAGTTCGTTACAGGGTTTGATAATTTAAAATTCAATAATTGAACTTATTTCCCTATTCACCTATTTCCTTATTTGTCTAAATCTTATGCATATTATCAAAAATTTCTTTTTTCTGAACCCAGATTTCCATTCCCATTTCTGAACCGATATTGGTTAAAGCTTCTTTAATTTCCTTAAAGTTATAAGAAGATTTTTTAATATCGCAAAGCATAAACATAACAAAATGCCCCTGCATAAGTGTTTGTTTAATATCTTCAATGTTTACTTCGTATTGAGCCATAACAGAGGTTACTTTTGCAACGATACCTATTTTATCCACCCCTGAAACCGTAACAATAATTTTATCCGGCATAATTTTTTCCTTTATTTTTTAATGCTTTGAGTTCGGTAAGCATATTTTTACCCATTACCCATTTACCAACTTTATATTTTCTGCAATATAAAGCCAAATCTTTTTTTACATCTCTGCAAAGAACATAAAGAACAATGATATTCGGAACACACATTGCAATCATCATTGCGTCAGTAATATCAATGATAGATTTTACATTCATGCAGGCTCCGATTATGATAAATACACAATATATCAGGTTAAAAGTAAGAACACGTTTTTTGCCTTCACCCAAAAGGAAGGTCCATGCTTTCTGTCCGTAATAAGCCCAGGATATAAGGGTTGACATTGCAAAAAGAACTGCAATTATGGAAAGTATAATCGGGAAAAACGGAATAACTGACTGAAATGCATTTGAAGCAAGTTCAATTCCTGAAATTTTACCTATCTGTGTATTTTCTAAAGCCCCTGAGAAAACGATTGCAAATGAAGTGAATAAGCATAAAATACCGGTTAAAAATGTTTCTAATAAAGCTACAAAACCCTGTGAAATAGGTTCTTTTGTCTGTGCGGTAGCATAAACAATTGCTGCAGCGCCTGTTCCTGCTTCATTTGACTGAACAGAACGTCTTAAACCGATAATTATAGTTCCGAACACTCCGCCTGCAACAGCTGTCGGGTGGAATGCTTCTCTTACTATAAGTGCAATACCTGCGGGAATATCCATAAAATGATAACCTATTACTATTAAACCTGAAATTATATACAATGCACACATTGTCGGGGTTAAAATTGTAGTTACCTTTGCAATACTTTTAATGCCGCCTACAACGACTAATCCTATTAATATTGCTGCCGTCAAACCGATAATCCAGGTGCAGCCATGAAATATACTGTGTTCTCCACCGGTGATAAATATTATTTGGTGTGCTGTTTGGTTAATTTGAATCATATTTCCGCCTGTTATACCGCCGCCGATACATAAAATAGCAAATATTACAGATAGCGGTTGACCTAACCATCTCATATTTTTTCTTGTAAGACCGTGTGCGATATAGTGCATAGGCCCGCCTGAGATTGAACCGTCAAGGTTGAATCTTCTGTATTTAACAGCAAGTGAAGCTTCTACAAATTTAATTGACATGCCGAGGATTGCACCGAAAAATATCCAAAAAGCTGCTCCCGGCCCGCCTATTGAAATAGAAATTGCCACTCCTGCAATACTTCCGATGCCTATTGTCCCTGATAATGCGGTAGCCAAAGCTTGAAAAGATGAAACCTCTCCTTCTCCGCCGGAACTTCCGTCTTTTTTCTTTGGTTTTACAATCTGGTCTATAGCATGTTTAAATCCCCAAATTGCAATACCCTTAAAATAAACTGTAAAGAATAGCCCTGCAAATAAAATCCAAAATATAATTATAGGAATTTGAATGTGAATATCGCCGTGATTATATTTTATAGGTAAAAAAATTAAATCTGCAACCCAATCAGAAACCGGTGCAATGTATTTGTCCATAAAAGCATCTACACTAACGGCACTGGCCTTTTGGATTCCCAAGAACATAATCATCAAAAATGTAAGAATTTTATTCATAAGCTATTTAATTCCTTTCAGCCTACCAAAGTTGTAAATCCAACCATAAAATGTATAACTGCTAATATTATAGCAGAAACATGAAAAATATCCCCTTAATCTTTACATTCGTTAAGGAATGCTATATGTTACAATCTCTTAACAAATGTTATATTTTTTCTAAAGTTTAGCGTAAATCTGCCGATTAAATAAATGTAAGGAAACAAGGGATAAAAATATAATGGATCTTAATGTGAACTATACTTCTCTATATCAAAACGGCATTGACAAATCAATGCTTAAAGAAGTTTCTGCAGAAATTTTAAGACGTGCAGAACAAAAAAGTTCGCAATTTTCAAATACATCTGTATCTTCTCAAAATCTTACTCTTGCAAAACCTGCAGAATTAGGTGTTGACTTATACAACGGAAAAGTTGATACTCAGGTTCAAAAACAAATAGCAATGAATAATTCTTTGCAGTTTCAATTAAATGCAGAAACATTAAAATCTATTCAGTTTTTAAATTCACAGGCTGCAATTGCATCAAAAATTGACGGTAAATATATGCCACAGGTAAATGCAAGTGCAGTTGCTCCTGAAGCTCAGAAAATTTCTGAATCAAATAAAACACAGTTTATGAGCATTATTACCTCTGAAACAGCAAAAGATAAAAATGGTTCAAATCCATTCTATGGCGGAGAGTTACTTATGAATAATAATAACCCTGAAAAGAAAGAAGAACCAAAAAAGAATTTAAAAAGTATTTTTTCATAATAAATAAATCCTCAAAAGTAGAGGCATTCTGGTGTTTACGTGTATAAAATATCTTCTCCAATCAGAGAAGATATTTTTTGTCTGATTGGTTAATTAAAAAATTTTTTCAACAAAGTTATTATTCAGGTTGTTGAGTTTAATGAGGGTTTAGTTATGAATAAAAGTAATATTTGGTTTATTGGTGCATGTTTATTGTTTTTTATCGCAGGATATACAATGAATGATGTTGCGATTTCGCTTCCGAGATATAAAGTTGCGGTTGTTGATGTGAATAAAATTATGGATAAATCAACTGAAGTTCGTAATTTGAAAATATCTCAGGAGAAGCAGATAAAAGATTTGGAAACATTGGTTTCAAAGGCACAAAATGAATTGGCGAATGTAAAAGATCCAAATCAGTTTGCACAACTTGAGTCATCATATAAAAAACAGATAGATTCAAAGAGGATTGCAATAGATGAAGAATACAGCAAAAAAATTGTGCAGATAACATCAGATATTCGTTCAATGATTTCAAATCAAGCAAAGAAAACAGATTATAATCTTGTTTTGCCTGCAGGTATGGTAATTTCCGGCGGGGATGATATTACAGAATCGGTAATAAAAGATATGGGTGCAAAAAAATAAATCATATAATTATTCCATTGCATAATAGTTCTTTTACGATTAATATTGTCCTATGCAGAAAGATGAGAATTTAAAATATACATGTTTGTTTGGCGGCGGAGCAGTCAGAGGGGCTGCACATGTCGGAGTTTTAAAGGCATTTGAGCAGTTTGGGGTTAGTTGTGACACGTATGGAGGTTCTTCTGTTGGTTCAATAATTGCAGTAATGCGTGCTGTCGGATATAGTGTTGATGAAATTGAAGAAGTCTTTTTGAGTGTAAATTTTGAGCTTTTCAGGGATATATCTTTCGGATTCAATACAAAGTTTGCTCTCAGTAAGGGCGGAGTTTTTCTTGATTGGATAAGGGAAATTATTGAAAAAAAGTTTTATGGTGAAGAATATAAAAAAGGTGAGAATGAACCTGTAAAATTCAAGGATATAGATAAAAAACTTGTAATTTTATCTACCGATTTGAAAAATTTCAATTGTCAGGAATTTTCAACAGGTAAAACTCCTGATTTTGAAATTGCTATGGCAGTGCGTATCTCTTGCTGTGCTCCCGGCTTAATGAAGCCTGTTAATCTTGATGATAAATTGTTGGTTGACGGGGACTTGCTGCGGGGAAAACCGATGTGGAGTTTGTCAGACTGTTTAAATCATGCTAACAGTCGTATTATAGAAATTCGTCTTGAGGGTGAATATAGCGGAGAAGATTCAAGCCCGTTGGATTTTGTAAATGCCATGTATTCTTGTATGACATCTTGTGAATCAAATTTTATACAAAGTTTGTATTGTGATAATGATATGTATGATTATATTGTTTTAAATACCGGCGATACAGTTGTTCTTGATTTTAATACACCGGCAGAAAAACGAAAAAAGATTATCGCTTCCGGATATAATCAGACCGTAGAATATTTTTCAAAGATTTTGCCTAATAAAAAGCGTGCATTGTATGGTGTGTATGTTCAAATACTTGATCATATCAGAAAGGTTCAGGAGTTTATTCTTCAAAAAAAATATCAGGCGGCAAAGAATAGAATTTCGGAACTATTTATTTTGTTGTGTGAAGTTAAAAATAAAATTGATATTAATATCTATAATGAGATTTCCAAATATCAGCAAATTTTGTTTTCAAGTGTAAAATCAGGTCTGCTTGGCTTATCAAGATGTGATAATATTGATCTTGTAAGAGCTCAGCAAATATTGTTAATAGAGATGTTGTCCAAAAAAGTCAAAGAACTGGAAAGCTATTTAGGTATTTGACATAAATTTTTGTTTAATGTAATATTTTTCATGGCTTGACTGATGTGATTTGTAAATAGCAGTTGTGTTGGTTTAGTTGTTGAAAATCAAATTTGTATAATTTATGCTCCAGTGGCACTCTGCCGAGCAAAAGCTGACTAAATGTCAGGTTTTGAGAGAGGTGAGGTAGACGCCGAAGCAAAACACAGAACATT
>CADAJP010000014.1 GCA_902788345.1 uncultured bacterium | reverse complement strand
AGTCATCGATGCTAATTGACTGTAGTAATTTGAAGATTCATTAGATAATGCAGTTCTCTGCTGGTTTATCTGTTGTCCTTCATATTCGGTGTTAGTCTTTCGAGCCGTCAAAGTTAAAAATCTTGCTTGTGATGCACTCATTCCCATAGTGACTGTTCCTTTCGTCTTTTACGCTATATCTTTCATGTCGGTTTCATGTTTTTCAAACTTTAATTTTTTATTCCTTTTTGCTTAACATTCTGTTACAATACCCCCAAAAACTAATTATACCGGCAATTACACATGTTAAGACATGTTACAGGGTATTTGAATTTAGCCACAATTTTCACATATATTGATTTATTGGACATAATAAGTAAAAATATCTATATGAAAAAAATATTACTTATACTCACATTAATACTTATTGCATCCTGTGTTAATGCTCAAACCTTAACCGGCGGAGTCACATACACAACACAAGATGCACGGATTGAACTACAAAACACAAGACCGCCGGCAATTGATTTTCTGCTTATACAGGATAATTTTACAGATAAAAACCACCCGGAAAACTATAGCCAATTATTAAAAGGAGTTACAGAGCTAAAAGACAGGACTTTGGGCATATTTTCCGACAACACTTATGCCGTAAAATATAAAAATAATCCTAAATACATCTGGTATTATGACTCTAAAGGGACATTAATATATACAGAAGAACAAACTTCTTCCCAATATCCGTATAAAACATACAAATACACTCCTGACGGAGAGCTTGTAAATATGACTTTAAGAGTAAGTAAAGATGAAACATTTATATTTTCACAATACGGGCAACTGCTTGGGCATTGGGTTGGGCAAAATTGCTATGACGAAAACGGCAATATCGTTATGACCAGAAAAATATCTGAATAACACTATATTTTTCACCTTTACAACAAACGGTTGATTGAATAGCTATAAATTTTGTATAAAATTATAATATGGCTATAAATAAAGAATTATACGAAAGATACAAAGCAATGAAAGCCGCAAAGCTTTCAGCTTCGGGAAATAATACCGAAAAGGCACCTGTTACAACGCAGACTCAACAGGCTTCAAATAAACCTGAAAATTCTGCTCCCGTAACAAGTTACTCATCCTTAGCAAACAATAACAACACCGAACCAAATAATTATCCGGAAAATAATATAAATTATACTGATAAAGTCGCCAAGGAATACAATAATCAATTTACATATTCACAACCTGCACAAAATCAGACATATATTCAGGAAACAACAACTGTACCAGAGCCTGCTCAAACCCATCAGGCTCCACAGTTAAAGAAATTTGCACTTATAGGGTATCCTTTAGGTCACTCTCTATCGGAATACATACACCTTGCTGGTTTTGAAAGTCTTGGAATTAAGGCAACTTACGAACTTATACCGACACCGCCGGAAGAACTTGTTGACAGAATTAAATACCTTAGAAATAACGGATACAGCGGGTTTAATGTAACCATTCCGCTTAAACTACCCGTAACAATGTTTCTTGATGAAGTTGATGCATCAGCTAACATTGTAAAAGCAATTAATACAGTTGCAATCGACCCGCAAACAAATGCACTTAAAGGCTTTAATACAGATGTTATAGGATTTATCAAAGCTATACCGCAGGACATTAATTTATATAATAAAACTGTAGCAATTCTTGGAACCGGCGGAGCTGCAAGAGCTGCAATTACAGCACTTGCACAAAAACAAGTAAAAGAGATTAAATTATACACAAGAAACATCACAAATTGCATTGAATTGCTTGAATATTTGAGAAAATCATTCCCAAAAGTTGAATTCAACGCATATCAAATAGACAAGTTCAAAAATCTTTCGGATATGTATATGGTTGTAAACGCAACCCCTATTGGCATGAGCGGACAAGCCGTAGGATACTCTCCGCTTGAAGAAGAAGAAATTAAGACTCTGCCGCCTGAGGCAACAGTTTATGATGTAATATACAACCCTAAAAAGACAAACCTTATAAAACTTGCGCAAAAGCATAAATACAGAACAATAACAGGTTTGGATATGCTTATACATCAGGCATTAGAAGCTCAAAAAATATGGACAGGACTAACTCCTGATTTTAAAGACATGAAAATTGCCGCTTTAGAAAATCTTGATTAATTACTGCGGAGAGTATTTTATACCCTGATAAGAATTTCTGCGTAAAAATTCTCGGTCTAACAGATTTAAACATTCAAATTTTGCCCCCATCCAATCAGGAGCGACCAGAGTAAATCTGTGTCCGTTTCCTGCAAGGCGGTGAATTGTCGTTTCAGGGGGTAAAATTTCGAGCATATCACACAACAGATATGTATAATCTTCCATCGTACAGAAATCTATTTCACCGTTTTCGTACATTTGAGCAAGTTTTGTACCCTGCAAAGCACACAACATATGCACCTTTATACCGTCAACTTTCAGGCGAGCAAGCTCCTGAACAGTCTGCATAATTTCTTCTCTTGTTTCCCACATACCGACAATTATATGCACACAGACATTTATACCTTTTTCTTTTGTTTTTTCATAAGCTCGTAAAAAACAATTATAATCATGTCCCCTGTTTATACGCTTTAAGGTTTTGTCATGAATAGACTGCAAACCATATTCTATCCATGTATAATAATCTTTTGATATATCAGAAATAAGATTTAATTTATCTTCATCAACACAGTCAGGACGAGTTCCTATAGAAATTCCGACTACATCAGGGTGTTTTAGGGATGAATAATAAATTTTTTCAAGCTCACTAACAGGTTTATATGTATTAGTATAAGCCTGAAAGTAAGACATAAACTTCTCAGCTTTAAACCTTTTTCGCTGGTTTTCAATTTCTTCAATAACCTGATCCTCAACAGACAAAAGACTTGAATGAGCTCTTGAAAAGCTGCCTGTTTCATCACAAAATATACAACCGCCTGAAGAAATTGTACCGTCACGATTCGGACACGAAAAACCGGCGTCAAGAGTTATCTTATAAACCTTCACGCCGAATTTTTGCTTTAAATATTCACTAAATTGATTATAACGTTTATCCGTATTATTAAACATTGGTCAAGAAATATTATTTATCTTCCTCGTCATAAATAGGATAAACATAATGTTCGCCGCATTGAGGGCATACAACTTCCTGTTGTTTACCGTCCTCTACCTTTGCAACCTCAAATAAACATTTACATCCTGACTGCACGCAGCGAATAGCCAGTGTAGGTCTTATTAATCTTGCCATAATTATTCCCTCCTTAATACTTATTAAACTTTATCACAATATTTTATATAAGTCTATTTTGTAACCAACTTTTCATCAAGCATGTGTATAGCCTTTTCCATTTTTTCAGAAGAAAAATCCAGATTTGAACTTACATGGTGAACAGCATAAAATGTCGGATCAAACAACGGATCTTTGCGGTTTAGCATATTAGATAAAGAAGTAGAAATAAAACCAAGGAACTTTCCTATCCAAAACGGTAAAGTTATAGTTTTATAAACTTTATGCGGGAAATATTTTTTGCCTATTTGCCTGTAGTATTCATCAATTGTAGTCTTTTGAGAATCAATAATAGTAATGGCACTATTATCAAAATCGTTAAACATACTCACAGACACAATAGTTTTGGCTACATTTTTCACATTGGCTAACGGCCATCTGTTTTGACCCTTCCACTTGCCAAAATGAATAATATAAGGTGAAACTTCCAAAAATTCCCTGAAACGATTTTCTAAAGTTTTATCACCCTCACCCCAAACTGCAGCAGGACGAATTATCACATATTTTGAGCAGTTTTCACACAGCCATTTTTCAGATTTAATTTTAAAATGCGGATAAGGATTTTTGGGGAATTCACATAAAGGACTATCCTCTGTCGCATTTTCAAAATCTTTTATCCCGTAAACATCACTTGTAGAAACATAAACAAACTTTTCTCTTGGCAGTTTTGACAAATATTTAACAGGTTCATAATTTAATTTAGCGAATTTTTCATAAGAACCGATATCCTTTGCAAGACCTGCAACATGGCAAACAATATCCACAGAATCCCTATACCCTGACATAAAATCTTCATTTGTTACATCACCCTTTACAATTTCAACATGTTCCAATGAAGAAAGTTCATCAGGCACATTATTATGAACAAGGGCGATTACATGCCAGCCATATTTTGAATATTCCTTAACAACATTCAATCCTATAAAACCGCCTGCACCTGTTACCAAAACTGATTTCATACTTATTTCCCCTTAATCAAAAAATAACCGAGGGCAAGCCCTCGGCTACTAATTATTGTTATTTTAAACTATTTTATTAGACCGTACTCTTTGCCTAATTCAGCAATAATTTCAACAGCTCTGTCAATTTGTTCAAAAGACAAATCTTTCATTGCACAAAGTCTTAAACGACATTCTTTTCTTCTTACAGCAGGATATGTAACAATGTTTACATAAACCCCGCGTTCACGAAGTTTTTGATACATTTCAAAAAGAATAGGTTCATTATAAATCATTACAGGTACAACTGCAGATTGAGAATGACCTATATCAAAACCTTTTTCAGTAAGCTTTTTCTTTAAATAATTAATATTATCCCAAAGCTTTGTTCTGCCCGCAGTATCAGTTTCTAAAAGTTTAAATACTTCATTCAGTCCACCTGCAACAGATGCAGGAAGTGCTGTAGAGAAGAAATAACTTCTTGCATAAAGGCGTAAGTACTGAACAATTTTTCTTGATGCCGCACAGTAACCACCAAGACCGCCAGGGCCTTTTGATAACATACCAACATGAAGATCTATCTTATCCATTACACCATAATGTTCAGCAGTACCACGGCCTGTAGGTCCTACAACACCAACACCATGTGCATCATCAACCATGATTCTGCAATGATATTTTTGAGCCAATTCAACAATTTTATCAAGATATGCCATATCCCCATCCATAGAGAATACACCGTCTGTGATAATCAATCTGCCTGTTTTTTCAGCAGGAATTCTTGATAAGATTCTTTCTAACCCCTTCATATCACGATGAGGGAAAACCTTTATTTCGGCACCTGATAATACGTTGCCGTCAAAAATTGAAGCATGGTTAGCTGCGTCATTTATTATTACATCATTTTTCCCGCATAAAGCAGAAACAATACCTATATTTGCACCATATCCTGAAGGGAAAACTATACAGTCTTCAGCACCGTAGAATTTCGCAATCCTAGCTTCCAATTCTTTATGAATATCTGTAATACCGGCATAATTTGAAACTGCACCCATGCCATAACCAAACTCATCAAGAGCTTTTCTTGCCGCATCCATAACTTGAGGATGTGTAGATAAATTCAAGTAAGAATTAGAACCTAACATTATAACATTGTGAATACTGCCGTCTTTTTCTCTTATTTCAAGTTCAGGTTTTACTTTATCCATTGTAACCATACCCAAACCTTCATTTCCGGTCAGCACACCACTGGATAAAACTTCATCCACCCTACTGGCTTTGTCAAATAAATCTTCACCTTCCAATGTATCAATAAAATTTTCAAACTTTATATTCATTGAGGCTTTTTCTTCTGTTGTAATCAATTCCACATCCCCCATTCGATCGATTGTATAACTATACGGACATTATACTACAAACATATATATTATGACATATATTTAATAATATTTTTACAAAACTAGAAATACAAATTATTAAATAAAAGTTAATTTATAATGACTTTGCAAAAAATAACATTAAACTAATAATAGGTTGGTGTTAAATACCAATACTTTAAAATGAATGGAGTTGATTTTAATGTTAGATTTTGACAAGTTTACAAATTATTCTCAGGAAATTTTAGCATCCGCAAGCACAATGATGAGTTCTCATAAAAATTCACAAGTTGAACCGGAACACATTATGCTTGCAATGATTAAAGACAAAGGAATAATCAAAGATTATCTGGAAGAACTAAAACTTCTAAATCAAAATTTTATCAATAAAGTTGTTGAAAAAGTAGAAAGTTTTCCAAAACTGTCACAACCGGCAAACCCTGCAGGCTTATACCTGTCAACAGAAACAGGCAGATTGCTTGAACTTGCTATTCAAGAAAGCCAAAACCTTAAAGATGAATATGTAGGAATTGAATCCATACTTTTGGCAATGGTTAAACTTGATAACTCAAATATAAAACAACTGCTGGAAAGTTTTGGAATAAATTCCAACAAAATTCTTAACGCAATGAAAAAAATAAGAGGTAATCAAAAAGTGAATACAAAAAATGCAGAAGATAATATGAAAGCTCTTGAAAAATATTCAACAGACCTTACTGATATGGCACGCAAAGGCAAACTCGACCCTGTTATAGGCAGAGATGAAGAAGTCCGCCGTATTATGCAGGTCTTAAACAGAAGAACAAAAAATAACCCTGTTTTAATCGGTGAACCTGGTGTCGGTAAAACCGCAATTATTGAAGGGTTGGCTCAACGTATAGTTCGCGGCGATGTTCCTGAAAGCTTGAAAGATGTAAAACTTATTTCTTTAGATTTAGGGGCATTAGTTGCAGGTGCAAAATACAGAGGAGAATTTGAAGAAAGGCTTAAAGCCGTTTTAAAAGAAGTTGAAGCTTCAAACGGTGAAATTGTAATGTTTATTGACGAACTTCACACAGTTGTTGGTGCAGGTGCAACAGAAGGCTCTATGGATGCAGGAAACCTCTTAAAACCAATGCTTGCACGAGGAGTTTTGCGTACAATAGGTGCTACAACAATAAACGAATACCGCAAATACATTGAAAAAGATCCGGCATTAGAAAGAAGATTTCAGCCAGTTATGGTGGATGAACCATCTGTTGAAGATACAATAAGCATTTTAAGAGGTTTGAAAGAAAAATACGAAGTACACCACGGTATAAGAATTTTGGATTCTGCAATAGTTGAAGCGGCAAAACTATCAGACAGATACATAACTGACAGATTTTTACCTGATAAAGCTATAGACTTAATTGATGAAGCTGCAAGCTCGCTGCGTATTCAGATTGATTCAATGCCTGAAGAAATTGATTCAATGACACGTCAAAAAATGCAATTAGAAATTGAACGAGAAGCATTGAAAAAAGAAGAAAGCGAAGAATCTAAAGCAAAAATTGAAGATATTAATAAAAAAGTAGCTGAACTCCAAAGCAAAATAGATGTTTTACAAGCTCAATGGGAAAAAGAAAAATCCTCAATTACTTCTGAAACCGATATTAAAGATCAAATAAATCAGGTAAATAATCAGATTGAAGAAGCCGAACGAAACATGGATTTGCAAAAAGCAGCGGAACTAAAATACGGCAAACTGCTAGAACTTCAGAAACAACTAAATGCATACGAAAACAAAGAAAGAGCTGAAAATAAACTTCTTAAAGAGGAAGTTGAAGCATCAGATATTGACGAAGTTGTTTCTAAATGGACAGGTATCCCTGTTACAAAACTTGTAGAATCTGAAATGGAAAAACTTTTACATATGGAAGATGTTTTGCATAAACGTCTGGTCGGACAAGAAGAAGCAGTTGATACAGTATCTGATGCTATTCGCCGTGCAAGATCAGGTTTAAAAGACCCTAAACGACCAATAGGAACATTCTTATTCCTCGGTCCTACAGGGGTTGGTAAAACAGAACTAGCAAAATCATTGGCAGAATTTATGTTCAATGATGAAGATGCTTTAATAAGAATCGATATGTCAGAATATATGGAAAAACACAATGTTGCAAGACTTGTAGGTGCTCCTCCGGGATATGTCGGATACGAAGAAGGCGGACAATTAACAGAAGCCGTAAGAAGAAAGCCATATTCAGTTGTATTGTTTGACGAAATCGAAAAAGCTCACCCTGATGTATTCAATATCATGCTACAAATTTTTGATGACGGCAGATTGACAGATTCCAAAGGCAGAACTATTGATTTTAAAAATACTTTAATTATTATGACAAGTAATATCGGCTCTGATATAATTTTAGAAAACACACTAAATTCAATAATTTCTCCTGAAAAATTTAATGATACAAAAGATAAAGTTTTAGAAGTTTTACGCCAAAAATTCAAACCTGAATTTTTGAACAGAATTGATGAAACGATATTCTTTAAAGCCCTTAATTTACAACAATTAAGCAAAATCGTAGATATACAGATGGAATATTTGCGTTCATTATTAAAAGATCAGGAATTAAGCTTTGAAATTACAAATGAAGCAAAAGAATTTCTCGCAACTCAAGGTTTTAACCCTGTATATGGTGCAAGACCACTAAAAAGAGTAATCAGGCAGTTAGTTGAAAATCCGCTTTCAAAACTGATACTCGGACAAAAATTCAACAAGGGCGATACCATTAAAATCGGACTTGAAAACGAGAAGCTGACTTTTAACTAATTATAAAGGGCTGTTAATAACAGCCCTTTTAGTTTAATTATTTTTTAACCAGCTTTTTACCTGCTTCATCAACTGTAAAGTATGCCGGATTTAACCTGAATACACGAATATAACCATGTTCGCCTTTTCCGTTTTGGTCAGAATTATCAGATACAAAATTATCCCAATTGCAGTTATCGACTTCATCAGAATATATCTGAGCGTGACCGTTTGTTATACCTGAGTGACCGTCAACATCAGCTCTTGATCTGTTACCAAATACAACAATACATCCGGCAGGCAAACTTGATAAATCTCCGGCGGTTATTTCTCTTGCTTTCTTCGGACTTATCTGAATATGAGTTATTTCAATAAATCTTTCAGGATGAGATGATAAAAATCCTGCAAGCTGATATGCCTTATTAAATGTCTTCATTTCAGATACAGAAACAGCTCCTGAACCGATTAGTGCCTGTTTTACACCCGTTAAGCAGGCTCCGTTTGTACGCAAAGTATTAGCAGCATCAGCACCATTTTTTGCTAACAGTATATCGGTTTTAGATGCATTTGCGTGATTTATACCGTTATCTTTTTCAACGCTGAAACCAACATATTTACCATCATTTATTCTTGCTTTTGAATTGTGATAACCTGCGTCAGGTGTATGGTTGCCTCTCAATTG
Source organism: uncultured bacterium (assembly GCA_902788345.1). GTDB lineage: Bacteria > Cyanobacteriota > Vampirovibrionia > Gastranaerophilales > Gastranaerophilaceae > Zag111. Next base: position 6,599 of record CADAJP010000014.1, on the reverse strand, counting down.
CGGGAGCAACCCTTCGCATCTTCGCTGCGCACCTGTATAGTACCCGCGTGACGGATACGGGGTAATTTGATTATCTGTAGATTTATTCAGTTTAACTGAAGATTTCTTTACTGCTGATAAACTTGTCTGACTGGCATGGGAAGACAAATATGCGCGTTTGAAATTTTTATCTGCGGCAGATGCGTATTTTCTTTTTGTCGCATCTGTTTTTACATTTGCTAATTTATTATCAAGTCTTTCAGAATGTTGAATTATTAATTTAACATCAGCATCGGTCATTGCACTGGCTTCACGCCTTGTTAAACCTTTCACGAACGCAATGTCGCCATTTTTCATCAATCTTGCAATCTTTTCAATATCGGCATTATCAATACCTTTTGCTTTAAGAGTCGATTTTAATATCTCTATTTCTTTATCAGTATTATTTTCGACTCCGGAAGTATATAATGCAGGTTTAAATGCAACCTGTCCTATACCCCAACCCAAGTCATCCTTCATCTTCTTTTGGGCTCTTTCGGAATTATCTTCAGGAAGAACAGTATCAGCTTTTTGCAGAGCCTTTGCTCTTGCAGAAGCATCTTCGTAAACTTTTACGCAGGCAGCATTTCTTCTGATATTTGCAACATAAGCATTGTCTTTTGGAGTTGCGTTACCGTTTTTCAATACACCGTATCTGCCATTATACAAATACAATATTGCATCATCTTCGGTTACGGTATTTAATTTCCATTTTTTTGTTTTATGATGAATAATTTTTCCGTTTTTATCTCGCTCCACATCAACGGCATAAAACTTTTTATTAGCCGCATCAATACCGTCTTTATATTCCGGCTGTTTAACACGTTTACTTAACTCATTCAAAACAATAATAGTTGCCGCAGCACTCTGCTCCTCTGTCGGATTTGAATAATAACCGCTTGTTATACCATACTTGGCAAACAATTCCTTTATTCGAGGACTTTTCATCCAATCACCGACTTTTATCTGGGTAATACCTTTTGATACAGATGTTGAATTTAATCCTCCGTATTTGATAGGGTTATTTATTCCGGCTTCTTTAAGTTTTGAATTAACATAAGCCAAACTATCTTTTGCACCGCCGATTAAAGATGTACTTTCCCAGTCATCATAACTTGTTGCCGTGCCAAGTTTTGTTTCCTGCATACCAATCGCAACCGCAAGTTTTGCAAACCTGTTATATGTATCATTATCGATACCTAAGTCTTCCATCAAACTTGCTTTGTTTGACTGCAGTGAGCCTAAAAATTTGTTAATAGACTTTTTCTGACTGGAAGTAGCGTTTTTATAAATATCAGAATTTAATTCAATCTGAATATCTAACGGTTCTTTAATTACTTTTTTAGCACCCTGCTTTTTATAAGGTCCCTGAATTAAAACACTTCTATTCTTACTGCTGTCATAATTATTTTCAATATCCTGAGCAATTTTACCTGTTCTGTAATAACGGGTTACAACAGTATTTCCCTTGTCGAGTTTTATATTCAACGACTGTAATTTAGCTTTATTGCCCTTTACAGAGTTTAAAGTGTTCATATAAACAAATACTTCACCGCTATTTTGGTCTTTTACAATTGTCGGATGAGCTTCTTCAAACAAGTTCATATATGATTCAACTTTAACTCTCATATCCGAACTTAATTTATTTAAAGGTATTTCAACAGGTTTCCCGCCGGAAGCAGTTATGTCTTCTTTAATCTTTTCGACACTATTCATTTTTGAAACCATTTTACGCTCTGTGGTCTGTACTGCAGGAGTATTATCAGGTTCAACTACCTCTGTTGTTTTACCCTGGGGTTTAGGTTTTTTAACATTAGAATCTTCTGTAACTATCTTATTACCGACAGAACTAAAAAACTTTTGATTAAAATCTTCAACACTTTCGCAGCTATTTAGCCTTATTAGGCTTTGTAATTCTGCAGCAATATTACTATTTGTAGCTTTTTTACCCTGTCCGATAACTCTTCTTTGGGCTATAAGCCAAGCACTATCGCCTTTTCGTACTGTATAAATACTTGTGTCAGACATGAATGCACCTCAATCTTCATCTCTTAATACTTCATATATATAAAGTATATAAACAATTAAATATTGCCTAAAAAATTTATTTTGTTACAATCTCTTAATATTAATAGGAATCAGTTACCTTTAAAATCTGCTGAAATCGCAGCCAACCGGAAACTACATGCTGGACATTATCAATTCTTATAACGCTGGCATTTGGAGTAACTCCCGGTTTTACCCAGTTTGCCGAATTTGGAAGTCCGCCTGCCATTGTGCCTGTTTTAACTTGAACACGGGCAAGAAAATGACAACCTATAGCTAACGCCTTGAATATAATCTTTTTTAACTGTTCATTCTGACTGCAAAAATATATTGAAGCAAGCCCCTCCATAATAGTACCGATACTTGCAGGACGAATATTGTCTTTAAACGCACCGTAATAACTGTTTCTTGAGTTTGTAATCTGATTACTCAAAGCAGGAATTGCCATTTGCTCGGCATATGAACGCATTTGAGATGATTCTTCGGGAGTAACAAGTTTCTTCTCCAGTAATTTTTCAATAACCAAAACAGACCAATGGTCAAACGGAATACTCAAATCCATTGTTTTGCGTGTAGAAACGATATACATTATAATTTTTTTTATAGCATCAAGCCATTTTTGCTGAGGATCTATTTCATATAAACTCATAAGACCTGCAGCAGCTTCTGCAGGATAAAAAATAGCTTCAGCTTCTTTATCAATTTCTTTTTTATCAAGATTATAATATGCATAAACATTGCCGTTTTCATCAATCATTGATAAAAGAAATTCTCCGATTCCACGCAGAGTAGAAAGTTCTATTTCTTTATCTTCGTACAGGTTGCATAATGCACACAAACCGACACCGGAGGCTCCGGATTTGGCAATTGTATATTTTATATCTTCTTCTTCAGGGTAAGATATAACTGCATATTTACCGTCTTCAATCTCTTTAAGATAACGTTCTATAAAATACTTTGATGACATTATACGATTATCTTTAAACTTTGTTTCAAGCCCTAGTGTTTCATATAAATACATTGAATACAAAGTTCCTGCGTGCCTTAAAGAATTATATACTTTATTATCATATTTTATTTCCGGATCAACATTTTGCCTGTAACAAAACCTGCCATTTTCTAATATATTTCTTGCAATATAATTCATAGACAACGCAATTTCGCTAAAATAAGGCAACTCCCAGGTGTGTTCCCGTGTGTTGCGTTTTGCATCCTTATATAATATAGAGATAAAAGCCCCTACAATTATCAGAAAAATAGTCGGTAAATATACTGTTGGTGATGATAAATCAAACATAGAATAATTATAGCAGAGTAATGTAAAATAATAATAAAGCATTTGTATGATTTTTAAAAGAAATTTTGTTTATGCTAAAATAAAATCAAATAAGGAGAAAGTTTAAATGGTTGAACAAGAATTAAGAGATAAATATGAAGTTGTAATCGGGCTTGAAGTTCATGCACAGCTCAAAACCAATACAAAAATATTTGCACCGGATCCGAACAAATTCGGGGAAGAACCAAACAGCCTGACAAGTCCTATCACATTAGGAATGCCCGGGGTTTTACCGGTATTAAATAAAGAAGTTGTTAATATGGGTATATTGGCAGGTCTTGCACTGAATTGCGAAATACCTGCAAGATGCAAATTCGACAGAAAACAATATTTCTATCCTGATTTGCCGAAAGGATACCAAATATCTCAATATGATGAGCCGATATGCGTAAACGGTCATATCGATATTAATGGCAAAACAATCGGTATAACCCGTGCCCATCTTGAAGAAGATGCCGGAAAACTTGTTCACGCAGGGGCAAACGGTCTTGCCGGCTCTATTTATTCCCTTGTTGACCTTAACAGAGCAGGAACACCTTTGTTAGAAATCGTATCAGAGCCTGACATGAGAAGTCCGCAGGAAGCAAGAGCATATATGGAAGAACTCAGAGATATCGTAAGATATGCAGGTGTTTGTGACGGGAACTTAGAAGAAGGTTCTATGAGATGCGATGCAAATATTTCTATCATGCCTAAAGGTTCAAAAGTATACGGAACTCGTGCAGAAATTAAAAACATCAATTCATTCTCTGCATTAGAAAGAGCATTAGAATACGAAATTGACCGTCAGATTGAAATTGTGGAAGAAGGCGGTGAAGTTGTTCAGGAAACAAGATTATGGAATGACGATACCCGTGAAACAAAATCAATGAGAAGTAAAGAAGATGCAAATGACTATCGTTATTTCCCTGAACCTGATTTAATGCCTCTTGAAATTTCAAGAGAATGGGTAGAAGAAATAAGAGCAAAAATGCCTGAACTTCCTAACCAAAAACGCGAAAGATACCAAAGCATCGGTTTAAGTGAATATGATGCAAGAATTTTGGTTGAACAGATGCCGTTAGCATTGTTCTTTGACAAAACAATTGAGCTTGGTGCAAATCCAAAAACAGCAGTTAACTTTATGATGGGCGAAATTTCAGCCTACTTAAAAGAAAACCACTGCGAAATATCCGAAACCAAATTAACACCTGAAAATCTTGCAGAATTAATATCTTTAATCGAAAAAGGTACAATTTCAAACAACATAGGGAAACAAATACTTGTTGAAGATATGATTCCGACAGGAGAAAAGGCTTCTGCTATTGTCGAGAAGAAAGGTTTGAGCCAAATATCAGATGAAGGTGCAATCAAAGATATCGTTAAAAAGATTGTTGATGCAAATCCTCAACAGGTTGAGGCATACAAAAACGGTAAAACCAATTTACTTGGTTTCTTTGTCGGTCAGGTAATGAAAGAAACTAAAGGCAGAGCTAATCCGCAAACCGTTAATAAGTTTGTCAAAGAACTTTTAGAAGGTTAAAAATTTTATTTAGTATTATTAAAAAGGTACGGAATTTAAAACGTACCTTTTTATTTAACTAAAATCAAACCTTATGCCAAGATAATCTTTTATCTTTTCATTAATTTTATTTTCAAGATTGTTTTTAATTATATCAATTATTCCGAAACTTTTTTGTTTTTTTCTTCTTGCAATAACTTCATCTCTTACGGATCTAGGTGCAGGTTTTGAAAACTCATTTACCTTGTTCACGGATGTTATTTTTTTTGCAACATTCTTTACTCCAGACACATTATTAAAAGAATCTAATCTCATGAGAAAACTCCTTACACACATCTAAAAGACTATACAAACATAAAACATATAAATATCGCAAATTGCCTGATTATATAAAAATATTAAGTATTATAAACTAAAAAATCATATTGAATGATATTATTCATATGATAAAATAGATATAAAGGATTTATTATTGGGAGTATTTAAAGTTATGTTTAGCAGAAGTAAAAATAAAACCGAAATGGAAAAAGAAATTTATGAGCAAAGTAAAATTGTTCAGACAATACTTGAAGCATATGTTCCTGACGGTAATATATACATTGATACCCCACAAAATATTGACAGAGTAATAATAATTGCCAGCGGTTCATCATACAATTGTGCAAGATTCACGGCAGAATTATTTGGTCAAATAGCAAAAATTGAAGCAAGAGCCATATACTCCAGCGAATTTTTATTAGAAACGACAATAGCGAATTCAGAAAATATATTATACATTTTTATTACACAATCCGGAGAAACCACGGATACAAACAGCGCCTTGTTAAAAGCCAAAGAAGCAGGAGTTAAGACATTATGCATAACCAATAAAGAAAATTCATCAATTTGGAACGCATCAGAATATCACATTGCCTGCCACGCAGGAGAAGAACATAGTATTGCAGCGACAAAATCACTTACTTCTCAACTTTTATGTGCGACTTTACTTGTTTTAAGAATGACCCAAAACAAAGGAATGAATGTATCAGACGTACTCAGAGATTTGAATGATATTCCTGATATTATAGAAAAAGCATACGCTCAACATAAAAAAATCAAACAAATTGCATGTTTTATTGCAAAATATAAGAATATTATCATCACTGCTGACGGGGCATCGTACGCACTTGCAAAAGAAGCATCTTTGAAAATTAAAGAAACATCATACATAAACACATCATCCTACATACTGGGAGAATTTATGCACGGACATGTTGCAGTTTTGAATAACAACAATAATGCATTAATATATATTTTAAATGATGAACTATCATACAATGCTGCAAAAAATCTTAATAACATCAAAACAAGCTACAATCCGCCAATATGTATTATAGGAAACCGTAAAAACCAGATTAAATCCACATACAATCTTAATATAGATTGTTCTAAACCTATAATAAAAACTTTTGGTCTTTTGGTTTTAATACAATTACTTGCGTTGGAAACAGCACTCAAACTTCACAGAAATGTAGATAAACCCCACGGATTGAATAAAGTGGTGAAGTAAGGCTGCCCCTCTTTTAATCAGTATGTTGGCATTTCCGCACTGATAAGATAATACAAACAAAAAAAATCGGGATGATGCTTGAGTAGTAGGCGAGATTTCGAGCCGTACTAATCAAGTATGCAAAAGGCTGAATTTTAGCGCAAGCGTAA
>CADAJP010000013.1 GCA_902788345.1 uncultured bacterium | reverse complement strand
ACCACACACCAAAACTTTCGTTTTGGCGGGTGCGCTACCACCTCTCTCAAAAAACTGACATTTAGTCAGATTTTTGTTCGGCAGAGTGCTACATCCCGAGGGGTAAATATTACCAAGTTTAAGGTAATATTTACATTTTATTAGCATCTTTATTATACACCAAAACTATTTTACGCAACCGGTTAAAAGAGCTTTGACTTCTTTACGTTTAATTTTGCTTGTCGCCGTTCTTGGCAATGACTCACGCCTTACAACAATATTTATCGGGCGCTTATAAGGTGCAAGCTGCAAAGATAATGTCTTAACTTCTTTAATCACCGCCCTTTCCAATTCTTCGAATGATTCAAAGCGATTTGCATATTCTTCAGTCGGAACAAATATGGATACTATTTCTTCACAACCGTCTTTTTCACCGCCGGCTTTTGGCATACCAACTACGCATACCTCTGCAAAATTATCACTTTGCTGCATGACCGTTTCTACTTCTTCAGGAAATACCTTTTTACCGCCTGACAAAACTATCATATTCTTAATTCTGCCTGTAATATACAATAAACCATTTCTGATTTCTGCAATATCACCTGTATGAAACCATCCATCAGAATCCAAAACCTCATCAGTTAAATCCTGTCTGCCATAATAACCTTTCATTACAGAAGGACCTTTGACCAAAAGTTCTCCGGTATCAGAATCTATTTTAGCTTCATAAGAATCCAAAATCGGACCGACAGAACGCATATTATCCTGATTCAGATTATTACACATTGAAACAACAGGACTTGTTTCTGATAATCCGTATCCCTGGAAGATTCTTACACCAATTCTTTTAAACCATGCACCTACAATCGGATCTAGCGGTGCACCACCTGAAATATAACCGTAAAAATGACGACCATATAATCTGTGAATTGTTCTGAACATCAATCTTCTTACAAAGAACGGCATGAATTTTGCCAAATGATATTTTAAATTATACATAAATTGATACATCTGTGATTTTTTACTGATTTCAGACTCAAAATATGATTTTAACAACTTTAAAAATGCCGGTACTGTAACCATAAATCTGATTTTCTTTTCCTGCATAATATCCAAAACATCTTTTGGTTTTAAACTGCTTGTATAATACACAGAATAACCATGATTTAACATTGTGAAAAATCCAACTGTCATTTCAAACAAATGATTCATTGGTAAAATTGAAAGCAAACGCATTTCTTTATTTTTCGGCATCATACTGCGTAATACTTTTCTCATTCCATACATTTGAGAAAGCATATTTTTATAAGTAGTCTGTACCCCTTTAGGCGCACCGGTTGTTCCTGAAGTATAAATTATCAATGCCGTATCATTTAAAGGACGGCGGCGCCATTTAGCTGTATAATTGGCAGGAATAGAATACAAACTCGGTGTTTGTTCGCTCTCATGCTCGCAAGCTTCCATCAAAAGAATATGTTTGATTGAAGGTATTTTGCTCTGCAGTTCTTTTGCTCTGTTATAATTCTTACTTGAAGTCATCAGCACAGTAGGCTCACAACTTGATAAAATTGAAGTCAATTCATAAATGGTTAATTTATTATCCAACGGAACAATCGTCAAACCGGCAAGAACAGAACCAAACACACACACACCATATTCAGGTAATGATTCTGATAAAATTGCTAATTTTTCACCCTTTGCTATTTGCAAATCATTTATTAAATAAGCAGCCAATCTTTCGGATAAAAGACTCAAGCCTTTATATGTTAACTCATTCCAACCCCAAAGATTTTTCATCCCCAAAGCAACTTTTTTCTGATTAATTGTTGTTGTTTTTTCTAATAACGAAAATATGCTCTCATATTTCTGTGTCATATTAATAGTCCTCTAATCCTAATATAATACAATTATAATATCTGAAAAACACTACAGATGCAAGCATTTTTCTACTTTTATTAATGAGGTACTTTTACCCTTTCCGAATCCAAAAAGCTTGACGCGTTCGCTTTTTGCTCTGAATCTCCCAATATCATTATTGCTTTAATTTTTGCTTTTTTACGCTTTGAACCCTCAGGGAATTTTGTAATAGGCATACCCTCATAACTTCTTATCAATGATCTTACAAGCAGTTTATCTTCTTCTGTTAAATACAGTGAAAATACAGTTACATCATGTATTTCACCCGTATTTGTCACAACAAATGAATAATAAAACCAAGTGCCGATTCCGTAAGTATCAAGATTTGGTATATACAAACTGTCATCAAGTATTCTGTTTACAAAACGGCTTTTCCAAGTACCCCAATTTATATTTTGGTAAGTGTATCTTTGCATTTCGCGTCTATATTTTGCACTGTTTTGAAAAGGTAAGCTGTTACCATAAAATTTGGACTTAGAATTTATATCGTCAAAAGGATCAGTATTTTTATACTTTACACGTTGCCCTTTAACATTGTTAAAATTAACTTTAGAAGATTTATTACCTATACCGACATCTGAATTGTTCAAACGAAACTCTTTATTTAACGAATTTATATCTTCATTCTGAATTTTTGAAGAATTATTCATTCCGACATTAGTATTTGAAATGGCAGTATTCCCCTGAGATATAACAATATTCTTATTATGAACCTTTACCCTGGTAACCGGCTTCATATCCGGAGCAAGAAATACCGACATCGACAACACAAACAACAGTATGACAAGAATAATTATTATTGGTTTGTGATTCTTAATTCTCGGCATAATCCCCTACTAATCCAATGACGATAAAACTTCATTATAATTGTTAATTTTGTGCATTGTTGAACTTAACATATGAGTTTCAGCAAGAAGTAATGCCGTAGGAACCAGTGCGGCAACAGCACTTTGGAATATGCCGCTTATACTGTCTCCGCCAATTTCCTGAATAAAATATGAAACGTTCATAGTAAATTCAATTGCAATAATTGCACAAGCAATGAATAAAACTACATTCTTTTCTTTATTAAGACTTTTTATAGCATCAATTCCCAAAATATTTACACCATGGCTTGCATAATCATGAAAACCGTCAAATTTGATAATTTCTGAAGCTTTAATCTGCTTCCCGATTGTAAATGCTCTTACAAAAGAGAAAAATGCAAATATAATTAAGAATGTAGCGAGAACAAGAAATATCGGACTGAAACGCAAACCGGAAATTCTTATCCATCCTGCTGCCTCAGGAAAACATGCCGCCAAAGTGTTTGAAACACCATAAGCAAGAAACGGTGCAGTCAACATACCTATTGTAACTTCACCTATCATTCTCATTTGAGAATTTAATAAACTGCTTTTTATTACATCTATACGATTATCACTTAAACTGTTAATATAAGCAGAAATAATACCTCTGTATCCTTTCAAAACATTTTCAAAATCTTCTCTGTATTCAGTCGTAGTCAACTGATAATTATATGTTCTTAACTGGAATTTAAAATATCCGCTTGCGGCAGAAACAATAGCTAATGCACCTACAAAAAGCAAAGATACTAATATTGAAGCCATAAAATTAATATCTCTGTAATACATCAAATTTATCGCATAAATAATGAACATAAAAGTTATAGATGCATAAACCATAATTTGCTGCATAGTAACAGTTTCGCCGTATCTTTTATTCTGATTTGCATACAACAGAGAAAAAACAGCCTGCTTCATAGAAAAAGCAACTGCATACACAATTAAAGATATACAAAGCAAAAAGCCAAAGTTTGTTGTTAAATTTAAAACTCCCTTTGTTGTATCAATCGGCAGCTGCAAAATAAAATTTGTCATACCAAAAGAACAAATAACTGACAAAATTAGTATCGCAGCATCTGATACAAAAGAAATTTTATTTAACGATGATATAGAATTCTTCAAAGCCTGAATTTTATACCCTATTTCCTTTACTATCGCAATTCTGTTATTTTCTATCGGATTATTAAATATATCTTTCTTATCTCTGTATTCTTGATTTTGCACGGCGTGTTCCGTCCTTTCTCTGTATCTTTGTGAAACTGCCTTATTCTCTGCAGCAGGTATATCTGCAAAATCCTGCACCGCTACAAGTATATTTGTTGAGCTATTTGTTGAACTTAATGAAAAGTTTGCAGGAACCAATACTTTTTTAAAATTTTTATTGTTTAAAAATAAATCATTATTTTCTTGTGAATTTACAAGTACATATGTATTATACTTTGATGAAAAAACTAATTCTACAATACCGCCAAAACCTTCGGCAAAAAAATCACATTCAGGAGAGTCACCAATTGAAATTCTCTGACGATTATCAAAATTTTCTATTTTTGAACCGTATTTGACTTCAATGTTCATACCTTTTTGATTCTCCACTACCTGCCGATTGCGGCAAGAAATTTACTCAGCACTCTGTGAGCTGTTGCTTCTGTACCTATAATCAGTTTATCCTCTCCAAGCACCGGAGTCAATTTTTCTTTGACATAATCTAATTTTTCAGGTGCGGCATACAAAAACATCATAGAGAATTTACCATCCGTTTGTTTTTTCATTTCCAAAACGTCAGAAGGGAATGTATTCCAATCTATCTGGTGTTCAATTGCACCCTCATTTTCCAAATCACCCATTACAACAACAGCCGGAACATAGCCATCATTATACAAATTTTGTGCATGGCTGAAGGCCTTTTTTAAAGATAATCCGTAAGCTGTGCCATATTCTTTTTCATCAAATTTTGTAAATTTGTCCATTGATTTGCGGATTTCAGAACTTGACTGAGGTGAGCCCTCATAAATGATATATGATTTTTCTGAAACTCTTAAAATCTTGATATGATCTTCAGGATCAAGCATCGAACATAACTGTTTTAAAACTCTCGTCTGCGCAGGCAAATCTTTTATATTTGAAGCGGAAGAATCTACAACAAAAATTACGGCAGCCTTGTGAAAATCGTCAACCTTTACTTTTGACAAGCCAAAACCTGCCAAAATAACCAAAAATAATACAAATATTGAGAAAATTATAATTTTTACATGATTTTTCATATCTATAACTTACCACAAACATTGAAAATGAGTAATCATTTATTTGATTGAAAGATTTGATAAAAGGCATATAAAATGCAAGCGCACATATATGCCTTTTATGTTTTACAAATTTAAATTAAGAGAAATATCTCTTTAAAAGACCGTCAAAGCCTTTTCCATGACGAGCTTCGTCTTTTGCCATTTCATGAACTGTGTCATGAATAGCATCATAGCCCAATTCTTTTGCTCTTTTTGCAATAGCAAGTTTGCCTTCACACGCACCGTATTCGGCTTCTGCACGCAATTCAAGATTTTTCTTTGTTGAATCAGTTACCACTTCACCAAGAAGTTCCGCAAATTTTGCAGCGTGTTCTGCTTCTTCAAATGCATATCTTTTGTATGCTTCGGCAATTTCAGGATATCCCTCTCTTTCAGCAACTCTTGACATTGCAAGATACATACCTACTTCAGTACATTCTCCGCTGAAATTAGCTCTTAAACCTTCCATTACCTGAGCATCTTCAACTTTTCCATCGCCTACATTATGCTCACACGCATAAACTTTTTCGGCACCACCAATTTCTTTGAATGTTGTAGCACCGCAAATCGGACATTTATCAGGCATTTTGTCTGATTCTGTTGACCAACCGCAAACTGTACATATAAATTTCATAGCACAACCTACCTTTCTTTTTATGAAAACAATTATAACAGATAAATAAAATTTGTATATAACTTTACGCTTCAGGCAAAATATTAATCAAGAAAAGATTTTTCTTTTTTAACACAAAGGATACCAATAATTCCGACCACAAACAAAACTATTGATACAATACCGGCAATATGAAAATCTCCGACATTTAAAGCACTGTCAACCCTTAAACCTTCAATAATAAACCTTATAACCGAATAAACGATTAAATATAAAAAGAAGGTAAAGCCATGGCGTCTTTTTCCGACAGTATTTAAAGCAGTCAGCAAAAGCCAAAAAGCTATAAAATCCGCAACGCTTTCATATAAAAAGGTCGGATGAAACACACTGTAATTAGCAAAATCAGGAACTCTTTTTGCGGCAGGAATAAATACACCCCAATTTTGAGATGCAACAGGCACCCCGTAAGCCTCTGAATTGAAATAATTTCCCCAGCGGCCTATAGACTGACCCAATATTGTTGCACATGCCAGCGGATCTAAAAGTTTGAAAAGCGGAATACGATAGTTACGAGCCATCATTATTATACTTATAACACCGCCAATTATAGCACCATGAATAGATAAACCGCCCTCTCTTATATCCAAAATTTGGAGGGGATTTGCAAGATAATATTCATAATTCAATGCACAATAATATAATCTTGCTCCTAAAATACCAAGAACAATAATTATCGGAGCATATTCAAATACAATGTCTTTATGTGAATATATTTGACGCTTATTAACAATATAGTTAGCTGCAATAAACGCAATCAAAATAGCAACAGCCATCACAATACCATAAAGATATATGTCAAAACCATATATACTGAAAGCTATGTCAGGAGGAGCAGGCAAAACAAACTTATCAATCACTGCTGAACCTCTGAAGAGTTTTTAATTTCTTCATCAGACTTTAGCAATTTTTCCATTTGTTTTTCGGTCTGTTCTTTATCCTCCGGAGAAGGATTAAATTCTAAATACTTTTTATAATTTTCCAAAGCTTGTGCTTTCATATTTTCACTAACCGCAGACTCTTTTTCGCTCATTTTGTATTCTTCATCAGTCGATATTTCATCATCCTTCACTTTGTAAAGAGAATCATCTGCAGGGTTAAGGCGAACTTTACCCTTTTTCATATCAACATATAAATTGTTCTGAGCGGTAGCAAGAGAATAATATAAATCCGCAACATCGGATTTTATTTCCATAGCCTTTTCATATTCTGAAATTGCATTGATATAATCCTCATTATTAGTATATGCAACTGCAAGATTATAATGAGTTTCAAAAACAGACGGATCTAAATCCAAACTGGATTTTAAACGCTCTATTGCCTGAGGATAATCACCCTTTTGCATAAATACAGCAGCTTTATTATTCAAATCTCTTACCGCAAAATTATTTATACAGGCGGTTGAAACAACTGCCACCAGCAATATACTTACAATAAGCAATGTCTTTTTCATAAATACCCTCTCACATATTTATAAATTTATCCTATTATAATTTAATAAAAAAAATATGGCAAATTGCTTAATATAAAAATCATTTCATTAGAGTATAACCAGGATGCATTAACATTTAACCGACACAATTCACTGATTTTTATGACTTAATGAATGTATATATTCAATCAAACCAACATGGGCAAGAGATAAAATACCTGAAAGAATACCCAAATATTTATGAGATTTCGGCTTATGCCTTACCGCTTGAGTGACACATAAAACTCCGGATGCCAAAGCACCATAACCTGTGTATTTTACAAAATCATATTTATATTTATTAAATAAATTAGTATTATTAACACTACTTACCGGCTGAATACTCATTATAATATACTCCTATACACAACACATTTATCACAAAATATTAACAAAATGTCAATAATTAAGCAAAAAAAATTTTTTACAATTTTTAATACGAAAAAGGACTGTTTATATGTTCAAAATAAACTTCAAACCGGAAAATTATCAAAAAATTGATCAGACACTTTCCCGCTCTGCCCAGATATCCAAAAGCAATATCAGATGGTTGAAAGAAAAAGGAGTTACAGACATTATCAACTTCAGAACAATGAATGTACCTGATATACGTTTTGACGAAAAATCTTATGCAGAAAATATGGGAATAACTTATCATTCAATTCCGTCTGTAAGCTTGTATCCAAAACAAGAAAATGTCGGAAAATTTCTGGACATAGTTGAAGGGGTAAAGAAAAAAGGCGGTAAAGCTCATATACATTGTAAGCAAGGTGCAGACAGAACAGGAATGTACTCATACATCTATGAAAGATTGAACAATATCGGAACACCCAAAGAAAATCGAGATGAAATGATTAAACACAAATGGCACAGGGATAAATATCCGCACATGGTTGAATGGGCGGAAACATTTGTTCAAATATTTAAAAAGAAGAGTTAAACACCGGCTTTTTCAAAAAGTTCTGCCTTTGTAATTTTTCTTCCGCAAGATTTGTGCTCGTCACAAAAACCGAAAAATTCACATTTTGGAACAAGATAATCTTTTAACCATGGTTCTTCTTTTACGATTTCATCACACATTGCTTTTACCATTGTTCTGATTTCATACTGCGCTCTGGTACAAAGTCTTAACTGTGCGAGGTGAATAAGTTCGCGTAAATTTAAACTTGCAACAAGCGAGGAAGCAGCGGCATTAGGAAGAACAAATCTTGCATCCTCAGCAGGAATACCTGCTTCTACAAACTCTTGATACTTATTTGAAATTTCACCCATAAAATCTTCAAATTTTGCTTTTAATTCAGGGTTGTGCTCAATTGTCGGCGGAATTATATAATCAAACTGACCTTTTTCCTGAACATATCTTTGAGATTTTTGAGAAAAAGACATTAATCTGTGTCTTACCAGCTGATGAGTGCATGCTCTTGAAACATTTGATATTGCAAAACTAACCTGAATATGCTCAATTGTAGAATGATGACCGGATGCTACAACATTTTTTATCAGTTTTAACATCTTTTCTTCATCCGTAGAATTATCATATATATTAACCGGAGAATCGGCACTGTAGCATGTTCTGCACGCGGTATAAACAGTACGCAGCATATCTTTTGGTTTTGATATAAGTTTTACAATCGGTTTATTGTTTCTTTCTTCCATTTTCACACTCCCTTTTTGAATATGATAATAAAAACATATCTTCATGGCAAAAGATTAAATTTTTATTATAAAAAAACAGGAAGTAAAAAAATAATCACTTCCTGTTTTCTTTCATATAAAATCGGCATAAATCCGGTTGTTATCTTAAACTGATTTTTACAGCAGGTCCTTTTTGTTGAATTTCAACTTTATTTTCTCTTGCTAACCAGCCTAAACCTAAATCTGCAAAATTACCTTTAAGGTCTAATTCTTTTTTCATTTTTGCAAATGATGTAGTTCCGTTTTCATGAAGATAATTGTAAATTTCACCTGCTGAAAATCCGATTTGTTCTTCTAATGTTAAGTTAACTTTCTTTGTTGATGCTGCCATTGTTTTTTTTTCCTTCCATAGACTATTAATTGTATGCTCAACACTTTTTCGATGGTTTTATTCTATTATTTTTTCAAATTATTAACATCATTCTGATGCAGTAGTTTATAACGCTAATTTTATGCTAGAATACTGCATAAGGAGTATTGAAATTGTTTATTGAGGGATGTTTATCGTCTGACAAGACGGATATACTTATTGAAAAATATGCACAACTGATAAACAGCGGAGTGAAAGCATCCGAAATATTAGTGCTGGTTCAAAACTCCACTTTAAAAGACAATTTTCTGAATAAGGCTCTGGAAAAAATTGAAATAAACTGTCTTGAAAAGCCTTTGATACATTCATTTTTCTCTCTTGTATATAATACGGTATCTGATAATTGGGCTTTTTTAGAAGACAGAAATATTTTTGACAATCCGGTTATTATTCCGAACATGTCAGGGCTTGAAGTTTCACAATTTATCCTTAAAGACATTCTTAAAAGTGTTCAATTCAAAGGCTATAACTCAAGAATGTCACTAATTCAGCAAATTTTCAGAAGATACTCACTAATTATACAAAACAATTTGACACAAAAAGATGTAAACAAGAGAGCCGCAATACTAAAAGAAGGTTTTAGCGATGAAGCATCTTTAGCTATCAGTAAATTATTAAAAAAGACTCTTGAACTCAGAGGTTTTGACTATCTCAGACAATGTCTGCTGTTTAATTTTATATATAAAAACACCGAATATTTTAAAAATATAAAATATCTGATTGTGGATGATGCTGATGAATACACACCTGTATGCATTGATTTTATTGAATATTTATCAAAGCAATTGACTGATTTTTATATTGCTATCGACCCTTTTGGTTCAAGCAGATGCGGTTATCTTAGTGCGGATAAAAACAATTACAAGAAGCTGAAAAATATTTTTGGACAAACAGAGATAATTAATGCTCGAATAAGTCAAAGGCAGCCTGTTGCTCAAAAAATCTTTTATAATGTTTTAGCTGATGAAAAAAATACACTGGATAATTTTTCATACCTGTCTTTTTCTAAACGCTCACAAATGTGTGAAAACCTTATAAACAAAATTAATTCAATGATTAAAGACGGTATAAAACCTTCTGAAATGGCAATTGTTACTCCGGTTGCCGATGATATGCTAAAATTCACGCTGAAAGAAGGACTGAAAAATATAAACCTCAAATACCTTACCGGAAGTGAAAAACTAATCCAGAACAGGCTTGTACTTTCGGCTATAACGATTCTGAAACTAAATACAGAGCTTAAAAACACGCTAACCGAATTTGATATAAGGATTTTATTATCGGAAATATTGAATATTCCGTTAAAATATTGCGAGGAAATTTTATTAAACTTTGACAAATCAAAAGACCTAAAAGAATACAATTTTAAAGATGAAGAATACACAAAAAAATATGAAAAATTACGACAATTAATAGAAAAGCTATCATCAAGCGATAAAAAATTATCAGAGCAAATTATCGGAATTTATCAGGAAATATTTGAATTTAATAATTATAATAAAAATGAAATTAATAAGTTTAGCTTTTTTATAAAACAAATCCGCGATTTTGAAGATATATTCGGGAAAGATTTTAACAAACGCAAAACAGATATTATATTACAGGTTGAAAATTCCGTTATCTCCGAAAATCCATACTCTGTTTTAGAAATTGACGACAATGACTTAGTTATATCAACTCCGCAAAAAATTATCGACAATCATATAATTACAAAATATCTGTTTTGGCTTGATATTTCAAACAGCGAATGGATTAAATCCGACACCGGCCCATTATACAACGCATGGGTTTTTCAAAAAGACTGGGACAAAGACGAATATACAATTGAAGATAATATCAGGCTTTCTAAAGACAAAAATGCAAGGGTTCTGCGTAAACTTGCACTATGTTCGAAAGAATATACCTATTGTTATTCGAGTTTGTTTGATTCTAACGGAGTTGAAAATTACGGTGCAATAGAAAACTATATTATTACAAATATTCAGTCAAACTCAGATGACAAATCAGAGCAAAGGAACAAAATTATTCCAAGAGAGGATCAAAAACCCGTACTTGAATATCAAAAAGGCTACATGGGAATCAGTGCCGTTCCGGGAGCGGGAAAAACAACTATTTTATTGGAATTAATAATCAGGCTGCTTAAAAGAGGCATTAACCCCGAACACATTTTTGTATTAACTTATATGGATTCAGCCGCAAGAAATTTCAGAGAAAGAATAAAGAACATAAGTACTGAAAATTCTAAACTTCCAAACATTAGCACAATACACGGTCTTGCTTTAAGAATACTTAAAGAAAACGGGAACTATGAAAAACTGGGGCTCTCTGATGATTTTGATATATGTGATGATGCACAAAGAAGCAGAATATTAAAAGAAATTTCCCAAAAACTTTCAATTACTTCAAAAATGGCAGAAGAATTTGACAGAGCAGTATCTGTTTTAAAAATGTCAGGCGGGATATTGCCTAAAAACATAACAGATAAAAAACTCAAACAATTTGCAAACTTCTACCAAAGTTATGAAAATAATCTGAAAGAATACAACCTCATAGATTATGATGATATGCTTACGGGTTCTGTCAAAATACTTGAACAAAACCCCGATATTTTAAGCCATTATCAAAATATCTGTGAATACATAATAGAAGATGAGGCACAAGATTCTTCACTCATTCAGCAAAAGCTTATTGAACTCTTAAGCGGAAAACACAAAAATATTATCAGGTGCGGAGATGTTAACCAATCTATTACCGCAACTTTTTCAAACGCGGATGTAAAAGGGTTTAGGAATTTTATTACAAACAATTACAATGTAGAAATGAATTGTTCACAGCGTTGCACAAAGGATGTTTGGGAACTGGCAAATAAGCTGATTGAATACAGCACTAATGATACAAGCACTCAAAATGCTTTTTATAAAATATTTATGCACCCTGTTAAAGACAAAAATCCGGTTGAAAAAAATGCACTAAAAACAAAAATACTTGAAACTCCGTCTGATGAAAAAAATTATATTTTAAAAACAATTAAAGAAACACTAAATAAAAACCCTCAATATTCTGTGGGAATACTTCTGCGTAACAACTATCAGGTCGCATCATGGCAGAATTTAATGGAAAATAACGGCTTTAAGGTTATTACAAGAAATCAGTGTTTGGAACAAAAAACTGTTTTCAAGGCTATTTACTCGGTTATAAAAATTGTTCTGAAACCTTTTGATAATTATACTCTTGCGTATAACTACGATATACTTGCAGAGCTTGGCAAATACAAAAGAGGGCTTGGAGTCGAACTGCAAAAATATGAAAATCCGTTCATTACAATTAACTGTGATTTTATAGATTATCCTGAGCTTGCACAATTCTACTGGGATGTTAATTACTGGATATCATTATGCCACCTGTCGCCAAGCGAATTTGTCGTAAAAATTGAACAGGATCTGGGAATTTTCCAATCTGAAATTGATAAATCTAACATTCATCTTATATCCACTCTTATAAAAAGAATATGTATAAAAAATAATTCTCTTGAATATGCTGCAGAAAGACTATCAGAACTTGCCAAAAGACCAAACCTGAGCGGTTTTAAATTTTTTAGCGAAGAAGATGAAGAAAATAAATCTTTCCTTGAAGGAAAAATCCAGATAATGACAATGCACAAATCTAAAGGAGATGAGTTTAATTTGGTTGTAATACCTGAATTAAGCGAAAAGAACCTGCCGTTAAACATTAATTCTCTAAACCTTAAAACCAATGAATTTTACGAAACTATAAAATCCTTCAATCCTGATTATAAGAAAAAAAGCGAGTTTGAGCTTAAACAGGAAATTCTTGAAGAAAATTTAAGATTATTTTATGTTGCAATTACCCGTGCAAAAAATAAACTTATTATAACCTCATCAAGACAGGAAAAAAGTTTTGGGAAACTAAAAAAATCAGAACCTAACGAGATATTTTCTGATTTACTGATGGAGGGAAATGCCTATGAACAATAGTTTTTCTCCAAACATGATTAAAATATATATGACTTGTCCGAAAAAGTTCTATTTTCAATACTCAGAACATTTAGACATACCTAAATCTACCCTGCCGTTTGAAAAAGGGAAAAAAATTCACGCTCTTGCAAACTATTACCTTCAGGGGATTAAAATTGACAGAATTGAAACGGCTCTTGATAGTGAAGAATTAAATACTTGGCAGACACTTAAAGAAAATAAATTTTACAACTTGGATTACTATAAATCCGAATTTAGTCTATCTGTAAAATTAGATAACAAATACCGGATAGGGGGACGAATAGATGCAATCGTAAAAAAAGAACAAGATTTTTATATTCTTGATTATAAAACCGGAAAAATTCCGCAAAATCCCGAATATGATCCGCAAACAATGATATACCTTTTATGTGCGGATGAATATCTGAAAAACTATAACAAGCTGTCATTTGTATATATAAATTTAAAAGAGAAAAATAATTATGTTATTGAATTTAATGATAAATTTAAGGCACAGTATAAAGAAAAATTATCTGAAATATGCGATAAAATATACTACGACACTAAATTTAACAAAACTCACTCAAACTGCGAATATTGTGAATACAAAAAGATTTGCACATTAAATTGATTTTAGCATATTTTAGTGGGAAAATCAGAATATGATTTATCAGAATAAAGAACGCAAAACACAAATATGGTTTTGCACAGGACATTTTATAAATGACATTTACACCGGATTTTTAAACCCTATTATGCCGTTTATTGCAGAACAGGTAAGAATTTCTATGCCTGTCGCTACAATTATTTTAAGCTGTTCTCACATATTTTCATCATTATTACAGCCATTTTTCGGATTTTTTGCCGACAAAATGAGAAAAAGAGCATTAATATTTTGGGGATTAATTTTTACCGCTTTATTCATATCTTTTGCGCCGGCATCAAAACATATATGGCAAATGGTATTGTTTATAATGCTTGGCAGTCTGGGTTCAAGCCTGTTTCACCCGCAATCTTTGGGTTTGATTTCTAAATTTTCAACCTCTGATGTTGTAAGAAACATGGGAATTTTTATAGCCTGCGGAACTTTAGGATATTCCATGGGGCCTTTGTTTTCTTCGGGAATTGCACAATACTTCGGGCTGAATAAAATGCCGTACCTTGCAATTTTAGGAGTAGGCTGGGCATTTGCAATGTTCAAATGTGTTCCGAAATTTTCACAGGATGAAAACCATGAAAAAATCAATATAAAATTTATACAGGCACTAAAAGATATACTTGCAAACAGAAGATTAAACATACTAAATGTTATTGCAATGCTTAAATCACTTATGACAACATCATGTTCTATATTGCTTCCTTTTTTGTGGAAGTCTCAGGGCTACACAAAGTTTCAGATAGGACTTGCACTGTTTTTATTCCTGTTTGCAGGAGGAATTGCATCACTGTTGAGTCCAAAATTAGAGCATAAAATAGGCACACGGAATGTATTTTATTTTTCTATGATTACGACACTGCCATTGATGATACTATTTATGCTCACTTATAAATCTTTCCCGATATTATCCTTTATTATATTTACAATAATGGGATTTGTTACAATGTTTGCAACTCCGATAACAATGAGCTTTGCACAAAGTGTACTTCCGCAATACAAAAGCATTATCGGAGGTTTTATTAACGGATTTTCATGGGGTGTTGTAGCAATAGCAATGAGTATCACAGGATACATAGCACAACAAACAAGTATCATGACTGTACTTGTAATAATATCAATTATTCCGGCAATTTGTTCTTATCTTGTTAAATATTTATTCAAAGAAAATAATTAAGCAATTAAGTTAAGGTTTTTACCAAGTGTTTCATGCTTGACATTCTTTGGTTCTTTTTTATGACTATCATTTACAGAAGGCAAACCCTGATTTGCAACAGGACTTTTAATATTTGAAACATCTGTTCTTAAAACTTCCGCACTCTTATTCAAATACCCGAATGATGAAACAAGCATATTTATTTACCCCAACTACTATATTTCTCAATGTATCACAAATATTTGACAAAAGCAACATTGTGTAGAAAAATTATGTAACAATTTGTATTTATTCGGTAGCAAAAAAAATATTTAGACGATTTATAAGGTTTGTAAAATAATATGGAGAATAATTATGGCATCATTAATTAAACCTATTTCAATTGCAGAACACAGAATAGCTAAAAAATGCGGATGGAAAAACATAGAAAGCACACCTGTCAGAAAGAATGTACTTCCTGAAGGTTTTGTAGGAACCGCAAAAGTAGAGGACAAACCAATTACAATCGGCACAAGACTTGATAAAAATAATATTACTGCTTTTGAAACAATCATGGGAAATAACAAGCTTTTCCATAATCCTTTTATAAAAACAAATTTAACAGCAATCTTAGAACAAGCTTCTACTGAAAAAGGACCTGCTACAATAAAAAGATTACTCAAAGATGATGTTATAGACAAAATAGATTCTCAAAGAAGAAAAATCAAAACAAATCCAAAAGCATATATCCATGACAAAGACATTGTTAAATATGTTCAATCTCCTGCAGGCTTAAACTCTGTATTCAACGATATTAATATACTCAAAGCAGCATATGTATTTGATGAGAAAAAACTTGATAAATTATTCAGAATGGATATTACTCAAGGTGCAGGCAAAAAAATATTAGATTCATTTGAAAAAATTCAAGAACCGCAACTTACAACTATTAGGGTGGTTGCAGCCAAACTTGACAATCCTGAAGATATAGTAAAATATACGGAAGTATTTGCAAATCATACAAAATATTAAATATATACACTTAATAAAAATATTCTGCTATAATTCACATAGCAGAATATTTTTTATGGAAGGATATTATGAAAAGATTACTTGCAATATTATTAATTATGACAATTGCACTCCCTGTATGTGCAAAAAAACACAAAACGGAAGAAATTATTACAGCCCAAACACAGCTTGAAAAACGCTCATATCAATCAAGAACATTTCAATCACACGATCAGATTGCGGTGATGAAATCTATTTTGAATGTTTTACAAGATGACGGGTATTTAGTTTATAATGTCAATTCACTTTTAGGCTTTATATATGCCGTAAAAGACTTTGACATAAATGATCCAAACATAGATATATCTAAAGAATTCGGCTTAACGAAATCACGCCTCTCGTACAACGGAGTGAATGTTGCGACAATCGAAACAACAGCAAATGTTACACAATTTGGGGAAAAATTGAGAGTTCGCATAAATTTTAAAAGAAAACTTCTTAATCAATACGGAAATGCTCAATTTATTGATGATGTAAGCGACCCTGAAATGTATAATGAATTCTACGAAAAACTTAAAACTGCAATGGAACTCCAAAAGAACTTTGAAAAACCGGCTCAAGCTGTAAAACAACCGCCGGCACCAAACCCCCAGAAAAAGAAAAAAGAGGTCGTCATATCTCCTGATTTGATGAAAGAAATTAATAACGAAGTTAATAAAGTTATAACAAACGACTCTCCGGAAATCCCTGCAGTTTCTGAAACGGCACCAGCAAAACAAGAAGAAAAACTTGACTCTGACAAACAAAAAAGCTCAGAAAAACCTGTTAAAGTCAAAGATGAGAAAATAAAAGAAGAAGCAAAACAAGATAACGTAACTACAGAAACTCAAACACAAGAAGCATCAGAAGAAAAAAGCGAAAACAAAAAACAACCTAAAAAAGAAAAAGAAAAGGTAAAACAACAGGAAAATCCACCTGCAGAAAATATTACCGAAAACAAAGAAGATAACATTAAAAATGACATTAACGAAGAAAAAGTAGATAAAAAGAAAAATAAAAAAGATAAAAATAAAGAAGAAACAACGACTGAATAATATGAAAAAATTTATCATATACATATTATTATTTTCTATTGCATTTTTTTGTCCCGTTCAGGCCTCAAAAATGCCAAAAGTAAAACCCGGAATGCTTTATGATATGCAAAACAGAACTTTTGATACAAGCAATGCCGAGCAGGTTTGGAATGCAGTTGTTACAACTCTTTATGACAGCGACTTTTTAATAGAAGATATAGACAAAGATTTAGGACACATCAGAGCAGTTAAAACTTTTAAATCACACTATGTAAGCAAAAAGCGTATTGCCGGGTGGTCAACAGTACTATTAGCAGCAGGAGCTTATACAGCATTTTCTTACGGAGCAACTGCATACACCATGTATGAACCGACAAGAAGGATTGCCAATGAAATGCGTGATAAAACCATTCTGGTTGATATAAATGTCAACATCTCAAAAACCAAAGATAACAAAATCTCTGTTAAATTTATTCCGGTCGAAAAAATTCTGCAAAACGCAGACGGTTTTTCTTTTAATCAATCTGCACCGATAAGAATAATCAGAATATATAAACCTAAAATATATGACGAATTTTTTAATCAGGTTGAAAAAAATATCAATTTATTTATCTGATTTACAATGCATTTTTTATAATATCAATTTTTTGTTCATCAGTTGTTTCAAAAAGAATCGTTTTTTCTTTAGCCGTTTCACCCTTTATAATCTTTATTGAAGTCTTTGGTACCTTGAAGTTTTTTGACAAAAATTCAACCAAACACTTATTCGCCTTACCGTCTATAGGTTGAGCAGTAATCTTTACCTTTGTTTCCGAATCGGTTTTTATGATTTCATTCTTTTTCGAATTAGGGGAAATCTTTATATTTACAATTATGCCGCTTTCCGTAACTTTAAACATATTGAGCATTATACAATCTTAAAAATTATTATGCAAAATTAATTTTACCTCTTACTTCAAACATTGCTCAGTTGGGTTCATGTTTGCGTTTTGTTCCTCTGCGTTGCCACAAAACTAAATCGACTTTATTGGTATTGAATTTTTACAGTTCAAAGTTTTTATTTTGCTTCGTTTGTGCAAAGCACAAACTGTCGCTAAATTAAACTTTTCACCATAATTGTTCCGTTCACATATTTAATTATTCATTCCATTGAAAAGTTTGCTCATATTCCTGCGAAAAGCTTGTTATTTTCGCAAACTTTTTGTTGTGTCTTGCAATGTTCACTACACAATTGTAAAAATTCAAAAAAAACGACTTATGGTAAGTCGTTGGAAAATCAATAGGAAAAAGGGAAAGGAAGTTTTTTAGTTTACGCATTCTTCGTAAACTGTATGAAGTCCACATTTTATTCACATAAACTTTATACAATTTAGTCCTGAACGCAAGTCCGTCCTGCATAAATCCTGCTTTTAGCGGATTTATGCATTGAAGGTCTTGAATGATGATTCTACGTTCTTGGAGATAACTTTCTTTACTGCATCCATTTCGGTAGAAATTGCGTTTTGTTCTGTATCTAATTGTTTTAATTTTAATTCTAAGTTCTTATCCTGAACCTGTATTATTTCTATCTTAGCATTTACTTCCTGTACTTTTTCATCGTAAATAGCTTTGTCATAATAATACTGATTCATTGCATCCTGATAACCTGCTTCATCTGATACGGTTGTTGTTGTAAGGTCATATCGTGTGCCTACTGTATGTGTTTCATCATCATATAGGAACATACTGATATATCTGCCTGATGCATCCTGATCGATTCTTGCTTCTTTGTTTTTAAATTCTCTGGTTTCACTTGACTGACCAAATTCATATACTTTCAAGCCGCCCAAAGATAAGCCTGTTTTTTGGCTGTAATCCATACGCTCTAATTCTGATACGCTGAAGTAAATTGGCTCATATGAACCGTTTTCTATATTCTGACGATACATTACTTTCCAGTTTTCGTCACCGTATTTTTCTACAGCCATTGCTCTATATTGTGCTTCAACTGCCAATTTATTTTTCATTTCATTTACTGTCATTGAATTTACTACAGATTCAGGAATACTCTGTTTGAAGTGTGCTCTCATATCTGCTTCTGACATTGTAATTTTACTTGGATCGGTTTCGCTTGTTGCGTTTTCCAGTTTGTCTGCACCGATATAATATTCTATTTGTACTCCCGGTTGAGGATCTGCAGGTACTCTTGTTACCTGAGATGTTCCGTTTACTATAACGGTATCTACAGGAATTTCCTGAGT
>CADAJP010000012.1 GCA_902788345.1 uncultured bacterium | reverse complement strand
CTGACTAAATGTCAGGTTTTGAGAGAGGTGAGGTAGACGCCGAAGCAAAACACAGAACATTTGAAAATTTAATATTTATATAATTTATGCTCCAGTGGCGGAATCGGTAGACGCGTTGGACTTAAAATCCAATCGGGCGTATAACCCGGTGCCAGTTCAAGTCTGGCCTGGAGCAAATTTTTTTTAAGACCTGCCGAGCAGGTCTTTTTTATTAGCTAAAAACAGGGGTTTATTATGAGTGAAAAAGTTGAGAAGGCAAAGGAATTATTCAAATCAGGTTATAATTGTTCTCAGGCAGTATTGGGTGTTTTCTGTGAGGAATTGGGATTAGATTTTAATACTGCGATGAAGATATCGTGTTCATTTGGCGGTGGTATGGGCAGAATGAGAGAGGTTTGCGGAACTGTCAGCGGTATGTTTATGGCTGTAGGTTTGGCAAAAGCAAGTGCAAGTGATTCTGCGGTTGAAAAAGGTGAACATTATAAAAGGGTTCAGGAGCTGGCAAGACGTTTTAAGGAGAAAAATGGCAGTATAATATGCAGAGAGCTTTTGCAGGGGGTAGAATCTTCTACATCTCCAAATCCGAGCAAAAGAACTGAAACTTATTATAAAAAGCGTCCTTGTGTGGATTTGGTAGGGGATGCTGTTGAAATATTAGAAGAATATTTAAAAGAGGTGTCTGAAGTTCATGCTAAATAATTTATTTATTCTCATGTTTTTATGCTAGAATTTATAAAAAAGAGGATGTATGAGCAGATTAATCGGAATTATAGGAATTATTTTTATATTAGGGTTGGCTTATTTAATGTCAAACAATAAAAGGGCAATAAACCTTAAAACTATCGGTGTGGGTTTTGCTTTGCAAATTGCATTTGCATTTTTTATATTTAAGTTTCCTATCGGTAAAAAAATATTTATGGCATTGGGAATGTTTGTAAAAAAAATTCTTGATTTTGCTAATGATGGCGGTAGTTTTGTATTTGGTCCTCTGATGGATAAAGTGAAACTTGCATTGGTTTGGGGTAGTGATGCAAATATATTTGCTCTGCAATTAATTGCTTCTTTAATATTTATGATGATACTTGTAAATATTCTTTATTATTACGGGATTATGCAAAGAATTATTCCTGTTTTTGGTAAAGCGATGAATAAAATAATGAACGTGAGCGGTGCTGAGGCATTGTCAAATGTTGCGAGTGCTTTTGTCGGTCAGGTTTCCGCTCAGATTATGATAAGACCTTATTTGGAAAAACTTACCCGTTCTGAATTGTTGGCTTCTATGGCAGGCAGTTTGGCTTGTGTATCCGGTGCGACTATGCCTATTTATATTGGTATGAATATTGAGCCGTTGTATATTTTGGCTTCTTCTGTAATGGCGGTTCCGGGGGCATTTGTTATTTCAAAAATAATTTATCCGGAAACAAAAATTCCAGAAACAAGTGAGGATTTTTCAATAAATTATAATAAACGTAAAAAGCCTTATATCAATGTGTTTGATGCAATATCTTCAGGTGCATCTGACGGTATGAAGGTTGCGTTGAATGTAATTGCCATGATTTTGGCCTTGATTGCTCTTGTTGCTATGATTGATTGGTTTTTGGGTTTGATAGGCGGATGTATAATTAAACTGTTCCACATTTCAAGCGGAGCTGTGGGTTTTTATGCTTTAAGTAATTTATCGTTAAAATACATATTGGGTAAGATTTTTGCGGTCTTTGCCTTTTTAATAGGGGTTCCGTTACATGAAGCAACTGCTGTCGGCGGTGTTATGGGAACTAAACTTGTATTAAATGAAATGGTTGGGTTCTTTGACTTAAATCAGTTACATATGGCAGGATTATCCGAGAAATCTTGGTTAATAGGAACTTTTGCGCTATGTAATTTTGCAAATTTAGGTTCTGTTGCAATACTTCTTGGAGGTATCGGAGAACTTGCTCCAAATCAAAGAAAGAACCTTGCGAGATTGGGTGTTAGGGCATTAATTTGCGGAACTTTAACAGGATATCTATCCGCAGCAATTGTTGGGATATTGTTTTAATTAAATATTTAATATTTATGCAATACCTATTTCTTTTAAACGGTCATTTACTCTGTTCCACATTGCTTTGGTTTTCTTAATATCAATTATCCCTAATGTATCATACATTTTTATTGTATCTTTGATGCCTGCATCCATAAATTTATGGCAGGTTTTGTTGGCAAATTTGAGAAATTGCCTGTTATGAATTATGCTGTTTAAAAGTCTTTCAGTTACTACAATCATTTTTATCTTTCTGCCTATATTAGTATAAAGTATTTTTACTGATAAAAATTGCTTGTAAATAAAAAGGTCGGTTTTAGCCGACCTTTTAACGATATATGTTATTCCGTCAGTAAATAATCTGCAAGTTCTGTTTCCAGTGTGCCGTTAAGGGTTTTATTAACCTTTTGGAGTTTTTCTGAAATAAGCTCCATTTCCGGTGTCCATACAAAATTATCGTTTACATATTTTTCAGCTTTGTTAAAATCGCCGTCAATTTGTATGCGGACAATTTCTGCAAGCATCTCTTTGGCAATCGGAACAACTTTATCTATATTAACGTGGATTTTACCGTCTTTTGTGATTTCGTATGCTCCTTTATCATGCATATATTTGTTTTGCATTACTGTGCGAACTCTGTGAGCCTGTGACATTGTCGGTTTTGATTTTAAGAAATTATCAGCCACAAAAGTTACAATGATTTGTAATCTTTGTTCCTGTGTGTACATTCCAAGTTCTGTTAACAAATCAACAAAAGCCAAAGCACCCATGTCAGCTTTATTTTCTTCTATAATATTTCTGTATTTACCTAACTTTTCGCTGCTTTCTTTCGGTCCGAGCGAATGAGCGTTTTCATGACCTATTGTGAACCAGTGATCTGCTTCGTCAAGATAATATTTATGTTGGTCTTTATCAAGCGTTTCGTTTAATCTTTTCTGGAGTTTACTCATATCACTGATAAACCTTATTTGTCTGTGATAAACATTTCTTCTGCCTCCGCCGATGGTAAGTGATAATTTATCAGAATTCGGCAGGTTTTCGGCAAGAGTTATGCCCCCTCTGTATTCTCCAACATCACCTGATGCATAAACCATATCAACATCTACCATAGTTTGCTGTGCATCCTCATCTGCTGATATTGTTTGTTCATATTCATCTTTGTATGGCATATTATCTGCCAGTGTCGGCAAGTATTTTTTTATAGCCAAAAGTGTTTCTGTTCCTTTTTTATTTACAATACCAACTCTGCCCCCGAGAAAATCTTTAGGAATAGGTGAAATGTTGTGCTGTTCAAGAAGTTTTGAAAGTTCTTCATTTTCAATAATCGTGCCTGTCATTTCATCTTCGTAATTCTCTCTTGTAATCGTAAACTCAAGCGGGGTATCCTGCAGGGTTGCCCATTTTTTATCAGCATAAGCATCAAGCATCGGGTCTGCTGTTCTCAGTGCTTTTGCCTGCAGTTTTAAAAACTCGTTAAAATCTGCGTTCGTGGAAACCTCACTTGCTTTATCAAGTTCATCAGCCATTTTTGCAAAATCTTCTTTAAAGAAATCAATATAATCAATTCCCTGCAATTCATCTCTGTATCTGACAACCATTGAACGAGCAGTTAAAATTTTTCGGACTTCTTCTATTTTACCTTCGTTTATCATTCTTGTTAAAACCGAATGAAATTCTTCTTTTGAAAGGTCTTCGGGGTATACCCCTTTGCCGGGTTTTTGATCAATGTCTTTGGCAAGTCTTATTGGGTTAGACATTGAATCTATTGCGTTTATACCTTTTTGGGCATCAAATAATATTTTTGTAAGTTTTGCCTGCTCGTTTCCTTTTTTTATTTCTTCTTCAAGGTATTTTTTGAACGGCAGATTATGTTTACAATCAATTTGCATGTTGATTTTTTCTAATATGTATGCGGCTTTGACTAAATGTTTAAGAGCTTCTTTATCTCCCTGTGCAAGTTCAAGATACTCAGGAGCGTCTTTTTTAAGAAACTTTTTAGTTGTTAAATAATCTTTGTGTGTTCTCTGTTTCAATTCGTCCATAGACAAATTCATCTGATAATTAGTCATAATTTCTCCTTATAAATAATTTAAACGGATATGTGTATTATATCACTTTTATATGTCTTACGCAATGTTAAAATATAGCCTGTCTTGTAAAATAATTTACCGCTTTGGGTAAATTAAAATAATACAACCGTATGGTTTGCACTAAAAAAAATTGTAGTATTATTGTACTATAATTGGAGAGTCTTATGAGTAAAAATTTTGACAGTTTTGGAATAATATCGGATGAAATATCCGATGAAAGTGTAGATTTTCACAAATTGCAGGAACTTGAGCCTGAATTAGAAGATGAAGATGGCGAAGATGTGCTTAAATCTGTTGAAGGACCGAAAAATCAAGAAAGTATCGGTTCTGTAAATTCAGATGACAGTGTGAAAATATACCTCAGACAAATTGGTAAAATTCCCCTTTTAACAATGGAAGAAGAACTTGAACTTGCAAAAAAAATTCAGGAGAATGGGGATTCTTTTTCCAAGCAGACCTTGGTAAATGCGAATTTGCGTCTTGTTGTTAGTATTGCAAAAAAATATATAGGCAGAGGTTTGTCTTTTCTTGATTTAATTCAGGAGGGTAATGTCGGATTAATCAAGGCTGCAGGAAGATTTGATTATAGAAAAGGTTATAAATTTTCTACCTATGCAACTTGGTGGATTCAGCAGTCTATAACCCGTGCAATTGCTGATAAGGCAAGAATAATCAGACTTCCTATTCATATGATTGATTCCATCAGTAAAATCCGTAAAGCGACTATTGATTTAACAACTGAGCTGGGCAGAACCCCTACAAAGCAGGAAATTGCTCACAGAATGGGTTTGTCTGTTCAAAAGCTGACATCTATAATTAAATCCGCGCAATCAACTATCAGCATGGATACCCCTGCAACATCAGATGAAGATTCTTCTAAAATTGCAGATTTTATTGTTGATAATTCAACTGTTACCCCTGACGGCCGTGTATCGCAGGATAGTTTGCTTGAAGATATAAGAAATATACTAAATCAATTAAGTCCCAAAGAACGAGATGTTTTAATCCTTCGTTTCGGGTTGGATACTGACGGCGGTAAAAAGACTCTTGATGAGATTGGTACAAGTTATGGTGTATCACGAGAAAGAATCAGACAAATTGAAACAAGAGCAATTTCTAAACTGAAAAAATTATGCAAAAATGAAAAGTTGCATGAAGGTTTAATAAACTATTTTGCGACATAATTTGTTTAATCAATATTTATAAATTTTCAAAATAAAAAGCCCCTTTATTTAGGGGCTCTTTTATTAAAGAAAGGAATTTTTTTGTTAATTATACTTGTTCTAATTTAGCAAGAGCGGCATTTGCTGCTTCAACTACTCCTGCGTCCTGATCGTTTTTAGCAACTGTGAATAAAGTTGTTAAATCTTTTTTGTATTCAGGGCTTTGGATGTAGCTTAATGCTTCAATTGCAGAAGCTCTTACCATTGGATTCGGGTTGTCCTTTAATTGATTTACTACATTTACTGCTTCAGGTAATTCAGTTAAAGGTACTTCGTTATTAGTTAATTTTTTAACTTCATCTGCATATAATTTATCCATTAATGCAATTGTGAATAAAGCATAGCTTTTGTTTCTTTCTGCAAGTTCTTTTGGAGCCATTGTATTAGCTAATTTGGTTTCTTCTTCGCTAACCTGTTTGCCTTCCATTATTTTTTGTCTTGCATCAATCTGAGCTTGTGAAGGACCTTCTAATTTAGAAGAATCGAATGAAATGATGTTGTTTAACTGGTCAAAAACTTTTTGATCAACTAATTCGGTTGCTTTTTGAGGAGCATCTTTAATCATTCCTGCAATGTCTTCCATTGCTGTTGATTGTACTTCAAAATCAGGGTTAGCAAGTTTTGAAATAAATCCGTTTAAGTCAACCTGTGGTTCAGGAGCTGCAGGAGGTACTACTTCAGGTTTTTGAGATACTGAAGGTGCCGGTACTTCCTTATTTGCAGGAGCTACAGGAACTGGTTGAGGTTGCGGCTGAACAGCTACCGGTGTTGGGTAGTTAATATTTTGTTGTTCAATTGCCGGAGCTTGTGGTGCTTGAGGCACTTGTGGTAATTGCGGCATTTGAACCGGAGGATAATATACCGGTTGCGGACATGCTGCAGTCTGTTCTACAGGAGCCTGAGGTGCCGGAGCGGGATAATAAATAGGTGCCTGCGGAATATTATAAATAGGTGCTGTTACCGGAGCATATTGCGGATTGTAAATCGGCTGAGCCGGTGCAGGTTGAGGATATTGTGCTGCTTGAGGTACTCCTACTGAAGGATTATGTATATCTATTTTTACGGCATTATAGCTCGGTTGTTGGGGTGCCGGTACCGGACTGACCGGCAAATAAGGGATTTGATTCATAAATTATTCCTTTCCTACATAAAAACTGAGTATATTAACATTCTACCTATTAAATGTTGGTAAAGGTAAATAATTGCTAAAAGTATATACGATTTTAATAAATGTTTACAAAAAAATGCTCAAATTCCCTAAAATCAATATTCATGTTTTTAACTTAAAATAATGGAAAGTTAATATTATTTATGATAGTATGTAACATGTTATAGGGATTAGTAGTTTTTTTTAGGGAAAGTGAGAGACGGTCATGGAAATTGATAAATCCAAAACATACTCTATCCGTAAGGCTTTTGGCTCTACGTTGGCACAGTTGGGTGAAACATATGAGGATATAGTCGTTCTTGATGCGGATTTGGCATGCTCGACTCAAACTAAAATGTTTGCTGATAAATTCCCTGACAGATTTTTTAACTGTGGTATAGCAGAACAGGATATGATAGCGACAGCCGCAGGTCTTGCCAAAGGCGGTAAAATTCCGTTTGCTGCAAGTTTTGCCATGTTTGCAACAGGTCGTACATACGATCAGATTCGTAACGGTGTTTGTTATTCTGATTTGAATGTAAAAATAGTCGGTACACATGGCGGTGTAACGGTAGGTGAGGATGGTGCTACTCATCAGGCTCTTGAAGATATTGCCTTGATGCGTGAAATCCCGCACATGAGTGTGATTGTTCCCGCTGACTGTAAAGAGTGCGAAGAAGTTGTAAAATATGCTGCATTACATCCGGGACCTATGTATATAAGAATTTCAAGGTGCAATGTACCGAATGTATTTGATGAATCGTATCACTTCAGTATTAATAAAGCTCCTATTGTGGAAGATGGCTCTGATGTAACAGTTTTTACAAATGGTGAAACTCTTGCCGAATGTATAATCGCATCTAATGAATTAAAAAAAGAAGGTATATCAGTCAGAGTTGTGAATGTTCCTGTTGTTAAGCCTATTGATAAAACTACAATAATAAATTGTGCAAAGGAAACAAAATTTGTTGTTACTGTTGAAAATCATTCGACAATCGGTGCTTTGGGTTCAGCTGTTTGTGAAGTTTTAAGCGGTAATTACCCGACAAAAGTTTACAGAGTGGGAATAAAAGATGAATTCGGTCAAAGCGGTAAATCCGGAGAACTGCTGGAATATTACGGATTGGATTCAAAAGCTCTTGTTAAGCGTATAAGAACAATGTATCAAAAGGAAACTGTATAAATGATAAGATTAAAAAATGTTACCAAAAAGTATAAAAATCATTATGCATTAAAGAATATTGACCTGAAAATAGATTCCGGTGAATTTGTATTTGTTGTTGGTTCATCAGGTGCAGGTAAATCTACACTTATGAAGCTTTTATACAGCGAAGAAAAACCGACAAGCGGTGTTGTATCTATCGGCGGTATTAATATTGCTAATATCAAGAATGATAAAATTCCTAACCTCAGAAGGTGTATGGGAATTGTATTTCAAGATTATAAACTGCTGCAAAATCAAACTGTTTTCGATAATGTCGCATATGTAATTCGTACTTTGGGTATAAGCAGTAAAGAAATAAATGATCGTGTGTCAGGAGCATTAAAAATCGTTGGTCTTTACGAAAAAAGACGTGCAATTCCGGCGGAATTGTCCGGTGGAGAACAACAAAGGGTCGGGATTGCCAGAGCAATTGTAAACGGACCGCCATTGTTAATTGCAGATGAACCTACGGGTAATCTTGATCCGCAAAACTCAATGGAAATTATGCAGATATTGGATCAAATTAACCAAAGAGGTATTACGGTTATTGTTTCAACGCATGATAATAATATGGTAGATTATTTCAGAAAAAGAGTTATAAAACTCGACCATGGTGAAATTGTAAAGGATAAAGAAGCAGGTACATATGAGTAAAAATTTAAAGTCCAGTGTAAAGAGACATATTCCAAAAGATTGGCTTTGTGAGTTAAGAATACTATACAGACTCGCTGTTCAGACATTCAATGATATCAAAAGAACCGGATGGGTGAATGTAGTTATTGTTACTACTATGGCTGCGATACTGATGATTTTTGGAGCATGTTTCAGGTCGGCTTTATCAATATCTGCTTTTTCTAAAGAATTAGGCAATGCGTTAGAAATTTCTGTTTATCTTAAAAGTAATGCAAATGCCGTTGATGTTCGCAGAGAAATTTCCGGATTTGAACATGTTACGCAAATAAGTATTATTCCAAAGAGTGCTTCGTGGAAAAAATTAAAAAATGAAATGAGGCTTCCTAATGTAGATAATCCATTACCGGATACATTGCATGTAAAAGTGGATAATCCTGAGAATTTGCAGGAGGTTTTTAATAATGTTAAAAGTTTAGCAACTGTTGAAGATATGAGCTATGCAAAGGACTTAGCCGCAAAAATTGAAATGGTTAATCATGTCGTAAAAACAATAACATTGATTGTAATACTTATAATGGGATTATTAACGGTTACAATTATTAATAATACAATACAACTTGTTATTCAGTCCCGCAAAGAAGAAATAGAAATCATGCGTTTAATGGGGGTTAATAATTGGTATATCAGATTCCCGTTTATAATGCAGGGAGCATTCTACGGATTTATGGGATCACTATTAGCAGTGATACCTTTAGATTATATTCAGGAAGGGCTAATGAATATTCATAAGTTCTTTATGGTTCCGTCTCCGCCATTTGCACAAAATTTTGTTGTTGCAGTAATGTTTACAATGAGTATTTTGTTCGGTGCGGTCGGAAGTTTTTGGTGCATCAAAAAACACTTACAGGTATAAATTTATATGTGTGAGAATATTCTCTTAATTAGTGAAGAACTGGAAAATATCCAATATATCAAAACAAAATTGTTATTGCTAAGACGCAGTGATAAGGTGGGTTCTTTGTCTTTGCAAAGATTTAAAAAATCGCTGGAAAATCAGTCTTATGATATTGTTTTGATTGATGAAAGCTGTTATAACCGAGAATCAATTTTAAAAACTGTAGAAATAATAAAAAATAATTATTATTCTACAGAAATTATTTTGATAAATTCCAATGAAACAGATGACTTTATAACAGAATGTTATGACAGGGGAGTTTCAAATTGTGTAAAATATGATTCTCAAAAATATGAATATATGATGGCTGTTTTGAACAGCATAAAAATATCTGCATTAAGAGATAAAATTACAATTTTGGAGGCTTTTTTACAAAATACCCCTTCTGTATTGCCAAAAAATGATTTAATCACTCACAAGGCTTTAAAAGAGTCTTTTTCTGCTTTAACTGAAAATTCAAAGATAAGAAACGGTATTTTTGCTGTCGTGACATTGGATGATAATACAAAGACTAAAGTTTCGGTAAA
Organism: uncultured bacterium; assembly: GCA_902788345.1. Lineage (GTDB taxonomy): Bacteria > Cyanobacteriota > Vampirovibrionia > Gastranaerophilales > Gastranaerophilaceae > Zag111. The sequence continues at coordinate 20,491 of CADAJP010000012.1, read as the reverse complement.
CCGACTGGCAGGTGTTTTGAAAAAAAATTTAAGAGATACCGATATTATTGCATCTGCTCTGGGCTATTTTTATATAGTTCTTGGTAATGTGGATTTGAATGGTGCAAAATCCGTTATTGAAAAGATTGATCAAAAAATGGGTGAGGATGTTCAGGTTCGCGCCGGATTATCAAAAATAGGCAAAAATGATTATGATAGTGTTGAAAAACAAGCAAAAGACAGCCTTAAATCTGCAATAAATAATGAGCAGGTTTGTGTTGTACTCGGCGATAATGTTGATAATGCAAGAGAATGGCTGAGTGATGATGGTAAAACAAAGCATTTCAAACTGTTTCAGGTTGCATTTGATAAAAAACTCAAATCAATTATTGAACCGAACTTTTTTAGATTTGAAAAAGAGTGTATGACTAAAATTCCTGAATGTATCGTAAATCAGTATGCAAACAGGATAGAGTGTAATTTTACCCTGAAAAAAGGTGATAACCGAAGTGAGCTTATTATAAGACATGACGGTTATGCCAAAATAAAGGTTAAAATTGTCCATTATGGCTTAGAAACACTTGAAAATACGGATGAAGTATATGATTTGACAAATTTCTCCGAGAGGGAAATATTAAAGTTGTTAAAACAATTAAAAAACGAGTTTATGGAAGGGTTTAAAAATGCTTAACATAAAGAAAAGTATTATTGTTATTATTGATGAACAGGAGAAATTAATTGATGCGATTCATCCGTCAGACAATATTGTAATAAATACCGCAAAACTTGCAAAAGCAGCAAAGATACTCTCTATACCGGTAATTGTTACCGAACAGTATCCTGCAGGCTTGGGTGATACTGCAGATGTTTTGAAAAATAATTTGGATGAAAATACTGTTTTTCTTGAAAAATCTTCTTTTTCTGCAATGAATGAACCGGAATTTGCAAGAAGAATAACATCATACAGGCGTAAGCAAGTGCTTTTATGCGGGATTGAAACTCATATTTGTGTGCTTCAAACGGCATTGTCTTTATTAGAAAACGGTTATGATGTTTATGTGTTAAAAGATTGCTGCGCTTCTCGTCATTCTTTTGAAAATGACATTGCTTTTGAGCTGTTAAGACAGTACGGGGTTGGGATAATTTCTGTTGAAATAGCATTGTTTGACCTGCTGGAGACCTCTAAACACCCTAACTTTAAAGAAATTCAGGCTCTTGTTAAATAAGTTTGTTGAGTATGATCATTTCGCAGTTTTTACAGTCAAACTGCAGAGGGTATTGTTTGCCTTTTTCATCAATTAAAAAGAGTTGTTTGTTGTATTTTGTTTCCTTTGAACAAAGTCCGGCGGCATATCGCAGGCAGTGTTTTGTACGCATTAGTTCAACACCGCTTCTTATGTTGGTGCAAGATTCAAGTGCTTTTTCGGATACATTACATTCACAATTTTGGTAAAATTTTTCCGCCTCATTATTATAAATATTTGCTCTGTAATCAACTGTCTTATCCGGATATTTACTGTAACTGATAGGTTTTTGGGTTGGTCTTTTATAGTTTTGTAATCTTTTTATTGTTAATTTTTGTAATAATTCTCGTCTTGTTTCGTTGATGGCTGATATGGGTAAAAATGGCAGTATATCTGATTTTATATCTATAGAGAGGCTGTAAAAGTCGCTATCCCCCAGCTTTTCTAATTGCTTTATGTATGTTTGTCTTAGTTTATCGGGGTTTTTAGGTTTTTCGCCTTTTGGCAGTGCGGCTGTAACCATATTAAAATCTTCATCTTCGGCGGTAATAGAGTCATCATTAATGGTAAATCTTACCCCAATTTTTCTTGAAAATTCGCAGGTGTTCAGTTTTTTGTCAAAATAGGCATCGTAATTTCGGTATAAAATGTCTCCCTGTTTGACATCCGGCATCTTGTTAGGGTATATTTTATCCCCTTCAACCTTGTTCACAAGAAACCCTGTAAATTCTCCATTTTTGTTGTAACAGATACCATCTTGGGCATTTATTTTTTCTTTTGTGTCTGTTTCGATAAAATTTTTATTAACTTTTGTAACTTTCCCAATAATTTCTCCCATAGATTTTGGGGTTAAAAAATTATAACACTCTTCTCTTGAATTCAAGAAATAGTCTGTATATGAACGATTAAATGTTTTATTAATATCGGGTGTAAAATCTGTAAAAATTTTTCCTGATGAGGTCCTTTGTGCATATTTATTAATCAGATTGTTGTAGTATAAAACAACATTTTTTACATAATTTTTATCTTTTAAGCGCCCTTCAATTTTAAATGAGTTTACCCCTGCAGCTATAAGTTTTTCAATACTTTTAGCCCCATTGAAATCCTTTAGTGAGAGCAGGTATTTATCGCTTAATAAAACTTTACCGTCTTTTTCAACCAGTGAATATTTCTTTCTGCAGGGTTGTGCGCATTCCCCTCTGTTCGCGCTTCTGCCTCCATTTGCATAGGAAAGATAGCATTGTCCTGAATATGATACGCATAATGCTCCGTGAATGAATGTTTCTATTTCGCAGTCAGTGTTTTGGCATATTTCTTGTATCTGTTTGGCAGATAATTCTCTGGCTAAAATAACCCTTGATATTCCCATATTGTCAAAGAATTTTACTTTCTCTAGTGTCCTGTTGTTACATTGGGTGCTTGCGTGTATTTGTATCGGAGGAAGTTTTCCCTCAATTGCCGTTTTTATAAGTCCCATATCCTGAACAATTATAGCGTCAACCCCAATATTATATAGGTTTTTGATTAAATCTACAGCTTTTAAAAGTTCTTCATTATTAAGGATTGTATTAATCGTTACGTGAACTTTAACATAAAATTTATGAGCATAAGAAACAAGTTTTTCAATGCTTTCGAGCGTATTTTTAGCATTAACTCTTGCACCAAAATCACTCGCTCCGATATAAATAGCATCTGCACCACTATTTATTGCGGCGATTGCAGTTTCTAAATTTTTTGCAGGTGCTAAAAGTTCAATTCTTTTCATAAAGGTATTTTACTACAAAATTATAATATATCGTAATAATAGACTTAATATAAAATATATTAATGATAGAATTGTTTTATGAAAGTTGCTTTAATAAATCACGGATGTGCAAAAAATCTTGTTGATTCTGAACTAATGCTCGGAACTTTGGATAAATACGGTTATAAAATAACGCTCAATGAAGACGAAGCTGATGTGGTTGTTATAAATACCTGTTCTTTTATTCATGATGCGGAAAAAGAATCCGTTGATAGTATATTGCAAATGGTAGATGCAGGGAAAAAGGTTATTGTCGCTGGCTGTCTTCCTCAAAAGCACAAAGATGATTTGCAGAAAGCTATTCCTGAAATATGCGGAATGATTGGGGCAACAAATCCGGCGGATATTGTTCGGGTGCTGAAAAATATCGCATCTGATAATAACAATATTATTCAGAAGGAACCTGAATATGTTTACCCTGAAGATGTCGAACGCCAGCAAATTACTGTGGGGGCGAGCTCTTATATCAAAATCGGAGACGGGTGTAATTATGAATGTGGTTATTGTGTCATCCCAAAATTGCGTGGGAAATATGTTTCACGTCCGATTGAAAATATTGTAAAAGAGGCAAAAAATCTTGTTAAAAAAGGTGTAAGTGAAATTATACTTATAGCGCAGGATACATCTTCATACGGAATTGATTTATACGGACATCAGGCATTGCCTTCGCTTCTTGAAGAATTAAATAAAATTGAAGATTTAAACTGGATAAGGATAATGTATACTTATCCGACTACAATGACGGATGAATTAATAGATGCAATTGCTAATTTGGATAAAGTTGTAAAATATATTGATATTCCGCTTCAACATTCTCATCCGAGAGTGTTAAAGGCTATGAAACGACCCGTCATGGATTATGAAAAACTTGTTAAAAAGTTCAGACAAAGAATTCCGGGGGTTACAGTCAGGACATCATTGATTGTTGGGTATCCTACAGAAACGGAAGAAGAATTTGAACATTTGTATAATTTTGTGAAAAATGTGAAATTTGATAGAATGGGTGTATTTGAGTACTCCCGTGAAAAAGGAACCTATTCAGACGGTTTATCCCCTCAAATTCATCACAAGACTAAAAAATCCCGCCGAGAAAAATTGATGAAACTGCAGCAACAAATTTCAGCAGAGAATAATCAAAAATATCTTAATAAAGTTTTAAATTGTATAGTAGAGGGTTATACTGATAATGGAACTGTTATTTTACGTTCAGAGCATGATGCTCCTGAAATAGACGGTCTTGTTTATGCCAAAACGCAAAGACCTGTTGTACCGGGGGATATAGAACCTGTTGAAATAACAAATTCAGACGAGTATGATTTATATGGAATAATAAAGGAATAAAAATGGAATACGTGGAAAACAAAGAATTAGAAGAGAAAGAGATTAAGGGCATATTTGCCGACATGCTTAAATATGCTCCGTCTAAGTTGTGTGGTATGTTTGGGAATGTCATTACATTGCCTATATACACGCATTTATTTTCAACAGAGCAATATGGGTTATATACCGTTTCAATTGCAATGTTGTCCTTTTTATGCATAATTTTTTCAGATTGGGTTGGGCTTTCAGGGTTAAGATTTTTCAGAATGCACCAAATTGAAAAAGATTTGCCAAAATATTTAACAACTTTGGTTACTATTTTAAGTATCAATATGATGTTAATGTTTGGATTGGCATTTTTGTGCAGACATTGGATGTATTCGTTCTTCCACGTGCCGTTTAAGTATTTGATGGCTGTACTTGTCTTGATTATTCCGGTCGCGATAAGAGCCTTGCTATCACAGCTTTTGCGTGCGCAATTAAAGTCCGTTGCTTATTCTGTCGCAACTATTTTAAACCAATTTGTAACAATAGGTTTGACTGTATTTTTTGCAAAAACATTTCATCTTGGTGCGGCATCAATACTTTTAGGTATGGGGGTTGCAATTTCATTAATCGATATTTTGTTATTGTATCAATGTGAATTATTAAAAATCTTCAAATTCCAAAAGGTTGAGTGGAAATTTATTGTACCGATTATAAAATACGGTATTCCAATTGCGGCAACCTCTTTAAGTGCATGGATTATTTCACAGAGTAATAAAATTATCATGGGTGGTATAAGCGGTTTTACAAAGGCTGCATTTGTCGGGGTAGGTTACGGGTTGACCATGCCAATACTGATGCCGTTATTTGCAATGATTACTGTTGCCGCGATTCCCAGAATAATAAATATGTATGAGGGGAAGGTTGATGTAAGACCTATTATTACCAAATTGTTAGGTTATTATATATTGTTGGCATTGCCTTTGGTTGTAATTATGTCTATATATAGTATGGATTATACTCTGTTGTTAAAAACACATTCAAAATTCTATGAGGCAAGTGTATTGGTTCCTTATTTCTCATTTGGGGTATTTTTCCTCGGTTTGACGGATTACACAACGCTTCAATATCATTTAGCTAACAAAACACACATTGAATTTATAATTAAGTTGATTTCGGGTGTAATCGGTGTAATTTTGAATTTGGTTCTGATTGCAAAAATGGGATTAATAGGTGTCGGCATTGCAACTTTAGCTGCAAACTTCCTGTATTTCTTATTATCAGCAATAATTGTTTTACCTAACTTCAATTTACGAATCCCGAAGAATACAATATGCCGAATTTTGATATCAGCTGTACCTGCAGGAATTTTATATTGTGCATACAGATTCGCACCAATCAGTGCTTCAGGTACTTTGAAAATATTTTCAGTACTGCTGTTATTCTATGTTGTATATGCATTATTGAAGTTTAAATTATACAGAACCTCTGATTAATAATTCTTAATATTTATTTGTCAGGTAGCAAAATTAAATCTTTATCGACTTAAAATAAACAACTTTAGCATGCCCATGCTTAAAAAAAGGTAACATTTTGAGTCATGTGGTTCTGCTCTTGATAAAATGAGATATATAAAAAGATTTACTGAAAGATATATGAAAGGATAATTTAATATGAATAGCCGAAAAAGATCATTAAAATTGCTTTCTGCAGCATTGACTTCGTTATTTATTCTCCAACAGTCAATGATGTTATCTGCTATTGCAACAAATATTACTGGTGTTGCAAACACATCAGCAGGTACAGGAAGTACATATAATATCAGGCCTACAGCAGTTATAACAAATACTGACATAGGTTATAGAAAGTACGAAAACTTTAATTTAAGCCAAGGCGATATCGCAAACTTATTGTTTAAGTACGGACGCAATGATATCAATACATTTGTAAACTTGGTTGATAATCAGGTAAATATTAACGGTATTGTAAACTCCATGAGAGATGGAGCCTTTTATAACGGACGAGCAATATTTGTTTCTCCAAACGGTGTTGTTGTTGGTGCATCAGGTGTTTTGAATGTAGGTTCTTTCGGCGCTTACACTCCAAAAGCTGATGTATATAACTCATATAAAAATAATCCAACATCTGATTTGTCAGCATTATCAAATCCTGCTAATGCATCAAGCTCTGTTACCGTAAACGGTAAAGTTTTGGCTGCACAGGATATAGATATTGTTTCAGGAAAAATAAATGTTCCGGGACAAATGGTTGCAGGTAAGGGTGTAGTCAATGCTTTTGACGGAAATTTGTTCAATACATTGGTAAACACTCAAAATATGAAAAGTGCATCAGGCATTGTTGCTAATAATGGTAAGATTACATTTACATCAACTGTTGGGACAGATGTAAGCGGTGTTGTTAAAAATTATGGCAGCGGCGTTGTTTCAATGACTAATACAGGTGCCGATGGTATTTCTGTTTCAGGAACTGCAGCAGGTGTTGGTGATGTGATTATGACAAATACCGGTAATGGCGGTATAAAAATAGCATCTACCGGTAATGTAAGAAGTTTTAAAAATGTATATATGAATGATAAATCCCCATCAGGTATTATGGAAAATGGTATAGTAAAAGCTGATGATGATGTAAAAATTGTTGCAGACGGCGGGGATGTTGTAATTGGCGACAGAACTGAAAACAACAACTATATAAATGCCGGTAAAAATATTGATATAAATGTTAATAACGGCAGTATTTTAAATTATGAAAGCCAGCAGGCAAATGCAAAACATATGAATATTACTCAGGCTAAAACATTGCTAAACGCTGACGGTAATTTGAATATGGATGTAAATAACGGTACGATCGGATTAAAGGTTGGAGATAACTGCACAGGCGGATATTGTACAGGTATTTCTGATGCTCAGGGTACCAGAGATTATGCAAGATCAATAAACGGTAATATCAAAGGTACAGTTACTGCAAAAACAACAGACAGTATTAATCCTGCCGCAAAGCAAAATGATTTTGTTATAAATTACGCCGCAATCAATTCTGATATGAACGTAGATTCAGTTAAAGCTGACGGCAGAGTTATTTTAACAACCGATTATAACCAAAATGACGGTTCTACAAGATACGATATGTTAAACGCAAGTACAAATTCAGCAAAAGCAAATGTTGAAGGCTATGGTTTATCATTAATTGCAAGCGGAAATATCGGTGCAGAAGATAAACCTTTAACATTTAACCAAACAAATCCTGGAACACTTGCAACAAAAGAAAATCCTATACCGTCAGCAGGTTACGGAATGGATGTATTGGCAAACGAAGATATATATATCAAAGGCTTGGATGATAAATATACAACAAACAATGTTTGTTCAATGATTTCAAGAGAAGGTAATATAGATGCTGAATTTGCGGGCAATACATATATTGACGAAGTTACTTCCGAAAAAGATTTGAAACTTGTTACAAGAGGCAAATCAATGGAAGTTAATCATTTGGGTACTGTGCCGAGAACACCTGTTGATTACTTCGGACCGCGTGCAAACGGTTTGGCTGACAATCCTACCTTACCGGGCGGCGGTTACACCGGTGAAGGGGAAAAAGATGCTATACCTAATAATGCAACCGTAAAAGCATTGGATATTAATAAGAATATCAGACCAAACGGAAATTATAATACTCCTGAATATCCGGGATATTATGCTTACGCTGATTCTACCGTAAAAATTAATGATGGCAGATTGGATAACGGAAAACTTGATGTAACTGCTGATAATATCATTGCAAACGGTGTAAAAGTTGACTTCGGAAAAGACGGATTTACAAAAACTCCTGATCCTTCAACAAGTAAAATTGAAGGTGTAAATGGTATTCCAACCGGTCATGTTGTAAAACCTGAAGATGTAACAGATACCGGTCGTGATGAACACGACAGAAATTATTATAAAAATCCTGGTGACGGTGACGGAATCTTTGATGGTGTTCCTTCAAATGTTGATCCTGACGATGATATTGTAGATGGAACTCCACTAGCTATTCCGGACGAACCAACTCCGGAACCGACTCCTGAACCAACTCCGGAACCGACTCCTGAACCAACTCCGGAACCGACACCTGAGCCAACTCCGGAACCAACTCCTGAGCCAACTCCGGAACCGACTCCTGAACCAACTCCGGAACCGACACCTGAGCCAACTCCGGAACCAACTCCTGAGCCAACTCCGGCTCCGACTCCGGAACCAACACCTGAGCCAACTCCGGCTCCAACTCCTGAGCCAACTCCGGAACCAACTCCTGAACCAACTCCGGAACCAACTCCGGAACCGACTCCGGAACCAACTCCGGAACCAACACCTGAGCCAACTCCGGAACCAACTTCGGCTCCAACTTCAGCTCCAACAGCAGCACCAACTGCTGCTCCAAGTCCGGCTCCGGCATACAATACAAATGAAGACGGCAGAATTGCCTTTACTCAAAAAATATCAGACAATGCTATAGATACTATTGATAAACGACAATTCACAAGATACGCAGTAAGTACAAACAGAAATCCTATTTCATTAGAACAGACTAACGGTGTTCAGCAGCTTATTGACGTATCAAGAGGCGGAATTTCTGTAGTTCATAATAATGAACTTAAAAAAGGTGATATAATACCTGTCCATATGAAATACGGCGGACTTGATATCAAGGCAAATGCAAAAGTCGTTTCAGCTACCAGCCACAGAGCAGGTGCTCAGTTTGTAAATCTCGATTCTGCTACCGCTAACCAAATTTTATATCTGAATATGGTATTAGATGAAGTAAACAGAATCTCATTAAAATAAAATATAAATAAATAAAAAAAGGTAAATTAACATCTTGTTGATTTACCTTTTTTAATGCATTAAAAAAGACCTCTGAAATTATCAAAGGTCTTTTATTAATTATTTTAAAATCTTATACTTTTCTTTTGCGAGCAGCTTCAGATTTATGTTTTCTTTTTACGCTTGGTTTTTCATATCTTTCACGTTTTTTAACTTCTGAAAGGATACCAGCTTTTTGAATCTTTTTCTTGAAACGTCTTAAAGCACTTTCAATTGATTCATTTTCGCCAACTTTAACTTCTGCCATTTATATTTTCACCACCTTAATAGCTTTTTGTACTTTGTTATTTTATTATAAAAGCTTAAAAATTGCAAGAGGTCGTGTTTTGTTACATTTTATATTCAGAATATATTAAGATTTTGCCTTATTAATATTTTTGTTATAATATAATCAGGTAGATATACTTTAGGGATTTAATAAAAGGATTTTATATATGACAGTTCAAGATTGGTTTGAAAAGCGTAAAGAAGCGCAAATTCAACGCAGAGCACTTGAGGCAAGAGTCGAAATTGAAGCAAACCCTGATTTGTGGACAAAGTGTGTTCACTGTAATGCTCAATTGTTGAAAAAAGATATTGAAGATAATTATATGGTATGCCCTGTATGTGATTATCACTTTAGGGTTAATGCAAGAAAAAGAATAGAACAATTATTTGATGAGGGTTCTTTTGAGGAAATGTTTGATAATATCAAACCAACTGATCCTCTTGATTTTTCGGATACCGAAAGTTATAAAGACCGTGTAGCAAAAGCTCAGGAAAAGACCGGTTTGAATGATGCTGTAGTTACGGGTATAGGTTCAATTGAAGGTCACAGAACAGCAGTTGCGGTTATGGATTTTGATTTTATGGGCGGTTCAATGGGCAGCGTTGTTGGTGAAAAAGTTACAAGAATTATTGAAAAAGCAATAGAATTGAGATTACCTGTAATCGCTGTAACTTCTTCAGGCGGTGCAAGGATGCAGGAAAGTGCATTAAGTCTTATGCAAATGGCAAAAACTTCTTGTGCTTGTGCGCGCCTTGATGAAGCAGGTTTGTTATATATTAATTTAATTACTGACCCTACTTTTGGCGGAGTAACGGCAAGTTTTGGTACTTTGGGTGATATTATTATCGCAGAACAGGGTGCAAGAGTTGGTTTTGCCGGCCGCAGAGTTATTGAACAAACTATAAGACAAAAATTACCTGCGGACTTTCAAACTGCAGAATATCTTATGAAATACGGACAAGTTGATGTCGTCTCAGCAAGAAAAGATTTAAGAAATGTTCTTTCAAACATACTTTCTATGCATGAAACAAGGGAGGAAGTATGCCAATAGCATTGGAATTTGAAAAACCTATTATAGAAATTCAGAAAAAGATTGAAGAATTAAAACAAATGAGCCAAGACTCAGGTAAGGATTTGAATAAAGTGATAGAAACATTAGAAAAAGAAGCAGAAGATTTCAAAAAAGAATTGTATGACAATCTTAATCCTGCTCAAAAAATGCAAATAGCACGTCATCCGGAAAGACCAAAATTTTTGGATTATGTAGAACTCATGACAACTGATTTCGTAGAACTTCACGGTGACAGAGTCGGAACTGATGACAGAGCTATTGTGGGCGGACTTGCTAAGATTGACGGCCGTCCTGTTATGATAATCGGTACGATGAAAGGTAAGTCAACAAAAGAAAATTTAGAATATAATTTCGGTATGCCTCAACCAGAAGGTTACAGAAAGGCTTTAAGGCTTTTTTATCACGCAAATAAATTTAATATTCCTATAGTAACTATAATTGATACACCCGGTGCATATCCGGGGATTAGTGCTGAAAAACACGCTCAGGGTGCAGCTATTGCATACAATTTAAAAGAAATGCAAAAGTTAAGAGTGCCTGTTATAGCGATTGTTTCAGGTGAGGGTTGTTCCGGCGGAGCTTTGGGTTTGGCTGTTGCAAACAGGGTTTATTTGCTTGAGCATGCATATTATACGGTAATTTCACCGGAAGGCTGTGCTTCAATTTTATGGCGTGATGCTTCTAAAAATCTTGAAGCTGCAACTGCTCTAAAAATTACTGCTCCTGATTTATTGAAATTCAATATAATTGACGGAATGATTAAAGAGCCTACGGGTGGTGCACATAATGATTATGAACTTATGGCATCTGAAATGAAGGCTACTATTCTTCGGGCATTAAGTGAGTTTGACGGTATGAGCGGTGAAGAATTAAGAAATCAGCGTTATGATAAATATCGTGTAATGGGTGCTTTTATTGAATAATATGGAAAATACTTATTACGAGTTGAATTTGGTTATAAATCCCGCAATGGAAGATTTAATCTCTGAAATCTTTTTTGATAATTTTGATTGCGAAGGGGTTATATTAGCGGAAGAAACATACAAAGATTTAGAAATGACTGCAACAACCGAAGGTACATTGCGTATTTTTTTGAAAAATGATGTAAATGTTACTTTCGAGGATATGCAGTATGATATAGAAAATGTTTTGGATTTATATAGAGAAGAATTTAAAAGTCGAGGTTTAACCGATTTTGAGCTTGGTTCTTGGGATTTTCAGTTAGAAGAAAAGAAAAGCGAAGACTGGTCAAAAAAGTGGAAAGAAAAATGGGATGTAACTCATGTTACTGACAGGGTTACTGTTGTTCCCGACTGGATAGAATACTCTCCGAAATCAGAAGATGAAATTGTTATAAAAATGGAACCGGGGTGTGCATTTGGCACAGGTACACATCAGACGACTCAACTTTGTATGAAAGCGTTGGAAAAATATATGAAAAAGGGTGATAAGGTCGCTGACATCGGCATGGGGTCAGGTATCTTATCGATACTTGCAATGAAAATGGGTGCTTCTTGTGTTTATGGCTGCGATAATGATGAAACAGTTATTGATGTTGCAAAGGAAAATGCGCAAAAAAACGGGGTGCAATGTTCGTTTGAACTTGGAACGGCAGATAAGGTAACAGAAAAATTTGATTTTGTTGTTGCAAATATTCTGCATTTTGTTTTGGCTGAAATAATGGGAGATTTAAAAAATATTATGGAAGATGACGCATTGATGTCGTTAAGCGGTATTCTTGATGAGAAAAAGCAAATGGTGCTTGATGCTATAGAAAGAGAAAATCTCAAAATTATTGAAGAAATTCATCAGGATCAGTGGACTTCTTATGTCGTGCAAAGATAATTAAATTACTTGCACTATTTCCCACGTATAATATAATTATATAAAAGGGGAGAGTGTATATGAATTTAGAACATATAAAAAAAGTAGATCCGCAAGTCGCTCAGCAAATAGAAGCAGAGCTTAGAAGACAGCAAAATACAATTGAACTTATTGCAAGTGAAAATTGCACATCTCTTGCTGTAATGGAAGCATGCGGAAGTGTTTTGACAAATAAATATGCAGAGGGTAAACCTCACAAGCGTTATTATAACGGCTGCGAAGAAATAGATGTAATAGAAGAACTTGCTCAAAAGAGGGCATGTCAGTTGTTTGGCATGGATCATGCAAATGTTCAGCCACATTCGGGAGCACAGGCTAATATGGCTGTATTTATGGCTACAATGAAACCCGGCGACAGAGTTCTTTCAATGGATTTGTCAAATGGCGGTCATCTTTCCCATGGTTCACCTGTTAATTTTTCAGGTATGTATTTTGATGTTAAATCATACGGAATAAATGAAAATGGTGAAATCGATTATGATGATGTTCGCAAGATGGCTATTGACCATAAACCAAAATTGATTATATGCGGTGCAAGTAATTATTCTAAAATAATAGATTTTAAAAGGTTTAGAGAAATTGCTGATGAAGTTGGAGCTTTGTTGCTTGCCGATATTGCGCATATTGCAGGGCTTGTTGCTGCAGGTTTGCATCCATCACCTGCTCCGTATTGTGATTTTGTAACAACAACAACTCACAAATCTTTAAGAGGTCCAAGAGGCGGTATAATTATGTGCAAAGAAGAATTCGCACAGGCAATAGATAAGGCTGTTTTCCCCGGTATGCAGGGTGGTCCGCTTGAACATATTATTGCAGCTAAAGCAGTTGCATTATTAGAAGCATCAAAACCTGAATTTAAAGATTATGCTGCTCAAATTATATATAATGCACAGGCTTTGGCTCAAGGTTTGATGGATGAAGGTTTGGATATTGTCGGCGGTATGACGGAAAATCACTTAATGACTTTGGATTTAAGAAAAACCGGTAAGACAGGAAAAGATATGGCAAATGTTTTGGAAAGAGTTGGTATTACTGCGAATAAAAATACTGTTCCAAACGATCCGCAAAGTCCTTTTGTAACTTCAGGCATCAGACTCGGTACTCCTGCTGTTACAACAAGAGGATTCAGAGAAGATGATATGACTGAGGTTGCAAAAATTATTGCATCTGCAATCTTTTCGTCAGATAATGAAATAGCATTGGATAATCTTCACGCTCGTTCTATGAAACTGTGTGAAAAGCATCCTTTGTATAGTTAAGGAGAAAATAAAAATTATTATCAAGTTAACACATGCACATATAATTGGTACTGTAATAGCTTATATAATTGGGGTATTCTTGGTTCCTGTTGTCATAAGTTATTCAAAAAAAGAGGGACTTGTAGATCTTCCGAATGCAAGAAAAATTCATACCAAACCAATATCCCGAATAGGCGGAGTTGCCATTTGGGGCAGTACTATGCTTACTTTTTTGTGTCTTGTGCTGATGAGTTATTATCCTTACGGAAAACTATTGTCAGGGATTTTGCTTGGCGGATCTTTGATGTTTTTGCTGGGATTGATAGATGATGTTTATGGTCTTAGCGCAAAGTTTAAATTATTGATGCAGTTATCAATAGCAACGGTTGTATATTTGTTGGGTGTGCAAATAGACAGTGTACCTTTCTTGGGTGATATAGGAATTTGGTCTTACCCGATTACAATGTTGTGGATTGTCGGTATTTCAAATGCAATAAACTTTATTGACGGTGTTGACGGTCTTGCAGGGTCGGTTATTACGGTAAATGCAATAACACTTGGCTTGCTTGCCGTAACTCTTTCTCCTTCAAGTCCGATAAGTGCTTTGATAGGTTTTATACTTGCAGGTTCAATGCTTGCCTTTTTAACATTTAATTTTAATCCTGCCAAAATCTTTATGGGGGATAGCGGTTCTTTATTTTCAGGCTTTTTACTTTCCGCAATTTCAATTACCGGTGTTATGGGTATGAAGGTTGCAACACTTGCAATATTGCTTCCGTTTGTTGTTCTTGCGGTGCCGATTATAGATATTACATATTCATCATTAAGAAGAATTTGTAAAGGCACATCACCTTTTGTTGCAGATGCAGAGCATATACATCATAAACTGTTACATGCCGGTTTTTCCCAAAAGAAAACTGTGGTAATTTTAACATCTGCAGCCATTATATCCGGCGGTTTGGCATGTTTATTTGCAAGTCAAAATGCTATAATATATTACTTTTATCTTACACTGGCTCTTGTAATAATTATGTTATTCCTGAATTTGATCAGGGTATTGACAAAGAAATAACTTTGGAGTATAATGTCAAAAAATTGAGAAATTGATTACTCAGTTTCATTTAGATTTTGTAATTTATCTGAAATATTTAAGTGCAATTTCTCACAAATAATCAAATTATTGAGTGCAGGCTCGGTAGTGCGTTCGTATTAAGTTCAGACAGTAGTATGAGGATTTAATAAGATGGTAGTAAGTGCAATTAATAGTGTAAATAGTAATCATAGCAGAACATGTTTAGTTCCTGTAACTGAAGGTGCTTTAGTTGGTGCAGGTGTTGGCATGGCATTAAAGTATGGTTATCCTTTGAACAAGGAAGAAAAAAGCACAAAAGAGTACTTATCTGTCATGGGCGATATTAATAAGAAAAAGAGTGCATATAGTGCTTGGACTCAATCTATGATTGAAGAAATCAATAATAAAAAAGTAAAATCACCGGCAGAAGATGTATTTGTAAAAATGTACGATGGTATGAAGTATGATACTCCTGTTTATGGTGATGGACGAGTTATGAATGCGGTTCGCTCTCTAAAAGACAAACCGGATGCACTCGTTGAATTAAAACATTTATTCAAAAATGCAAGATTGCAGGCCGATGAAATAGCAAAAAAACATGTTGAGATTTACAACTTAGCAACTAAGCACATCAGACCAACCGGCTTTTTCTTGATTGCAGGTGCAATCACAGGAGCCGTTGTGGCTATGGTGCACGAAGTTTTACGTACAGAAGTTAAATAGTATATAATAATTAGTAATTGATAATTGATATGACAGGTTTAATAAAACCTGCCTTTTTATTATATATACATCTGGTCAAATTCGCTTGTATATCCGTAATCGGTGTATAATTTGAGTCGATTTTTAGCCATTTCTTCTTCTGTTTTTTCTTCAAAATTTTTAAGTTCTTCAAGAAAACTTCCGTCCTCTTTTATAAATAATTTTGTAAGTTCTGCTAATCCGTAAAAACATTCATAAATTTCAGGCATGTTTGCATCTCCTTCTTAAAAATTTAAACTTCACCTATATATAAAGTTTTTAAAATAAGGCGGATTTCAGATTAAATAAAAATAGAAATAAAAGTTTACAAAACGATTCCAATACATGTTAAAAGCATAAATAGTGTTGAGATATTAATAGACAGAAAGAATCTGTGAAAAAACGGGGCATTAACAGGCAGCTGTTTTTGGGTGTTCAACGGATAATTCCATATTTCAATCTTTGGCATTGAGCGGTTATCTTCATTGTATGCTTTTAAAGATATGTATAATTTTATAATTAACGGAATAGTCAAAAATGTGAGTAAGTAAGCGTAATTGCCAGATATAACACAAAGAACACATATTATTATAAAAGATGTTGTATAAAGTAATACAAGTCCGTTAAGAGCATTTTGAGCGGTTTTTAGCATTGTGCAGACAGTTGTTTTGCCGGCATTGATGTCGTCATTAAAATCCATCAGCATGTGTGCGTATAATATTGTTTCTACAATGATAGAGCAGGCTAATGATAGTATAATAACTTCTGCAGAAAAACTTTTTGTCATAACGTAATATACTCCGCAGTACATTAATGGTCCATAAGTAAGTATTACAGCAATATCACCAAGTCCTTTTGAGGATAGCTTTGAATAAAATAGTGCAATAGGCAATGTTGCAAATGCAAAAAATATTACATAATAACCTGAAATAAAGAACAGTATTGCCCCGCATCCCCCTGCAATTGTCAGCATTGTGATTATTGCGTTGCGTAAATCTTTAATTGTTGCTTTACCTTCTCTTAAATAACTGCATTTACATTCTTTTGCACAGAATTCATTGTTTTTTATAAGTTTTAAATAGTCAAAATAATCATCCGACAAATTTGTAGCCAAATGAACCAGAGAAATACCTATATAAGCAATGAGGCCTGCTGCTATATTGCCCTTATGCACAAGAGAATATACAAATATAACCAAAAAACAAAGACTTGTTATCGGAATGGTATATGGCCTTGAATTTTTTATCCAAAAAATAATATTATCTAAAATTTTCATTTGTTATCCAAAAATATTTTTAATAGCTATAACGCTTTCGTAGCTTGCACCTGCTTCAAGCAAGTCCTCTGCAGTCAAAGAAAAAAGGGTAATCAATTTTTTTGCTTCTGATAAATCGGATTTTTTTAATTCATCAACGGCAAATTTAATAGCATCCTCCCTAGTCATTTTGGGGATTTGGTCATAGATTCCTTTTCTGAAAATTCTGGCTTTTGATTTTCCCACGTCAAATCCTTTCCCCGATGGCAAGTAATGCTGCCCCTATCATTCCGGAGTAGTTTCCTGCAGATGCTTTGACTACTTTTGTCGGAGTTGTTACAATTTGAGAATTAACTTGTTTTTCAATTTTATCGGTATCGGTAAATTCTGCCATAGATCCTGATAATACAAAACAATCAGGGTCAAAGATATTAGCAAGTCCGATAATTCCGTTTGTTATATCATTTTGCCACTTTTCTAATATTTCTGTCATCAGTTTGTCTTGTGATTTTACTCCGTCAATAACATCGTAGGTTGTAATATTTGGATTTTTGCTCATTTCTTCTGCTGTAATTTTTAATCCTTTTCCAGATGCATATATTTCAAAACAATCCCAACTTCCGCAGGTGCATTTGCGGTGGTTATCCGTACGCATTTTAAAGTGCATTTCTCCTGCTGCACCGTTTTTGCCTTTAAGCAGTTTTCCGTTTATAATAATTCCTCCGCCAACACCGGTTCCGAGAGTAAGCATAACAGAATTTGGACAATTTTTTGAGGCGCCGATTTTGTATTCAGCCCAAGCGGCGCAATTTGCATCATTTTCAACAAAAACAGGCTTTTTAGAAAGTTTTTTAAACGGCATTTGAGGGTATCCTTGCGCAATATTTCCTGTAGAACCCAAAATTCCGTCATTTTGATTGTTTACAGCTCCGCATGTAGAAAATGCGATTATATCAACATCTTTTTCATATTTATTAATTATGTCGATAAAAAGCTGTTTAATTTCTTCAAAAGTTTTAGGTGTCGGATTTTTTTCAATTTCAGAAATAATTTCCCCATTTTCATTAATGATTGCGTTGTAAATTTTAGTGCCGCCTATATCAAATGCCAGTGCCTTTTTCCCCATAAAACCTCTTTATTTTTCTTCTCTGAATACAAATCTTTTTGTAATTAATTGCGGTCTTGTAATGGCAGAACCTATTACCACAGAGTGCGCACCTATTTCAAAGGCTCTGTTTACCTGTTGCGGTTCCCATATTCTGCCTTCTAATATTGCGGGAAGATTTGTGTTTTTAACCAATTCTTCCAGTAATTTAAAATCCGGTTCTTTTGTCGGCGAATCAAGTGATTCCATAGTGTAACCCGCAAGAGTTGTAGAAAGAATATCCGCTCCTGCTTCCTGAGCTTTAATACCTTCTTCAAGTGTACTAATATCCGCCATTGCAAGCTTTTTGTTAACGTGTATAAATTTAATAATATCTTTTATTTTTTCGTCATTAGGTCGTTTCCTTTGTGTCCCGTCAAAAGCTACAATATCAGCACCCGCATTTATAATACTCAAAACATCTTTAACAGTCGGAGTGATATAAACAATTTCTTTGTAATTTTCAGGTATTCTTTCAGGTTTTGTTATGCCAATAACGGGGACATTAAAGAGTTTTTTTGCATTTTGTATATCTCTTACACCTGCAACTCTCAAGCCGCCAGCTCCACCGTTAATAACACTTTTCATCATTGCAATCATAGGCTGTTCTTGGTATAAAGGTTCATAAGGCATAGCCTGTGCGGACACAATTACTGTTTTTCTTATTCTTTCCAAAACACTATTCATAATAAAATTATATAACAAAAATTTCTCAAAAAAAAAGACCTTGTATATTAAATCAAGGCCTATCCGTTTAAATAAGAAGAGAGAGCTTTATATATTAATATAAAGTGTTGAAAACAGAAAAAATTGCTAAATTTTTGCTTACAAGTTTACAAAAGTTAATAATCTATATTCAAAATTAAAGTTTACTGATTTTTTTTCCGTATTTTCCACTGTATAGGAAATGAAAGCATAAAATTGCCATGGGAATGAGTGCATCACAGGCCAGATTTTTGACATTGACGGCCAAAAAGACGAATACTGAATATGAAGGGCAACAGATTAATCAGCAAAGAACGATGTTGTCTAATGAGTCTTCGAATTATTACAGCCAATTAGCTTCACTACCTGTACCGACTCCTCCTTCACCTTCAGATTATACAAAAATATCCTATATGTTTAATGATGGTAGTGCTACGAATACGATTACTTCTTTAATCGCAACACCGTCAACTGCTTCTACGGGGATATATAAATTAAACTATACTCAGCAAATACCTACAGACACAATGAAAATTAACGGTCAATCTAAAATTGCACAAATTACTATCGAAGCAAGCTCTATGAGGTATTTCATAAATGAGGCAGAATTAGTTCCTCCTGTTACGATTGATGATAATTGGAATTTAAGTATCACGGAAGAGGAATACATGAGAAATCATTTAAAATTTAGTATCCCTGAAGAGGTAGTTGATTCAATGTCGTATGAACAAGTAAAAGAAAAATTAACTAATGAAGCTCTAACATTTAAATATTATCAAGCGATGTATCCTGATACTGAATTTATAATGTATTACCAAGATACAGGTAATGGAAATTACAACCCTGTGTTTTACAAGCGTCCGACTGTTTCAGATGATGAAATGGTAAATAATTATCATTTTATAGGTGCCGCACAGTTAGTGTATGCTTGCAGGCAGGATAGTCGTGGTAATTTAAATATCGCAGATGAGGAATCTATGAGATTGCATTTTAGTTGCAGTATGCCTATGGATGTCGTAAATTCAATGAGTGTTGAAGAAATGAAAAAGAAGTTACTGCTAGAAGTTCAATATGTAAAGATGCTGGAAGAAAAATATGGCATTGAACCGGTGGTTGCTCCAAATTATGTTGACAAGTCCTCATTCAAAGTTATTTACAAAAAGTCACCTGAAGGTGCTTATGAACCACAATTTTACAGTGATGCTGATTTAGAGAATATGGATTATAGTGAAAAGACCGGTTTATCAATCGGTGCATTGAATAATTATGTTTATGGTCGGGAAATGGAAACCAAAGAAATTAAGAATGTCGATGCAAAGGTAGAGCAGGACTCATCCGGCAGATATATAAGTATATATATCTATGATGATGAACAACATATTGATGGAACCAAATATAGCTTAACTGCTACTACCATAAGTGATGAAAACGGTTACAACGATGCAATGAACCAATACTACTATGAGAAAGCTTTGTATGACAAAAAAGTTCAGGATATAAATGCCAAAATTGAGATTATTCAGACTCAAGATAAGAATTTAGAATTAAAATTAAAACAATTGGATACCGAACAAAACGCTATTTCCACCGAAATTGATGCTGTAAAGAAAGTTATTTCAAAAAATGTTGAATCGTCATTTAAGACATTTAATGCATAATTCATATTATTCTTAACATGTGTTAACATGTAAGAGCAGTGTATTTATTGAGTTTTGAGGTTATTGTGAACAAATGTTAAGCTAAAACGAGCCAAAAGTTAAAGTTTAAAAACCATGGTGCCGACATGAGTTTTATAGGAAAAACAATCGAAAGGAACAGTCATTATGGGAATGAGTGCATCACAAGCTCGTTTTCTTAGCTTGACAGCAAGAAAAACGAATACAGAATATGAAGGACAACAAAT
>CADAJP010000011.1 GCA_902788345.1 uncultured bacterium | reverse complement strand
CTATAATTTAGAAGAAAATATGCAAAATATAAATGTTGCATTACACAAGCACACCGCCGAACTTTTAGACAAACTTGAAGCAAAAATATTTAATAAATAATAGAGATTTTTATAATAATCCCCTTAACTTTTTACGCTTTATGGGTTAAAATATATATAAGAGGACTTAATTATGAAATCAGCAAAAGAGTTAACAACAGAAAGTAAAATTCAGAACAGATTAAAAAATAATCCTGTTTGTTTGGAATTGGTAAATTATTTGTTTAGTGATGCGGAGTTACAGGAAATTCAGGAATATGCCAACAATGTTTCCATTCGCAGATTAGGTTATAATGACCACGGACCTGTGCATATGCGTCAGGTTGTCGGTAATGCAATTAAAATGTTAAATATTTTGCATGATTTTGGTATAAAAACTTCACTTGAAGAAGAAGAAATAGGAACATTTGAAGATAGTATGTGTGCCGTTATTATGGCAGGTTTGATGCATGATTTGGGGATGTCTATAGGCAGGCAAAATCATGAAGAACTTTCCGGATTGCTTGCGCAACCTATAATTGACAGAACTTTGATGCATATGTTCCCCGACAATTTACACAAACGTGTCATAATTAAAGCTATGACAACAGAAGCTATTATTGGTCATATGTCTGCACACAGAATTCACTCTATTGAAGCGGGCATCATATTAATTGCTGACGGTTGTGATATGACAAAAGGCAGAGCAAGAATTCCTCTTGCCCTGAATACAACGCCAAAAGTAGGCGATATACATAAATACAGTGCTAATGCAATTAAATGGATCGGTATTCATCACGGAGAAAGAAAACCGATAAAAATAGATATTGAAATGACTTCTGAAGTAGGATTTTTCCAGATAGAAGAAGTTTTACTTTCCAAAATTGACGTCAGTCCTGCAAAAAAATTCGTTGAATTATATGCTGGAGTAGAAGGTCAGGAAAGAAAGTGCTATCTGTAAAAATTAACCGTTATAGTTTGTGTTTAAGATGTCGCGTCTTGCAATATCCATATATTTAGTTGTATCATCACCCCAACGATAATCACAATATGTTGGTGCAATTTGACCTATTGTAGTTTTGTTTTGTCGGTAATAATATTTGCCGTTCGCAATAGTATCACCGAGTTTATCGATACATTCTTCAAAGGTTCTGATATTAGGAACCTTCAGCCCGACAAAGTTTCCTTTACCGTATCTGCCGCCAAAACTTATATGTTTGCCAAATGAAGATTCTGTTCTTGATATGGCAACCATAAATAAGGCATTAACACCATATTTTTCTTGAGCCGCAAGGAAATTTTTTCCCTGTCCCCTTAGCGGAGTGTTTTTCAAAATTACTTCAAGGTCTTCTGCAGAACCCAAAAACGGAGTTCGCACATCAAAATTTTTATTTACTTTTTGGGATAAACTGTCTTTTACTGAGGCAAATTCACCTTGCTGTAACTTTTTAGGCTCAGGCATCTTTGGAGTTATGATTGCAGGTGCCGGCTGCTTCGGTTTGACCGGTGCCGGTTTTTTAGCTTTTGCAATTTGTTTTTCTTCGACAGGTTTATCCTGAGATAACTCTTTTTTATGCCTTTCAAGGCTTAATCCGGGTACATTCATATCAATATCATCAATACTTTTTGCAGGCAAATTAATCTTATCTCCGACAAAAATCAAATTCCCGCCTTTTTTAAGATTAGGATTTAATTTCAAAAGCTCTTTAACGGTTGTGTTGTACTGCTTTGCTATTTTTGTCAGGTTGTCACCTTTTTTTACTGCATAAAAATCGCTCATTTTCGTACCTCATTATATTTGCACATACTTCTCTATATAATATAAGTATTTCCATTCTGTTAAATTTCAAAAAACAGAAAATATTTACAAATGTTAATATTCAAATAATTAAGACAAGGATGGAAATTATACTCCGTATTTTTTCAAAAGTTTTTCGACTATCAGTTCATGAGAATCATCAGGCAGAATTTGTTCAACAGGATTTTGTGTTTCTTTTATTTCCTGATTATCAAGATATTTTGTTATTTTAGCGGCTTTCACAAGAGGAGTTTCAGATTTCATAATATCATCATATGCATTTTTAGCCTCTTTATAAGTGTCAAAGCTGATTTTTTTAGAAACAGGAAAAGCTCCGCCTCTTGCCCGTAAAAATAAAATATTATTTGAATGTTGGATAGTATGCGGATAACCGTATCTTTCGCCTCCGATATGGCGAATATATACATCATTATCTATTTCAACATTATAAAATTTCGTATCTTTAATATCTTGACCAACTTTATCAACAAATGAAAGGGCATAAGACGGCATAGTTGACAAATACCTGTTAGCACCCTTTTTTAATCTTAATGCTGTAAATTTGGGATTATAATTTTGGATATTATTTATTTGCATTTATTTAATCATCTCCTGTTTATAATAAAAAGCAAAAAAAAATTTTTGCGAAACTCTTTATTTAAGAATCAATATTTATGATAACATAAATATTATGCTGGATAATAAAGAAAAAATCATTGATTGTTTAACAAGCGGCGGAGTAATTGCCTATGTAACCGATACTGTTTGGGGATTAGGTTGTTTACCTGATAATAAAGAAGCTGTAAAAAAAATATATGATATAAAAAAAAGAGAAGCTCAAAAACCATTGATTTTAATGTCAAATGAGGTATATAGTCTGCTTCCTTACGTAAAGCCTGTTCCAAAAATCGGTCAAAAACTTATTAAAAAATATTTCCCCGGAGCTTTGACGGTTGTAACTTATAAAAGCGACCTGACTCCTGACTATATAACTTCAGGAATGGAAACAGTCGGAATAAGAGTTCCTGACAATGAAGTATTTGCTCAAATATGTTCGGTTATACCTAATCATGTTCTTGCGACAACAAGTGCAAATCTTTCACATCAGCCGTCTGCAAAAACTTATGAGCAGGCACTAGATAATATGAGCGGACTTGCAGATATGATTATTGAAGATTACGGATACTGCGCAAAGGGTTTAGAATCAACGGTTGTCGGAGTTATGAATGATGAACTGCGAATATTCAGACAAGGGGCAATAGAGGTTAGCATTTAGTTAGATATTGTAATATTTGAATTTTTCTATTTTTTTTATAAAATTATATTGTACGAGGATTGTTATGCAATATTTCATGTTAATAATTTACATATATTTAGCAATTTATACTTTGTATTTAGCGGTTTTAGCACTCAGAAATCTCAAGGATAAACCTTTTGATATTGAAAAACGCTATTCAATGTTTGATGAAGTTAAAAATAATCTTGCAGTCATAATTTATTGCCATAACAACAAAGCAGGACTTGAAGAACTTGTAAACGAATTAAAAATGCAGGATTATCAGTTGGCAAATTTCAAAGTCTATGCTGTTCTTGATAACTGCAATGACGGTTCTGAATTTATGTTTGAAAATGACAGATTTGTTCATGTTTTAAATATTCAGGATGTAGGTACTCTTGGCAAAACACAAGCTGTATCAATGCTGTTGGAAGAATTGAAAAAAGATGAAGAAATTTATGCATACATATTTATTGATGGCAACAGAAGAATTGAATCTAATTTCTTAACTTTAGCAAATGCGGCAGTAAATAAAAATGATGCAGTTACCGGAGAAGTAAATATTAATCGTACAAACCTTGATATTATTGATAAAATTAAAGCCGTATATAAAAAATACACCGCAAACTTTATCAAACGTGCAAGAACACTTTGCGGACTGGCTACCACCGTTGATTCAGGGTTGTTTATTGTAAGGAAAGAAGTTCTCGATGATTTTGAAAAAGTGGGATTTGATGACAGAAATTCCGAATTGGAATTTAGCTTGAGATTAACTCTAATAGGACACAAATGTGTTTATAATCCTAATATTCAGTCATACATTTACGGTGAAGACTGTTTATTCAAAAATCCGAGATTAAGTAAAAGATTTGCCCTTATCGGCGAGAATATCAAAAATCTCAGATTTTCCAATCTTGCGTTTGCAGAACAGTTGTTTTCACTTTTAAATCCTAATTTTTGGCTGATATTGGTTCTATATTTATTACTGTTAAATTTCTCATTTAACTATGTATTCAGCATTAAATGTAAAACTGTAATCTTTTCAGCGGTATTACTTTGTGCAGTATTTGCTCTCAGTTTTGTAAATACAAAAATGTCCAAAAAAGAAGTATTGCTGTTGATGTTCCATCCGATATATTCAATATGCCACATTATTAAAAACTTCCCGCCAATAAGATATGTATTAAATAAAATTGGGGCAAGTGCAGATAAAGAAGTAGATAAATTGGTTATCGAAGTTCCTGTAATTACCAAAAGCGGAGAAAGACCTTGTAAATTGGAATTTATATCAACAGAATCAGGACTTTCCAAAATAAGATTTATAAACCATAAGAACAAAAAATACACAACCGAACCACAGCTCCGAATGATTGATGCACTTCAGCAATTAAAGTCCAAAATGAAGGATTATGGTTTAACCTTAAAGATTTGCAGCTGCTGTTCAAAATTTACATCAAAAGTTGACGGCTCAACAAATATGTTAAAAGGCGAATGTCATAATGAATACCCAAGTCCTCTGCTATCAGAGCCGGCGCAAACTTTGATTTGGAATTCATGTTCTTGTTTTGAACCTGCCCAAATTAACAGTTTTATTGAAGAACTTGCAAAAGAAGTAGAGAATCAACAAGATTAAAAATTGCCCTGTGTTGTACTTATGGAGTATAATATAAGTATGAAAAAGATATTATCTTTATTTTTTGTAATAACATATTTGTGTACTTCAATGGTTTTTGCAATGGAACCGTTAAAGGGCTCTGTTACGGAAACTGATAAATATACTCCGCAGGAAAGTGAACTGTTTACAGGTAAAGTTGAAACGCTGAACCGTAAAGACATAATACATATGACCGTTTCACAAGTTCTTGATTCATCGGTTTCAATGGAAGGAGATGAGTTTTTTGCGGAAGTTACAGGCGATGTTTACGGAAACAAAGGTATAATAATCCCTAAAGGAACTATTGCGCACGGAACACTTGTAAATACCACTGCAGCAAAACGTTTAGGGCGTGCAGCATCTTTGACGCTAACTTTTGACTATCTTGTAACTCCTGACGGCAGAGAAATACCAATCGAAGGTAAAATGACAACAAAATTACATCCTGTGGCAGAAGCAGGCAAAATTATTGCTCAGGATGTGGGTTATACGGCTGTTGGCGGTGCACTCGGCGGTTTAGCCGCATTGCAATGGTTTGGGTTAGAAGCGGCAATCGCATCTCACGGATATACAATTGCCGGAGGTGCGGCAGTCGGTGGTGCAATAGGTCTTGGAGCGGCGTTGATTCGTAAGGGTAATGAAGTTATGATTGCTCCTGGCGACCAGATAAAAGTCAAAATTAATACTTCTGTGGATCTTCCGGTGTATAAAGAAGAAGCTTTAAAAAAAGAAGAAATTTTATATGACGGATTAACAATTAATATTAACGAAATAAAACATGAAAAAGATCCTTTTGGGGAAACAAATACTATAACATTAACTTTGCTCATTTCAAATTTGTCCGATAAAACACTTTCGGGATTCGACATGGCTTTAATTAACGATTACGGTGTAAAATTTAGCCCTTCTATTTTTGGCAGTACAAAGCTTATGTTCAAACAAGTTAAACCCGGCGACAGACTTATTGCAGATGTATCCTTTACTGTTGACAATATAAACAGAAGCTTTTGGCTTACATTCTTCGATCGTAGAACAGGAAAAGATATTACTAAAATATCACTTGATAATGCTTACAAAAAATTATCAAAGAAATCAAGAAAGAGAATCGAAAAAGTCCGCTCTGCCAAAGTCAAAAAGAACTTTAAAAAAGAAGATGACTTTATGAATATGGATTTTTAACAAATCAAATTATCTTATCTTTTCAGCTTTGCAAAAATATGGGTTATTTTGATATTTCGCCCAGGCGATATATGCTTTATTCCCCTTAATAAGAGTGGTTCCTTTTGTTACATAAACAGTTTCACCTGTCTTAGGATCAACTTCGGGAGTAAAAATTTCTAAATTAAATCTTTCCGGAGTTTTTGAACGATTTCTCATTGCATCATACAATTCATCAACCTGAATTTCAGGGAAATTACAATTTAATCTGTATCCGCCGGATTTAGAGGTAATAGTTTCAGTATAACGACAGACTCCGTTTTTCCAACCGAGAATTTTTCTTTGTGATTTGAATTCCTCATCTTCAAAAGTTGAAGTAACTGTTTCTTCATATACATCGCAATCTTTGAAATGTTTTATGAAGCCTCTTGAAAACTTGGTAACTTCAGAAGCGAAAACACAAGATATACCTGTTAACATTAAAACTAATAGTGAAATAAGCGTTTTTTTCATAATATTATACCTCTATCTTATTACATTATAGCAAAAAATATAAAACTCTCAAAAATGTTACATTATGAAAGCTTTTATGTTATAATTTTTTCAAAGGATTTACACGCAATGAACATACCCGAAAATGTAGCAATAGCTTTTAGCTTTACTATGCTTGCAGGTTTAACAACTGCAATAGGCGGATGTGTTGCATTTTTTTCAAAAAAAGATAATCTTAAAGTCTTGTCACTCGGACTTGGATTTAGTGCAGGGGTAATGATATTTATATCATTAATGGATATTATCCCTGAATCAAAACTTATGCTTAAAGCAAACTTTCCTAATTCATTTGAATGGCTTGTTTTCGGTGGTTTTATTGCAGGGTTGATACTCTCTGTTCTTATCGATTACTTTTTGCCTGATCACGTTGATACAAATGAACTAAAGCATCCTGAAGTTCCTGATGAAAATAATCACTACAAACATTACAAATTAAAACGCGCAGGTATTATGACTGCAGTTGCAATTTGTGTTCATAATTTTCCTGAAGGTATGGCAACATTCCTTACGACCACTCAAGATGTTACATTGGGATTATCCGTAGCTTTAGCAATAGCAATTCATAATATACCTGAAGGAATTGCAGTCGCATTGCCTATATATCAGGCAACAGGTAAAAAACGCTATGCAATGCTTTATGCTGCTTTATCAGGTGTTACGGAACCGATTGGAGCATTGGTGGGAATGTTTATTTTTGGATTATTTTTACCTCAAATACTTGTCGGAATTTTAATGGCTGGTGTTGCAGGTATAATGACATATATTTCATTTGATACATTACTTCCGCTTGCAAAAGAATATGGAAACTGGCATTTGTCAATTGTCGGTATTATGTCGGGAATTTTATTTATTTGGTTTGGTTTAATTTTACTCGGATAGCAAAATTATTTTTTACGTGCATTTTAAAATTACAAAGGAGCATAATAATGAACGTAAATAATTATAACTATGGTGTAAATTTTCAGGCAAAATTTCTCAACACTGAATCATTATCAGATGTCGTAAAATATGCGATGGAAAAAGGTAAATTTGACAAACTTAATACGGCAAGAAAAAATATTGATAAAGCTGATATAAGAACAAGACTCGAAATGGAAATTTGCTATACAAATGATAAACCGACCGTAATTTTCAGAAAATATGAGCCTGAAAACAAAAAATTTGCAATCGACTTAAATGATTACAAACCGACAAATCAGGTTGAATATATTTGTGATAACCCGAAAACAGATCCAAGAAAATTTGCGCTAAAACTTATCATGAAAATGAGTAATAGCGCTCCGCAAAATAATTTATACAAAGAGGTTGTCCGTAAAAGAAACCCTAAAAGCATAAATTATTTATATTAAACATCAGGTAAAGTACCTTTAACCTCTGCGATTTCATCACACCCTAAATTGAAAACATCATGCAATGCTTTCAGAGCTTTTTGGGCATCTTCTTTATTTATAAGACAGCTGATTTTAATTTCAGATGTTGAAATCATTCTGATATTGATATTGTTATCAGCAAGCGTCTGGAACATTGTGGATGCAATACCCGGTCTGTCAATCATGCCTGCACCGATAATAGAAATCTTTGCGATATTATCATCATAGCTAATATCACCGGCTTTTAATTCTTTATTTATTAACTCAAGCATTTCAAGAGTTTTTGGCAAATCTTCCTGATTTATAGTGAACGCAATATCATTAGTATTTGAAACTTTGCGTGCATAAGACTGAATAATCATATCAACAGAAATATTTTCTTTTGCAAGAGCTCCGAATAATGTTGCAGCTTCACCCGGGGTATCCGGAATATCGCATACAACTATTCTGACCTGTGATAAATCTGCAGCAACCCCTGCAACAGGTTTATTAATTTCCATATCTTCAACTCCTAATATTAACGTGCCTTTATTATCATATTTGAATGTAGAACGAACTCTTAGCGGCATCTTATATTGTTTTGCCGTTTCAACACTTCTTGGGTGCAAAACATTTGCTCCCGCATGGGCAAGTTCAAGCATTTCTTCATAAGAAATTTGTTCAAGCCTTGACGCATTCGGAACTATTCGGGGGTCAGTCGTATAAACCCCTTCTACATCTGTATAAATATCACACCTTTGAGCATCAAGCGCCGATGCTATTGCAACAGCGGAAGTGTCTGAACCGCCCCGGCCCAAAGTTGTAATTTCACCTTCTGTTGTAACGCCCTGAAAACCTGCAATAACTATAATATTGCCTTCATCAAGACTTTTTCTTAATTTGTCTGTTTTAATATCAATAATTCTTGCTTTTGTATGAACATTTTCTGTTATAATTCCGATTTGTGCAGCATTGTAACTGATTGCTTTATAGCCTTTAGCCTGAATTGCCATAGTAAGTAATGACATTGATACACATTCACCCGTAGATAAAAGCATATCCAACTCACGCTCTGACGGATTTGCATTAATGGACTTTGCAAGCTTTACCAGATGATCTGTAGTATGTCCCATTGCTGAAACAACAACTACCACATCATGCCCGTTTTCTTTTTCTTTTATTATCACATCGGCAACGTGGTTTATTTTCTCTATGTCGGCAACCGAAGTTCCGCCGAATTTTTGAACAATAATGTCTTTCACTTTACTACTAACTCATCAATTGTAGATTATTTAACATTTCCTCAAGCTCTTGCTTTTGCGGGGTGTATTCAAAATTACCCAAGTCTATTGCTTGTTGAGCAATTGAAATTGCTACCTTTATATTATATTCACAAATGTTTTTCTTGACAAGAGTATAATGAGCATAAAATAATAAATTTAAGATTTCAGTATTGTCAGGCTCTAACCCTTGTGCTTTTGTAAGTTTTCTTTTAGCTTCTTCATAATCAGCCATCTCTATCAACCATTTTGAATAATCAACGTAACCTTTTATATATTTTGGATTTTCACTGACAAATTTATCAAAACATTCCCTAACCTTATAATTATTTTTCAGTTTCATATGAATAAGAGCAAGGTCATAATGCAAATACGATTGATGTGAATCCGTTTTCAGTGCTTTTGTAAAATATTCAAGAGCATCTTTATCATTTCCGATACTCATTTGTTCAAGACCGCAGGCTTCCTGAATATAAACATTCTGTTCATTTTTTTCTTTTAATTCATGTAATTTTGAAAAATCATTGTTATACGCATCAAGCAATGCAAGTCCGATCTTTGCATCATTATTTTCTGAATCTTTTTCGAGTGCCAAATTAAATTGCTCACGAGCTTTTTCAAAATCAAGCAGTCTTACACAGGCTTTTCCCCAGTCAAAATGCAAAATGGAATTTTCAAGTTTTTTTGCAAGTGCTTCTTCAAATACCTGATAAGTTTTTTCCTTATCCCTTTGTATTGAATATATTTCGCCCAAAAGAAGATATGCAGGCATCATAAACCTGTTTACTCCTAAAGTTCTTTTTGCATATAATTCAGCTTCCTTTAAATTTCCTTGTATAAGTTTTAAATGCGAATACTCATATAAACTTCCCTCATTAGGTGCAACTTTAACAAGAAATGTCAGTTTTTCATCAGCAATTGAATATTCTTTCAAACGCATTTCCATTACGGCTGAAAGCAATATCGCCGTAAAATTATACTTGCTGATTTTTGATGCTGTATTAAATTTATCTCTGGCTTGTGCATATTTTTTTTGTTTCATATAAGCCATACCCCAGCCTGTAAATACATCCGTATTATTAGGACTTAGTTTATCAGCTTTTTCAAAACAATTTATGGCATTTTCAAGCACATCGGAATATAAATAACTCATACCCAATCTGAGCCATATTTCTCTATCGTCACCGTTTAAAAGTGCAGATCTTTCATAATAGCCCGAAGCTTCTTTAAAATTCTTTTGTATTTCAGCAATTTTACCAAGATACTTGTAAACAAGAGAATCTTTACCTGAAATATCTGTTGCAGACATCAGTATCTTTTTAGCTTCATCATATTTTTTTCTTTCAATTAGTTTTTTAGCTTTATTTACATATGCAACTGTCGGTAAAGACTGAATTACTGATTCATTTTGATAATCCTCTACCGATTTATTAATATTTTTAATGTTTTGGTATATCTTTTTTAATTTGTCAAACAATCCGCAACCTCCCTGAATGCACCGTTACCGCCGTATTCTTTTGTTATCATAATATTTTCAACATCTTTAACTTTTTTTACGGCATTTGGTACTGTAATTTTGTATTTTGCATAATTTAAACATTCTATATCATTAACATCATCACCGATATATAAGTATTCTTCCTGAGATAAGTTGTATTTATCTATTATTTCTTTTAGAGTGTCTATCTTTGTCCAGATTCTTTGGTGTACTTCTTTAAGTTCACAATTTTTTGCGATAGTTTCTATAGCTGAATTTTTTTCGCCTGAAATTATTGCAACATCAATGCCATGACGCTTTAGCATAAAAAATCCTACAATATCTTTAAAATTTAATTTTCTTGTCATGATGCCGTCATCCCCGATATAAACGCTGTTATCAGTAACAACTCCGTCAAAATCGGTAATTACCATTTTTATTGTTTTTGGTAAATTTATCCCTGACATCAGATCCCTCTATTCACAAATTCTACACTCTCTGTTATAATTATAGCATACAGGAGAGAGAATGACACCATATCTTTACATAATTAATATAGGTATAATTATTGTATTTATTTGTTTATTCTTTATTACAAGAAAATCAAATAAACGCTGGTCAAAAATTAATGATTATCTTGGTAAAGTTACAACTACTGTTGATTCTATAAGATATGGTGATTTATCGACAAAAATTGATAAAATTGACCATCCGACATATCAGAATGTCACAGACAGTATCAATAGAATGGTTGAAACCCTCAACGACAGAGAACGCATGATTGCCGAATATCAGTCTGAATTGATGAACCAAAACAGATTATTAGAATCCGTTATAAATTCTCTTTCAGACGGGATTTTGATTATAAATGACAAATTAGAAATATTAAGAGCTACCCCAAAAATATTAAAATGGTTTGGCATAAAAAAGGGTAACAATATAATCGGTAAAAACCTTCTTGAATACATACAATTACCTGAGGACAAATCCAATATCAAGGATTGGGAAAATACCGAAGCATTTATTAAGCACACCCCGACAAATAATTTTATAATAACTTCTCAACCGCTAATTCATATTGAAAAGAAAAGATATGTTTTAATCGTAAAAGATGTGACGGTTGAAAAAGAAATTGAAACATTAAAAACAGATTTTGTGGCTACTCTGACTCACGACTTAAAGGTGCCGATTATTGCCGCTGCAAATATGATTGATTTATTAATTGCAGAGAAATTCGGTGAGATTTCCGAAAAACAAAAAGTCGCCCTTAACGGTATGAAATCGTCTAATGATGAATTGCTTGAGCTTGTTCAGATTTTGCTTGAAACATACAAAATAAGTGATAAAGGGATTGAACTTTATAAAGAGCAAATAGACCTGAATCCTTTTGTAGAATCTATTGTAAATACAATGGAACCATTAGCGCAGGAATCAGGACTTAAAATAAATTTCACTCCATGCAGCTCAAATCTTCAAATAAATGCTGATGCTGTCCAAATGCAAAGAGTAGTTAAAAATTTGATTTCTAATGCACTTAATCATAGTCTTTCACAAAAAGATATTGATATTTGTATTTCAGAAAGCCAAGGTTATGCAAATATATCAATCATAGACTATGGACAGGGAATACCAAAAGATGAAATAAAAATGATATTTAATAAATACTATTCAGCCGCAAAAAAACTGCGTAAAGTCGGTACAGGACTGGGTTTATATTTATCACAGCAAATAGCACTTGCTCATGGCGGAGAAATCACCGTAACAAGTAAAGAAAATGTCAGAACAGAATTTTGTGTAAAAATTCCGATGTAATGATATAAAAAAAGACCGAATTATAAAATCCGGCCTTTTTTCCAACTATTATGATGCTGATTATTTTGAAACAGCTTCAAAAATTACATCAAAAGCTTCTTTATCGCGAACTGCCAAATCTGCTAACATTTTTCTGTTAATAACGATATTTGCTTTTTTGCAAGCATTAACAAATTTTGAATAGCTCATTCCACGTTCTCTTACAGCTGCATTGATTCTTACAATCCATAATCTTCTCATATTACGTTTTGTAGTACGTCTGTCTCTGTAAGCATATTTAAGAGCCTTCATAACTGCTATATTAGCAACTTTGAAAATTCTTGATCTTGCACCGATAAAACCTTTTGCAAGTTTTAAAATCTTTTTGTGCCTTTTAACACCGGCACTGCCACGTCTTATTCTCATAATTTATGCTCCTATCTTGAATACTTCTTGTATGGTAACTCTTTAGATACCAGATCTACATGTGATTCTGAAACGTCAACCATCTTGAAAATTCTGCGTTTTCTTGATGCTGACTTGTGTTGGAGCAAGTGGCCGATACCAGCTTGTCTTTTCATAATTTTGCCGGTTGCAGTTACTTTGTAACGTTTAGCAGCCGATCTGTGTGTTTTTAATTTTGGCATTTTCTTCTCCTTTTGTTATAAAGTAGTGTTCTTCAGCTTCATAGGCATACCAAAGCCCATTTCGGCTATGTTTATATAGTATAACGAAAATTATTATTTGCAAGCGTTTTCGAAATATTTTGTAATATTCAATTACTGTTTTATTTCTTTTTGATAAGCCCAGGCAGAATGATTATGGATACTTTCAAAGGCTTCACAATCAACCTCAAACTCTGTTATAACAGGATTTCCTCTTAATTTTATTACAACTTCTCGCAATACATCTTCTACAAATCTCGGGTTTTCCCAGGCTTTTTCAGTTACATATTTTTCATCTTGTCTTTTTAATAACGGATAAAGCGGGCAGGATGCACAGCTTTCAATCATTTCTACAAGGTCCTCTATCCAGACATGTTCAGATTCAGGATAAGAGATTTTAACATTAATAACTGCCCTTTGATTATGTGCACCATATTTTGAAATTTCCTTTGAGCAAGGACACAAAGTTGTTACGGGAACTTTTACCCCTAAAATAAATTTATATTTCCCGTCTTCAATTTTGCCTTTAAACAAACATTCATAGCACATAGGTGCGGCAAGTTTTGTAACCGGCGATTTTTTGCTTATAAAATATTTAAATTTAAATTCGATTATTCCGCTCTGAGCATGCAATTTTTTAATTACTTTCTCAAGACAGCCTTTAACATCAACTCCCAAAAGCTGTTTTGTTTCCCATTCACGCAAAACCTCTACAAAACGGCTCATATGAGTTCCTTTAAAATTCCTTGGAAGTGATACGGCAACCTTTGCTGTTCCTAACACTACCTGATCGGTATTGTTCTTTCGCTGAACAGTTAACGGCAACTCAATATCCTTAATCCCAACCCTTTGGATATCGACATTTCTTGTATCAGGTGTGTTTTGAACGTCTTTCATCATAATACCTTCCGTTTATAATAGAGTTTTTACTTCTCCAACTTTGTATCCATGATTTGTTTTTATATCATGCGATACATGTATTTTACCCCAACCAAGTTTATTTATATAATCAATGGCCGCAAATTCACGCGCATCCATGTTTGCATCACAAATTTTTACGATAAAACCTTCATTGATTTTTGTATTTATAACAACAATAAGTCCGCCGGCGCCGACTTTTGAAACAAGATTATCACTGTTTTGAATAATCTTTGTATCGGTTCTGTTTTCGCCTCCAATTAAATATGGGAAATTTAAAAAAGCTTCTTTTATCTTTGAATATTTCGGATTTGAAAATAAATTCAAATATCCTTTCACAATGTTTTTTAAAGGCATTGAATGAATAGGCACCCCGCACCCGTCTTTTGTGACGGGATATTCTTTATCAAGCTCGCAGAGTGAATATATTTTTTCTTTAATTGCGACCTGCAAAGGATGAGTCAAATCATCATAGGTGTTTAAATCCCAGTTGTTTAACTTACATAACCCAAGCATCATCGTGTGTTTTCCCGAGCAGTTGTTGTGAATTTGCCCCGGGGCGATATTTTTTAGTAATAAATCATCCTGTGCACTTCGGGAAATAGGAGAATGTTTCCCGCATTTGAGCATATTTTCATTTAAACCGAATTTATTAATAAGCCTTGTTATAATATCCGTATGAATTTTTTCGCCTGCATGGGATGCACAGCAAAGGGCAATTTCTTCCATTGTCATATCATAGCGCTTATCAAGTTCATAATCGATTAAAAGCGAAGCCTGAAGCGGTTTTGCGCAAGAACGCAAGAAAAACGGAATTTCTGCGTCTTCACCGTATTTTGTTATTTCAAAATTTGATGAGCATTTGACAATGTAGCCGAAATGTTCCTGTTCCGGCAGTCCGTCTCTGATATATTCAACCAATTTTGCGGGTTTGTTATTTATATTGCGCATTTTTTTCGTTTGAGTTGAGAAGTTCATTTATTCTGTTACGTAATTTTCGATTTTCTTCTTCCAAATTTTTAATACGTTTTTCATAATCAGCAGCTTCAGTTAGTTTTGGAATATCATTGTGATCAAGTATAAATCTTTTTTTTGCAATTTCTTTTATGGATAAAATT
This sequence comes from uncultured bacterium, assembly GCA_902788345.1. Lineage (GTDB taxonomy): Bacteria > Cyanobacteriota > Vampirovibrionia > Gastranaerophilales > Gastranaerophilaceae > Zag111. The sequence continues at coordinate 22,592 of CADAJP010000011.1, read as the reverse complement.
GTTTTTAACTGTTTATCAGATATCAAACCAAGCTCAATAAGCGACTGACCGAATTTTTTATTATTTTTCTTTGCTCTGTGTTCATAATTCAATACTGCATCATCAAGCTGTTGCTCTGAAATTGCACCGTCTTGTAAAAAATATTCTCCCGTTCTGAATTTCCCTGCCAAAAAACCGGCAATATTGAGAATTTGAGAGTTATCAGGAAGCTGAATGTATCCCTCATCAACTCCGAATAAAAAATAACCCGCAATTTCTTCCAATGACATATATGTATTCAATGCTATTTCAGAAATGCTTAAATTGTTATCGCAATAATTAAAAATATTATATATGTTGTTATCAAAACCTGATAGACGGCTGTTTAATTCGCATTTTCCTTTGTCTGTTAATGAAGGCTTAAAAACTGCAAAAATATACGCTAAATCCCCTTGCGGATTTACTTCTTTTGATAATTTAATATAAATTATTTCCTTTATCCAGCTTGGGAAATTTGATATTTTTTCTAAAAATTTTTCTAAAAAATTTCTTTGCAAGGTTGCTATATCCCCCTGAGAATTATACTATCACTAAATGATAAAGACTTCAATAGTTTTAACAGAGTTGATTAATATTAATTTAAAATGTAATATAGTAAAAAAAAGAAAGGGAGATTTGTTATGGAAAATGAAAATAAACAAAACTTTTGGAAGACCCTGATTATTGGTATTCTTTTACTTATTGGTATTCTTGTTACAATTGATTTGGCATATATTTATTATCAGGCAAATTTCAATGCTCACGCCCTGCCAAGTTTTTGTTCGGTAAATGATTTTATTGATTGTGACGGAGTTGCAAAAACTCTTGAATCTCAATTTTTGGGTGTTCCGCTTGCATATTGGGGATTATTTTTATATTCATTTATGACAATGCTATTGGCTGTAGATGTATTAAAAAAAGTTCCTTTTCTTAAATTTCTTGAAGTTTTTAAAAACAAATTTCATTATATTGCATCTTTGGGTTTGATTTCATTTATAATTTCAATGCTTTTGCTTGTTGTTAGCTTGGGCGAAATTCATAAGTTATGTGTTATGTGTGTTGTAACATATATATTAAATTTGATTATAGGTCTTGTTGCGGCTCATGGCATAAAATTGCACTTCATCGGAGCTTTAAAACAAAGTTGTATTGATTTTGTTGAGGCTTTGAAACCTTGGCCATACAGAATTGCATTCTGTGTTGTAATGATTTGTGCATTTATATTTTTACACTGGACTTACACAAGTGCAAAATTTTCACCGGCTCTTGAATTTCACAGAAGTTTCGGGGAATTTGTAAATGCTGACCACAATCCATATCCTGCAAAAGGTAATGTCTTGGGTTCAAAAAGCAAAGATGCCGTTGTATTGGAAGTTTATTCCGATTTCAGATGCCCTATTTGTTATACAAACAACATTATTGTTCATAAAGTTGTAAGAGAATTTAAAAATGTAAGAGTTGAGCATCATAATATGCCGCTTGATAACACTTGTAACAGATTTATGAGCGGACAGTTCCACAGAGGAGCTTGCATCAATGCTCAATATGCGGTTGCTGCAAAAAATCAAAACAAATTCTGGGATGTGGAGAATCTTTTATTTGACAATCCCGCAGCTGAAGAAGACAAAATTATAGAAAATATTCAAAATGCAAAAATCGGCATTGATATAGAACAATTAAAAAAAGATGCAAAATCTAAAGAAGTTATTGACGATATTAAAAAAGATATAGATTTTGCAGGAGAAAAAGGTATGCTTGGTACTCCTTCAATGAAAATCGGAGAAGATTTTCAGATGGGCGTAAAAGGCTATCCGCAATTAAAAGAATGGATTATAAAGCATGGCGGACAACCAAAATACAGATTATTCTAAAAAAATATTGTTGCACGCATGCTGCGGTATATGTTCAGGTTATCCCATATCTTTGTTGAAAGATATGGGATACTCTGTTGTGGTGTATTTTTATAATCCGAATATTTACCCGCAGGAAGAATATCAAAAACGGCTTGATGCCGAAACAAAATTATGCACTCATTTCGGGTGCAATTTAATTATCGGAGAATATGAAACAGAGGTGTATTACAATTTTGTCGCAGGTCTTGAAAATGAACCCGAAAAAGGTCTTAGATGTGATAAATGCTTTGAATTAAGATTGAGAAAAACTGCACAAAAATGCGTTGAATTAGGAATTAATGAATTTACGACCTCAATGGTAATCAGTCCGCATAAAAATTATGAAAAATTAACTAAAATAGGCAAGGATATAGCACAAGAATATAATTTACAATATTTTTCCCTTAATTTTAGGAAGAATGACGGCTTTTTAAAAACTAATCAAATTTCTAAAGACCTTGGTTTATACAGGCAAAATTATTGCGGATGTAAATTTGCACTAAATAAAAAAGCGGATAAATAATTATCCGCTTTCTTGTTATATTTTGAAGTCTTTTTATACTGCAGGTGGTTCGGCTGCCGGTTTAGGAGTACTGTTAAATAATTTATTCCACAAGCCTTTACATTCGGTTGTGATATAATTTACACCTTTTTCGACCTTTTCTCCGCCTTTGCCGATTGCAGTTGTAACATATGCTTTAGCCTTTTCCATATAACCAAGGTCTTTAAATTCTTCGAATTTTTTGGATGCGTCAAAAGTTGTATGACCATATTTATGTGCAGCGTACAAACCACCTAAAATTGCAGCAGCTGCGATAACAGTACCTACAATTACTTTTAATGCAGAACTCTTTTTCTTTGGAGTATCAGCATTTGCAGGCATAACATTTTGTTCCGGTTTTGAATAAGCACCCGGACGACTTAAAAAGTCTTCCTGAGTTGGAGCAGATGCTCTAAAACTAACATTAGAAACACGATTGACCATCATTGACATGTAAAAGACCTCCTTACACACACTTTATTTACAGGATAATAAAAACATATGACATACCAATTTTGACAAATTTATTTCCAATTTTCTATATTTGTTACAAAAATTTACAATAATTTTGGAATATTTTTTTATTATTTGTCATCGTATTAATTAGAAGGGGAGATATTAAGCATGGAAACAAAAGAATTATTTGTGAATATATTATCTGAAAATTTGGCAGAAGCAGAATTTATGTGTGCCAATTTTATCGACAATGAAGTTAAAAATAGAGCATTTGTTAATGTTTTGGGGGCAGAAGCGGTAATCAATTATTTAACGGAAAACGATATTGAAACTGATTATTTAAGAAACCTTCATTCTGTCAAAAGAATTATAGAAAAAACAAATATTGCAGATATTATTTTATCTAATATTCATATTGATGTTCGTGTAGTCTTTGAGCGTAATGAGATTTTTATTCCAAAATCTCACTTTGAACTTGGTATAAAACCTGATGTGTATATGGTTTTAAAATTTGACAGCGACTACAAGCAAATGGAAAATTTAGGGTATATTTTGGCTGACAAAATTAATAAAGAAAATTCGAGTGAAGATTATTATTTTGTAGATATATCAGAATTATCTGCTCCTGAAGGGTTTATTGATTTTGTAAAAAATTATACCGGTAATACAGAAAAAAATCTTTCGGAAGAAGAAATGTTTAGAGGCAGGGAATTGTCAATTCTTGCATCTGATGATGATATTACAAATGATGAATATGCAGAGTTTTTGCAACTGATGAATTCAAGTATTATCCTTAGAGATTCTGTTCTTGAATACGACAATTTTGAAACTCTTGCAGGACATGTGGCAGGTTATATGCATGATAATCCTGACGGACTTCAGTCTGATGAAGTTGAAAATGCTGAATCAGATGGAAATATCGCTGACGATGAGAATTTAATCCCCGAAAACGATTCTGAATCTTTGGAAATTCAGGATTTGAACGGTGATGAGTTACTTGATGACGATAATTTCAGCACAGAATCACCTGATGTAAGTAATAACATTTCCGATATATCCGATGTTGGTGTTTCAGATGAAGCTATAGAACTTGCAGGATTAGCGGGTGATATTGAAGGAGTGCTCGATGAAACAGCCAATGAGGACTCATCATCCATGGATATTGGAACCGCTGATTTTGATCTTGACAGTGCTGATGATAATGATGACATGAGTGTCGATTTGTTTGACAATATAGAACATCTTGACACTGATATCAATGAAGATGCGGATACCTTACTTGATTCAGGGGAATTGCCTTCAGAAGAAAATATTGGAGATTTAGAATTAGAATCTCAGGATTTATCTGATTTTGCTGATTCTACAGAGGAAGAAAGTATTAATGCGGATGAAAATAATGAAGAATTCCCAACTGAAGCCTTTGAAGATTTGGAAGCTCAGGATTTAGATATAGAACAGGATGATTTATTGGGTGGAGATATTGACTTATCCGCAGATGATATGCTCATGCAGGATGATGAAAATTCAGCCCAAGAGGAAGATAATCTTACAGATATGGATGTAAATTCGGATGAAGAACAAGCACAGGACGAAAACAATCCATCTCTTTCCGAATACACTACATATACACCTGAAAATGTTGAAGTTTCAAGCTATCAGAATTATAATCCGATTGAAGACGAACATAGCGGTAAAACCGGTGTAACAGCTTCTGAACAAACAAATTTAGATGCAGAAAGTTTTGATTTTTCTGATTTAGAAGTTGATGCAGGAAATCAGGAAGAAGAAATATTAAAACAAAATGAGCTGGATAAACAGGAATCTGCAGATGATTTATATGATTTTGCATCTTTAAACGAACTGACAGAAGAACCTGTTGATTCTTCACAAGAGCCTTTTGAAGATGTTTCAATAAGTGATTTTGACGATTTTGCCGATGGTAGTAATCAAACAGATGATGAAGCTGAGGAAGTTATCATTTCTGATGACTTTTTAAATAATACAGTTGTAATGGAAAATTCTACGGTTATAAGTGATAAAAACTTTGAACCCGGTGAAATACTACTTGATATAAATAAAACATCACTTCCTGATTTCGGGGACGACAGCTTGGGCAATTTGTATGATCAGGATTCTCAGGCACCACAATCAGGACTTAATAATGATGTGCGCATTGGTTCAATGAAAAATTTAAGTATTTCATCTATTCCTAAAAAATATGGCATAATCGGTTTGGCTTTGGTTGTAATAATTGCCGGAGTTATAGCATTCTCTGTTACAAAAATGAATAGTGCGAAAGAAGAAGCTCAACCCCTATCAGGCAGCTTAAATCCTGAAAATAATGCTTCTGATGATAATCTTGCGGGCAAAGATGTAAGCGAGGATGATGTTTTAATGAAGGATGACGATGTAAAAACAGCAAACCTCCCATCTGCAAGAAATTCCCGTCAAGCTGAAGCAGAAGCACAAAATCTGCCATCTAAACCTATTCCGCCAACAGCATTTATGACTATTAAAAAACTCAGCTGGGAAGTTCCTGATTATGTATCGTATAGCGCAGATTTCAGACAATTCTTCCAATCTTCAGGCAGAGCCTTAAAAACAGCCCTGTCAAGTGATTTGCTTTTGGCTACTGATTATACTTATTCAAATACAATAAAATTAAGTGTTACTTTTGACAAGAGCGGTAAATTTAAGGATGCCAAAATTGTAACATCCAGCGGCTCGGCTAATGTGGATAAGATTGTGTTACAATCTGTTAACCAAACATTAAATATCCTCAAAGCCCCAAATAGCTTAGGAAATGATGAAAATACAACAGTAATACTTAAAATTAATTTATAATCATGCTATAATCTATCTTATAGAAGGGATATGTTTGTGGAACTTACACAGGATAAGATAGATTTAATAGCCAAAATTATCCGGAATGACCGTAAATATTCAGGCAATGAGGACTTGTATGATGATTTCTTCAACGAAACATGCCAGAGATCTATGGCCATTTTGGATGCTGTGGATAATGAAGTTACACTTGAAGCATACTTAAAAAAAGTTGCCACAACTTCTATTATAAATGTATTAAAGAATACAGGTCGTTTAAGACGTTCAAAAACAGGTTACATGACCACAAAAGAAGTTCCTCTTGAAACTGTTGTTCAATCTCAGCCTGATGAAGCAGCAACAGAGGCTCCTGTTTTTGAAACAGAAAAGATAAATTATGAATTATACAATGTTAGTTATGCAAATATAAGTATCCCTGCCGGACCGGAAGAAAATGCTATACGTAATGAAATTTTGGATTTTGTAGCAAGAACAATTCAAAGAATAGATAAAAATGAGCCGGATAAAAAGTATTTAGAGATTTTTGTTAGTCGTTATCAAAATGGCATGACACAAAAACAAATTTCTCATCAGTTGGGTATTTCCCAATCTGAAGTTTCAAAAAGGTTGTTTGGACTTATAGACAAAGTTAAAAGTGTTCTTGACGAGCAGTAAATATTATTATGAAATGTCCTGTATGTAAAAAAAATATCTCTGATAAATCTCTTAAATGTCCTTATTGCAAAAGCCGTACGGGGTTGTTGTGCACCCACTGTAATACAATTAATCCTTTGGGAGCTTTAAAATGTTCAAATTGCGGCAGTGATTTATTAAAGATATGTTCTAAATGCAATAGTGTTAATTTCCCGACAGCAACGAAGTGCAGAAAATGTTCTTCACCGTTTGGAGAACCTGAAAAAGAAAAGAAAAAAAAGAAAATATCCCCACAAGACCTTGTGTATGTTCCTAAATCATATTCAATAAATGAATCTGTCAATCTTTTGGTAAACAGTATTAAATCAAAAGATAAAAAAGTTATATCTTTAAGCGGTGAGAAAGGTGTTGGCAAATCAACCGTTTTAAAAAATACAATAAAAAAACTTGAAAAAGAAAATTATCAATGGTGTATCGGCAAATGTACCCCATTGACACAGCTCACTCCGGGTGGTGTTGTTCAGGATATGATACTGAATTTATTTTCATTGCCTATATTCAATATAAATAATAATGAATTGCGAAAAAATGCTTTTGATTTCTTTTCAAAGGAATTTAAGTTTCTTGAGGGTAATGAAATTAATGAGTTTCTGAATTTTATATACAGTTTTAAAGACGGTAATTACGAAGATATAATAATAAACAAAAAACGCACATTTGCACTTTTATTACGCATTTTTGATGCTTTTTGTTCTACCGGAAGATTTGTATTTATACTTGATAATTTCGATTTTATTGACGGATTTAGTGCGGAATTTTTTAATAATTTTATATCTAATGAACAAAACTGGAAGAATTTAAAATTTGTAGCAGTGTATAATGACGCAAAACCGATTGTTAAATTCTTTGGCAGTGAAACAAAAAGTTTAAAGTCTTTTGAGGATATAAATATAAAACCTCTTTCGGCTGAAGAAATTGAAAAAGAATTTGTGTTTGCTGAAACCACGAAGAATTATCTTTCCGACAGAGAAAAGGAAGTTATCATTGAAAAAAGTAAAGGCAATTTAGCATATTTACAGCAGGCATACAGCTACGCCTTTGACTGCCAGATTACAGACAGAACATTTATTCTTCCAGACAATTTTTCCGAATTGATTAAAACAAGGCTTGAAATTTTAAAAAAGACTAATCCGACAGCTAACAAAATGCTTAGTGCCTGTGCAATTCTCGGGGATAAAATAAATATTGCACTGGTAAAAGAAATATTTACCTGTACCAATGCCGAACTTGATGATGTTTTATTTTATCTGGAAAAATCTAATTTTATAAGACCTGTGGATGAATCTTGTTTTGAATTTAATAATCTGCTTTTATGGGAAACTGTTTTAAAGAATATAACAAGAGATTCGGAATTTGATGATATAAATGTAAAAATCGGCAGAGCTGTAAGTATGTTCAATCTGAATACAAATGCCACAATGGCAATGATAGCTCACAACCTAAAAGAAAATCGTATGGCTTTTGATATTTGGACAAAAACTACCCGCCTTGCAGCTTATGTCGGAGATATTAATCTGTATGTTATTGCGCAGAAGCAATGTTTGGCACTAATAAACGAATTTAATGAAAATGAAACTTTAAATATAAGATACAATATAAGCGAAAAGTTAGGTAAATTATTATCTGAATACGATCCTGAAGAAGCAATGGACTTTTTACCGGATGCAATATCGCATGCAAAATCCAATAATGACGAAGTAAAAGAAATTGAATTGCTTTCTTATCTTGCAAATTGTTGTTCTAAAACCGGAAATTATTACGGAAATACCGAATGTGTAGATAATGTATTAAAAAAGATTGATGATTCTCAAGAGCTTGAAAAGGCAATGGTTTTAAGTACTAAACTTCCGGCTCTGCTTGATATAGGCAACTGCGGAGAGGTAATAAATCTTGCTGATAATGATATTTTGCCTATTTTGAATAATTATTTATCAAAACCTAAATTAAATAAGGTCTATCCGTTGGGCTTGTTATTTGACACCTGGTTAAAGGTGTATCTGTCATTGGCACATGCACTTGCTCTGCAAGGGAATGTCAGAAGCCTTGAAGTGCTTAAAAACTTATTTTCAATTATTGATAAGCACAAAATTAGCGACAAAAATCTTATTGGCAGGATTAAACTTGTAGAAGCGTACGCAAATACTATGGTCGGGGATTTTGCAAAGAGTGAAGAACTTTTGCAAAATGTTGAAACACAGTATGCTTCGGATTTGGATTATAATTCAATTTCAAGAAAAAATCTCATCGCTATTGTAAACAGCTTTTTCAAAAAAGAGTATGATGGAATGCGTGAGCGCTTATTTGACGCTGTTACGTTTGCAAATAATACGGGAGATAATTTTACAAAAAATATACTAAAAGCTCTCCTTGGTAAACTGATAAAAGACGAAAATAAAGCATCTCATGCGCTTGATATATATAATGAACAGGTTACTTATTTTGCTAATCAGAAAATGGCTCTTGGCGCATTATTATCGTGGTATCTTATTGCTGACGCCACAATAGTTACCGAAAATTCAAAAAGTGCTATTGATATTGCTTCTCAGGCTTTGGAAATTTCATTGAATCCGAAAATTGCAAATTACTTCTTTGCTGTAAATTTAAGAATAGTAATTGCAAAAGCATATATGAATATTGCAGATTTTTCGACAGCAAAAATGCACATTGAAGAAGCCCTGAAACTTGCCAAAACTTACCGGATGAATCATATGCTTTCTTTAACTTATTTACTTTATGGCGAATACTACCACGAAATTGGTACAGTTGCACAAAACAGAAAAGAGTATTTAACAGGAGCATCTATAATGTACGAAAAAGCTCTTGAACTTGTCATTTCAAAAACTAAAAATCTTGCGGTAAAATCCCGTATTTCACAAAAAAAAGATGAACTCAGCAATTTTTGTATTGAAAATGGCATAAAATTATAAGAGGGATATTTATGAAATTTGTATTGGATGTTTTAAATTATATATGGAATTTACCTGAAAATTTGATTGAACCGATAGAATTTTTACCCGACTTTTTAAAAGATGCACTAATTGACAGTATTGGCTTAATTCCATTTTTGTTTTTAATATTTATCTTAATTGAAGTAATTGAACAATATTACACAAAGAAAAAGCATCTTTTTGTGTTCTTTATTAAAAAAATCGGTCCTTTGTTTGGCAGTTTATTTGCATCAATTCCTCAATGCGGATTTTCAGTAATCGCAAGCACGGTTTATACAAGAAGAATACTCAGCAGAGGTACTTTAGTTGCCGTTTATCTGGCTACTTCAGATGAAGCAATACCTGTTTTAATTTCGTATCCTCAGCAGGCAAAAGTTATTTTACCGATAATATTTATAAAAATTATTATTGCAATCGTGGTTGGCTATTTAGTTGACTGGCTTATCATTTATAATGCTAAAGAACCTCAGGTTATTCAAAATCAGGAGGCTGCAGCAAGTGAAGTTGAAAATGAGCAGGGCTGCTGCCATCATCACTTGGCAAATGCCGCTCATACCAAAGATTTTTGGCTTCATCCGTTAAAACACACAATAAATATCTTTATTTTTATATTGATTATTTCTGTTGTAATCGGGTTTATTCTGTCAAGAACAGGCTCAGAAGAAGTGTTGGCAAAATATTGTTTAATTAATTCACCGCTTCAGCCGTTTTTGGTTGCTTTAGTAGGCTTAATTCCAAATTGTGCAATATCAGTGATGTTGTCTATGTTGTTTATAAAGCACACAATTACATTTGGCTCGCTTGTTGCAGGTTTATGCACATCCGGAGGTCTTGGTATTTTGGTCTTGTTAAAACGCAACAACGATAAAAAAGATACATTTATTATATTATCAGTCCTAGTTGCTGTCGGGACTATCGCAGGACTTGTATTACAGTTGTTTAAATTTTAATTTTAATAATGTTTAATATCAAAAAATCCCTCTCTTATAAAGAGAGGGATTTTTCGTATATTCTTTTGTTATTTAATATTTGCAAATGTCCAGGCATCGAATGTAGGAGCTTCTTTAACCTGAATTTCGTGTTTTTCTTCTCCTGAACATTCTCCGTCATGAGCAATTGGCCTATACAATCTGTTATAGTATTCAATAACCATACGGTCTGAATTGAAGTATGCTTCTGATGTTCTTATTGCCTGACGCATAATTCTTGCCCATTCAAGTTTGTTATTGTAATAAGTCGGAATTATTTGTTTTTCAATAATATCCATTAAGCACTTATGATCTTTCCAGTGTCTTTCTTCCCAAGACATTTCATCATCAATTTCAGGATATTCAATAGCATAACCGTTAATTCCGCTGAATGTACCTTCTACAGTCCAGCCGTCCCAAATTGACAAGTGAACAGCACCGTTTGCATTTGCGCTCATGCCTGAAGTACCGGAAGCTTCAAACGGTCTTAACGGTGTATTTAACCAAACATCAGAACCGCGTTTGAGCATACCGGATAACTGTAATTCATAACCCGGAAGAACAACAACATTCTTTAATGAATGAGAACGGTGAAGAAGTTTGTTAAACATTTCTCTGCCCATTGTATCATCCGGATGGAATTTACCTGCAAAGATAATTTGAACCTTATCTTCATTGAGCAATTTGCCGATTCTGTCTTTATCCATCAAAATCAACCATGCACGTTTATAATCTGCAAATCTTCTTGCCCATGTAATTGTCAAAACATCAGGGTTAAATCTTTTACCGGCAACATTTGCTACATATTTGAATAATTCAGCCTTCATTTCTCTTTTAACTTCAAGAATTTTATCTAAATCATTCTCAACTTCTTTAATCCTAGGATCTTGCCAGTATTGGAGATTTACTGCATTTGTAATCGCTCTTATAGGGCATCTGCCGTCAACCCATTCCCACATCTTGTTTGCAACAAGACCATGCAATTGAGAAACCGCATTCGCAATTCTTGACATTCTCAATGCAGCAACTGTTAAGGAGAAGTTTTCTCCACCTAAATTGATAGCTGTTTCACGGGATGCACCTGCAAAGAAACCGCCTTCTAACAATGTGTCAACCCAATGAACTTCATTTCCTGCAGCAACAGGAGTGTGAGTTGTAAATACTGTATGTTTTTTTACTTCATTCAAATCACCTTTGTACTGGCTTAAAAGTTCAAAAGCTGCAGGAAGTGCATGACCTTCGTTCATGTGGATTACATCAAAATTGTAGCCTGCTTTTTGAAGTATTCTAACACCTGCAATACCCAAAACAATCTCTTGAGCAATTCTTATTTTTTCATTACCATCATACAATTTGTATGATATACTTCTTGCCCAGTCGCTATTGCCTTCAATATCGGTTGTTAACAGGTAAACAGGACAAGTTCCGAATAATTCAGGAGTTACCAGAAATGCTTTTACTTTTACTTTTTCGCCAAAGATATCAACATCGACCTGTAATCCTGTATCAGTTAAAAAATCATAATATTTTCTGATATATGCTACTTCAACATCTCCTGTATGGCTGATACGCTGATCATAGTAACCATAAGACCATAAAATTGTTACACCAACCATTGGCATTTGCAGATAACCCGCTGATAACATATGAGATCCTGCCAAGAATCCCAAACCGCCGGAGTAAGTATTAAGAGACTGGTCTATGGCTATTTCCATAGAGAAATACGCTACATTAGGTAATGACATATTTAAACCTTCCTTCTTTTATTTAATTTAATACTATAATTTTTCATGTCTGCAATTAAGCAGTGTAATGTTATTATATCATATAATGTTAAAAAAGTGTATAAACTTTACATAACAAAAAAAGCCGGTGAGATATCCGGCTTTTTTATTCATCCATCACCATATAAAATTTATTTTATCAAATGATAATACTTCATATAGTCAGCCATAATTGCTGAACTTGTGGCATTTACAATGCTGGCTTTGATTGTTTGTTCCGAATCATTTGCTGTTTTATAATCAGTTTTATCAATTTCATTGTGTTCAGGTTTAATATTTTTCTGAACCTGCTCAACTTCCATTTGGTTTACAACTTCCTGAACCTGTGCCATTAATCTGCTGTGTAAACGCACATCAGATGAAAAATTGCCTGTAGATTGAATACCTGCGACATCAAAATCTTCCAGAATACTTGCCCATTGTTCATAATTGGTTATACTTGTGCCTTGTGCCTGTGCAGCAGCCTGAGCTTTTTTTAATTCTTCTATAGAAGTTATACCTTCAGCCATAATCTCTTCTCCATAAATATTACTTCTCTAACTTCAATAAGTATTTTTTCCCCCTTTGAATTTCACAAACAGAAAATTTTGTAACAATTGTTTATATTTATATAGTATAATCAATTTTGAAAAGAGGATAAATTATGACCAAAATAAATATTGTATTATATGAACCGGAAATTCCGCAGAATACGGGGAACATCGCAAGACTATGCGCCTGCACAGGTGCTTCGCTGTATCTTGTCGGAAAGCTTGGATTTTCGCTATCTGATAAATATACAAAAAGAGCAGGATTAGATTATTGGGAAAGTGTTGATTTGCATAAGGTTGATTCTATGGATGAATTATATAAAATGTTTCCGGACGGAACATTTTATTATTTAACAACTAAAGCGGATAAGTTATATACTGATATTGTATTTAAAGAAAATGATTTTATAGTCTTTGGACCTGAAACAAGAGGACTTCCCGACAAATATGTAAAGGACCAAAACGCAAGAACGATACCGATGAAAGCGGGACAAAGAAGTCTGAATTTATCTAATTCGGTTGCGATAGTAACTTATGAGGCAATAAGACAAAATGGAATATAAATTACCGCAAAGAAAAGAAGTATCAAATAAAAGTACATACGGCAGAGTTTTAAATATTTCAGGCTCTGATTATATGAGCGGGGCAGCATATTTATCATCGGTTTCGGCACTTAAAATCGGCTGCGGCTATTGTTTTTTGTGTTCAACAGAAAAATGTATGAATATAGTTGCTTCACAAACGCAGAATATAGTTTTTGTTCCTTATGATAAACTGGAAGAAAATATCAAAACTGCTGATGTAATTGAAATCGGATGCGGTTTGGGACAGAACCGGCAAAGTAATAAAATATTTGAAGCCTTTTTAAAATATACTCCTGCAGATAAAAAAATAATTGTAGATGCAGACGGGTTAAATATCATTTCGCAAAATCCCGAAAAATTTATTTGTAAAGGTTTTAAAAATGTTGTTTTTACTCCTCATCCTAAAGAAGCAGCGCGTTTATTAAATGTTGATAATGTATTGGATAACATTGAAGAAGCTGCAAAACTTATTTCAGAAAAATATGGTTGCACTACGATATTAAAAACGCATAACACATTTATCTATTCGCCTGAAAACAGAACATATACAAATACAACAGGCAGCAATGCTCTTGCTAAAGCAGGCTCCGGTGATGTATTAACAGGCATGATTTCAGGACTGATTGCGCAAGGAATGGATATTTTTGAGGGTGCTTGTTTAGGGGTATATTTGCACGGACTGTGTGGTGATATTAAGGCAAAAGAACTAACGCAATATTCCGTAATGGCGCAAGATTTGATTGATGCAATACCGTCAGCTATTAAAACCTTATTATAAATTACTTATAATTATATCCGTAAATTCTGATGTTGAAAGACATCCGCCCAAATCAGCCGTTTTTTCACCTTCAGAAAGCGTTTTAAACAGTGCTTTTTCAATTTTATCGGCATAATCAAATTCATTGATATATCTGAGCATTTCAATTGCAGACAATAAAAGAGCCGTAGGATTAGCCTTATTTTGTCCTTTAATATCAGGGGCAGAGCCATGGACAGGTTCGAAAACGGCACATTCATATCCGATATTTGCCCCCTGAGCGACCCCCAAACCGCCGATTAAACCGGCACACAAGTCTGAAACTATATCTCCGTATAAATTTGGCAGCACCAATACATCAAACTGTGAAGGGTTTTGAACCAGCTGCATACACAAATTATCTACAAGAATTTCTCTTTGTTTAATTTGCGGATATGATTTTGCGACTTGTCTGTATGTATCTAAAAATAATCCGTCAGAAAGCTTCATTATGTTTGCTTTTGTTACGACACAAACTTCTTTTCTGTTATTTTTTACAGCATAATCAAACGCAAATTTACAAATTCGTTCAGTCGCTTTTTTAGTAATAATTTTTATGCTGTGAGCCTCTTCATCGCTTATTTTTTCTTCAATTCCCGCATACAAATCTTCTGTATTTTCACGAACAACTACCAAATCTACATTATCAAATTTTGTCTGAACATTCGGTAAATTCTTGCATGGACGAAGATTTGCATAAAGGTCTAAACTTTTTCTCAGCTGAACATTAACAGAGCGAAAGCCTTTACCAATAGGAGTTGTAACAGGAGCTTTGAGAGCAATTTTATTTTTCTTTATAGAATCAAGCACTCTGTCAGGAAGCGGTGTACCTTCTTTTTCTATAACATCTTGCCCTGCAGTCTGAATATCCCAGTTGATTTCAAGTCCTGAAGCCTCAATTATTTTCATGACACTTTGGGATATTTCAGGCCCTATGCCATCACCGTTTATCAAAGTAATATTGTGCATGATTAACTCCTTTGGTCGAAATAAAAATGGCCCCGCCGCGATTCGAACGCGGGCAAGACGCGGTTTAGGAAACCGCCGCTCTATCCTACTGAGCTACGAAGCCATAAACAAAACTATATACCTAATTTACAACAAATTTATATAAACTTCAATATAAACGTACTGATTAATAATTTAAAAAATTTGATTCTTCAAGCAAAATTTGTAACAATAAATTTTAAAAATTGATAAACATAATTTTTTTTATATAATACTAATAGTATTTAGTGGATTATCATCAATGGAAAACCATTTATTAGTTTATCAAGATAAATATCAAATTAATAATATTTACTGTGAAGATTGCGTCAAGTTCATGGATAATTTAAGTGATGATTTTGTGGATTTAACGGTTACATCCCCACCATATGATGATTTGAGAAATTATAATGGTTATGAATTTGATTGTAATTCTATTGCTAAACAGTTATATAGAATTACTAAAAAAGGCGGCATTGTTGTATGGGTTGTTGGAGATAGAATTAATAAAGGTAATAAAACGCTGACAAGTTTTAAGCAGGCAATTGCTTTTCAAGAAATAGGATTCAACGTTCACGATACAATGATATACAAAAAGAAAAACACTCCATTTATGCGTTCAAATGCATATACAAATTGTTTTGAATTTATGTTTGTATTTTCCAAAGGCACTCCAAAAACCTTTAATCCAATTAAAGAAAAGACTGTGCGTTCCGGAATGGAAATGTTAGTTCATAATAAAAAGGCTGATGGTATTAATAAAAAAATATTAGGGAAATTAAATGAGGAAAAAACTAAAACTAATATTTGGGAATATGCTGTTGGTTTAGGGGGGACAACAAATGATAAAATTGCTTTTAATCACCCTGCAGTGTTCCCAGAAAAACTTGCACAAGACCACATTTTAAGCTGGAGTAATGAAGGTGATTTAGTATTTGATCCGATGTGCGGAAGCGGAACAACTTGTAAAATGGCTTATTTAAATAACAGAGAGTTTCTTGGATGCGATATTTCTCAAGAATATATTAATATTGCCCAAGAAAGATTAAACATGTATATGAATAATAAACAACTATCTATTTTGCAATAAAAATAGAATTATTATTACTTTTTTCTAAATAATCAATAGCACTTTTAAGCAAATTTATATCATCTTTAAATCTTCCTAATCCCGTATTACAACTATCGCATATCCATTCTCGCGGAGAACCTGTCGTGTGATTATGATCGCAAACGACCTTACTGGTAAGACCGGGTATTGTTGTCTTTTTACATATTGGACATGTCCATATTTGCATATGGGGTTTTATTTTATTCATTGCTTTCTTTTGTGCACATGTCATATCTTTACCGTCTATGATTTCTCTACAATGATTACATGAGGGTCTTCTGACAGTTCGATTATTTTTCCCGTTTTGATTTTTTTGAAATAAATTAATATCTAATAATCTGTGACATACGTTACAGATTTTTTTTGAATATTGATCACCTGTTTTTAATGGGTCAAAAAATACGACATCATTAAGATTTAGTTCTATCGTGCAATTACTATAGACAAATGTAACAATCGCTGTTAATTCTTTAACAGCTTCACATATGCCGATTTCATATTCATGAATAGTTCCCAATTCATATTGATAATCGTTTTTAATATATACAAATTTATTCATTTTTATTCTTCCATAAATAATTTATAAGTTTCAATTTCAAGCGCGTCAGATATTTTTTGAATATTTTCTAATGCTATACTGCGTTGAAATCGTTCAATATCACTAATATATGTACGATGTAATCCAGCTAATTCCGCCAATTTTTCTTGAGATAGGCCTTTTAATTTTCTGTATTTTCTTAAATTATTGCCAAATGTTTTTAAAATTCCCATATAATAATCATATAA
Organism: uncultured bacterium; assembly: GCA_902788345.1. Taxonomy (GTDB): domain Bacteria; phylum Cyanobacteriota; class Vampirovibrionia; order Gastranaerophilales; family Gastranaerophilaceae; genus Zag111. Next base: position 5,654 of record CADAJP010000011.1, on the reverse strand, counting down.
AATTTCATACAATAAGGCTACAGACAATAAGTGTAGTTATAAATAATAAAATAAGCTCATGACACCATAACACACATAATAAAAGAGATGATAACTAATGTCATCATCTCTTTTATGGTGGGCGTTATAAGACTCGAACTTATGACCCTTTCCTTGTAAGGGAAACGCTCTACCAACTGAGCTAAACGCCCTTATCTCTTTCGGCAACATCAATATTAACAAGAAAAAATTTTACTGTCAAGATTTTTGTGAAACTTTTTTTATTCTTTTTCGTCTTTATTTGTATCAGTAGATAAGAAGTGTGGAGGATAGTATGATTTTCGAAATTCCGGAATATGAAAAGCTGGATATTAATAATGACAAGTCAGAAAGCAGAGTATTCGATAATGTGGTGTTTGAGGATGATATTCTTCAGGACTACCTGAAAGAAATAGGACATATCAAGCTGTTGAGTATGGAAGAAGAAAAAGAGCTGGGGAGATTAACAGCTGAATTAAAAGACAATAAAGCCAAAAGGAAACTCGTTCAGGCAAACCTGCGTCTTGTGGTGAGTATTGCCAAAAGGTACACAGGACGCGGTATTTTATTTATGGATTTAGTTCAGGAGGGTTCAATGGGACTTATGAGGGCTGCTGAAAAATTTGATTATACCAAAAATTTTAAATTCTCAACTTACGCAACTTGGTGGATAAAACAGGCAATAGTGCGTGCGATTGCAAATAATTCACGGGCAATCAGAATACCTGTTCATATGATTGATAAGGTTAGAAAATACCGCAGAGCATTTGAATATTTAACTGAAAAATTAAACAGACAACCGTCTGATTTTGAATTATGCGATTATTTAAAAATTGAAGAAAAACAACTGCATAAAATTAAACAATCAATAATACTTGAACCGATTAGTCTTGAAACCGCAGTTACAGACGATCTTAATATAGGGGATTTTATTGAGGATACCTCCGGTAAATATCCCGAAGAACAATTGCAAAGAGCTTTTTTAAAAAAAGATTTACCAAAACTGCTTGATGTTCTTACCGAGCGAGAAAAACAAGTAATAACTTTAAGATTTGGGCTTGATTATCACAAACCAAAAACATTGCTTGAAGTCGGTAACATTATGGGGTATTCAAAAGAAAGAATCAGGCAGCTTGAAGCTATAGCATTAAAAAAGATGAGAAAAAACTCAAAAACAGTACACTTTGCCGATTATATAGAAAACTAAAAACTATTTTACAAGCAAAGATTTTGCAAACTCAAGCGATTGTTCATTGATATCACCGCCCGCCAATTCCGCAAGAGCTTTGATACGATTATCTTCATCAAGAACAAAAACTTCAACTTTTGTTTCATCTTCCTGAGATTTGCGGACATAAAAATGTTTATCGGCTTTTGAAGCTATAATTGGCTGGTGAGTGATTACAATAACCTGATGTGTTTTTGAAAGCAGTGAAATCTCATCTGCAACACTTTGCGCCGAATGTCCTGAAATTCCTGTATCAATTTCGTCAAATATAACCGTATCAATTTCATCATTTTGTGCAAATATAGATTTTATTGCAAGCATAACACGGGAGATTTCACCGCCAGATGCAACTTTTGCGAGAGGTTTTAAATCTTCAGACACATTTGTTGAAATTAAAAATTCTACCTTATCTGTTCCGTCAGTGCCAAACGGTTTATCTTCTATATTTATCTCAAATCTCGCCTTTGGAAGCTCTAAAACTGCAAGTTTATCCTGAATTAAAACCGATAAAACTTTTGCATAATTTTTTCTGTTTTCGCTTATTTCAAGTGCAGATTTTAAAAGTTTATTCTCAATTTCTTCAATTTCTTTTTCTAATTTTGTAATATTTTCGGTAGAATATTCAATTTTAGAAAGCTGTTCGCATTGTTCGTTGTAATTTTTCAAAACAGATTCTAAAGTTCCGTCATATTTGCGTTTTAATTTGTCTAAAAGAAAAAGCCTTTCCTGTATTTCATCAAGCCTTTGAGTATCATTTTCCAAATTTTGACTGTAATTGCGCAAAAACGAGGCAATTTCCCTTAAATTTTCATTCACTTCAGAAAACTGTTCATTGATTTCTTCTAATTTGGAATCATAATTTGAGGCTTTAGCTATATCTGATTTTATTTTGGAAATCGCATCCAGAATAGAACCGTCATCACCGTTTATTGACCAATATGCTGAACCTGTTAACTCTTTTAATTTCTCGGCATTATTAAGAACTTCTAATTCTGCTTCCAAAGTTTTATCTTCATCTGCAGAGGTAATTTGAGCTTCTTCAATTTCATTAATCTGAAACTTCAGAAAGTCAATTTGCGATTCTGTTGTATTAACATTATTTTTAGCTTCTTCAAGCTGTTTTTCCAAATTAAGATACTGAGAATATAATTCCTTATACTCCTCTAATTTTGTCCCATAAAAATCTTTTGCATAAGAATCAAGTAATGCAATATGATATTGAGGCTGAAGCAGGGTATATGTTTGATGCTGCGAATGAATATCAACAAACATTGTCCTTAAATTTTTAATCAGCTCCTGATTAACCATAGAGCCGTTAATTCTTGAACGCACAGCGTTTTGAGTAATTTCTTTTGATATAACAATTTCTGAACCCAAGTTATCAATGCCGTTTTCTTCAAATAATGTATCAAGATTATGAGCTGAATTTTCAAGCGTAATTTCTATAATTGCCTTATCACATCCGTTTTTAATGACATCTTTTGAAACTCTTGAAGAAAAAACAAGATCAATTGCACTGAGTAATATACTTTTACCCGCACCGGTTTCACCTGTTATTATGTTGAGTCCTTTGTCAAAATTGGCACTCAATTCATCTATAAGTATATAATTTTGAAGTTTTAATTGTTTTATCATATTGTTTATAAATTAGCACCACAGCATTTTTTGAATTTTTTACCGCTTCCGCACGGACAAGGATCATTTCTGCCTATTTTTTGCGTTAAATCTATTTCAGGTCTGTTTTCATCTTCTTCAATGATACCCAAAGTGTTAGAAAACGCATTTGAACGATATAAAACCGTAGTTGATGACATAATCTTGTTATTAAGATACCTGCGTTTGTATTTTTTTAATAATTCTTCTAATGTATAGTTTTTGCCTAATACTGCATTCACAATTTGCATAAAGTTTTTATGCTTTGAAGCAACAGTTTTGATTAAGTTTGCACTATATTTATCATTTCTGAGGAAGTATTTTATACATTCATCATAATTTACAATCTTTGTATAATCTTTTACCTCAAAGATTTTGTTAAATGTGCCATAAAACGGAATGGCATATAAGCCTAATTCTTTATCATAAATAATCCCTACATCATAAGTTTCATTGTGAGAAGAAAATCCGCCTAACGAATTTTCAAGGAAATTATCGTAAGAATTATTAAATTCGCTTACAGAGAAAAATTTATATTCTTCAGGTTCTTTAATTAGCCTTTTATATGAAGCCTTTTTGCCTTCTTCCGCGTAATCATTAAAGACTCCGATTAATTCATCTGCACATTTATTGGTTGTAACAATTTCTGTTGTACCGAAAAATTCTGTGAATTTTTTGTATATTTCTTCTACATCTTCTTCTATTTCTTTTTGTTTTTCAGGATTATCAAGATAAACAAGTTCAGGATTTTGTATGATTTTTGCAACAGCAAAACGATATGCATCAGTCTTTCTTGTTGCAGGTAACACTCCTGATATTTCAAGTAAATAATAATCCCCGTCAATGCATACAACTCTCGCTATTACAAAACAACCTACACCGATACCTCTGAAGGCAGTCATTTTCATTAGTGATGTAATAACATATCTTCTTTCATTGACGATATTTAAAAGGTCAAAACCGTTTTTATTAACTCTTTTTATTTCAAATACTGAAGACATTGAGTTTTGCATAGCTTCGACTATTTTTTTAGACTCCTTAGAGAGTTTTTGGGTGTTTTCAAGATATAATTCAGGAATACTTTTCAAATCTTCACCAAGATTTCTTTCGAGAATATAGTTAAAACAAGCGGCCTGAAAAGAAACATTATTTTTTGAATTTTGACCGATAGTTCTTAAATATTCATTAAAATCATTCTTAACATCAGGATGAGTTTGAATAAATTCCGCAATATCCCTAATAACCTGATTTATACTGTCTGTACGTTCCTGTAAATCCATTATTTTCTCCCTTTAGTCTTATTTTTACAAATTCAGAATATAATTAATTTCTCAAAAATACAAATATATTAAGTTCTGATATTATTCTGTAAGCTTAAAATCACCATTTTTTTTAATGTGTTCAACCAATCCGCCGTCCTCAAGTAATTTTATCATTACAGGAGGCAACGGTTCAATTTGAATTATAGTTCCGTTTGTAAGATTTGTAATTATCCCCTTTTCTATATCTAATTCTAATTCGTCCCCTTCATCAATGGAATCCGTATCACATTCAATAGCCAACAAGCCTATATTTATTGCATTACGATAAAAAATTCTTGCAAATGATTTTGCCAAAACAGCACCAACACCGGCAATTTTCATAATTCTCGGAGCATGTTCTCTTGATGAACCCAAGCCAAAATTATTTCCTGCAACCACAAAATCTCCTTTTTGCATGCGTGATGCAAATGTTTCATCAGCATCCTCCAGTACATGTTTTGCAAACTCATTCAAATCAGAACGCAAGTGATACAGCCTTCCCGGTGCAATGTGGTCTGTTGATATATTATCCCCGAATTTAAAAGCTTTACCCTTCATATTTTTTATACTCCTTTTTTCATATACTACCGCAAAAACAAAAACTATGCTATAATATTGTAAAAGGCAAACACAATTATGTATTTTAACAGAAGATGCAAAATTACTTTCATATCGCATGGAGCCACTATCTACTCAGAAGAAGGCAGATTTTCAGATGCACAAAACTACCCGCCGCTTTCTGATGGCGGTGTTGAAGAAATGAAAAACATCGTAAAATACTTAAAAGACAGAGGGGTAAAAAATGATGCGATATATTCATCTGCAGCAATCAGAACCCAGCAATCTGCAGAGATTATCTCTAAACTATTTAAACAGGAATATGAAATAGAGGAAAATTTAACTCCACGCACATGCGGAACATGGAACGGACAAACTTTCTCGCAAATTCTTGACCGCTATCCGAATGCTTTTTCTGATATTCAACAATATCCCGAAATGGAAACCCAAGGCGGCGGCGAAAGCAGTGTAAACTTTATTTCAAGAATAAAAACAGCTGTTAATAATATTGTGGACAACAATGTAGGCAATCGTATTATAATAGTAACTCATCCTGATGTTATACAGGCGGCAATATGTGCAGCACTCGATATTCCTGCAGATAAGCTTTTAAAAATCTATATCAGAACCGGAAGTGCTACTCAAATAAGCTATTTCGAAAACTGGGCAAGTCTTGTGTACTCCGATCATGTACCGCTATAGATTAACTAAAATTTCGTCATTTACTGAACTCAACCGTCTGAAATTGTATTGGTATTGAATTTTTACGGTTTGAAGTGTGCAAAATTGGTATTGCGTTGTGCTGGGCTCAGGTTTGTGTTTTGTTTGTCTTGAAGGTTATATTCAATTACGCATTTTGCATTAAACGCAACCGTCTCCAATTAGCAAGAATATTC
>CADAJP010000010.1:781-68205 GCA_902788345.1 uncultured bacterium | reverse complement strand
CTACAATTTTTGTAAGCGAGAATATGAAATTCGAGCGTACAAAAATGTATGCCGCAGGCTAATTGAACAATTTTGCCAGTCGGCAAAATTGCTAATTCGTTATTTGCAGGGGGTAAAAGCAATAAAAAAGAGGCTCTCGCCTCAAATTTTATAAATGGTACCCCCAAGCAAATTCTACAATTTTTGTAAGTGAGAATATGAAATTCGAGCGTACAAAAATGTATGCCGCAGGCTAATTGAACAATTTTGCCAGTCGGCAAAATTGCTAATTCGATATTTGCAGGGGGTAAAAGCAACAAAAAAGAGGCTTTCGCCTCAATTTTTATAAATGGTACCCCCAAGCAAATTCTACAATTTTTGTAAGCGAGAATATGAAATTCGAGCGTACAAAAATGTATGCCGCTGGCTAATTGAGGAATTTTGCCAGTCGGCAAAATTGCTAATTCGATATTTGCAGGGGGGTAAAAAACAAAAAAAAACGGCAAACTGCCGTTCTCAAAAATGGTACCCCCAAGCAAATTCGAATTGCTGTCTACACCGTGAAAGGGTGTTGTCCTAGGCCTCTAGACGATGGGGGCTTGAACACGCACCTGAATGCGTAAGATTATCCTAACCCGAACAAAAATAAATGTCAACAATAAATTATTTATATTTATATATTCTTTATTTTGTCAATAATTTCAATAATTTCATTTGTAAGGTCAGATTTTGATTTTATATGTTTTTTTATCATTTGTGAAAACTCAACTTTTTTAAATTCGTGCATTCCTCGGTGCTTGAATATTTCTTCGAGGTATTCAACTCTGTGACCTTCATTTTCAGGTATTTCCTCGTTTATTTCAGAAATATTTTCAAGTGCTGTGTTAAGAGTTCTTTCTACCAAATCTTTTGATAACAAGTCTTCAAACTCTCCGCATTCTATTATGTGAATGGTATCAATTTTGCGTTGTTTATGCGAAATTTCTTTTGCATTTTGCACTCCGTCTTTGTCTAATAATACAAATATTGGCAGTTTTAAATTTTCACAAAGCTCATAATATAGCTTTACAACCTGATTTTTCCCGCCTGCAGGAAGGATATAAATGCCGTTTTTGTCAAAATCATAATCGCAAAGTTTGGCAAATTCAGGAAGTAAAAGTTCTTCAGTTGCCCCCTCTACCAGTACAACTTTTTCTATGGGATATTTAAAGGCTTTTTCTTGTCGTGTTTGGGTGGTTTCTTTTTCAGAGCAGAGAGCCTTTAGCCATTGAAGGTTGTTGGGGCTGTTGTCGTCAATAAATTTTAAACAGCTTGAATAATCAAGTTTGTTTTCAAGCAGTTTATTTATTTTTTCATCTGTTTTAAATATGGACTTTTCATATTCAGCAAGTTTTTGGTTAATGGTGTGGTTTTCAGAGAGTTTGCCGAATAATTTCTTTACAGAATAATTAAATACTTCTTGAGCATAGTATGTGAGTGTTTCATAATCGGTTTGTTCAAGCTCATGTTTAGAAAAATTCGGACTCAAAAGATTATGTAAAACTATATCTTTAAACACCCTAAAATATTTAGTTTCCGTATTCTTAAAACGTGTCAGTCTGTCTATTGAGATAATTATCTGTTCTTTAGACAACGGTTTAATCTTCAATGCTAAATCCCCATAACCGCATTAATACAATAATTGCAGTAAAACAATATGTCTTACTGCAATAAATTATATCACAAATGAGTTAAATTTATCTTCCGATTTCTACAGCTTTTTGAGCCATTGATTTTGTAATATTAACAAGAGCCAAATTCGCTTCGTATGCTCTTTGAGCCATAAGAGCATCTGCTATATCAACCATTGCGTTAACATTAGAAGTTCTTATGTAGCCGTTTTCGTCTGCATCAGGGTGCCCCGGTTGGTAAATTTTTTGTCCCGGTGTAGGGTCTTCAACAAGTCCTGAAAAGTTTACTCCGCCCTGAAGATAAGGTAATGAGCCTACCCCGAAAACATCCTCTTTCATAGTATTTAAAAGACCGTGAAATGATAAATCATCTTTTGCATTTAATATCGGAATTTTACGCACGTAATTCGGGGTATCAAGATTAGCAATGTTCTTTGCGTGAACATTTATTCTTCTTCCGTGTACCCTGAGAGCGTCTCCGCCAATATCTATTGCTTCAAATATACCCATAATATAACCTCTTTAATTTTTATTACTTACCTACATTGATTACTGTTTTCATTTCTGTAATAATGTTGGACATTCTGCGTGTTGCCATAGAATACAATATTGAGTTTTCCTGTACTCTTAATAATTCATCTGCGGAATTTACAGGTTCTTCATATCGTTCTGTTGCAACGGCAGATGGTCCGAGTTTTTCTGATAACTTTGTTTCCAACGGATTATTCATTGTACTCAGATAATGGCTAAAATCAATATCCTGCCTGATGTATCCCGGAGTGTCAACGTTCGCCAAGTTTGAACCTAATGTTCTTTGCTTTTGTGCAATCAGGTCCATCATTAATGAAACTCTTCCCATGCTGTCCAGTGGTGTATACATTTTTTACCTCTTTTTTATGTTAATTAGCTTTCTCTAATATTTATTGCTTTGTTATACATTTGATCCGCAGCTTTCATAATCTGCATACTTGCAAGCATTGATGCGTTAAGTCTTAGCAGTTCATTCGCTGAAGCATAAACACTTACATTTGAACGTTCAAGACAGCCTTGTTTAAAGCAGTCGTGGTCTTTTACAATGAATGCTTCTCCGGCGTCTTCAGTTGTTGTAAGTCTGTTCATATCTGTTTTTTCAAGTCCGTCAGGGTTTTGAAATCTTATTAACGGTACATGCCCGATTTTTGTTGCTTTATCGCCGTGGAAGTTGTAATATACAACATCTCCGTTTTTCTTGATTTCAAACTTCAGGCAGTTTGCAGGAATTTTAATCCCATCGCCGACAAGCCATCCGTCACTTGTAATAAGGTATCCGTCTTTATTTGTTCTGAAAGCTCCGTCACGGGTATATTGAACTTCACCGGTTACTGATGTAACAGGAATATATCCCGGACCGTCTATTGCAAGGTCATACGGGTTTTCGGTTATTCTTACCGAACCCTGTTTGTAGTCGTTCCTGATTGAACCTGTCAGGTATCCGTCTTCTTTAAGGATTTGTTCAAAAGATTGTTTTTTATAACCGTTGGTATCAACGTTTGAAAGATTATGCGCAAGCATACCAAATCGTTCGAACTGAACCAGTGCGTTATTTGTACCTCTTGAAATTATTCCTTGAAAATTATACATAAGTTTTACCTCTTTTTATCCGTTATGAAGCTGTACCCAGTTGTGATATTGCTTTTCCTAAAACCTGATTTTGAAGCATATACATTTGTCTGTTGGCATCAAAGTTTTTCATTATCGGCATCATTTTGATAAATTCTTCCTGCAATGCAACATTTGAGTATTCGTTTGCGCCCTGTTTAATGTTCGGATCCATTACTACAAGCCCGTTTGCATCTACAACTCCAATTCTTCCGACATACTTAAATTCATGGGTCTTTTCGTTGAACAAACTTATTTTACCGTTTCTGTCCACTTTTACATGTTTTAAATCCTGCGGAATAAACGGCAATTTGATTGGTATTCCCGCATCTGACAGAACATTTCCGTCTTCTAAACTAAGCAAAGAGCCGTCACTTCCTATTTTAAATCTTCCGTCACGGGTTAATTTAATACCGTTTCCTGTATCGACCTGAAAATAGCCTTTATTCGCGATTGCTATGTCAAGCGGATTATCTGTTATACCGATTCTGCCGACTTTATCATCAAGTGTTGTTGACAGTGCATTGACTCCGAGATATTCGGTAAATGATGATACTACCGGTTCTTTCCTTTGGTATCCGACCTTGTCAAAACCTCCGACATTTTCGTTTCTTATGCCAAGAATTTCACTCTGCAAGTGCATGGCTCGAATTGATGTCGTCAAACCGTTATTATCAAAAAATATACCTGCGTTTAATCTCATTTTCACTACCTTTTACTACAATATTTACCTTATTATCGGATTAATTACTTGTATAAATCAATTAATCCGGCAAAAATCATCTGTTCAGATGAATTTTTCATGGTTTTAATGATAATATTTTAAAAGTCAATTAGTGATATAAAAATTATGTTATAATTTTTTTATGGCACAAAGTGTTTATATTCATATACCTTTTTGCAGGTCAAAATGTTATTATTGCTCATTTGTTTCGTATCCGAAACCCGAGCTTAAAAGTCGTTATTTAGACAGTTTAAAAAAAGAAATTTTGGCAGTATATAAAAATGAACCTCTAAAAACCTTATATTTCGGCGGTGGAACTCCGTCTTTATTATCTGCGGATGAATTTAGGTCAATTACCGAACTTTTTAATATCTCCTTAAATACCGAAGTTACCACAGAGCTAAATCCTGAGGGCTATAATAAAAACGGTCTTGAAGCAGAATATTTTAAAGAGCTTATAGATGCAGGTATAAACAGGATAAGTATTGGGGCACAGACTTTTGATGATAAAATTTTAAAATTAATAAACAGAAGGCACGATTCTCTGCAAATAATCAAAGCTGTAAATAATGCTAAAATATCAGGTTTTGACAATATAAGTTTGGATTTTATTTACGGTTTGCCGGCTCAATCAGAGAAAATGTTTACGGATGATTTAAAAAAGGCCTGCGACCTTGGTGTTAAGCACATATCCCTTTACGGATTATCAATAGAGGAAGGATGTTATTTTTATAAAAATACTCCTCAAAATTTGCCTGATGACGATTTACAGGCTGATATGTATCTGTCGGCTGTTGATTTATTGAAAGAAAATGGTTTTGAGCATTATGAATTCAGTAATTTTGCACAAAAAGGATTTGAATCCCGTCACAATTTAAACTACTGGAATAATCGGGAATATTATGGATTTGGTACTGCATCTCATGGGTATTTAGACGGAAAAAGATATTCGCACAGCACATCAGTTGAAGAATATATAAATAATCCCTTATACATTATCGAGGAACTTTCAGAAACTCAAAAAAGTAAACTTGAAGAAGAAATTTTCCTTGGATTTCGTAAAATGAGCGGTATTGATGTTGATTTTATTAACCAAAAGTATAATATAAATTTTTGTGCTAAATATGAGAAAATTATAGATAAGTATATTTCTTCGGGTTTTATGAAAAAGACTTCAAAAGGTTATGCTCTGACCCCAAAAGGCGTTTTAATCAGTAATACAATTCTAGCTGAATTTTTGGATTAGTGTTATAAGTCCTCCGGAATGTATAGCGGTGTTTTTTGTAAAATTTCTCTTGTATGCTCGTAGCAGCAGCTGTCTTTGGTAAGTTTTTGATACTCCCTGACTATATTCAAAATGTCGTCAACGGATAATTTTATGATACGTCTTTCGCTTTCAATAATACTTGCCATAATACCTTCCTTTCTTTATTATAAGGTATCTACGGCAATATAAAATAAACCCTTTAAATGTTCATTTAAAGGGTTTATTTATATGTGTTGCGATTTGAATAAATATTTAAGCTTTTTTATTAAAAACCTTTCCTGTTGTTGCGAACGGACTGAAGTATTCTACTTCTTTTTCAGGTTTAAATGTAAGATGTGTTGCTTCATTCAAATATTTACGAGGGCTTCTTGCTCTCATTAATGTTTGTATTACATCGTAATTTTTTCTCTTAATTGTAGGTGCTTTTGGGGCTAGTGCATTAATTGTCATTTTATTTTTCTCCTTTATTCTGTTATATCTGTTGATTGTCTGTATAAAATAGGTCGACAAGTTAATATCTTTCTCTCTTGTCAACCTATTTAAAACGTGTAAAAATATTTTTTGCTATTTAATTAGTTTGCGATTTGTTCCATTACTTCAAATGGTTTTTCTACAACCTTCATTGAGTTGCGGGTGATAATTCCTCTTTTAAGCTCTGTAAAGCTTGCATTTTTTGAGTGGAATTTATCTTTTAAAAATTCGTATGCAACTTTAGGGTCACACTTTGAACCGCATGTAAATAAATCAACTGCGGCATATCCGAGTTCCGGCCAGGTGTGAATTGCCAAATGACTTTCAGAAATAATAACTACACCTGAAACACCGTATGGACTAAACATATGGAAACATTTTTGAACGATAGTTGCTCCGCATTCTAATGCTGCTTCCATCATATATTTTTCAACTTTATCTATATTATTTAGTGTATTAGGGTCACATTCAAAAAATTCAGCAAGCACATGACGTCCAAGATGAATTTCGTCTAAGTTTTCATTTTCATTGAATACTTCTAAAGGTGAATAATCTGTTGCCAATTTATCTTTTCTCCTTATAAAATAAATGTATATTTTACAACTATAAAATAATAGTATAAAAAAATTTTTTTTGACAGTTTTTTTTATCAAAAAAATAAGGCTTGTTCTATATTGACCGATAGTGTTGCTTTTTAGAATATTGAAAATATTAAGTTTTATTAATTAGACAATAGCTGCATTTATGTTTGTATTAAAATTTGGTTATGGATAATAAGATTTTAGTAGTTGATGATGATGCATCAATAAATGAACTGATAAAGATAAATTTAGAGCTCGCCGGATATAAAGTTGTTCAGGCTTATGATGGTATAAAAGCTTTTGCACTCGCAAAACAAGAGCTGCCGTCACTTGTTGTATTAGATGTTATGATGCCTGAAGTTGACGGTTTTACGGTCGCAAAAAGAATACGAGAAAATCCGCAAACAAAAAATATCCCGATAATTATGCTCACGGCGTTGTCCCAGCTTGATGATAAGGCAAACGGCTTTAATATAGGTGTGGATGATTATCTTGTAAAACCTTTCGAGGTGGAAGAATTACTGATGAGAGTCAGGGCGTTGTTAAAACGTACTCATCAAATTCCGGAATCAGCTTCTACCAGAGAACTTCAAACTTTAGGGGAAATAACCCTCCTACCTGAACAATACAGTGTAAGAATCGGGGAAAAACAGGCAAAATTAACTCCTATCGAATTTGAAATATTCAATTTACTTTTCCAAAACCATGGCAATATGGTTTCTTCCGCAAAATTACTCAAAGATATTTGGGGGTATTCTCCGGATGATGACATTGAAACCATAAGGGTGCATATTCGTCATTTGCGTTCCAAGATTGATAAAATCGCAAACGGCAAAAAGTATATTGAAACAATCTATGGCGGCGGTTATAAACTCAATATTTAAAGGTGTGATTTTTTTGCATTTTTTTAGTAGAATTTTTCTATGCAAGGGCAAATATATAAAATCTATTCAGATTCCTATTATGTGAAAAGTGGCGTACAGCTTTATGTATGCAAAATTCGTGAAGTTTTAAAAAAACAAAAAGTGTCTGTTGTTACAGGTGATTTTGTTGAATTTGAAAATAATGTAATTACTAAAATTCTGCCGAGAAAAACATATATTAAACGTCCTGCAGTTGCGAATGTTGATCAGATTGTAGTTGTTTCGGCATTGAAAGAGCCTGAGCTTGATTTCTTGCAGTTAAATCGTTATATTTCTCTTGCCAAATATTATGATATTCCTGTTATATTGGGTTTTAATAAGGAAGATTTGGAGTTTGAGGCTGATTTAACCGATAGAATAGAAAATATATACAAACCCTTGGGGTACGAAATTGTGTTCACATCTGCCCTAAAAAAAATCGGTATAGAATATTTTGCAAAACTGTTAAAGGGTAAAGTTTCTGCGTTGTGCGGTAATTCCGGAGTCGGAAAATCCAGTCTTATTAACGCGCTAAACCCAAATGTCAACCTTAAAACAAAATCCGTAAGTGATAAATTAAACCGTGGAACTCATACAACCCGCCATTGTGAAATAATTGAGCTTGATGAAAATACGGGTATTATTGATACTCCGGGGTTTAGTAATGTAAAATTTGATTTTATTTTACCAAAGGATGTGGACAGGTTGTTTGATGAAATCCGCCAATATAAAAATCAATGTAAGTATTCGGATTGTCTGCATATAAATGAAACAGGGTGTGAAGTATTAAAACATCTTGAGGAAATTGATGCAACAAGATATGAAAGTTATCTGGCATTTATAACGGAGGCTTTTGAATATAAGGAAAAGGTCAAGTATTCAGGGGTAAAAAGAGAAACTCATAACAAATTTCATAATGATAAAATGATAGTAAAAATAAGTGAAAAAAAACGTATGGGTGCAAGAAATACCCAAAAACAGCGTATTTATAAGGAATATGATGAAAATGATGAATAATTATATCCAATTGGTAAATGAAAAATTAGATGAGTATTTACAGGCTGAAAAACCCGAAAGCCTGTTTAAATCAATGAAATATACGGTTACTTTACCGGGCAAAAGACTGCGTCCTGTTTTATGTTTGGAAACCTGCAGATTGTTTGGCGGAGAGATTGAAGATGCTATCCCCACTGCATGTGCAATTGAAATGCTTCATGCCCAGACTTTAATTCATGATGATTTGCCGTGTATGGATAATGATGATTTTCGCAGGGGCAAGCCTTCTAATCACAAAGTTTTCGGTGAAGCAATTGCGGTTTTGAGCGGGGATGCATTGTTAACTTATGCACCTGAAGTTATTGTAAAATATTCGAATAATCTGCCTGCGTCAACTTTAATAAGGGTTTTGAATGAATATTTTAAATATGCAGGAGCTCGCGGAGTAATTGCAGGTCAGGTTGTAGATATTGAAAGTGAGCAATCTGCGGATGTTAAAAATAAAGAAAAAACACTTGAATATCTGCATATTCACAAAACTTCAGACTTATTCAAGCTTTCTATGCGAACCGGCGCAATAATTGCCGATGCTTCAGATGAAAATTTGGCTTTAATAACTGATTTTGCGGAAAAATTTGGTTTGGCTTTTCAGATTTGTGATGATATTTTGGATGAAATTTCAACCTTTGAGGAAATGGGAAAAACTATCGGTAAAGATAAACAGGAGGGTAAGCTGACCTATGTGTCTTTATATGGCTTGGAAAAAGCAAAATGTAAACTGGTTTGCCTGCTTGATGATTGTTGTGCTATAATGAACAGGCATAATTTAAAATCCGATATGATAAATGATATAATTATGCAGATAAGAAAGAGAGCAGGTATTTAATGTTAGAAACTTTTAGATTAGCAATCGCAAATAACGGATATGAAGCCTTAGCAAGCGGATTATTGGCAGCATTCACCGGTCAGATAATAAAATTTATTTTGTTTACTATTCAGACAAGAAGAATAAATTTTAAAATTTTCACTACTACAGGTGGTATGCCAAGTACACATTCTGCCGGTGTAATGGGATTATCTACAATGGTTGGAATTTTAGAAGGTTTTGACTCTATTGCTTTTGCTGTTGCTATGGGGTATTCACTTGTAATAATGTATGATGCTGCAGGTTTAAGACGTGCCGCAGGTAAAACGGCTGCATGCTTAAATAAAGTTATGGAAGAAATATATAATCATGATTTGAAAGCCGTAGGCGGAAAATTGAAAGAACTTCTTGGGCATACTCCGTTTGAGGTTTTTGTAGGTGCTGTTTATGGTATTTTATTTGCGTATGTTTTCCATATGTATGTTGTAGGCACTATTTAATCTGATTTTTAACGAATTTTGAAAGGGGTTTATATATGGCAAAGGATTGTAGTTTTGATATTGTTTCAGAATATGATAAGCAGGAAGTTGTCAATGCTGTTGAACAGGTGAAAAAAGAATTGGCTTCCCGTTTTGATTTTAAAAATTCAAAATCGACAGTTGAACTTGAAGAAGGTAAATCGATTACCATAACAACTGAAGATGAAATGAAACTTCGTAATATCAATGATATTTTACAGTCAAAATTTTCAAAACGAAATCTGAGTTTAAAAATTTTAGACCCTCAAAAAATGGAAAATGCTCTTGGCGGCAATGTTCGTCAGGTTGTAAACTTGAAAAAAGGTTTAACACAGGATTTAGCAAAGAAAATAACTTCTGATATTAAAAACTCCAAACTCAAAGTTCAGGCATCCATTCAGGGTGAACAGATAAGAGTTTCCGGTAAAAGTAAGGATGATTTGCAGGCTGTAATTCAATTAATCAGACAAAATGAAGACAGTTACAATACTCCTTTGCAGTTTACAAATTACAGATAGGATTTATAAAAAATAATCAATCATTTGTTCTTGTATGCCGTCATTTATGGATTTGGCAATAATTCTCGACGTTTTAGGATTATATATGTTGAGTGTTTTGTCAATGTATTCTCTTTGGTTTCTTGATATTTCTGAAATTCTGGTATCTCCCATTATGAATAAATCTCCGGCATCACATAGCGGGAATTTGTCTTCATAAATAAAATCGGCATCAGGTTTATTGGCTATTTTTCTTGTTATTTGTGCAAGAAAGTCGAATATTGGCATAGTGTTTTTTTGAACGGGCAGTTTATTCAGGTTCAGAAATACTCTCGTTGGCAATGTTGAATGGTATGGTTTTTCCGTAAAAATATTCAGGTATCTTTTATCGTGTAAAAATTCAAATCTATCTAAATCAGGAGTGCCTAAAGCCATTGCTTGTTCATATTTATCCAGATCGTTTCCTGATTTATCGTTAGTCAGCTTTACGAGTATATATTTTCTTTCTACCGGTTTTAAATAACCTGCAATATTTTTGGGGTCTGCGTTAATTTCGATATTAAACATACCCCCGATATTTCTTAATCCTGTGAAATTTATATTATTAACCATGTAAGAATTAAAACATATAAAAATATTTTTTGCTATAATTATTAAAAAGAGATTGGAGATATCAATGACAGAATTAAGAGAAGAATTTATAGAACAGGCGAAATATATAGCGCGTAATGCGGAAGTGTTGCCCGGAGGGGTTGAAGAACTTGCATACAAATTGCAACATGCTTCTGATACAAATACTCCGTTGCGTGTAAAACTTGGCATGGATCCGACAAGACCTGATTTACACTTAGGGCATACTGTTGTAATGCGTAAATTAAAAGAATTTCAGACTTTGGGGCATAAAATTGTTTTACTTGTCGGCGGCGCAACAGCAATGATAGGTGATCCGTCAGGCAAATCAGAAACAAGACCTGCTTTAACTAAAGAACAGGTTGAAGAAAATGCTAAAACATATTTTGAACAGATGTCAAAAGTTTTGGATGTTTCAAAGGCTGAAGTCGTAAACAATGCTGACTGGCTGCATCCTATGAGTTTTACAGAACTTTTGGCTCTTGCGGGAAAAGTTACGGTTGCCCAGATGATGACAAGAGATGACTTTGCAAAGCGTTATGCAGAAGGTAAACCTATTTCTATTGTTGAATTTTATTATCCTTTAATGCAGGCATACGATTCTGTTGCCATAGATGCGGATATTGAATTAGGCGGGACTGACCAGAGATTTAATACTCTCCTTGGCAGAGATATTCAAACGGCATACGGTAAAAAATATCCGCAGTTGGTTGTTCTTTTACCGTTGTTAGAAGGTACTGACGGTGTTGTTAAAATGTCTAAAACTTATCCGGAACATTGTATTTCTTTAACTGACAGTGCCAAAGATATGTTTGGTAAATTGATGAGTATTCCTGATAATATGATTACCCGTTATTTCAGCTTGTTAACTGATACATCAAAAGAAGATTTAGAACGTTACGACAGAGAAATAGCAGACGGTTCCGTTAATCCTCGTAATTTAAAATTACAGCTGGCTCATATGATTACCGAAGAATACCACGGAAAAGTCGGTGCGGATAAGGCGCAGGAAGAATTTATAAATGTAGTTTCAAATAAAGGTATTCCTGAGGATATTCAGGATGTCAAAGTTGAAAACGGAAAATCGATACTTGATTTAATCGTTGAACTTGGTTTTACTGCAAGTAAAGGAGAAGCAAAACGTCTTATTCAGGGCGGTGGTGTAAAAATTGACGGTGAAAAAATAGCCGATATGGGTTATACAATTTCATTTGATGAAAGTGTAATCTTGCAGGCAGGCAAGAGAAAATTTGCAAAATTGGTACATTAATTATGTTTGAAGTTATAAAACGCGGTATAACCAAAGTAAATGAAGATATAAAAGTAATTTATGATAATGATCCGGCTGCAAAGAATATATTTGAAGTTATTTTTTGCTATCCGGGGTTGCATGCACTGATTGCATATCGTCTTGCACACAGACTTTATAAATGGCATATTCCTTTGATTCCACGTATGATTTCGTATTTTACAAGAATTATCACAGGTATAGAAATTCACCCTGCTGCGAGTATAGGCAGAAGATTTTTTATAGATCACGGGGAAGGTGTTGTTATCGGTGAAACTACGATTATCGGTGATGATGTACTTGTTTATCAGCAAGTTACTCTCGGCGGAACGGGAAAAGATTTTGGCAAAAGACATCCGACTGTAGGTAATCACGTCATAATCGGTGCGGGCGCAAAAGTTCTTGGTGATATAATAATCGCAGACTATGTAAGAATAGGTGCAGGTTCGGTTGTAATAGAGGATGTACCTTCTCACTCTACAGTTGTCGGTGTTCCTGGGCGTATAGTTCAGCGTGCTACTGTTGACGAGGACGGAAACCTTATGCATAATAAAATACCGGATCCTGTTACTGCTGATATAGAAGATTTGAAACGCCAAATTGAAGAATTGAAAAATAAAATCAACTAATCTTTACAATTTTTCTTAATACGCTTTTAGTGTTATTATTGTTTTGTAGTAGCTTTAAGAGAGGTTTTGTATGTCCGGTTTAAAGGTTAGTGAAAATGAATTAGAAAATGAATTATTTAAAAGTGTTTATGATAAGACTCCCGATTATATCAAAAATCTTGATTTGATGGATTTTTCAAATGATGGAGAGTTTACTTTTATTTTGAAAAAAGAACATTTAAAACCTTATGATGAAAAAACAAATCCTCTCGGGTTAAATTTAGAGGAATGGTTTGCAAATTACTCTAAAGAGGCAAAAGTATCAACTGCCGGTATAAGAGGGCCGCAGAATATATTATTCCCTCAGGATACAAGATTCCCTATAAATTTAGTCGGGATAGTTCTTGCTACTCTTGCGAAAGCTCTTGTTGCAAAAGAAAAATATCCGAATAAAAGAATTGTTAAGGTTGCAGGGTGCGAAGTACGTTATAATTCTCAATTATTTATGGATGCGATTGCAAGAATACAGGCTTCATGCGGAATAGAAACTCTTGTGCCGTCACAGAGAAAAACAATTCCTATATGGCTTGCATCTTTTCTTGCTTTTAAATTGGATTTACTTGGCGGAGAATATATTACTTCAAGCCATGGTATTTCAGTAAAAAATGCAACAAAGGACTTAAATTGTCAGGGGAGTCAGTATTTACCCGAAGAATCTATGGAATTTGTAAATAAAATTCAGCAGATTTTTGATGAAGTTAATGAAAAAGGGTCTTATGAAATAAAAATTTCTGCAAAGGACAATCCTTTAATTAACGAAAGTGTTATGAAATCTCTTGATGACGGTGTTGATTTGTATGTTGAATATTTAAAGTCCGGAGTGGCAAAAGATTTTAATCTTGATTTGGTTAAATCATATAATAACAAAATTTTAATAGAAAGTGTCGGAGGTTCAGCTTATAAAACTCTTTCAAGGGTGCTTTCAAAGCTCGGAATTGCGGATAAATTTGACTGGTTTAATACGGAAGAAGATCCGTTTTTCCATTCTATCGGTAAATATGACCATACTCCAAAGGGCGAAAAGGCATTTTATGATTATTCCGTTGATGCAACGGTTGTTGCAAAAAAAACGGATGGTACAAAGTATTTTCCTGTAATTGAAACTCTCGGTTATAGTGAAAAATTAAAAAATTATCCTTTAGGTACGGTCGTTTTGATTACTGATCCTGATCATGACAGGCTGACGGTTACCCAGATAGAAAGTGCCAAAAGAATTGATGAATTAAAAAAACTCGGTATTGATTTTGTAAGATTGTCTGACGAGCGGGTTTTGACAGTTTTCACTGCAAATCAGGCTTTTCTTATGCTTATGGATTTTTGGGCAAAACAGTTAAAATCTCAAAATCTTTGGAATAATAACCCAAGATTTATGATAAAAACAACTGCCTCTGCTCTTTCCTGGGATGAATGGGCAAAATCAAACGGTGTAAAAGTTGTTAATGTTCCGGTCGGGTTCAAAGAAATTGCCAATATAATGAAGAAAGTAGAGCTTCAGCTTAAAAATAATCCACAAAAAGAAGTTGTTGTAGATGATGTTTTGGGTAATTCCATAAATTTGGGCGTAAATCCAAGATTGCTTTTTGGCGGAGAAGAATCCGGCGGCATGATTATGGGTACGGAAGATTTAATAAAATCCAAGCACGGCAGATGTGCTGTTGCAATGCGTGAAAAGAGTGCAACAGAGGCTATTGTTGTCGCATCTTCTCTTGTTGCAAAACTTGATAATAAAATTTATCTTTCGGAATACCTGAAGAATGTATTTGAAGAAAACAATATAATAGGCAGATTTGATACAAGAGTTGATATTGCGTATTATAACGAATCTGAACCGGATATAAACAAACTAAAAGCCGATAAAATTGCAGGAGAGCAAAAACGTACCCAAAATGATGTGTTTTACCTTTCTATGGCAATTGCTTTAAAAGAAGGAGAAATCTCTGTTGATGATATAAAATCTATATTGAACGATAAATTTTCTCCCGAATTAAATTTCGATAATTTAAAATCGGTTAAATTTGTCGGTGATGGTACATATTTAGAATTTGCAGACAAGTATATAGAAATAAGACCGTCAGGTACTGATGCAAAAACAAAGGCATACGGCGGCGGATTAAATAAAGAAAATATCGAAAAATATGCAGGAATATTGGGTAATTATTCCGGTGAGCGAACTCAAAAGCATAAAGAACTGATTTCGCAGGAATTGTATGACAGCTGCAAAGACAGGGCTATGGATTATTACCTGAAGTTTGTTGAAAAGGATGCAAACAACGAGGTGTTTATAATACCGGAATACGAATTTTAGAATACAAATAAGGACCGCTTGCACGCAGGCGGTCTTTTAAATTCTGAGAATAACTTTTGTAACAATTTTTTCATAAATACCGCAATTTTTATTTTTACGTAACTTATAGACAGTGAGAAGGTTCAAAATATGATAAGTAATATTTACAATTCATACAGAAATACAAATCTCCTAAGGTCTTATTATCAGAATAATGCTCAGGGCAAGGCCTTGTCCGGTGCTAAACAGAATGACGAAAATATAAAAGCAAGTATCTTTTATGTAAATGATTTGCATGGTCAAAATATTCGTATGGAACGACTTGTAAATGCGGTTAATCAGTTTGACAGCTTTACACCTTCAGGAAGCGACAAGATGAAGTTTGCATCCGGTGATATTATGCTTGGTGAGGATATAAATCACGTAAAAGTTGATAACAAGTTTTTAAATATTGCAGGTTTTATGGCAAGTGCTTTAGGCAACCATGAGTGCGATCTTCCTACGGACAAATTTGTTGATATAATAAAGGACAAAAATTACAAACTACTTGGTATAAATTTACAACCTTCTGAAAATAATCCGTTAAAGAAGTATATTGAGCAGTCTTATGTTCAGGAAATAAATGGACATAAGTATGGTGTAATCGGTCTTGTTCCTCCGGATTTACATGTGCATGTAAAACTGCAGGAACATTTGCCTGATTTGAATATTGAGAAAGAATTTGATAAAACTATACCCGAAGTTCAAAAAGAAGTTGATAAACTAAGAAATCAGGGTATAAATAAAATTATCGTTCTTTCTCATGCCGGATACAGACAGGATTTAAAACTTGCAAAAGAAGTAAACGGAATTGATATAATTTTGGGTGCTCACACTCATACCTTGTTAGAAGATGTAAAACCGGATGAAAATCTGTTTTATTCAAAAACAGGAGAACCGATAGTTATTACTCAGGCAGGCAGAGATGGAGAACATTTTGGCATTTTAAATGTAGAATTTAATAAAGATGGTGTAATCACAAAAGTTCAGAATAATATAGGCGATACGGATAAATACAGCAGAAACCTTGTAGCTCGTAATACATTTGAAAGCATTTTGGGTAAACCTGAAAAAGTCGGAGTTATAAAATCTGCAGAACCGTATCCGAGCGACTTTTTAGGCAGTGAAAACCCGCATTGCGATTTTATTGTGGATGCATTACGCAGCGAGCTTGACACGGATGTTGCTTTTATGAATTCTGCAAATATAAGGGGCAAATTCGAACCCGGAAAAATTGATACAAGAGATTTATCAATAATTTCACCTTTTGCAAATAAGGTTGTTGTTGCACAGGCTTCGGAAGATGAAATTGTAACGGCAATAAAGGGCAGAATTAAGGCATCAATGAAATCTAAATCTCACAGACCCGGAATAGTACAGGTTTCAGGGTTACGATATAAATTTAATAAGGACGGCGAACTTCTTTCAATGTCTTTTGTTGATAAACAGGGCAATCAAACCCCTATAGATATAAATAATCCACGCAAAGACAAGATGTATAAAGTTGCATCGGATGATTACTGCTTGGGCAGTGTTGATATGGGTTTAGGGCTTCCTCACAGGTTAAAGGAAGCTGAAAAAATATTTGATTATGACAAAGATATTGTCGTTGGGGATTATATCAGACACTTAAACAAACCGATTGAAATCAAATCAGACGGCAGAATTCAAAAAGTTGATAAATAATTAAAAGTCAAGGTTGCCTGTATATAAATTGCCACAAAAAATTGGTGTCATTGCAAACTTGTTTTTTACCTTTTATCTGTAACTTTAATTATATGCCAGCCGAATTTTGTTCCGACAGGATCTGAAATTTGTCCGACTTTCAAATCAAATGCTACATCGGCGAATAATTGTTCCATCTTTCTGCGGTTGAAATATCCCAAATCGCCCCCTCTCATTCCTGTTGGGCATAATGAATATTCTCTTGCCGCATCTTCAAATGATATGGTGCCATTTATAATATCTTTTCTTATTCTCACTGCATCTTTGCGTTTTTTTACCAAAATGTGACTTGCCCGAACTTCATGAATATCAATATTTGGATTTAAATACAAAGCAAGTTTACTTCTTTTTTTAGGAGGCTGAACTGTTGGGTATTGTGCTTTTGGGGTTTTGGTTTTTGATTCTTTAGAACCTGAATTATCAGTTTTGTCATCTTTTAAAACTTTTTTTTGCTTTGGTTTTTTAACTTTTTGCTTTTTATTTTTTTGTTTCTTTTCTTTTTTTGTCTTTACTGCCATCGGCTCTTGCTCGGATATTTCAGGAGTCGGAGCAGTATTTGTTACAACATCATTTGAAACAGGTTGTGGTGTATCAAGCTCGGGCATTGGTGCTTCTTGCGTTAAAACTTCTGTTGTTGTAGTTTCAACTTCCTGTTTTTTTACTTTTGGAGCTCTTTTTGCACTGCTGACCGGTGCGGTTAAAACTACTGTACATATTATTAAAAGGCTTATAATAAATTTTTTCATCATTTCCCTCCTGTTTCCCCAAACTATTATACCCCTAAACAAAAATAATTTCTACAGCTGAACCGAACGAACTACAAAATAATATCTGTAATTTCCCCAGTAAACTATAATAGAAAGAAAACTGTTATCCATATCATTTGCTTCAAGATAAGTGTCAGGAATCGGTTTTCGTTTTGAAGAATTAAAATGTTTTCCGACAAATTTGAGTGTTTTTTCTCTTATAAGTTGTGCTTTTGTAAGTTTAATTTTTGGGAGATGATTTTTGTAAAAATTCAGCGGAACCATTTCACGCTTGTAACAAGGTACGATATATTTTACTTTTCCTGCTTCTTTGAACAGAATATACCATTTCCCTTTGTGTTCTCTTGGGGTGAGAAGATAATACCCCGGTTGAATTGCCGTAGTTTTAAAATATAAAGGTGCCGTCAGTCTGAACAGCGGATAGGGTGACCATGTTGTATACATTGTATCTTGGTATTCTCCCGGATCAATATCGTGAATATAGCTAAAATCTGCAACCGGCATTTTGCGGTATTGTTCTTCAACATCAATATCATCAACATATTCACCTTCTGCAATCGGTTGAGAATCCACATCATTAGGGTATGTCGTTTCTTGTGATTCTGCTTGTTGATTTTGTCCTTGTGTCTGTTGGTTTTGCGTTTGTGTTTGCTGCTGATTATTTTGGTTTTTATTTCTGTCCCAAAAAGCACTGTATGACTCCGGTGCAGAAACATTCAATATAAAAGTCACAATTGCACATATAACAATAAATTTTTTCCACGCAATTCTTTTCATATTCTAATTTTAATATTTATTTCATAAAAATCAATCATAAAAAGAGTGTATTTAAAATAAAAAGTCCCGCACAGGCGGATTTTGTTACCTGCTAGGCTCGCAGGTGGGTGAGAACCTCGGGTAATCCGTTTCCCGCTGATATCAAATGATATACGGGTATACTTCAATCCCTAATAAGAGTTAACTCTCCCTATTTATAAAAATGTAGGAACAAAATTAACACCTGTACGAAACTTCTTACAATATAGCATATTAGTTATATGTTTGCAAATTAGTGAAAAAATCTTCTGTCTATCATTTTATCGTAATAATATACAAGTTTTTCGTTTATTGTGTATTGCAGCTTCGGAATACTGAAATGGTCAAGGTCTTTAATTTTAATGCTATAGACAGGAAGCTTGTATCCTGACATTTTACGGTTGATTCTTTCAGCAGAGTCCATAATTTGTAAGATGCCGGCATTAAGCGCTGTTTTTGGAACTTCTCCGCTAAAGTATAAAAATTTGCCCATAGTTGAATGTAAAATATCAAGAACTATATCTCCGCTTTTATCTGCTCCGATATAAATATCGGCAGGATAAATTTCCCCAAACGGTATTATAGATTCAACTTTTTGGAAATTGTGAGGAGCTAAATTCTTGAAAATTGATGGTTTTAAATAGGTTTGTCCAAATGATATTTTATCTGTTTTCATACCGGTATCAAAAAAAGAATAAAAATTTTTTTGCTATTGCTTATGAAATATTTTAAGTAATATTAACAAATTGCTTTACAAACAATCAGGTCTGTGATATTTTAACTCTTGTCAGGTGTAATTGGTAGAAAGACCTGACCGCAAACAAGCCGAAATTTCTATAAGTTTTATGAATAGCAATAATTAAGTGAGTTTGCACTGTGTAGTTAATATACCAAAGGAGAAAACAAAAATGTCAAGAATTGGTAAAAAACCTATCGAAGTACCTCAAGGCGTTGAGGTAAAAGTTGAAGGACAAACAGTTACTGCAAAAGGACCTTTAGGAACAGAGGTTGTAGAAATTCGTCCTGAAATTTCAGTAAAATTAGAAAACAATGTAATTACATTATCAAAAGTTTCTGATTCCCGTCAAACAGATGCATTTTACGGCTTATCAAGAACTTTGGTTGCAAATGCAGTTACTGGTGTTAAAGACGGTTTCATTAAAAAACTTGAAATCAATGGTGTAGGTTACAGAGCACAAATGCAGGGAAC
Source organism: uncultured bacterium (assembly GCA_902788345.1). Taxonomy (GTDB): domain Bacteria; phylum Cyanobacteriota; class Vampirovibrionia; order Gastranaerophilales; family Gastranaerophilaceae; genus Zag111. The sequence goes on along the minus strand of CADAJP010000010.1, from coordinate 48,691 downwards.
AACTCTGAATATGGCTCTTGGTTATTCTCACCCTGTTGATATAGTTCCTCCTCAGGGAATTACAATCAGTGTTGAAAATAACACAAATATCACTGTAAAAGGTTCAAACAAACAGTTAGTTGGCGATATTGCCGCTTTAATCAGATCTAAACGTCCGCCTGAAGTATATAAAGGAAAAGGTATTAAATATGAAGGCGAATACATCAGACGTAAAGTTGGTAAAGCCGGTAAGAAATAATGCTTAGCCCTGTTAGTCAAATTGCTTTTAACGGTATTTATGATTTGATTGTTCCGCAGGGGACTTCAAAGGATAAAATTGAAGCTAAAGCTAACCAAGCCAGAAAAATAATAAATGATAACATTCCTATAGGGAACCAATTATATAATATTGTTCCTTTTAATGACAGGATAAGAATAGTAAGTACGATTGACAATCCAAATGTTATTATGAATTTATTTGAAGCTATTGGAGGTGAAGATTTGGCAAGGCAATATATGGCTAAAAACAGGCAAGAGTATCGTCTAAATATACAAGTGTAACAAGCCCGTATAAACTCTTGAAGTGGTTTTTCAAGCAGGTTTGGGCAAAATGAAAGGAAAAAGAAAATGATTAAACAAAAAGAAAGAAAACCAATTGTACAAAAAAGACACAGATCAATCAGATTGAAAGTTTCAGGAACAGCAGAATTCCCAAGATTAGCTGTTTACAGAAGCACAAAACATATTTACGCACAATTAATTGATGATGAAAACCATGTAACATTGGCTTCAGCTTCATCGAATGATAAAGACTTAAAAGAAAGTCTAAAAAATGGCGGAAATATTGAAGCTGCAAAAGCTGTTGGTGAAGCAATCGCAAAGAAAGCTAAAAAAGCCGGAGTTGAATGTGTTGTATTTGACAGAGGCGGTTTCTTGTATCATGGTAGAGTTGCTGCATTAGCCGATGCTGCAAGAGAAGCAGGCTTGATGTTCTAACGAACCCGAGCAGAACCATGAACGAAGTGAAAGACGAAAACAAAAGCCGAAGAATGAATATTCTTCGGTTATTGTTTGAGCGGTGGTGTTTAATGCGAGGGTGAAGTAGAACCCGAGCAGAACCATGAACGAAGTGAAAGACGAAAACAACAACCGAAGAATACTATTTCTACGGTTGTTGTTTTATAAAAGCACATTATAACACCCTTTGACATGGACAAACTGCCAAAGGGTGCTGATAAGGAGTATTATCAAAATAAAATATTATTTTCTTTTTGTTTGGTGTACGTCAACATCACCTGCACCAAGTTCTTTATCGCCTTTATGCTGAACTAATATCGGTTCACCGTCTTTCCATTCTAATCGGTAATATTCACCTTTTTTATCAGATTTGTATAATGTTGCGTCTTTATATTTTGGATCATCTTTAAAATCTTCTGATAATGTATATTTTACATTCCCAACGCTAATTGTTGCAGGGTAGCCGGTCTTTTTATCCATTTCGCCAAAGGTAGTTTTGCCTTTAATATTTACCAAGTCAGGATCTTCGCCGTTTGCTATTCTTAGTTCATCAGTTACTAACACTGACTTGCCGTTATATTTTTTAAATTCTTCAGCTTTTACTGTGTCGCCATCGTTAGCACCCTGAGGTTTAGTATCTTCTTTTTTCTTTTGTGTTTCTTGAGCTTCTTCTGGTTCATCTGCTTTTGGTTCATCTTTACCAAGGATAGCATCTCTTACAGTTACATAGTCGCCGGAAATATGGTCTTTAGTCTTATCGTTAAACGCGGTGTATGTACCGTCTTGTTCTTTTACGACCATATAGCCTGCTTTATCAGCGAACTTTTTAAGATTATTAAATTCAAGATTAGAATTATCATTTTGCTGTGCAGCTTGTTGATTATCTGCTACAGGCATTTGCTGCATCATCATTGGGTTATTATACATGTTGTATTGTTGCTGCATGCCTCCCATAAGCCATGATACATTCATAAATCCTCTGACAAACCCTTCAAGTCCGTCAGCCAAGCCACCCCAGAAACCATGTCTGCCATTATCAATAATGACATTCTGTTGGTATGAGCTCATCCCAAAACCGCCAAAGCCACGAAAACCGCCAAAGTGCGGTCTGTGAAATCCACCAAAATGAAACAGCGGTGTTCTCCATCCTCTGCTTTCGTATGGTAGAAATCTTGCCGGTCCTAAAATGTTGTGGTGCGGGCCTATGTATCTGCTGCTTGATCTAAAAATTTCCATATAAGAATCCTCTCTTATATATATAAAGTATATACGAAGTAAATAATTGCTTATATAACGAAAAATATTAAGAAATATTAAGTTTTCTCATACTTTAGTATGAATTTTAAAAAATCATTAAAGTTTTTCAGATTTGTGCCGATAGCTATTAATAATAGAAGGTTTATGAGTTTTAGAGGAAATATTATGACAAACCAAGATAAAAAGAATTCAGGGGTTTCAATATTCGGACAGTCAGAGTTTATGACCGGAATTGATCCTATAGAGGAAATGTTTGCACTAAATCTGGGTGATTTTTTATCTGAGAACTTGATTTCAGATGATTTGGCAAAGAAAATAAGTGTAAAATCGAATAAAAAAGAGCGTTTAATAAATCAGTTGTCAGAGCTGGTTGATTTATATTCATCAAAGAATACTTTATGCGTTCTAAATTTTGACAGGAAAGAAGAAATTGCAGTTTATTCTTCAATTGCAAAATCTATTGTTCAGATGGTGGAAGTTGAGGAATGCAGAATCTTTTTTGAAAAAGACGGTAAAATGACCCTGTTGGGTAATTCCGCAAATGATAATTCTGATTTAAGATTTAATTCATCAGAACTTTTGCATAATGAAGTTATATCAAAAGAGGGTTATATATGCTTCCCGTTGCGTAATTCAAGTGTTCCTATCGGTGCAATTGAAATTAAGAACAACGAGATGTTGGATGAAGATTTCTGTGATGTTATTGTGAGTATCGCAAATCTTTTGGGTACTACAATAACATTACAAACGGTTATAGAAGAAACACATGCCCAAATTTCCGATGAATCATCTACGGAATTTGACTTAAAGAAACTGCGTGGTGATTTGACAGCATTAATTGGTGATTTATGTGATTATCAGCAGAATTTTGTGGAAGCATTAGCTACTGCAGTAGATAAAAAAGGTCAATATACCGTTTCACATTCAAGAAACAGTGCAAGGTTGGCTCGTGGCATCTGTGCAAAATTAGGTTTGAATGAAAAGACTACTGATTTGATATATTATGCTGCCTTGTTGCAAAATATCGGTAAGATTACTCTCCCTGAAAAATTATTTGCAACTAACGGAAAATTATCAGCAGATGAATTAAGTAAAATTAAAAACCATTCGAATGTTGGTGTTAATTTACTTATGAATATAAATTTCTTATCAGAGGTTGTGCCTTATATTACCTATCAAACCGAAAGGGTAGATGGTTCAGGTAGCCCTGAAGGCTTAAAAGGTCAATCAATACCGTTGGGCTCAAGAATAATCGCTGTTTCTGATGCTTATTGTGCAATGACTTCAGACAGACCATACCGTAAGGCTATGGAAAAAGATAAGGCTCTTTCTATTATGAAAGATGAAAGCGGTAAAAAATGGGATGAAGATGTTATAAATGCTTTATCTCAGATAGTAAATAAATAAGTTTGAATTGAATATCTGATTTAGATATTAAAAAGGTGATAAATTTTATTTATCACCTTTTCTTTATATATGCTTTTAATCAAGATTTATTAGTCTTGTGCGTGACCTGCAGTTCCTAATACATCTCTCATTTTGTGCATAACCATTTCTTTAACGGCTGTTCTGCCAGGTCCCATATATTCTCTTGGGTCGAATTTTTCAGGATGTTCAATAAAGAACTCTCTGATAGTTGAAGTCATTGCTAATCTTAAATCTGTATCGATATTGATTTTAGCAACACCGTGTTTAGAAGCATAATTAAGCATATCTTCAGGAACACCTTGAGCATCAGGCAAGTTGCCGCCGAATTTATTACATTTTTCAACAAATTCTTTCGGAACTGAAGAAGAACCGTGTAATACGATTGGATAATCACCAAAACCTGCTTCACGCAATGCATCTTTAATTTCTTTTAATCTTTCGAAATCTAATTTAGCTTCACCTTTGAATTTGTAAGCACCGTGAGAAGTACCGATTGCAATAGCTAATGAATCGCAGCCTGTTTGTTTAACAAATTCAACAGCTTCTTTAACGTTAGTGTATTTAGCATCTTTATCAGAAACATTAACATCATCTTCAACACCTGCTAATTTACCCAATTCAGCTTCAACTTCTTACGTTTTCTTCAAACGGGAATCTTGATCCGTCAATCATAACTGATGAGAAACCGCCATCAATACATGCTTTACAAATTTCAAAATCAGCACCGTGATCTAAGTGCAATGCAATAGGTACTGTAGTTGTAGCTAATGCAGCTTCAACTAACTTGATAAGATAAGTTTGGTTTGCATATTTTCTTGCACCTGCACTAACCTGCAAAATAATAGGTGATTGAGTTTCTTCAGCTGCTTCTGCAATACCTTGTAAAATTTCCATGTTGTTAACATTGTAAGCACCGATAGCGTATCCGCCCGCCAATGCTTTTTTGAACATTTCGTTTGTTCCGACTAATTTTCTTTCAGCCATTTTGACTTTCTCCTTCTTTTATTTTTTGTTGAACTATAAGCTCAACCTACTAATATCTTTCGTCTTTTTACATTGTTAAATTACTACAAACAAAACTTTTGTACAAGTTTTATATTTTAGTAGCAAAAAATATTTTTTTGCTACTTAATACGAAAAAGGAGTTTATTATGCAAGTAAATAAAATTCAGTCTAATAGTTATTCAAATGTAAGATTTACGGGTATAATCAGTGGTTTAAATAATGCTATTATTGTAAATGATGATAAGCTCGGGCCAAAAGCAATAAAGCTGATACATGCTCTTGATGATCAGATAGAAAGAGCGTGGAAAGATATTAAAACAGGTAAATTAGTACAGGAATCTCCGTTTTTTGTTTCTCAGGCGGATAAGAAATGGGTAACCGTAAGACCTGTTTACACTCAAAAATATCCTGCGGTGTTGTTTGAAGTTGAAGACGGCAAATATTTTGAAAAGATTTTGGTTAACCGTAAAAAACCATCTGATTTTCGTTATGAAAAAAATGTCTATACAGAACATGGTTCTGCAACTTTAAAAACATATAATTCTGCAATAGAAAATGATTACGAATTAAATAATCATGTTGATGATATTATTACAAAAAGTGTAAAAGACATTTTGCATAAAAATGTGTATCTTGAACATTTTGATATCGAAGCATTCAAAAGTGATCACGATAGTTTACTTTTTAATTTTTAAAGATTTTTGTTGCTCTGTCTAATATTCCAAGGCAGTATGAAATTGTAATACCATAATTAGTTATAGGTATTCCCTGTTGGCTGGCAATAAGAATCCTTGACAGAACTTCTTTGCGGTTTGTCATACATGCTCCGCAGTGTATGATAAGATTGTAACCGCTTATTTGAGGGAAATCGTGCCCTGAAAAATTTTCTATAACTAAATTTTTTCCTGTTTTTTTGCGTAAAAGATTTGGAATTTTTACTCTGCCGATATCATCGTCAATGGCATGATGAGTACAGCTTTCAAGTATTAAAACTTTATCACCGTCTTTTAAGTCGTCAATAGCCTTTGCACCGTTAATAAATGAATTTAAGTCCCCTTTTAATCTTGCAAAAAGTATAGAAAATGATGTTAAAGGAATATGTTCCGGTACAATTTGCGATACATTTTTAAAGGCCTGTGAATCTGTAATGACAAGAGCCGGCGGTTCTTTTAGATTTTCTATTGCCTGCTGTAATTCACTTTCTTTTACACATAGTGTTATACAGTTATTATCAAGTAAATCCCTCAAAGTTTGAACCTGCGGAAGTATAATTCTTCCTTTAGGTGCTTCTTTATCAATAGGAATAACCATTATTACAGTACTCTTTTTGTCAACCAAATCCCCTGCAATTTGCGGTGAATTTACAAAATCTTCAGGCAGTAATTTCACCATAGCTTCTTTAAATTTATATACTAGTTCTTCATCTTTTGTTGCAGATGTTTGAATAACATAATTACAATATTGCTCAAGCTCTTTAATTGTTTCATTTGTGGGTTTTTCTATATCTGTTTTATTAACAACTATAATGTATGGAATGTGTAATTCTTTAAATTTTTCAATAAGTTTTTTATCAAATTTGTTAAGTCCGTTATAATCGCAGACTAAAATTGCAACATCTGTTCTTGTCAGTACATTCAAAGATTTTTCAATACGTTCTTTGGCAAGAAGTGTTTCGTCATCAATTCCGGCAGTATCCAAAAGGTTTATCGGTCCGATTGGTAAAAACTCCATAGATTTTTCCACAACGTCTGTTGTTGTTCCGGCAAGTTCAGAAACTATTGATGTTTGCTGGTTTGTAATCTTGTTTAAAATTGATGATTTACCAACATTCGTTTTGCCGAAAATTCCAATATGAAGACGCATTGATTTTAAAGTATTCATAAAAACAGTTTATCATAAAAAGTTATGTTTTTTTATAGATTTTTTTCGTATAAATGACTTTACAAAATTGTATTTTTTAGTAATAATATTTGTGGGGAGAAGGACAAAATTTTAGGATTTTTTATTTTAAAAATCATTTCGTAGCATCAGTTTTGGACATTTGTTTTTTCAAAAATTTTTTGTAAATAAATGTAAATTCATCCGCTATATGATAACAAAAATTTTTCTTCACATGTGTTTTAGAATTGTAAAATGGAGTTGGCATGATTTTACCGGTAAGTAGTAGCCTCAATAATATAAATTTCAAAAGTGATACTCTCAAAGGAAATGACCCCAAAATTCAGCCTAAAGAGTCAGACAGACTTTTGGAAAATCGTTTGTCAACCCGTTCAAAAATAGCTTTAGATAAAATTACTAAGGCTTTTACCGTTTATCCTGCAAGAGGGATTAAGGGAAGCATAAATTCTGATTTCTATGAATTTTTGACAATGGGGAATGTACCTTATATTGTCGGAAGTTTAACTTTAATATCTGTGTTTAACTCTGTAAATAAACATTTTTCGAATGATGTATTGTCAAAAGCCTCAAAACTCGGTAATAAAATGGCATTGGGCGTAATATTTTATTCATTGTTCAAGCCGTTATCCAAATCATTGGTAAACTTGCCTGTTAAATGGGCTACGGGTGTTGATACACAGTTGCCGTACTTGAAAGTAAATCACCGCTTGCCTGAAAACAAAGATGATTTTGATTTGACAAGTCATGAATATCATAAGGTCGGTGAAAGTGTTGAATTTACCCGTTGGGATTTATTATACGGTAATCCAAACGACAAAAGAGATCTAAATAAACGTTATGATAAAATTGCTAAAAAACTTGGTCTGGGCGAAAATTTGAATGATTCAGATCAGGAAGTTAAGCCGATATACAGAGAAATTCTTGTAAAATCAAGTCTTGCACGCAGTTTTTCTTCTTATATGTGGGCTGCTGTCGGAGTTGCTTTGGCATTCCAGAAGCCTTGGGAAGATTTCTTTAAAAATGCGTCATTTAATGTGTTTAATCCTAAACAATTCGGTCATACTGTTCAGCAGTTTGGAAAGAGTTTTGTAGAGAGTGCAAAAGAATTATATAATCCGGCAGAATCTGTATCAAAACTTCAGAAATATGCAGGAAAAACTTTGCTTGGTGCGGCTGCATTAATAACAGTGCTTGGTGTTCTTAACACTATACATATAAACAAAAAACCGTCAAAAGTTACAGAAGCTGAAGTTATGGACAAAAATAAAGAAAGTGTGGTTGGATAATGAGAACTAATTTAATTCAATCATACATTACAGATTCAAATATTTCACAGCGTTATAATTCTGATAACGCAAAAAAATCATTTGATGTAAATAAAGAATTAAATAACAGGACATTTATCAAGCCGCTAAAAAGTAACGGTCATCTGGTCAGCAATTCATTGTTTGATGCTCCTGCTGAATTTATAAAAGATGTAAAATATGATGCAAAAGCTCTAAAACATTCTATTCAGGGTGATGCAAAGGATAAAGAGCTTGGCAATCTTAATGATATGGGTATGAAACTCGGCGGTTTAGCTATTGCAACATACCTTTTTGCAATGAAACAGACTCCTGTTGTAAAACTTATGGAATTTGTCGGTTTCGGAACATTCTTTGCTGCAATGAATTTATGGCCGAAGCTTGCTCTTCAGCTTCCTGCATATTTGATACATGGATTCAATATTCGTCAGGAATATCGTGATAATTACGGCACAAAGAAGCCTGTATTTTTAGATCATCAGTTTATTCCTTGGGATTTATATTCAGATGAGCAAATAAATAAAATAGGTAATCGTTTGGGTGTTCCAAAGGATATGAAAAATCGCCGTGATTTTGTTCAGGAAAAAATGAGAAAAATTGCATTGCAGAATAATACAATGTGGATGCTGACTTCAGGATTAGCTACTCCGATAATGAGTGCTTTGATGTGTGATGTGATGCAAAAACCTATTGCAAGTTATCTTGCAAAGAGAAATGACGCAAAAGCAGATAAGCTTTTAGAACATTTCCATCAGGAAGTTTCAAAATATGATTTTAGTCCTAAAAATCAGGAATTAGCAAAATTACTTACGGAAAATAAGGGCAGACAAATGACACCTGAATTGATAAGTAAGATTGCAAAACAAGTTGCAGCAGGTACAGATTCTATTACTGCAAATGCTATTGACAGAGATTTCCAAAGAATGTTCGCCCCTCAGGGTTACGATATTTCTAAATCTAATTTTGAATTACTAAGTACAAAATTACAGCAGGGAATTGCAAAAATTTTGAAATCTGATGATTACGCGCAGCTTGTTCCGGGTGCGGATGATATTATTGAAAAACTTGATCAGTCTGAAAAGGAAATTTTCAAATCCGGTAAAACAAAAACAAATGTTGTTAGTTTTTCTGACTATATAAGAGCTATGGAAAATGCGTTTGATGAAAAAATTGATAGCTTTGCTTCAGAAAATTCGCAGCAAGATACTAAAAAATTAAAATTTGCTTTCAAAAAATTGTTAAATATGCGTGATCAGGCAGGGGAATTGAATTTAACAAATGTATTCAAATCTGTTGCTTCCGGTGCAGTAACAGAAGAAATTATCGGTAAAGTTAATCAAATTAATAAAGTAATAAACAGTTTTGTTGCTCGTCAGAATATTTTGGATAAATATGCATATATGAAGTCTGCTCAGGCTCCTGAAACTTCTCTTGCAAACAGCTGGAACGAATTTCTTTCTGATGATATGTTAAAAACTTTGGGTATTTCTGAAAAAGAAATTAAACAAACAAGAATGGACTCAAAACTTGTTCACAACCTGTTAAGACAAAAGTTTGACGATATTGCTGCAGATTCTAATAAATATGATCAGGTTGTTAAACAAATTAATGAAAAATTGTGTAAACTTGAAAATGAAACAAAGTTTTCTGTGTTCGACAGAAGAAATGCAGATTCACAAAATCCATATAAAGTATCTGTTGATTCTACTTTTGATAAGGCTTCAGCAGATTTAAAACAGCTTGGCTTACAATTTACTCCGCAGCGTTTAACCGGATATGAAGCTGCAGACAGCCACACTCTTAAAGATTTACAGTTCTCATTCCTCCAAGACCGAGTAAGAGGTGTAAAAAGTTCGTTCTACAGGATTTTAAATACTCTTGACATGTTCAGACGTGTTTCAACGCTTGATTACGAAGGTTTCTTTGGCGAAAAAATGCCTCGTCAGGCTAAAGAAGAATTGGTTGAAATGTGTAAAGAACTGCTGCTTGGCGGGCATGCATCCGATTATGCCGTAAAATTCTATTATCCGAGAAATACAGAATTAAATCCGGAATTTAAAGATAAAGAAGCTTATGATAGTTATTTCTCAAAACTTGAAGTTAAGGACGGTAAGATTGTAAACAGATTTGCCGGTAAAAAAGCTGCAAGCGAACTATCAGACATGCCTTATGATATTGAATTTTACAAAAAAGCTATGTCTATGATGTATTCTCAAGATCTTCACTCTGATACATTCAACAGAATAAAGGATTCCACATTCCGTGAAAACTTTATAAAATACCGCAATGAAATGTTTGCGTTCCATGGCGGTGACAGATATTTTGCAAAGCCATATCATTATGCGGGCGGACAAAAAATTGATTCAACAACTGAATTCAGATTCCAGTTGTTAGGCAGTTCTCTTGATGAAATGTTTACCAATTTGTTCTCTGCTAAATATAACAGTAAGAAATGGATGAATATGTTTGGCAGACTTGGAGCTGCATTATTAGGCATAACAGTTTTATCTCAATTTTTCATGGGATATATGCCTTCAGACAAAAAAGCAAACGGAGGTAATAACTAATGATTAGTGCTGTATCATCAACAAATCTCATCAATAATTATTATACCCGCTCTTCATTAAATAATAATTCTGAATCAAAGCAGGTTAAGTTTAGCGGTGCATCTAATCTGCTTGAAGCATATATGCAAAATCAGGCAGTAATAAATTCTCCGGCCGTTTCAAAACCTCAACCGGCTGAGGTTGTAAATTATAAAAATGATTTGCGTACATTGTTTACAACAAATAGTGCAAAAATTCTTGCAATAATTCCAAGATCTTTTACTGCTGAAGATAAAAACGGTAATGAATATATTGATAAAAATGAAAAACCGGGAACTTTTCTTGGTGCAATTTCAAGACTAGATGAAATAAAATCACAAGGGTTCAATACTCTGCACGTTTTACCTATAAATCCTCCGGGAAAAGAAAATGCCCTCGGAACAGCAGGTTCTGTTTATGCTCCTGAAGATTTATTAAAAATTGATCCGGTTTTGATTGATAAAAATGATCCCAGATCTGATAAAGAACAATTTAAAGCGTTTGTTGATGAATGTCATAAACGAGGAATAAGAGTAATGGTAGATATGCCAAGTTGCGCTTCATACGATTTGTATGTAAATAAACCGGAGCTTATGGCTATAGAAAACGGTATTCCAAAAACTCCGCAGGGCTGGGAAGATATCAGAATGTTTCAGCCTTGGGATGATGAAGGTAAAAGAACTCTCAACCCTAAACTACTTGAATATCACAGACAATTTGTTGATATGATGATTGATGCCGGTGTTGATGGTATAAGAGCTGATGTTGCCAGAGCTAAGCCTGTTGAATTTTGGGATATTATTATTCCATATTCAAGAAAAAGAGATCCTCAATTTGCGTGGCTGGCTGAAAGCTATACATATGAAGATGCTTCCCCTCAGGCAAATATGCCGTATGACAGACCGGAAGATTCTTTAAGAGCCGGATTTGATGCATACTATGGACAATATCACATTTTCCATGAATGGCAAAATGCTAAAGAACTTCATGATTATGTAATCGATAATTTGAACATGTCATACAGAGTTGATTTAGGTAAATCTTTAATCGGTTCTTTCTCAACTCATGACGATATTTCACCTATGTTTAGCGGCGGCGTAGTATTCTGCAACTTAACTTCAGGATTGCAGGCAACTTTACCTATGATGAATCCATACTTTGTTGACGGCTTCCAGTCCGGTGATTGGTATTTATATTCATATAGAGGTAAACATGTAGATAACTCTGCAACTGATAATAATGAAATGTTTGTTCACAACGGTAAACTTGATATCTTCAATCTTTCCAGAAGACCGGGCGGAAGTGAACCGCAAATCGGTAAATTCATGACTTCCTGTCTTGAATTCAGGGATAAATATGCAGATGTTGTAAAACGCGGCTCTTATATAGTTCTTGATAAAGAAAAAGATAAACAGGATCAGGTTATAGCTTTTGCAAGACACAGAAACGGAAAAACACTATTGGTTCTTGCCAATAAAGATGTAAACAGACCTGTTGCCTGCAAAGTAAAAGTTCCTACCCTAAAAGAAAATCAAAAACTTGATAATTTACTTCCAAAATATGGTGAAGACAGTAAGTTTCAAGTAAATAAAGATGGGGTATCTGTAATTCTCGGACCGGGCAGAATTCACGTATTCGAAATCGACACTCCAAATATTGAATTATACTCTGATAAAGTATATAAACAGCATTAATAAAGGTTCTTGTATAATTGCTCGTCTCTCACTTCGTTCGTGGCTCTGCGAAATGCTCAAAAAAAAACCCTTTCTTTTAGAAAGAGTTTGGAATCTTTTTCAATTCCTCGTGTGTAGAAGGTTAGTGTGTAGTAGGTAGTGTATAATTTATGTCTCGTGTTTATTATTGATGTCTTATATATTAATAAAGTATTTTTAAAGTATATAATTGCTATATATTATTCTTATCTTTACAAAACTTAATGTTGTATTTGCTTAAAATGGCTTAAAATAGCTTTATATACTAGGAAAATATAAAAATTTTGTATTAAAATTAAATAACAAGGAGAAAATTCGTGAATATCTTTGAAGAAAAGATGGTAGAAATATTACTTGATCTGGCACAAAATCATGGTGCTGTTGGATTAAAAGCTGAATTCGAAGACGAAGGCACTGATTTTTCCGAAGCAATGCGTCTTAAAGAATTAGGCTTGTGTTCCGGTCTTGATATTACAATTAAAATCGGCGGATGTTGTGCGGTAAAAGATATTCAGGAAGCTAAAATAATTGGTGCCGGAACTCTTGTTGCCCCTATGATTGAATCACCTTATGCTGCAAAAAAATATATAGAGGCATATCGCTCAGTATTGAAAAATGATGAAATTGCAGGCATGAATTTTTATATAAATATAGAAACAAAAAACGGATGTGACTATCTTGATGAAATTTTGGATGTATCATCAGCAGATATAGATGGCATTGTTATCGGGCGTACTGATTTAACAGGTTCTTTAGGGATGAGTAAGGATTGTGTTAATAGTGAAATTATATATGACTATACAAGTATGATTTCTGATAAAGTCAAACAACAAAATAAAGAAGTAATAGTAGGCGGTGGTGTAACAGAAAGATCTGTTCCGTTTTTCAGAAAAATATCTTCGGATTTGATGGACAAATTTGAAACGCGCAAGGTTATTTTTAACTATAATGACGAGTTTTCTGATGAAAATATCTCGGCAGGTATAATGAAAGCGATTCAATTTGAAATTATGTGGCTAAAAAATAAAAGCAGATGTTATAACAAAATTTATGATAATGATATTCGCAGGATAAAATCTCTTGAAGAACGCTACAGGAATATGAATGCTTATGTTTAAAAATTTTATTTTCGATTTAGACGGAACATTAATCAATTCGTTTGATGAAGTGAGAAAATGTTTTATACTTGCCTTTGAAAAAGCTGATTACCCTGTTGATAAGTCAAGAATCACGCCGGAAATTATCGGGCCTCCTTTGTATGATATAGTATGCAATATCATTCCTGAGGAAAAAGATGAAGCGAAGATTTTGCAGATAGTAGAAAATTATAATTTCTTTTATGACAATGAACAAAACGATATATCAAAAGTTTATGACGGTGTTTTTAAAGTATTAGACAGCCTGAAAGCGAATAATTGCAGAATATTTATGGCTACTTATAAACCCGATATTCCGACTTTACGTATTGCAAAACAATTTAACCTGATAGATTATTTTGAAGAAATTTATACTATAGATAAATTTGGTGACCATATAACAAAAACACAAATGATTGAAATGATTTTGGAGAAATATAATTTAAAATCTTCAGAAACTGTAATGATAGGAGATGCTGTTTCTGATATGACCTGTGCAAAATCAGCAGGAGTCACCGCTGTTGGTGCTTTGTGGGGGTATGGATGTGAAAAACAGCCGCTGACAAATAGTGCAGATTATACATTAAATTCCATAGAAGACTTATTAAACAAATAATAAAAAAGCCCGGTTAACAACCGAGCTTTTTTACAAAATTTTATAATTTATTAATCGTATTTTCTTTTACCGCCGTTCAACCAAGGTGCAGATTCTAAATCATCAACATTATATTTTAAAATATACTTGTTGCCTGAAGATTCCTTATAAACTTTAGAATTTTGAGGTGCGTGTTGTACTGTTCTACCTTGAACAATATTACCCTGATTGTAATATGGTGTATAATAATTAACTTTTTCTACAGCTTTAACTGCATTATCCGCTCCGAAAGCATATGGCGCAGACATTAATAATGCTAAAATAATTGCTAACTTTTTCATTTTATATTATCTCCTAATCTTTGCTTGCTAGTATTTTAGCATAGAAATAATTTTTCCGCAATCTTTTAATTTTTCTCTGCCGTTTAAATCTTCAAGTTCTATTAAAAATGCCATACCGATAAGATTTCCACCTGCTCTTTTTACTAATTTGCAAGCGGCTTGTGCTGTTCCGCCGGTAGCGAGTAAATCGTCCACAATTAGAACATTTGCGCCTTCTTCAATAGCATCTTTGTGTATTTCGATTGTATCTTTGCCGTATTCAAGACCGTAGCTTTCTGATATTGTTTGTGCAGGAAGTTTGTTTGGCTTTCTTACAGGAATAAATCCGCAATTTAATTTATATGCCATCGGCATACCGAAAATAAAGCCTCTGCTTTCAATTCCGGCAATATAGTCAATTTTTGTATCTTTGAATTGTTCGCACAGGTAATCTATCATATATTGAAGTGTTTTGGCATCTTTAATTCCGGTTGTTATATCTCTAAAAATAATTCCCGGCTTTGGAAAATCTGCCACCGCACGAATTTTGTTTTTTACATCTTCTATTGTCATTGTCATTTTTATTGTACTCCTTTTACATTTTTAAAATTCTTTTTAGTTCTTCCTGAGCCTGTTTGATTTTTTCTTTGGCTTTTTGAATTGCATGTTCGTGTTTAATAAGTCCGTGAGTAGTTTTACCCCATTTCATATCTTTCTTCATAAACAGAATTTTGATTCCTATGAATAAAACTAGCGGGAACCATATAATTAAAAGGTAAACGGATGTTATTATGGCTTGAATTAAAGCATCCGCACGTGACATCTTGTCATATTTCCTTAATGCATATCTGCATGAAAGCATAAAGCCAAAACCTATCAGACAGCCCATTATAACTGATGACATAAGTATATTTGTCGGCTCACCTTTCACTATTATTTTGGCAAGTAAAATAAATATTTCTATAATAAACCAAGCCGGCATAATAAATTGGGATATGTATGCAACCCAGTCAACCTTTACCCTTAAAGACATCTTTTTAGAGGTGAAAATATCCCAAAAATATTCAAGATAACGTCTTATGGTACCTTCCAGCCATCTTCTTCTTTGTCTGTATAGCGGTGTAAGGTACATTATGCCTTCTTCATAAACAACGGTATCTTTACAAAATCTTACATCCCAACCTTTTATGTGAAGTCGTGTTGACATATCAAGGTCGTCTGTTATTGTGTAATTGTTCCATCCGCCTATATCTTCAAGAGCTTCACGCTTTATAAGTTCACCGTTCCCTCTTAATTCAACGGCACCCTTTACGGCATCTCTGCTGATTTGGCAGGAAGTGTCAATGGTCATTTCGTTGTTTTGGCACTTTGTCAGCCAGTTTGTATCCTTGTTTTTAACAACTTTTCTTGCCTGAACAGCTCCGACATCTTTTGGCTGAAGTTCATAAACAAGATTTGTTAAAAAGTCCGGTTTTACTTGTGCATCTGCATCAAAAACCAAAATGGCTTCCCCTTTGGCTAATTCAAGGGCATCATTTAAAACTGCAGATTTACCGGGGAATGCTTCAGGTGTTCTTATAAGTGTTTTTAATCTTCCTTCATATTTTGATTCAAGTGATTTAATGACTTCTGCGGTATTATCCGTACTTCTGTCATCAATAACTATAACTTCATAGTTAGGGTAATCTATTGAAAAGACTGTTTCTATGGTTTTTTCTATAACAGAATCTTCATTGTGTGCAGGAATCATTATGCTGACAAAAGGTTTATAATTTTCATCTTTAATTTTAGGAGTTTTGAGTTCTATTCTTGCTTTAACTTTTGTTGCAATGGTTGAGCAGACAAAATATACTGCCATAATGCCGATAAGTATTCCCAAACCCCAATCGGTATAATTCTGAAATATGTATATAAAAGTTGTTAAACAAACTATAATTACAAATAATAAAATACGTTCTTTCATACAATCTCTTCCATCCGGTATTTATTTTATCAAAAAAAATAAGATAAGTGTGTAAATTTTTCTAACAATTAAATTAATATCTGTTTTTGCTAAGACGTTCAATATCCCTTTTTTGTTCTTTTTTTACTATATCATCACGCTTATCATACAATTTTTTACCTTTAGCCAGTCCTATTTCAACCTTGGCAAGTCCTTTCATCATAAATACTTCAAGCGGAATAACCGTATAACCGTCTTTTTTGATTTTATTACTTATTTTTAAAATTTCTTTTTTGGTTAATAATAATTTTCTTGTTCTTTTTTCTTCGTGATTATATCGGTTTCCCTTATCGTAGGGTGATATATGACAGTTATGTAAAAACATTTCCATATCATCAATTTTGCAGAAACTGTCTTTTAAGTTTATTGCATTATTTCTTATGGATTTAATTTCCGTACCGGTCAGTACAATACCGGCTACGAATTTTTCAAAAATATTGTAGTCGTGAAATGCTTTTCGGTTTGTTGTAACAATGTGTTTTTCCATATGTTTATATTATAATAAAAATGATGATAAGGAAATAGTGAAATAAGGAAATAGGGAAATAGGGAAATAGGGAAATAAGGAAATAAGTTCTTTACAACAAAAAGGTTAAATGTCCGAATTCACCCTAATACAGAGGATTAAATTATGAAAAAGAAATATCATTTTATCGCAGTTGGCGGAGTCGGGATGAGCGGTTTGGCAAAGTATCTTTTGCAAAACGGTTATGAGGTGTCAGGTTCAGACATAAATGACAGTAAGTATGTAAAAATGGTTCGAGATTTGGGTGCAAAGGTATATATCGGACACAATGAGGATAATTTACCTGACGATTGTATTGTAGTTGCAAGTACTGCGATAAGAGAATTCAATCCGGAAATTCAAAAAGCAAAAAGGCTGGGTTTACCTGTATGGCATCGTTCGGATTTGCTTGCTGAAATTTCCCGTAAAGAAGAATATTTTATCGGTTATTCCGGAACTCATGGCAAAACTACAACCTCAGGTTTATGTTCATACGTTCTTGAAAAGGGCGGTTTAAAACCTTCGTATGTTGTCGGCGGAATAATTCCCGAAATAAATGCAAATGCAAACTGCACACATGGAAAATATTTTATTGCTGAGTTGGATGAAAGTGACGGAACAATTGTTAAATATTCTCCAAATCTTGTTGTTGTGAATAATTTAGAACCTGATCATCTTGATTTTTATAAAAACGGTTTAGAATCAATACTTGAAACATTTGAAACATTTATTTCAAATATGAGAGAAAATGGTATTATTCTTGCAAATATGGATAACGAAGGTGTAAAAAGGCTTGTTAAGTATTTTTCAGTTCATGAACTTGCGCATAATGCCAAATTTATGACATTTTCGATCGGCGGAAATACTGATTATTGCGCAAAGAATATTGTCTATGGTGAAGACTACACAACCTTTGATATATATTATAAAGATGAACTTCAAACGAATTTGAAAATTTGCCTTAAAGGTGTTCATAATGTTTATAATTCACTTTCTGTCTGGGCAAGTTTGCATATTGCAGGGGTTGATATGAATTTGGTAAACAAACATTTTGCCTCCTTTACCGGAATGGGCAGACGCTTTCAAAAGGTGGGAGAATTTAACGGCATTGCACTTTATGATGATTATGCACATCATCCGACAGAAATAAAAGCTACTTTATCCTGCTCAAAATCTTTTAAAGATAAGCGTATAATTGCAGTATTTCAGCCTCACAGATATTCTCGTCTGCAAAATCTCTGGAATGAATTTATGGAAGCTTTTGATAATGTGGATGAGCTTGTTGTTACGGATGTTTATGCCGCAAGTGAAGATGAAATTGTCGGAGTAAATTCAAAGGCATTTGTCAGTGAATTTAAAGAAAAATCAGACATACCGTGCCGACATATTTCAGGAAGTATAGAGGAAGTTGCAAAAGAATTATATAAAGATTTGCAGCCGAATGATATTGTAATAGGGCTTGGTGCAGGGACAATCACAAAACTTGGTCCTGAATTGATGAATCTTAGTAAAGAAATAAAAGTATAGAGGTGAAAATGGCACATATTATAACAAATGTCGGATGGAACAATGCTGTAAGTGATGGCAAAACTATTTTATTAAGCTGTATGCACAATTGTCGTTTAAAGAAAGCGGGATGTAGTGATACATTTGGAGCTGATAAAATATCTCAGAGTATAGAACGTTCTGTGCAAGCAAGGAAAATGCTTGATGCAGATATCTTTGAACGTAACAACAGAATTTTGCAAAGTGCTGAGGCAAAAAAGAATATCCTATAATTTTTTTTATGTTATAAGTTAATATATAATGTTTGGTTTAAAACAAAAATTTATATCAAGTTTATTTTTATTTACACTTATTATATTTGGGGCTTTGGGGATAAGTGATTGTCGTGCGGGTATATTGTCTGATGCCGCTTCCTCTGATTATGTATCTCAATCAGAGCCAGAGGAAAGTGATACATTACAGGTAGATCCCCGTATAAAAGAAGAATTAAAAGCCTCGATTGAAAGTGTTTACGGTCAAGAATTATCGGAAGAAATTTATGACAATTTAATTAAACGTGTAAAAAAAGCAATTGAAAACAGACCGCAAAAGCTTAAGCAGCAAGATATAAGCAGAGCATCAGATTGGTATAAAGACGAAATTATTTATATGTTTTATGTAAATCAATTTGGAGTGGTGCAAAATAATAAAGATAACACATTCAATAATACTGAGGAAATGTTTGATTATTTACAGGATCTGGGTGTAACAACGCTTTATTTACTTCCTTTTGTTGACAGTCCAATGGAAGATGCAGGGTTTGATGTAAAAAATCCTCAGGATGTAAGGCACGAATTGGGCGGAATGAAGCAATTTGAACATTTCATAAAAACGGCAAAAGAAAAAGGATTTAATATAAAAGCCGATCTTGTATTAAATCATTTATCTGATAAACACGAATGGTTTAAAAAATTACAATCAGGAGATTTAACTTATCTCGATTACTTTATATGGCGTGATAAAATGCCTGAATATAAGAAGTATACAGATGAAAAATTAGGAACAGTAGTTGAATATACTGAAGATAACGGTATTGTATCAAAAAGGAGATTAATTTTTCCTGAAAATACCGAAACAAATTGGCGTGAAGTAAAGGTAAATATAAAAAATAAAAATGGCGAAGATGAAACAAAAACATACTATCTTTATCACACATTTTACCCATTTCAGCTTGATATAAACTGGGAAAATCCCGAAGTTCTGTATTATATGCTTGATACAATTACAAAATGGGCAAATTTAGGGGTTGATATTTTCAGAATGGATGCAATTCCATATTTGTCAAAGGATATTGGAACGAACGCTGAAAATCAACCTAAAACACATGCGATTATAAATATTATAAGTAATTTTATTCAGTTATCAGCACCATCTTCTGTTATTCAGGTAGAAGCTTGCCAGCATCCGAAAGATATAGTTAATTACCTGGGTAAGACCAGAGAAGTTAATGTAAATATAGATAATAATGATAAGGAGCTGGTAAGGACTTCGGAGGCGCAAATTGCTTATAATTTCCCTTATATGAATGCTATTTGGGCAAGTTTAATATCAGAAAATAAAAAATATTATATTGATACCTATAAAAAAGTGCCGAATATTCCTAAAAATACTTCTTGGGGTGTCTTTTTAAGAGTTCATGATGAATTAACCTTGGAAATGGTTAGTCCTGAAGTCAGAAAATTAATATTTGAAGATTTAGAGCCTAAGGGTGCAGGTTTTAGAGATGGATTTGGGGTTTCGGGAAGACTTGCAAATTTTTTGGATAAAAACCCTGACAGAATAAATTTGGCATTTGCAATAATGCTTTCATCTCCGGGAATTCCTATAATATACTATGGTGATGAAGTTGGTGTTACCAATAATTTTGAGAATGCCAAAAAATCAGCTCAAAAAAGAAAAAATAAAAAAAGGTTTGTAAAAATATTGTCTGTGTTTGATTCTCGTGACATTCACAGAGGTCCGGTTCCTAAAAAACTTTTTTATGGCTCTCAAAAAGGGTGGTATTTGTTTAATTCAAAAGTTTATAATAATACAAAACATTTATTAAAGGTAAGAAAGACTTTGCCTGTAATGACAGACGGGAATTTTGATATTTTAAGAACATCCGATAAAAGTTGTTTAAGTTATATCCGAAAAAACAAAACTCAGGAAATTCTCGTAATAAATAATCTTTCAAAAGATAAAATTGCGGTTGATATTCCTTTGCCTATAACAACAATTATAAAAAACAAAAATAAGATAACCAGACAAAAAAATCTGCTGACAAACGAAAGTGTTAAAATCAATGTGTCGCTTGCAGATAATACAATGCATATTCTTTTGCATCCTTATCAAATTTTGTGGCTTGATTTGAGTGAGGGGGGTAATAATGGAAAATAAGAAAAAATCATTTTTAAATTATATTAATGTCTTCCGAGGACTTGCTATTTTACTTATTATTGCAGGACATACAATGCAATTTGGAGAAAGTTCAAGCTTAGCACATAAAATTAATTGTGAAATAGTTTGCGGCGGAACGGCACTTTTCATATTTATTTCCGGTTTTTTGTTCCAGCATTTATCTTATAAATTTGAATATAAAAATTACCTGCATAAAAAGTGGACAAATGTTGTGCTGCCTTATTTTATAACTGCAATACCCGGTATTTTATTTTGTTTATTTTTACCGCGGACATACGGAAATTCTTTTGATGGCATAAATCCGCTTATTCAAATACCGATGTTTTTAACAACAGGAAGAATACATAATACTCCGACTTGGTTTATTCCAATGATAATATTATTCTTCTTCTGTTCGTGGGTGTTATTAAAATTAGAGCAAAAAGGTTTATTATACAAATTATTGCCGGTGATGTTTTTAATAACTGTAATTTTCCCAAGGATAGATGTTGATTATAATTCAATAATGAATTTAACTTATACTCAAAAATATCTTGCTTGTATCGGGTATGTATTCCACGGGTTTATTCATTTCTTTTCTTTATATGTATTAGGAATGTGTTGCTCTAAATATAAAGATGTTATAGATACTTTTTATAATAAAAGATTAATTTTATTGCTTCTAATGTTATTGTTTGCGGGTTTAGATGTATATCTAAGTTATTGTAATATTTATTCAAATTACACTATATCCAAGACATTTCTTACATTAATCGTTTTAGGATATCTTAAACATTATGACGAATGGATTATAAAAAAAGAAATGCTGAATAAGGTTCTTGATATAACTGCAAAATACAGTTTTGGTTTGTTTTTTGTTCATTGGTATTGGCTTTTTATATACAATCAGATTTTAGGAATAGATAAAGTTTTATTGTTATCCGGAGGTAATTATATCTCTGTTTTGGGGACAGTTATTGCAAGATTTCTTGTGGTAACAGTACTTTCAGTGCTTTCATTATTTGTATGTAAAAAAATAATATTATTTATAAATAAGGATGCAAATACAAGAATGTTTTTGGGAATATAAATAATCTTAATTTTGCCTGTTCAGTCTTGCCCCAATATCTATTTTTATAATATAATTTACATAAGATGAGTGAGAGTGTTGAAAAAGATTTTGATATAAAGAACTATACGACCTTCAAAATTGGCGGTGTGATAGATGAGGTATTTTTCCCTGAAAGTGTGGAGGAGTTTGTTCGGATACTTCAAAAATACCCTAATATTCCCGTTTTGGGTAATTTGTCAAATACGCTTGTGTCTTCTTTTGGTTACAACGGCAAGGTTATTTTAACCACTAAGATGAATAAAATATCGGTTGAAGGTACGACTGTTACGGCTGATTGCGGGGTAAAAGGACCAAAATTAGCACAGGAAATGTGTAAATGTGCCCTGTCAGGACTAGAATTTATGATAGGTTTTCCGGGATCTGTCGGGGGTGAAGTTTATATGAATGCCTCTGCTAATGGTCAATGTGTCAGCGACAAAATTGTATCAGTTCTTTGTTATTCAAGAA
The DNA here is from genome assembly GCA_902788345.1 of uncultured bacterium. GTDB lineage: Bacteria > Cyanobacteriota > Vampirovibrionia > Gastranaerophilales > Gastranaerophilaceae > Zag111. Next base: position 26,444 of record CADAJP010000010.1, on the reverse strand, counting down.
AAATGGGTTTAACTACTATAAAAAAAGATCAAATGGGTTTTGACTACAGAACTTCTCGTTGTGAAAAAGACGGGTTAATTGTTTTGAGTGCCGAATTTGAGTTAGAGCAAAGACCACAAGAACAAATACAAAAACAAATGGAAGAAAATCTTGATTTTCGCAGAAAACATCAACCGTCACTTGCTCTGCCAAATTGCGGCAGTGTATTTAAAAACCCTATGTGTAATCCGGCAGGCAGATTATTGGAAAGTGTCGGTGCAAAAGAAATTATGATAGGCGGTGCAAGAGTTTGGCGCAATCATTCAAATTTTATTGTGAATGTTGATAATGCAAAATCTCTTGATGTTTTATATTTGATGAGTGAAATAAAATCAAGAGTTGCTCAAATGTATAATATAAAATTAGAGCCCGAGATAAAATTTTTGGGAAATAAAAATAAAGAGGAAATAAAATTATGGCAGAAATTGACGCAAAAATAGATAAAAATTCAAAAATTGCCGTATTATGCGGCGGTATGTCGTCTGAAGCTGAAGTTTCAAGGCGTTCAGGTAAAAATTGCTTTAATGCATTGCAAAGACTCGGATATAAAAATTCCGAACTTGTCGAAGTTGATGAAAACATAGCAGAAAAATTAAAAGAAGGTAAGTTTGAATATGCATACAACGCTTTGCACGGTAAATATGGTGAAGACGGTTGTATTCAGGGTGTGCTTGAAATTTTAAAAATTCCTTACACCGGCTGTGGAGTTATGAGTTCTGCAATTTGTATGAATAAAGAATATACCAAAAGGATTTTATCTACTTGTCCTGAAATCCCTATGGCAAAATCTGTTTTTGTTCAAAAAGGTGAAGATGTTGAAGAAAAAACTGCTTGTTTAAAATTCCCTGTTATAACGAAACCGGTATCTGAGGGTTCAAGTTTTGGGATGACAAAGGTTAATACAAGAGATGAGTTGAAATCTGCTTATGAAGAAGCTGTCAAATATAATGATGATGTTTTAATAGAGGAATTTATAGACGGAGTTTTTGTAACGGTAGGTGTATTAGAAAAAGACGGCAAAAATTTTGCAACAGAGATACTTGAAATTCGCCCAAAGAATGAGTGGTATGATTATGAGGCAAAATATACTGCAGGCATGTCAGATTTTATCTTACCTGCAAATCTTGATGCGGAATTAACCAAAAGAACAAAGGATATTGCAGTAAAATCTCACGAAACTGCCGGTTGCAGAGGTTTATCAAGAGTTGATTTTATGATAGGTAAAGACGGAGTTCCTTATGTCATCGAAATCAACACATCTCCGGGAATGACAGATACAAGTGATTTGCCGGCACAATGTAAAGTTATGGGTATAAGTTATGACGAATTAGTGCAAATTATAATGAACGGAGCAGGGTTAAACAAATAATGGAAAACGAAGAAAATCGTCCTACATTTAAAACATATACACAGGAGATGACTGAAGCTCATCAGGAAGGGCAGCAGTCACTCAGACGCAAGCAAAAAGAGCGAAAAATCCGAAAAAAAAGAAAAAAACTCAACATGCTGAAAAGAATATTTCGTTTTGTGATATTTTTGCTGCTGATTTTTTGTGTGTATGAGTTTGTTATGCTGCCGCAATGGTATTTAAGGCAGGATGCTTTTTCTAATCCGGATTCGGAAACCGTTTCTATAATGAATAATAAAATTGTTCCGTCATCGGTTTTGTATGATGCTATCAAAAATGTCAGAGTTAAAAAGTATCCGATATTTATAATGCCTGTAAGACCTATAAAAAAAGAATTATTTAAAATACCCGTTGTTAAAAATGTCTTTATCCGCAGGTATGGTTTCCCTGCGCGTGTGCAGATAATTGTGCGTGAGCGTGTACCTATGGCAGTAATAAAAACAGATTTGAAGCAAAAACCGATTGCTTTTGTCACAACTGACGGCGTAATGATTACAAATGCAAGGTATATGGAGCATGCTCAATCTTCTAGTACTCTTGTAATTTTGGCTAAAAATCCTAATTTTGATAAAGACTGGACTCCTAAAAGGGTTGAATATATCGATAAAATTTCCAAATCAGTTGAAACTTATTCGGGTGAAAAAGTTGAATATGTAGATATGAACAATCCAAATGATGCTTATGTTAAGATAGAATCCACAAATATAAGGCTTGGGGTTTTAGACAGTTCCGTTTTTGACCGTATAAAAAGAATTTATACTATTCTTCCTCAAATAGACGGAGTGGAGGGTACAATTAAGTATATTGATTTAAGCTGGGATAAGGTAAACTATTTGAAAATGCAGGGTAAAAAACCTGAGCAGAATGAAAATGAATCCTCAAAAGAAAATAAGAAAAATGAAATTCGAAGATAAATACATAAATATAAAACAGTTATGTTCTGAGGAACTTAAAGAAATTGAAAAAATAATGATAGATGCTCTGGATTTAAGACAAGAGTTTTTGCCTTATGTTGCCGGGTTTTTAAAGGCTCCGTCAAAACGTATAAGACCTGTTTTATCTTTATTGTTTTTAAAAGCCGCAGGCTTTGGAATAGATTCTGAAATTCTGAAAGTGCTTGCAGCTGTTGAGCTTGTGCATAATGCATCTTTAATTCATGATGATATTATTGATCAAAGTGATATCCGCAGAGGTGTTAAGACAATTTCATCAAATTTCGGCAATAAGCTTGGGGTTATCTGCGGAGATTATTTACTTTCTGAAGCAATGAATATTCTTTTAGAATCTGATTCTGTTGAAATAATAAAACAGTTTATAAACACACTCAAAAAAATGTGTATCGGCGAGGTTAATCAGCATTTTGAATCTTTTAAAATCGGCACGATAGAAGAATACATTGAAAAATCAAAAAATAAAACAGCATATTTATTTCAAACTGCTTTATCAACCCCTTTAAAGTGCTGCTCTGCTTCTGAGCGTCTAATTGCAGAGGCTTCGGATTTTGGTTTGAATTTTGGGATTGCTTTTCAGATGCGTGATGATATTTTGAATCTTGTTTCTGATGAAAAGTTAAAACCGTCAAAATCTGATTTGCAGGAGGGTGTATATACGGCGGCTGTTATTTATGCAAATGATGCCGAAAATTATTCTGACGGAGTTGAAAAAGCGCGTTGTTTGTTGAATAATTATACAATGAGAGCCGAAAAAAATCTCTCGAGTCTTGAAGATAATGTATATACTTTGGCTTTGCGAGAGTTATTGGAGTTATTAAAATATGAATGAAGAAATAAATTTTCAGGAATTTGTAGAAGGTTTAAAATATATTATTTCAAAAGAAGGGGATATTCCCAAGGATGATCCGAGTTTGTCAGATAAGCCTGAAAAAAGTTTATTGGAAACTGTTTTGTATATTTTGTCTTTAAAATTTGTATCAGATTTTATAAAATGGTGCAAAGTGCCGATGACAAAGGAAGTTTTTATTAGACGCGGTAAACTTACAAAAAGATGGCTTTCTGAAGTTGTTGAAACTGTTGTTTTTGTAGCTGTAATGGTAATCTTGATACGATTTTTTGTAGGTGAAATTCGCTGGATACCTTCAGGGTCAATGCATCCGACTTTGCTTGAGGGTGACAGAATCTTTGTGGAAAGATATTCAAGATTTTATTCAAAACCTCAAAGAAAAGATATTATGGTATTTTATCCGCCGTCAACCAAACTTTCATACAATCCGTTTGCATTGTTGGCAAGGTTAACAGGCATTTTCTGTAAAGATGTTGCTTATATTAAAAGGGTTGTTGGGCTTCCGGGGGAAAAGATTGAAATCAAACATGAAGCAGACGGTTCTACAAGAGTTTATATCAATGATAAAAAGTACGAAGAAGATTACATTCAGAGTCCGTATGAATATCCGATGTGTCCTTCGGACCCCGCTAAAGCAAATGCGAGGGATTATAGTATTATGAAATGTGGCCCGTTTATATTAAAAGATGATGAATATTTTATGATGGGCGATAACCGTGGCAATTCTCAAGATAGCAGGTATTGGGGACCTTTAAAGCAGGACAGATTTATCGGTCGTGCCGTTACAGTATTTTGGCCGGTAAGAAGAACTAAAAAACTTACAAATTCCGTAAAATAGCTGTGTTCTGCTATATTTTTATAATTTCATCTTTATTAATAGGGTCAAGTACATTTATTTCTGCTTTTTTCTGGCATACAAGCAGGTTTTCGCTTAATAATTCTCTGATGTAGTCTGTTACCTCGGATGGTTTGATAGGTTCTCCCTGTTTTGTCATAACAACATCAGTTTCTCCTTTGTGTTTTTCAAAAAATTTTACAAGTATTTCGTTTGCAAATTTTGAACCTTCAATTTCACCGGCAGTAATAGTTGTTTTATCATCCATTCTTTTAAATGTAACCGGTTTACCAATATGCATTCCGGTGTAACATTTGTCTTTGCCCTTGCCGTATGCGAACCCTACGGGAACAACATCTATTTCTTTTTTTATGCCTAGTACTTTGTTAATTATTTCTGCAACACCATTCTGAAATCTTTGATCGAGCGGCAGATATTTTTTTACGGCGAGTTTGCCTTCCGGAAAAATAAAGATATTGCATTTACCTCTGATAAAGTCTTTTATTACAGGTAAAAATACTCTTGCGTTTGTTGCTTTGTCAGCGTTAAATATATTTGCATCTATTCCGACAGCTCCGAATGCTTCAAAAGCCTTTCTTTTTGTAGGGTTCATTGTTGTCAGAATATCCTGATTGAGTATGATTTTCGGAAGCGGAAAAGTACTTCCTTTACCTGCGTCTTTATATCCTTTAGATAAAAGGGTGTTTAAAACGGCAAGCATTGACGGATCTTCAGATTGATTTGAATGTGTCATTATAAATATGGAGGGGCTGTCTTTTTGCACAACTTTTTCAATAATCTTATCTTCAAGATTTACACCGATTTGTTTTGTGCTGCTGTAATAGTTGCTTATTTCTTCTAATAAATTCAGATATTTTTCATTTTGTTCAGGTTTTACAAGAGAAATACACTTTGTAATAAATTTACTTTTTTTGCTTGAAAATAAATCAGCAATCCTGTTGCCGATTATTCTGAGTCCATACTCAAGACCATGTAATCCTTTTTCCGCAGATGCTTTGCTGTTAAATCCCGAAAAGGATATTTGTTTTGGGGCAGGTGCTATTTTGTACCATCCTGTTGTGCGATAGTTGTTTATTCTTAAAGAGTCCATTTATTTTTCCGTTTTTTATGTTTAACTTAAAAAGTTTCTGTTTTTATTATTAGGGGTAAAAAATTCACAAAAGTTAAATATTTTTTTTGCGGTGCATTGTAATAATGCCCCAAGACCTGAAGAGTATGTACTTATTGCTGAGTTTTCATTTATTGTTGTATGTTCAGGGGATAGTAGTTGTATTTGTGATTTTTGTATAATTGCGTCAGGCAGTATTTTTGTAGCTAATTCAGGAATGAAAGCACTTTGCGGGGTTTGTGCAGAATAATTAGAACCTGCCGCAGTTGCAAAGATTTCGGAACGTGAACCTGTTGTTATTAAACCTGTAGTGGAGCTTAAAATTGAGCTATCACTCATTACATCTTCAAGTTTTTCTATATTGGGTTTGCGTATAACGATTCTTGCTCCGAAATTCTGGTTATTTATTGAGTTTATTTGCATTTTAAAGATTCCTTTTTATTATAAATGTTTACTGCTTAATCAGGGAAATTGCGTGCGGCATTAGTAACTTTACCTGAATTTTTAATTATATTCGCACCCAATCCTTGTGAAAATGCACCTAAACCGGAAGTAAGACTTGATACTATACTTGCGGATTCGTTACCATTTCCGTGTTCTTTGTATAAAACATCAAAAGCAACTCCTTCCATATTATTTGCAATTTCTCTTATTGTTGGATTTGATTTTGCGATTAATTGAGGTACAACTTCCGAACCTGCCCAAGGGTAGTTTACTGATTGATCAAGCCCTGAAGCGATTGAACTGCCGTATGAACCTACACCTGTTGTAACAATTGATGAACCGGTAGAGGCTTTGCCGGAGCTTTTTAATAAACCATGCATATCCTCATCAAAAGCTGATGTTTTAATATTTCTGCCGAAAATTCTATCAAGTGATTCTTTTATTCTTCTCATACCGTTTGTAATAGATTTTGAAAAACCGACACCTGCAGATATTTCAGACGGAAATACTGTTGACTCTCCAACAGAGCTTGTTGCTGTGCCTGTTGTATTTGTTCCTGATAGCGCTGTATCGACAATATCTTTGCCGATATTTTTAAAACCGTTTTTTTGAATCATTATTCTTGCGCCAAAGTTCTGAGAGTTGTTTATTTTTCCTACTTCCATTGTATATCCCTTTCGTATGTAATGTTTAGGTCATGTATTAAGATTAAAACCCGTAAAAATAAAATTTGTTATTTTATGAAAGAAATTTTCGATTATTTTGGATAACTCTATTTGCTTTATCAACATAGTTTAGTCCTGAAATTTGTGCTCCGAGTCCGCTGCCTGAAGATAGGGTGGAAGCTGCCAAATTCGCACTGGCATCAGGAGTTAACTTAATAAGTTCTTCATGCATTGATTTTACAAATCCAATATTTTTAACCGATTCTGCAGCGGATTCAGGTAAAAAGCCATGATACAGTATGTTTTCGGCACCCGAAGCAGCTGAACCCGAATATGAGGCAATCCCTGTTGAAATAGAACTGATGCCTGCTCCGCCGTTTCCGGATATGTTAGCATAATTTGTTGACTGTATTCTTAAATCTTGCGGGATGTCAATTTTTACTGTCTTAATATCTCTTTTCAAAATTTGTCCGAATTTTTGTTTTATTTCATTGTAGCTGTTTGAGATAAAACCTAAAAAGCCTTTTCTGTATTGTATTTCTGACGGTAGGGCGCTTGTTTCGAGTATTGTCCCCGCTGATAATTTGACGGACGGGAAAGTAGTCATCGAAAAATCTGCACTATCTTGACCTAAGTTATAATATGCCTGCTTGTCAAATACAACTCCATCAACTGTTGAAAGTCCGATTTGTTTTGAATCTGCAATGTTTTTTGCAATATTCTTAAATCCGCTTTTGTTTACAACAATTCTGGCATTGAATGTTTGTTTGCTGTTAATATTTTCTACTTTCATACGCACTCCGTTCTATGTGCCGATAATACTACAAAATTAACAAAAAAGATATATTCGGGTATATCTTTTACAAATCTTAATGGCATCCTTTACATCCGCCGCAACCGTTTGTTTGGCATTTATTTCTGTTGAACAGATCCTGAAAGTCAAAAACAGTATCATTTATAACGGATTCAATAACAGGCGGAATCAGATATTTTTCTATTTCGGTCATTTCTGAAATGAATTGAGTTATATCCGTATCTATTCCGATTAAAACAGGGAATTGGGCAATTATTTGCTTGGTATAAGCATTTTGAATTGTTATACCGCTAACTTTTGCTCCATATTTCAAGGCCTTTTCTATTGCGTTTTCTCCTTCAAAGGCAGGCAAAAGTGACGGATGAATATTTAAAACTACAGTTTTATCAAGCTGAATATCGGGTAATTCTCCGTTATAGTCATTCAATATTACAATATCAAAATCGGAAAGGGTTTTGACATTATCAATTATTTTTACTTCACAATTCTGTTTTTCAAGGCTGTTTTTTATGGTTTCTTCTATATTCGAGTTATATAAAGCAATTTTTTTCATAACAAAATTATACACAAAAATAGCCCCTGTTTTAATAGGGGCTATTTATATTCTAATTTTTAAATAATCTCTATATACGGCCGGCACCGGTTGAATGTGATGTAGATGCAGCTGCATCACTCGAAAACGGTATATAACCTGTTTTTGGTAATACAACTGATTCAAAACCACCTAATATTGGCGGAAATTTCTTTTTTGCCTGCTGTTTATTGGTATATGCTTCTGCCGGTCTGTCAGACGGATTATATTTTATTTTGTCTATCCTTAAATCTCCCATTGAACAATTCCTCCATGTCCATAGTTATATCTTGTCATATATATAAAGTATTTTTTAATGACAGAATTTCTCAAAATCAAAAATATTGTTACAAAACTTTACATCTTATTAAAAAAGTTGAAATTTGCATAAAATCTTGACAAATATTTATGACCGGATACAATATAATTGTGTTATTGAATACTAAGTTATAGTAGGATATATAAGTAGACAAACAAAAAGGAGACGAATCTAATGGCACGTGAAAAGTATGAACGTACGAAACCGCACGTTAACGTAGGTACAATCGGCCACGTTGACCACGGTAAAACTACATTAACAGCAGCTATTACAGGTGTTATGGCTGCAGCTGGTAAAGCAGACGCAAAGAAATTTGATGAAATTGACGCTGCTCCAGAAGAAAGAGCTCGTGGTATAACCATCGCTACAGCTCACGTTGAATATGAAACAGATGCAAGACACTATGCACACGTTGACTGCCCAGGCCACGCTGACTATGTTAAAAACATGATCACAGGTGCTGCTCAGATGGACGGTGCTATTCTTGTTGTTGCAGCTACTGACGGTGCAATGCCTCAGACTCGTGAACACATCTTGTTAGCTAGACAGGTTGGTGTTCCTAACTTAGTCGTATTCTTAAATAAATGCGACATGGTTGACGACCCTGAATTGTTAGAATTAGTTGAAATGGAAGTAAGAGAACTTCTTTCTTCTTATGAATTTGACGGAGATAACATTCCGTTCGTTCATGGTTCAGCTTTAAAAGCTTTAGAAGCTGTTCAAGCTAATCCTAAAATTCAAAGAGGCGAAGATAAATGGGTTGATAAGATTTGGGAATTGATGGATGCTATCGATTCTTACTTCCCAACTCCTGAACGTGATTTAGACAAACCGTTCTTGATGCCTGTTGAAGACGTATTCTCTATCACAGGTCGTGGTACAGTTGCTACAGGTAGAGTAGAACGTGGTGTTGTTAAAGTTGGTGACGAAGTTGAATTAGTTGGTTTAGGCGAAACTAAGAAAACAACTGTTACAGGTGTTGAAATGTTCAGAAAATCTCTTGACCAAGGTCAAGCAGGTGACAACATTGGTGCATTGCTTCGTGGTATTGATAAAACTGAAATCCAACGTGGTCAAGTTTTATGTAAACCTGGTTCAATCCACCCACACACTCATTTCACAGCTAACGTTTACGTTTTAACTAAGGATGAAGGTGGTCGTCATACTCCATTCTTCCCTGGTTACAGACCTCAGTTCTACATCAGAACAACTGACGTAACAGGTGAAATCAAATTTGACGGTCAAATGGTAATGCCTGGTGATAACGTAGTTATGGAAGTTACATTGATTAACCCTGTAGCTATCGAAGAAGGTATGAGATTTGCTATCCGTGAAGGTGGCAGAACCGTTGGTGCCGGCGTTGTAGATAAAATTATTGAATAATAATTTTAATTTATAATTTAAAAAGTACTCCTGAATTTGTGTCAGGGGTACTTTTTTATGCTAAAATAGTCTTGTAGGAGAGGTTATTATGAAAACTGCACAGGTTGAAAATGGCATATTAGTTATAAAAGAATCAGATAAAGAAACTTTGGCAAATCGTAAAGGTGCAATTTGCAAGGTTCTCGGGTGCGGGTTATGTGGTTCTGATATTGTTAAGCTATCTCATAATCTTGCTAAAGATGGTACTGTTTTGGGACACGAAATTGTTGCAAAAATAGTTGAAATTGATTCAGATACCGATTTTTGTGTTGGTGATGTGATAGTGACTTCCCACCATATCAATTGCGGGAAGTGTGAATATTGTAAAAATGGCAATGTTTCTATGTGCAGGCATTTCAAAGAAACAAATCTAAAACCCGGCGGATTTAGTGAGTATGTATTTGTTTCAGAGGAGCATTTGCAAAATGTTGCTTATTTAAAGCCTGATAATTTATCTAATGATGAGGCTGCTTTTTACGAACCTCTTGCTTGCTGTATAAGAGCGATAAGACGAGCATCTTTATCTGAAAATTCAACAGTATTGGTTATTGGTCTTGGGTCTGTCGGCATTTTGATGGCACAAGGATTGAAGGCTTTTGGTATGAATGTTATCGGGTGCGATTTGATTTCATCAAGAGTAAATCTTCTCAAAAGTTTTGGAATAGAGGCATTTTGTGTTAATGAGCTTTGTGAAAGTATAAAAGCGGACTGTGTTTTTATGACATCAGGTTCAGATAATGCAATCGCAACAGCACTAAAATATGTAAGAGATGGCGGTAAAATTTTGGTATTTTCTTCAACTCCGCAGAATTTCGGTTATGCGAATAATGAAATATACTATAGAGAACTTACCGTTTTGGGCAGTTATTCTCCGTCAAAAGAGGATTTAAAGATTTCTCTTAATTTACTAAAAAATAATGCTGTCAAAGTAAAAGGGTTGTCTGATTACTATTCTCTTGATAATGTGCAAAAAGCTATTAATGATACTGTTTCAAATAAAATTTTAAAAGCATATATTGAGATAGGCAGTTAGTTTACAAAATTGTCTTTTGTAAATGCTTGTGCTAAAATCATTATGTAGTGAGGATTTTATGGTTAAACAAATTGCAAAATTAAAGAATAATATTGATTTTATTTATAAACATAATGAAAACACCCCAAGATTTGCTTTATGCCTTAATTTTTCCATAAATCAGGCAGAAAAAACAGCGGGTATTTATACTTTGATGGCAAGACTTTTATTGCAGGGAACAAAGAATCGTAATTCTGAAGAACTTGCAAATGAGTTTGAAAAATATGCAATAGATTTTTCAAGTGAATTGTTTCCTAATTATCTGCGTATAAAGTTTATTTGCCTCAATGAAGATTTTTCCAAGGCATTGGAATTAACGGATGATATTCTGAAAAATTCTACTTTCAAAGAATTTGAAAAAGAAAGACGAAAGCTCATTGGTGAGATTACAGCAGAGCTTGATTCTCCTCGTACGACTGTAATGGATGCGTATTACCGTAAGTTGTTTGAAAATCATTATTACGGTAATTCCTTGGTAAAAATTTTAGAAAATATCAAAAATGTTACAAAAGAGGATGTAATAGATGCTTTTTATTACATTGTGAATAACAGTAAAAAGAGTTTGGCACTTGTAGGAGCATTGCCGCTGGAAGATGTTTTGCCTCAGGTTGAAAAAACAATAGGCAGATTGCCCGTTGCAACCGCAAGTAATTTCCGCATCGTTACTCCTGAATTGAATGAAGTTAAGAATGCAGATAATACAAAGCCGAATATTAATCAGGCTCATATAATAAAAGGGTGGCTTGTTCCAACATGTGGAGATGCTGATTATCCGGCTATTATTCTGCTTAACATTATGCTTGGTGCTTGTGGGCTATCATCAAGATTATTTCAGGAATTAAGGGATAAGAAAGGTCTTGCTTATGTTGTAAGAAGTTCTTATGAAACCTATAAATTGGTTGGTAATTTCATGATTTATATTGCGACAGCTCCGCAAAATATTGAAACCTGCCTCAAAGGTTTTGACGAAGAAATCCAAAAGATTAAGACATATCCTGTTTCAGAAGAAGAATTGGATAATGCAAAAACTAATATAATCGGTAAATATGAATTTTTAGAAGAAACAAACATTCAGCAGGCTTGTAATTTTGCAAAATATGATGTTTTGGGTTTAGGCTTTAATTATATTGAAAATGTGAAGCAGCAAATCCAAAATGTTACTCCGGATGATGTTTTAAGATGTGCTCAAAAGTATTTTGCAGACGACAAATACGTTTTGTCTATAATAAAGCCTGAATAGTTGAATTTGTAAATTTAAGTATTAAAAAAGCCCTTATCGAAGGGCTTTTTTAATGTTTATAATGTTGTTTGTTCTGAATTTCCGTCAGGATTTACAATTTGTACCCCAAAACGAGTTCTGAACAAATGTTTTACTGTGTCAGACTGTATCTCAAACATCATTTTGTTAAATAAATCAAAAGATTCTTTTTTATATTCAATTAGCGGATCTTTTTGCCCGTATGCTCTTAACCCGATGCTATCCTGTAACATTCTTATATTTGTAAGGTGGTCTATCCATTTTGCATCAACGACTTTTAACAAAACATCTTTTTCAAGCTGCCTTACTACGTTATTGTCGCTGAAAGCTTCCTGTTTTTCAGATTCATCACCCCCGCCGTATTCGGCAATAACTTTGTTATAAAAATCTATGATTTCTATTTCGTGGTCTTTGTATGCCTGCAGAACAAAATCTTTGATTTTATTGTACATTGGCTCAAATCTCATATTTTGGATATCTTTTACTTCCAAAACGGATGCAAGTTGAGGTACTGTGGAATGTATTTCTTTAATCATTGTCTGTAAGTCTTCGTATATGTATTCTTCCACTTTTTGTTCCGGTGAAATATAGCTTCTCATAATACGATCAACTTCTTGCTCCATCATATAAATAATATCAGCATAAAGCCCTACTCCGTGCAGAACTTTTTTTCTCTGACGATAGAATTTTTCACGCTGAATGTTTATAACATCATCGTAATCAAGAACTTGTTTTCTAGCATCAAAATGGTATGTTTCAACTCTTTTTTGAGCGGATTGAATTCTTTTTGTTATCATAGGATGATCAATAGCAGTATTTTCCGGTAAATTAAGCATTGTCATCAGGTTTTTAATAGCATCTCCGCCAAATATCCTCATAAGGTTATCTTCTAATGATAAGAAAAATCTTGTTGAACCCGGGTCACCCTGACGGGCTGCACGACCTCTTAACTGGTTATCAATACGTCTTGATTCGTGTCTTTCTGTACCGATAACATGGAGTCCGCCTGCTGCAACAACTTGAGAGTGTTCATATTCTGTTATTTGCCTTGCATTCTCAAGAGCTTCATTTTTAAGTATTTCATAATTTGGCATGTTTTCATAAATGCCTGCTTCTTCAAGATTAGCCTTTGCAAGATATTCGGCATTACCGCCAAGCAGAATATCCGTACCGCGACCTGCCATGTTTGTTGCGATTGTTACAGCTCCAAACCGACCTGCCTGAGCGATAATATGTGCTTCTTTTTCGTGGTGTTTTGCATTCAGTACATTATGTTTTATACCTCTTTGTTTTAACAGACTTGATAGGTATTCTGATTTTTCAATACTTACCGTTCCTACAAGTACCGGACGCCCAAGTTTGTGTTGCGCAATGATATCGTCAATTACCGAAAGGTATTTCTGAACTTCTGTTTTATAAATGACATCAGGATAATCTATTCTGTTATCAGGTTTATTTGTCGGAATTGATGTAACTTCAAGGTTATAAATTTTCCCGAATTCCGCTTCTTCTGTCATAGCAGTACCTGTCATACCTGACAATTTAGGGTATAGCCTAAATAAATTCTGGAAGGTAATACTTGCAAGAGTCTGTGTTTCATCCTGAATTTCCACTTCTTCTTTTGCTTCTATAGCCTGATGCAATCCGTCTGACCAACGGCGACCTTCCATTATACGACCGGTAAATTCATCGACAATCATAACTTCACCGTCTTTGACAACATAATCAGTGTCTTTTATGAATAATTCTTTAGCTTTAAGTGCCTGCAAAAGATGGTGTGCATAATTTGTATTTATGTCAAACAAATCTTTAACACCGATAAGTTCTTGTGCGTGGTCAATACCTTCTTCTGTAAGAATTACATTTTTATTTTTTTCATCAACAGTATAATCTGTTTCTTTTTTTAATTGCGGAGCAATTTTAGCCATTGTTCTGTAGGTTTCTTCAGATTGCGTCAGGCGTCCGCTGATAATTAACGGTGTACGAGCTTCATCTATCAAAATACTGTCAACTTCGTCTATGATTGCATAATGAAAAGGTCTTTGAACAAGCATGTCTTCACTTGTAGCCATATTATCTCTTAAGTAATCAAATCCAAATTCATTATTTGTTCCGTATGTAATATCGCATCTGTATGCATCATATTTAACATTAAAATCTCTTGCCAAATCTCCGTTTGAAAGAACAACACCAACGCTTAAACCGAGAAAATTATAAATTTTTCCCATCCATTCGCTGTCACGCTTTGCAAGGTAATCATTTACCGTGATTACGTGAACACCTTTTCCTGTTAAGGCATTAAGGTATGCCGGAAGTGTCGCTACAAGAGTTTTACCTTCACCTGTTCTCATTTCTGCGATATGACCGTTATGTAAGAAATATCCGCCTATGAGCTGAACATCAAAATGGCGCATGTTCAATACACGTTTGCCGGCTTCTCTTACGGTTGCAAATGCTTCCGGTAAAATCTTATCTAGTGCTTCTTTTTCAAGTTTTAAATCTTCTTTAAAATTATTTGAATGAGGACGCTTTGACAGTATTTCTTTAAATTCATCAGTCTTTGCACGAAGCTGTTCATCTGTCATTGCGGCAAATTCCGGCTCTAATTCGTTTATATGGTCAATAACACCCATTATTGCTTTTATTTTTTTTTCATTTGGGTCGCCAAGTAGTTTTAATAACCAATTCATTAATTATACCTCTCCAAGTTTTTCTATATAAAAATAATATCATGAACATAGCAAAAAGGAATAAGGAAATAGGGGAATACGGTAATAAGTTCTTTACATTTTGGGTTGTATTAAGGGTGAAAATCTGCTAAAATTTTTAATTATGAAGGATGTTGTTGAAGAGTTAAAGAAATTAGGCTTAAATTCTTATGAAAGCAAGGTTTATATTGCTTTACTAAAAAAATATCCTGCAACCGGATATGAAGTTTCTCAAAATGCCGACATACCCCAATCAAGAGCCTATGATGCTTTAAAATCTCTTGCAAGTGAAGATATAGTTATTGCAGATGATCAAAAACCGCAAAGGTTCACCCCTATTCCCCCAAAAGAACTTACAAAAAGATTTAGACGAAGCATTACATCTACTCTTGATTATCTCGAAAAGAAACTTCCTAATGTAAAAGAAGATTATAATGTTCCGTTGCACAATATTGCAGGTTATGAAAATATTTTAAATAAGATTAAAGAAATAATTAAGGGGGCAAAACATTCCTTATATATTGAAATCTGGAATGAAGAATATAAGCTTATAGAAAACGAGATAAAGGAAGCTTATGAACGGGATGTTGATATAAAACTGGTTGCATACGGTGATATAAAAACAAATTATGCTCTTGTATATCAGCATTCGGGCGGGAAAGAGCTGGAAAATTCTACAAACAGCAGGCTGATATATTTGCTGGCCGATTCCGAAGAATGTTTGTTCGGTCGTATGTCAGTTGGTGTTGTATGGACAAAAAACAGAGATGTTGCTTTTTTACTAAAAGAATTTATTGTTCATGATATGTATTTGCTCGATGTTGGTTTAAACTTCCCTGAACAGCTGAAATATTTCTATGGGGCAGGTTTTAAAAGATTAAAAACAAAACTGCTTTCAAAAGATACAAAATATAATATTCATTAGGGTATAAAAAAAGATTTTAATGCAAGTCCGATTAGGAGCAGACCGCCTGTGATTTGCAGATATTTCGAAGGTATATTTTTCATTATACTGCTGCTCCAAAATCCGCCAATTGCCATAATAAATGATGCAAGACAAATCAATACACACGACAAAGTCAGGTTTGTAGAAGTTAGTTTGAGTGGTACGCCGGAAATAAGAGCATCTATACTTGTTGCAATTCCTAATGTTATAAGGCATTTTATTCCGATACATTGAATTTGTTCTTCTTTGTCTTTTGAAAAAGCGTCTGATATAAAGTGCAAGCCTAATATGAAGAACAAAGTGAATACTATCCATTTAGAATATGGCATAACGAATTTGGATATTTTATCGGTTGCAACATATCCTATAATCGGCATAAATCCTTGAAATAGGCCCATTGTGAGTGCCAATTTTAATGAATTAATTTTTCTTTGTGTTCTGAATATCAGGCCTTGTGAAAAAGAAACTATAAAGCAGTCTATTCCTAGTGCTGCCGCAAGTATAATAAGCTCAATTATGTCCAAATTTCCACCTCAAATAATCTGTTCCATGGATATGAATATTTTACGTTTATATTCGTATTCAAAGCATTTGATACGATTTGTTCATAATTCTTCATTAAAAGTGTCAGTTCATTTGTATCAGGTGTTTTTAACATCTGTCTTACATTTGCCTGATATGCCCAATCATCTAATAATCTTGTAATTTGCAGTTTATCAAAATTTTCTTTGTTATATTTTAAAGCAAGGAATTTTATTTTTGCTGCGCAAATTAAACTCCCAAGCGTGTTTGCACTTGTGTTCCATGCACTGTAACCGTAAAAATTTTTATCATAAATTTTGTTTTCAAAAAAAGTCTTAACAAAATTATTATCTGAACCGTTTGCAAATCTCACATCTGCAATCATATAGGGCTTATCAGGAGTGACAAATTCTCTGTTAAAACTTTCTGTATCAACTCCCATAACAATTTCGCCCTGATGCTTTTTGAAATTATTGATAAAAAGAATAATATCGGCGTCTTTTTCCTGTGTAATTTCACAATTTGCAAGCTCAATTTGGCCTTTGACCGATTGCTCTATTGAAACATCTTCGTAGTTAGATATAAGATGTTTATATTCAGGTTCTAAAAATATCGGACAAATTTTAATTTTGCCGTTTATTGCACGTGAAAGCAGGCTCAAAGGTATTTCATCCGCTCCTGTTTTCGTAAATCCTCCGAGTTTTTCTAACTCTTGAGCTTCTTTTACATTTAAACCATATTCTGCACAGTCATCTTTTGAAAATATTAAAGTGTTGAAAAATCCTTCTTTTTGCCATTCTAAGTATATTTTATTTATTTCAAAATTGCGTTTTCTTGTTTCGAGGTAATCTTTCAAAATTTCTTGCGGAACATCTGTTTGGGTTTTTCCGTTTTTATGGAAATTGTAAGAATACTCAAATATTTTTTTGCCAAAATCTTTCCAGTATTCTTTTTCTTCAATGTTGAAATTGTTATTTGAAATTCGCATTATGCTTGAAAATGCGTAAATTTCACAATCTTTTTTCTTTAGAATTTCCTTTAATTTAAAAATTCGTTCTTTAATTTCATCAAAAGACTGCGGGCATCTTCGAGATGGTATCAAACCACCGTAAGCAATTGTATCAAGTGAAAGAATAATTTTATCCTGAGGGGGTAAATTTTCAAGCCAATTAAATAACTCATCAACATTTGCCGATTTGTTTAAATCCCCCAATAACTCTCTTGGCGGGATGCTAAATTCAATGCTGTCATCTATTCCCGCAAGAAGTTTTGGCAGAGTATAGCATACAGGTCTGTTATCTATCGGTAAAAAAGCTATTTTCATATTCCCTCTTTATAAAAATAATAAATATCAGCACTCAGGGTGCAATGCTTCGCATCCTGTTGTTTAAAATTTTAATAACACTTTCAATGTGTCTTTTTCTTTGTTTCTTTCAAAAGCTTCAAGAGCTTTATCGACATCATAAATTCCCGAAATGAGTTTTGAAAAATCCACTTTGCCTGACTGTAACAGTCTTAAAGCAGGCGGAAATTGTCCGCATCTTGAACCTAAAACAGTAATTTCATCAATTACTATAGGTGCAAGATTTAATTCTTTTCCTGTTGCAACTGTACTTTTTAAAACCAGAACTCCTCTTGGTTTTGTCAGCGCAAGCGATGTTTCAAAACCTGAAACAGAGCCTGTTGCTTCTACAACTATATCATATTTCTTTTCTATCGAAAAATCTTGTAACAATGCCGTTTTAACTCCCTGTTCTTTTGCGATATCAAGTTTATTTTGATGTTTGCCCACTAAAGTTACATCAATATTTTGTGAATTTAGTGCCAATGCCGTAATTAAACCGAGTTTGCCGTCCCCCAAAACAACAACTTTGTCCATCGGTTTTATATGTAATTGCTCATTAATTTCTAATGCTGCGGCAAGCGGTTCAACAAATACAGCCTGTGTATCAGGAACTTCATCAGGTACTTCAAATAAAACCTTTGTCGGCATTGTAAAGTATTGTGCGAAAACTCCGTCCTTTTGCCAAATGCCAAGAGTATGTCTGTTCGGACAGTGGCGGTAATTTTTCTTTGCACACCATTCACATTCAGGATCTTCACATCCGTAACTTATTTCAGGAACTACTCTCTTGCCGATTAATGATTTGTCATCAGAATTTACATCTTCTACAATGCCGACTGCTTCGTGTCCTAATATTCCGACATATCCCATATAGCCTTTTGTTATTTCGTAATCAGTATTGCAAATTCCTGCCAATGTTACGCGAACAAGCGCTTCATTTTTTTTAGGTATCGGTTTTTCATAGTCATTTACAAGTTTTAATTCTTTATCAAATAATAATGCCTTCATTTATTTCTCCTTTTATAAAATTATTTTTCAATTTTGCTTAAATTCTTTGCCGTTTTGTCAAGAATATCCTCGGTTTTACCTTTGTTGAGTAATATATTTTGAACGGCAGTATTTATTATATTATTAATGTCTTTTTGACCTCTTTGAGTTCTGAATACAGGTTTAAGATGGTTAAGCTGTGAGGCGCTTATAACCCTTGCTTTTGCCATTAAGTCATCATTTTCATAACTTGTGTAAAACTTATTTTGCAGGGTTTTGCTGTTTACTGCAATAACATTTGTAAGTTTGGCAAGATCAAGCTGGTTTTTATCATTTGTCAGATAAAGGGCGAATTTTAGTGCCTGCTCTTTATGTTTTGCTTTTAATGGAATTACAAAATTCATCAAAGAAAAATCGTTCTGCCCGAGTTCACCCTTAATTTGCGGAGCAACATTAGTTTTTGAATATGTTGCAGGCGCATTTTCTTTAATCATATTTAAGAAATTGGCACCTGCTCCTATCAGTGCAATGTTTTCTGACATATATTTTTCAAGTGCTTCCTGAAGTGTTACGGTTACTGTTTCTTTTGGTATCAAATTTTTAGAATACATATTTTTGAACATTTCAAAAACTTCTGTGCATTTGTTCATTTTTAGATTTGATACTGTACAACCGTATTTATTAAGGATTTTGAGCATTGTATCATTTTCTGTTATGTTTGGCAGAGTAATGTACGCTCCTGTTTTATTTTTAACCGTTTTGGCATTTTGTTCAATATCTTTGTAGGTTTGCGGTAATTTTATGCCGGATTTGCTGATTAAATCTTTATTATAGATTGTAATAGAGCTTGTTGCATACCACGGAATCGAATAATATTTCCCGTTGACTTCAAGTGATTTTAAAATTTCGGGATGGAACTGTTCCAGTTCACTTTTTTCTATTTCAAGCAAGGCTCCTTTATGAGCAAGTGTCGAGGAAAAATCAGGATTAAGGTTAACCAAATCCGGCGGATTATCGCTTAAAACTGAAGCAAGAGTTCTTTTTTCGCCCTCTGAAAAAGGAACATCAACCCATTTGATTTTTATATCAGGGTTTTCTTTCTCAAAATCGTTTATTACTCCGTTGATATAAGGAGCAAAGTCGCTCATTTGCAACGTCCAGAATATAACTTCGTTATCTGCATTTGTTTTTCTTAATATAAAAAATAACCCTATAGATAATGATAATATTGCTATAATTAAAAATGATACGAACTTATTCACTTATTCACTTATTCCCTTATTACCTTCTCATGCTATAATTATACAATGAATAATTTATTTACGGAACTGGAAAATCAGAATAAACAAATACCTTTGGCAGAAATACTCCGTCCAAAAACTGTAGAGGAATTTTTAGGTCAGAGCAATGTTATTTCCGAAAAAAGTCCTATTTTAAATTTGTTAAAAACAAACAGACTTTTTTCAATGATTTTTTGGGGAACTCCTGGATGTGGTAAAACAACATTGGCAAGGCTTATTGCAACAAAAACGAATGCAAATTTTATTGAAATTTCTGCCGTAACATCAGGAGTGAAAGATATAAAAGAGGCTGTGGAAAAGGCAAAGGAAGCTCTGCGTTCAGGTCAGAAAACGATACTTTTTATTGATGAAATCCACCGCTATTCAAAGACACAGCAGGATGCTCTTTTACCTCATCTTGAAAACGGTACATTATTTTTAATTGGTTCAACAACGGAAAATCCGTCTTTTCAGGTTGTGCCTGCTCTGTTATCAAGGGTACAGGTCGTAAGGCTCAATTCTATTGATGATGAGAGTATGACTCAGATTATAAGAAAAGGGTTTCAGTATCTTGCAACTCATTATTCTCAAATGGATTGCGAAAGCGGTGTTTTAGATTTTATTATAAATCTTGCAAGAGGGGATGCAAGATATGCACTCAATATTGTTGAAAATTCTTATTTCGCAAGTGATTTAAAAGACGGCAAAAGAAATTTAACGGTAAAAATTATTGAAGAAATTTGCCAACAGAGAAATACGCGTTATTCTGAACAAGAACATTATGATTGTGCTTCAGCGTTTCAAAAAAGTTTACGAGGGAGTGATCCTGATGCTGCGATATACTATTTGGCAAAGATGTTAAAAGCAGGTGAAGATCCAAGATTTATTGCCCGCAGGTTAATTGTTTGCGCTTCTGAAGATGTTGGGCTTGCTGATCCTAATGCTATGAATATTGCTGTAAATGCTTATAAAGCAGTCGAATTAATAGGTTTGCCGGAGGGCAGAATACCATTGGCAATGGCAGTAATATATGTTGCAAGAGCACCAAAATCAAATGAGGCTATAATGGCTATAGATAGTGCTATGAGTGATATAAATGCCGGTAAGGATTACCCTCCTCCTATGCATTTAAGAGATTCTCACTATAAAGATGCAAAAAAATACGGATTTGGGGAAGGATATGTTTATACCCATTCAAATCCCGATTATAACCAGCAATTTATGCCTGATGAACTTTTGGGGGTAAAATATACAAGATAAATTGTAAAATCTTGTAACAAACTTCATTTTTTATTAAAGTTTTTTGTCCTTTTGCCGATAAATATCATGTCGGTAGAATGAAATGTTGTACGCATGAAAGGAGTATAAGCATGGCAATTGAATTTAATCCTGATAGTGGAAAATTACCAGCAAAGAAGTCGGTTAAGCCTCAGGGAGCACCTAAAAAACCGGATATTGATATTGCATCTAAACTGAGTAAATTTGAAGATCCTATGGATGCAATGCAAAAATTATTAGATGGCGAAACTGATGTAAAAACAGCCTTAGGGTTTATTAAATCATTACCGGAACCTCCGGCAGAAAAAGAACCAACTTCTGAAGAATTGTTTGATAAACTTATGTCAGGAGAGATAGACCATAAGGAATACACAGAAGCATTAAAAAATCTTCCTGAAGGTATTCCTGATGAAGAATAATATATGATGTGAAGTAAAAAAAATTTTTAAATGATTGTTTGATTTATTCAGACAATCATTTTTTTTGTTTTATAATGTATTTGCGAATACAAATAGGGGAATTTTATTATGGGAAAAGCAGCAATAATAATACCGGCAAGGTACGGTTCTTCAAGATTAGAGGGCAAACCGTTGTTGGAAGTAGCAGGTAAACCGGTTATTCAGTGGGTTTATGAAAAAGCCCAAATGTCAAAACTTGCGGATATAATTATTGTCGCTACTGATGATAAAAGAATTTATGATTGTGTTGCGGGTTTTGGCGGGGTGGCTGAAATGACATCCGAAAATCATAAATCAGGCTCGGACAGAATAATGGAAGTTGTTTCCCGTCATCCAGAAATTGATTATATTTGTAATTTGCAGGGGGATGAACCTCTTATAAAACCTGAAAGTATTGATGCTGTAATAAAAAATGTTATCGAAGATGACAAAGCAGATATTTCAACTTTAATAAGAAAAATTGATAATGAAGAAGCAAATAACCCGAATCTTGTAAAATGCGTTACTGATAATAACGGTTTTGCGCTCTATTTTTCACGTTCAAAAATTCCTTATGAAAGGAATTCCGGTATTGCAACTTTTTACGGACATCTGGGGATATACGGTTATAAAAGAAAAGCGCTAGAGATTATGACTTCTCTGCCTCAGACAAACTTAGAGAAAACTGAAAGTTTGGAACAGTTAAGAGCCTTGGAAAACGGTATGAAAATCAAGACTTCTGTTGTTGATTTTGTTCCTGTCGGAATTGATACCAAAGAAGATTTGGAAAAATTCAGGCATATTGTTGAACAGAAATTAAAATAACAAATTATTGTATCTATTCAACCATTTTTCTGTTGTGTACTATTGATGAAATCAGTGCAGCAATAATAAATACCAGTCCTATTAAACCTGTTATAACTTCAGGAATTTCTCTGACTGTTGTAATCAGCATTATTATCGCTAAAGCTCCGATTGCCCAGTGTGCTCCGTGTTCAAGATATAAAAATTTTGCTAATGTCTTTGTTTCCACAATTAGTAGGGTTAAGGACCTTACAAACATTGCGCCTATACCCAAACCTATTGCGATAATTACAACATCATCACTCAATGCAAATGCTCCCAATACCCCGTCTAAAGAGAAAGAAGCGTCTATAAGTTCAAGATATAAAAAGCTTATAAATCCTGTGCATTTTACTGCGTCTGCCGTACATTTTGCAAGACGAGCCTGTTCGTGATGTTCAAGAAATTGTGATAAGCCTTCGATAGCAAGAAAGGTTATTATACCCACAATGCCGGCAACTATTACCGATACTTTTTCTTCTGAAGGTATAAAATTCTGCAATACTATCAGTAATATCAGGGAAATAATTATTTCTATTCCTCTGAAATGATCTAAATACGATAACGGTTTTTCTATCACGCTTATCCAATGTACTTCTTTTTCGTGATTAAAGAAATAATTAAGAAACAGCATTATTAAAAACATTCCGCCAAAGGTTACAATTGGTGCATGTGAAAGTTCAAGATAATGAGCATATTTGTCAGAATCTGTAAATGCAATGTGAGTTACAGTCAGCATATCAAGTTTTGCGAATACTGAAACTACTAAAATCGGGAATAAAAATCTCATACCAAAGACTGCAATAGCAATACCCCAGGTTAAAAATCTCTTTTGCCAAATTTTAGACATATTTTCCAATTTCATTGCGTTTACTACTGCGTTGTCAAATGAAAGGCTTATTTCAAGAATTGCCAAAATTCCCGCAATGAAAACTGCCATAAATCCGCCGCCTGGTTTAATATGTTCACCCCATAAGAATGCACATATAACACCGACTATTGTTACTATTATGGAATCCATAAAAAATTTAATCATATTTTCCCTCGTATCTTAGTATTTATTATAGTTAAAATCAATTCTGCTTGTATCATATAAAAAAATGAATATTAAGGCAAAGTAAAAAGCGTCAATAATCATTGACGCTTTTTATGCATTTACAAAATTGTTATTATTTATTGATATCACTAGAGCTTGGTACATAATATTGGAATGTATCAGCGCCGTTATCAGGGAATACTAACAAGAACGGTTGGTTTTGTCTGATGATACCGTTTCCGCCTTTGTAGTAAGCCGCATATTCTTTGTTGATAGGCAATTTTTCTTCCTGGAAGTTAACATAACTTGAAGGTACAAATGCAAAAGTTCCGTTAGCAGGAACAATTTTACCTGTTACCTGATAGCCTTGAAATAACATCAAATCATAGTCAAGTCTAGTATTTGCGTTCATTTGAACATGTAATACAGCAGGAGGATTTGCAGTGTTAAAATCTTCCAATGCTGAAACCTGAATTGTTTTTGCCTGAGCAGTTTGCAATAAGCTTAAAGCCATTACCAATCCGACTACTGCACCTAATAATTTTTTCATTTTATATTACTCCTTTTTATTATTCTTCATCGTCTATATCAATATCAGTATCATTTACACTTGGAAATTTAAGGTAAAAAACCTGATTGTTTTTGATTTCAAGATCTTGTCCTTTTTCAACGTAAGCTATAGGAGATGCTTGATAAACCGAAACTGCCGTTGATTTTAAAACGTTGCCTTCTTCATTTTTTACTGCACCTTCGACAGCTGCAACGCCGGTACTAAGACCTTTTACAAAGAATCCGCCAACACCTAAAGCCGCTGACTTTACAATCTTTTTGGGATTTGTTGGTTTTTTGTACTTGGCTACTACTTCGTGGTGAACAATAACAGGGTTCCCTTCTGAAGTTTTGTAAGATGTCGGGACAAAAGAGAATTTTGCGTCTCTTTTAAGTCTTTTCGGACTTTCCACATCAACCAGTTTTCCTTGCATAATTGCACCTGCTTCAACTATAGTTTTTGCGTCTAAATCGATAGGTTCAAGCAATTTAATGCTGATTGATGCCGGTGGGTTTGCAGTTGAAAAATTGCTTAATGATTCTACTGCAACCGTTTTTGCATACGCAGATGTCAACACACCTGTAATTGCAAAAATTATAAAACCTAAAAACAAATTTTTTTGCTTCATAGTTTTATCATACCTCGAGGATATCTTAACATATATTTACACCTCGGTCAAGAAATAATGCATGTATATGTAACAATAACTACAAAAAAGACCTTCTTTTTAAGAAGATCTTTTTGTTTGTTTTGTGAATAAGGTAGTTATTAAATTTCAAAACTGTTGATTGAAATAAAACTCAGACATTCATCGAATAATTGTTGAATCGGTTTTTCAATAGATTTCTCTGCCGGGGTAATGTTCATTTCGACTGTGTCCATGACCTTAGTTTGCTTGTCCATGCGTTCATACTCCTTATTTAATTTTCACAAGATTTTTGTTTAAGTCTGTAATTGATCAACAATTTATATGTCGGTTAAATATTCAAAAACTTTAGAAATTTAATCAAAATTTTACAAATATTTTACAAAAGCTTAGTTTTGTTATTTTTGAGGGGTTTACAAAAGTTAATATTAGTTGTATATTATCCTATAGACTTATATTTTATTTTTATGTAGAATAAGTTGTTGTAATACAAAGTAATATAGGAGACAGGACAATAGCTATAGTAAATAATACCAGGTCAAAAGACAAGACCATACTCAATAATCAGATAAAATCAAAAGAAGTTAGATTGATAGATGAAAACGGTGAAAACCATGGTGTAGTGCCAACGATAAAAGCACTAAAAATGGCAGAGGATGCGGATTTAGATTTGGTGTTAATAAGTCCTAATCAGGACCCTCCTGTAGCAAAGATACTTGATTACGGCAAGTATAAATATGAATTAGCAAAAAAAGCTAAAGAAGCAAAGAAAAAGCAGCATGTTGTTGAAATAAAAGAAGTAAAGATGCGTTATAAAATAGATGTACATGATTATGAAGTTCGTATAAAAGCCGCATCTAAATTTATTTCTCAGGGTAATAAAGTAAAAGGTGTTGTCATGCTTCGCGGCAGAGAGATGCAGCATTCAAATTTGGCATTCGATTTGGCGAACAGATTTATACAAGACATGCTTGAAAAGGCTGATGTAGGTGCAGTGTTAGAGAAAAAACCTCAATTAGAAGGCAGAAATGTAACATTCTTCCTGGTTGGTCAATCTCAACAAGGCTAAATAATTTTTATATGGGCGTATGGAATGTACTTGCCTATAACAGCGGGAATTATTGGCATTTTATGTAATATATAAACTCAATAATCATTGACAATAATTCTTTAGCGGTTAGAATAATAAAGAGGGTTTTCAAACTCTTTGAAAATTGAATAGTTGATATGCCGCAATAGCTCCCGTGAGTGGATGCGAAGCGGAACGAACAAAGAGTTCAAAATGTAGAGCTTGCTCTACCAACTCTTT
>CADAJP010000010.1:0-704 GCA_902788345.1 uncultured bacterium | reverse complement strand
GTGAGTGGATGCGAAGCGGAACGAACAAAGAGTTCAAAATGTAGAGCTTGCTCTACCAACTCTTTGAAAAATTGAATAGTTGATATGCCGCAATAGCTCAGTTGGTAGAGCAAGGGACTGAAAATCCCTGTGTCCTTGGTTCAATTCCGAGTTGCGGCATATTTTTTTTGTGTAAAACTGCCGTTTTACACAGTCCTTGGTTCCCTCTCGTGAAAACAATACTTAATTGTTTTCACTCGGCAGAGTGAGTTGCGGCACCACTTTAAAAAAAGACCATGTTGTTGGTCTTTTTTTTGTGTGAATTTTTAAAGTGAGCCTTAACTCGGATGTTGTGTCATGCACAACCCTCTCGGCAAATGCTCAACGGTTCGCATTTGCCTGCGGCAGAGTGAGTATATTTTAATGACCGTTTTGACTTGTACGGGTAGTGTTACTATTCGGGCAAGTTCGCTCGTTGTTTGAGTTTAAGTGGTCGGAAGGAGTAAAACTAACCGTACACTAACAGGACTAAAATTCTCATTTTGCGGACTGTACGGTTAGATGTATTATTCGGGTTTTTTAGTTTCTGTTAATTGATATATCTGCATTTTAGCGTGTTGTTTGAGTTGTACGCTTAGTTTGATTATTTCGGGAAGAGTCCACTTTGAGAATTTTGTCAATTCCTGTACAAAATCTTGTCAATTCCTGTACAAAAATTTTAGGAT
>CADAJP010000009.1 GCA_902788345.1 uncultured bacterium | reverse complement strand
GCAATCTTCAATTCAAATGTAACCTCTGATGTAACCAACTCCGGTACAGTAGATAATAATAATAAATTAACCGGTGATGTAACTAACAGCGGCACATTTGCTAATGTTGGCGGCAGTATCAGTTCAGAGAATATAGTCAATACCGGCAATTTTGTCAATGCAGATGAAACAGGTACAGGTACAATAGAATCAGACAACTTCATTAACGGTAATGATGATGGTGTAGAAGCTGTATTCACAACCAATATTTCAGATGTGAAGATATCTTCAGACGGTGCATTGACCAATAAAGACGGTGCAACACTTAATATTACCGGCGGAACAAATACTAACAAGATTGACGGTAACGGTACAACTAATATTAACGGATCTACAGTCAATACAGGTTCAATATCTCAAGGTGATATAATTGTTAACGGTACAAACTTTACAAATGAAGCAAGCGTCAAAGCAACAAATTCATTTGTAAATCGTCCTGGTTCAAATGTTGTTAACACTGAAGATGCTGCATTAGATGTTGTAAATCTTGATAACGATTCAAGCATATTCAATAACGGAGAAATGTTTGTTGCCGGAAATTCTGATAACGGCGGTAGTATAACAGGTGCAGGTTCATTTACTAATAATGGTGATTTAGTAAATACAGGTGTAATTCAGCAGGATTCTATCGTAAATAACGGTAATATTACGACAAATGCAAATAACTTCGGATTGAATACATCTGCTAATTCAATTGTAAATAACGAAGGAGCCAAGATTACATTCAACGGCGGTACAATCAACAGTAATATTTCCGGTGCAGGTGATACAGTTCTTGATTCTCCTGATAAGATAGCAATTAATAGCAGAATTTCAGGTAATAATGTATCCTTCAACAACGGTGAATTGTTCTTCGGTCAGAATGCAGATTTATCTCAGGCAAATTCATTTGCTATCAACGGCGGAACAATGAATATGATGGATAATCAGGTTAAACAGATTAACCTTGGTAATAATGTAACATTGAATGGCAATACTGAATTGGCAATAGATTTCAATGTTGATAATATGACTTCCGATTCATTTGCAACACGACCAACAGCAACTAATAATGCTAAATTCCATATCAGTCAGAACCACTTTAATTTGATGGGTAAGACAGTTAATAACCCTGTTACTGTTGATTTAGGTGAAACAACAAATGTAGGTCATGAAAACTTATCTACTGATACATTTGATTTACCAACAGTAATGACTCCTGTAAGAAAGATTAGCGGTCGAGTTTCAGACGGATACTTAACTTACGGCCCTACAGGTAATTCATACAGCGACTTTAACCCTGCAATTATGACATCTTCCGTAGCTGCTCAGGGTGGTTATATGACTCAGTTAAATTCTTATGAAGAAGCCTTCAAGAATTTGGATATGAAGATGCTTATGACTCAGGAAGAAAGAAAAGCCTTGAAGATGGCTAATTCATATGCTTCTGCTGAAACACCTCAGACATTTAACGAAATTTACTTACCTGAAAAAGATAATGCTATGTGGTCAAGATCATATGCAACATTTGAAAAAGTAAATCTCCATAACGGACCAAAAGTTAATAATACAATGTATGGTACATATTATGGCGGCGATACAAAGATGCATGAGCTTAGTAATGGAGCTGATGTACAATATAGCGGTTATATCGGATACAATGGTGCAACCCAGTCTTATGACGGAGTAAGTTTAAGCCATAACAGTGCAAGTGCCGGTGTTAGCGCAACACTTTATAAAGATAAGTTCTTTGCGGCAGTTACAACAAATGTTGGGGCAGGTATTTCTGATGCAAGCACTCAATACGGTTCTGAAGATATACCTATGATTATGGCAGGTGTTGCAGCCAAGACCGGTTACAACTTTGAATTCCAAAAAGGTAAATTTATTGTTCAGCCAAGCTTATTGATGTCATATACAAATGTAAATACATTGAATCATAAGAACCCTGTAGATGTAAAAGTTAAGGGTAAATCTTTGAATGCACTTCAAATTGCACCGGAATTAAAAGTTATCGGTAACTTCAAGAATGGTTGGCAGCCATATGCAAGCGTAAGAATGGTATGGAATTTACTTGATGATACTCATTATACTGCTGATGGTGCAAGCTTACCTAATGTAAGTGTTGATCCTTATGTTCAGTATGGTTTGGGTGTTCAGAAACGCTGGGGCGAAGTCTTTACAGGTTATGCACAGGCTATGGCAAGAAGCGGCGGAAGAAACGGTGTAGCTCTTAATGCCGGCTTCAGATGGGCTTTAGGCTATCCTTATGAGCAAACTGAAGAAGAAGAAAATGATTCAATGGTTGAAAATCAAACCCAGCCAAATTCTAATCCGCAATTAGAAAAACAAATCACTAATTTGAATGCTCAGCAGGTAATAAACGATAACAGACCGTCAGTTAAGAGGATTCCTGATCAAACTGTTGTAGTTCCTACAGCAAATGTTCAGCCGACAAGACCGTCTGCACAAAGCAGTTATATCTTTAGAGCACCTGTTCAGCAGCCGTCAGTACCTGCGTATAATCAGGCTTCACAGCCTAAATATAATAATCTGACGGGTAATAATCTGAATAATCTGTCAAGTATTCCTCAAAAAGAGAGAATAACTACGGATTCATCAACAACAATTACAAGCAGAGATGCTTCAGTAGATAAAATCTAGCGCAACTTGAATATATCAGATATTCAATTCTTTAGAACGAGTTATCTCGTTCTTTTTTTTATGCAAAATTTAAAATAAGTTTAAAAAATCTTGCAACGGTAGTATATTTAAACTATTATAAGAGCACAAACAGAAAAGAGGGAAGAAATGCTTGATATCAAACTTATAAGGGAAAATCCCGAAAAGATAAACGAACTTTTAAAAAGAAGAAACCCGCAATGGTCTATTGATGAGGTTATACAAATTGACGAAGAAAGAAGAAAAATTCAAACTAAAGCTGATGAACTTCGTGCAAAACGTAAAAATGAATCCCAAAAAATCGGTATGATGAAGAAAAATGGTGAAAATACTGATGCGATTCAGGAAGAAGTTCGTGTTTTGGCTGATGAAATAAAAGAATTGGAAGAAAAGCAAAATGAACTTGATGCAAAACAAAGAAATGTTTTATTGCATATTCCGAATATTCCTGATGAAACAACTCCTGTAGGTACAAGTGAAGATGATAATGTTGTAGTTTCAACATGGGGAGAGCCGACTAAGTTTGATTTTGAACCAAAAGCTCACTGGGATATTTGTGAAGAAAAAAATCTTGTAGATTTCGAAAGAGGTGTAAAACTTTCTCAATCAAGATTTACTCTTTATCGTGGTAAAGGTGCAAGGTTAGAACGTGCAATTATCAACTTTTTCTTGGATCAGCATACTGAAAATGAAGGTTATGAAGAAATTTTGCCTCCGTTTATGGCAAATGCCGCTACTATGACAGGAACAGGTCAGCTTCCTAAATTCAAAGAGGATATGTATAAATGCGAGGATGAAGATTTATATTTAATTCCAACAGCAGAAGTTCCTGTAACAAATATTTATGCGGGTGAAATATTGTCAGAAGATGATTTGCCGAAATATATGACTGCTTATACTCCGTGTTTTAGACGAGAAGCAGGTTCTGCCGGCAAAGATACCAGAGGTTTAATCAGAGTTCATCAATTTAACAAAGTTGAAATGGTAAAATATACAACACCTGAAAATTCTCCATCAGAACACGAAAAGCTGACGCAAGACGGTGAAAGAATGTTACAGCTTTTAGGTTTGCCGTACAGACGTGTTGCATTATGTACTGCGGATATTGGTTTTAGTGCAAACAAATGTTGGGATTTAGAGGTCTGGTTGCCGTCATATAATACTTATAAAGAAATTTCGAGCTGTTCAAATTATGGTGATTATCAGGCTCGCAGAGCAAATATTCGTTATAAAGACAAAGCAACAGGAAAAACAAGATTTGTTCATACAATTAATGGCTCAGGTTTGGCTGTTGGAAGAACATTTGCAGCAATTCTTGAAAACTATCAGCAGGCTGACGGAACAATTATTATTCCTGAAGTATTGAGAAAATATACAGGCTTTGACAAGATATAGTCTGATTTTGAGGAATATCATGAATAGCGATAATATCAAAAAAGGAATAGCACATACTCCTCACAGGGCGTTATTAATGGCATCCGGTGTGAGCCGCAAAGGTATGGAAAGACCTTTTATTGGTATTGCAAGTTCATTTACCGATTTAATTCCCGGTCATTGCGGAATGAGGGATTTAGAACGTCAAATTGAAAAAGGTATTCATTCAGGCGGCGGTCAGGCATTTATTTTTGGTGTTCCTGCTATTTGTGACGGAATTGCAATGGGGCATAACGGTATGAGATATTCTCTGCCGTCAAGGGATTTGATTGCTGATTGTGTCGAAACTGTTGCAATGGGACATCAATTAGACGGTTTGGTTCTTCTGACTAATTGCGATAAAATCACCCCTGCAATGCTCATTGCTTCAATGAGATTAAATATACCTAGTATTGTCGTAACTGCAGGGCCTATGTTAGAGGGTGAAAATCGCTGTGAAAAGCTTACAATGATAAAAGGTTCATTTGAGGCAGTCGGTAAATTCCGTAATGGTGAGATAGATGAAAAAAGATTATTGGAGCTTGAAGAAGAATCCTGTCCTACAATGGGTTCGTGTCAGGGTATGTATACTGCAAATACAATGGCTTGTTTAACCGAAGTAATGGGTATGAGTATGCCTTTATGTGCAACTTCTTCCGCTGTTTCTTCTAAAAAACGCAGAATTGCATTTGAATCAGGTATGCAAATAGTTGAACTTGTAAAAAATGATATAAAACCGTCTGATATTATTGATAAGGAAACTTTAGAAAATGCTATTATTGCTGATTTAGCACTCGGCGGAAGTACAAATTCCGTTATGCACCTTTTGGCTATTGCTAATGCAGGCGATATTAATTTATCAATAAATGATTTTGATGATTGGGGCAAAAAAGTTCATCAGATTCTAAAGCTTGATCCGGCAGCAAATCCTACAATGACAGAGTTTCACAATGCCGGCGGTGTTCCTGCTTTGATGAAAAATTTAATAGATGCAAATATTGGTGTAAAGGATAAAAAAACAGTTTGCGGATATTCAACCTTTGAAATTTCAAAAGAAGCATTTGTAAATAAGGATTTAATCAAAACCTACGATAATCCTGTAAATGTAAAACCGGGACTTGGTATTTTATACGGAAATATTGCACCTGAAGGCTGTGTAACAAAAATTTCGGGAATTGATGAAAGCTGTTATGAGTTTGAAGGGGTTGCAAAATGTTTTGACTGTGAAGAAGACTGTATGCATGCTCTTGAAAATGATTTAATTAAAGACGGTGATGTAATTATTATCCGTTATGAAGGTCCAAAGGGCGGCCCCGGTATGAGAGAAATGCTTGCACCGACTTCTTTACTTGTCGGCAAGGGTTTAGGAAAGACTGTTGCTCTCATAACGGATGGAAGATTTTCCGGCGGTACAAGAGGAATTTGTATAGGGCATGTTTGTCCTGAAGCTGCAAACGGCGGTAATATTGCCTTAATAAAAGATGGTGATAAGATAAAAATAGATGTAAATAACCGAAAAATTGATGTTCTTGTTGATGATAATGAATTGAAAGTCCGCAGACAAAATTTAAAACCTTTTGAATCAAAATGTAAATCGGGTTATCTTTCAAAATATGCAAGAACTGTTCAAGATGCATCACATGGTGCAATTGTATAATAGAAAATAAAATTTTAGGGGTAAAAAATGAGTGTAAAAAGAATTTGGAATTATAGTGATAAATGGGGCATAGGGGTTCAGCCTCAAAAATCACATATAATTCATGGCAGTGCATCAGACTCAATACAAAAGGGTATTTTGACGCTTAATCCGTTCGGCACAAAAATAAAAATGCCAAAATTGAATTTGCCGTCTGATGAATTTATAAAGTATGAAAAACCTGTATTACCGGCTGTATTAAAAAAAATTTTAAAGAATTTAAAATAATAGAATTTTGCTTATGGTATAATTGACAATATGATTAGTGAGATGAAAAAGACGGATATAAATCATATAGCCATAATAATGGACGGCAATCGCCGTTGGGCAAGAGAGCATAACCTTCCTACTCCGGCTGGTCATAAAAAAGGAGTTGATTCTTTGCGTGAAATTACGCGTGCTTGTGATGATTTAGGAATAAAATATTTAACTGTTTACGCATTTTCAACAGAAAATTGGAACAGAAAACAGGAAGAAGTTGATTTTTTAATGGATTTGGTTGCGATTACATTGAAAAATGAACTGGCAGAAATGCATAAAGAAGGTGTAAAAATATCTTTTATCGGTGACCTGTCAAGATTAAACGATAAATTACAGAAAGTTATAAATAACTCCATTGAAAAAACAAAATATAATAAAGGGGTAAATTTGCAAATAGCTTTGAATTATGGAAGCAGAGATGAAATAACAAATGCCGTAAAACAAATTGTTAATTTGGGTTATACTCCTGAAGAAATTACTCCGCAATTAATAAGCGAAAATCTTTATACATCAGATATTCCTGATCCGGATTTGTTAATAAGAACAGGCGGAGAAAAGAGAATTTCAAATTATTTATTGTGGCAGATTGCATACTCGGAAGTCATTGTTGTAGATGAATATTGGCCGGAATTTAATAAAAATTCTTTGGAAAAATGTATTGAAGAATACTCAATGAGGCAGAGAAGATATGGCAAATAGCATAAAAATAGTTTTTGCAACCGGAAACCCTCATAAATTGCAGGAAGTAAATGAAATAGCTAAAGACAGCGGAATAGAATTTATACTTCCGCCCAAAGATTTTGATCCTGATGAAACGGGAGAAACTTTTGAACAAAATTCTTTAATAAAAGCACAAGAGGCTTCAAAATTATCAAAACATATTTCACTTGCTGATGATTCAGGCTTGTGCGTTGAAGCCCTAAACGGTGCTCCGGGTATTCATTCGGCAAGATATGATACGACTGCCCAAAAAAGAATAGACAAGTTACTAAATAATCTAGCCGACAAAGATAATAGAAAAGCAAAATTTGTTTGTGTTATGACACTTGTAGATGCAGAAGGGAATATTTTAAATCAGGAAATCGGTGAGTGTCATGGCAAGATTGTAAAAACACAGGCAGGTACAAATGGTTTTGGCTATGATCCTATATTTATGCCTGACGGTTATGATATTACAATTGCACAGATGAGTGAAGATTTAAAAAATAAGATTTCTCACAGGGGAAATGCCCTTTCTAAAATGATTAAATTTATTCAAAATAATATTTAATTACGGAGAGAAATGCGAAAATTTATAATATTTATTATTGCCTGCTTTATGCTTTTTAATCAGGCCTTATGTGAAACTGATGATTTTAATCAGTTAATTATCGATACGGATTTTGATACCGAAAAAGTTATATCGGGTTCTGTTTCAAATAATGTTGAAATGACTCTTGAAAATTGTATTATGATAGCGTTAGGCAATAATCCTGAAATTGCTTCAGCATTTGATGATATTCTGATTGCCGATACAAAAATAAAACAGGTATGGTCAAATTATTTTCCTTTAATTTCGTGGCAGACAAGCTGGTCACATATTAAACAGCTTCAATTGTCGGATGCGTTGAGCAGAAATCTTGAATATGAATATTATATTCTAGGTCAGGCAAGTTTACAGCAGATGCTTTACGATTTTGGGGTTACTCAAAATCAGGCAACTATTGCAAGACTTGATTATGAAGCAGGTAAAAAAACATTTGCAGGGATAGTAAATGATGTAATTTACAGGACAAAAAATGCTTTTTATGAGGTTCTTTATAATTACGAAGCGGAAAAAGTCGCGCAGATAAATGTTGATAATTATCAATTGTTTTATAATCAGGCAAAGGCATTTTATGAAGTAGGAATGAATCCGAAAATTGATGTAACTATTGCAGAGGTTAATCTCAGCAAGGCAAAAATGAAGCTTATTAGTGCAAAAAATTCCATAAATACATCAATAGCAAATCTAAATAATATTATGGGTGTTCCGTATCTGGAAAAATATCAGTTGAGCGGGAAACTTGAGTATAAGCCTTTGGGGATGTCGTTTGAAGATACCGTAAAAGTTGCATTAGATTCAAGACCTGAACTGAAAAAAGCTGAATTTGATACAGAAAAAGCACGTCAAAATGTAAAACTTGTCAAAAAAGGATATTTTCCTGAAATTGATGCGCAAGGTCAGTACCAAAGAGGTGGTAAGCATTGGACATCAAATGACGGTTGGAATATCGGTGTTTACCTGAATTTTACAAATTTGAATCTTGCTTTGCTTCATAATCAGGTTAAAGAAGCAAAATATTTGTATGATAAACAGATTGCAAATACTAAAAAAGTTCAGAATGATATTTATTTTGAAATTCAAAAATCTTTTTTAAAGGTTAATGAAAAATCAAATCAAATTCCTGTTGCACGATTGCAATTAATTCAGGCAAAAGAAAATTACAGACTCTCAAGCGGCAGGTATAGAGTTGGTGTAGCTTCTCCTATTGAATTGCAGGAAGCACAGAATAATTATGCGGAGTCTTTATTGTCTTATTATGATGCATTATATCAGTATAACAGTGCAAAAGCAGAACTTGAAAAAGCTGTAGGGAAGAATATTTCCAATAAGTCTGATGAAGTATTTTTAAAAAATAAATAATGGCATGTGTGAAAAATCTTGATTATATAATTATTTATCCTCTTGCAAAAAAAATTTTTTTTGGTTTTAATAAATATTGTCGCTAATCACTGCCGATATAATTTACAATAATTTGTTTGGGGAAGATGAATTTAACAAGTACTTTAAAAAATGTTTTGGAATCTGTTGGGAAGAACAATAAGCCGACATATACAGTAATGGCGGTAGCGGCTGCTAACGGTATTTTTAAGCCTATTTCATCTTTAACAGATAAAAAAGAAAAACCTGAAGCAAGAAAATATGCGGCATTAAGAGAATTTGCAACAGAGGTTGTTGCGGTTCCTACATATTGGGCTTGCGGTGTCGGAGCTGCCGCTATGGGTGCTAAATTATTCAAAAATAATCCAGAGAAAAAAGCAATGGCAAGAGCAAATATGATGTTTTTGGGGGTTTGTACGGCAGCGTTATTAGTAATTCCTGCTGTCTGTTCAGGAGCTTTATATGTACTTGAAAAATTTATGAAGCAGGATAAAAAGCCTATTGAACCTGCAAGAGTAAATCCGCAGGAAAATTTTGTAAAAAATGTTGAAATAAAAAATTCTGCTGATACGACAACAAAATTTGGCAGTATTTATGCCCCAAGTATTAGTACCTTTGTAAATAGAGGAGGGTTAAAAATATGATAAATTCTATTTTAACAAATCCTTCTATATACAATATTACTCAGACTACTCAGGTTCAGGTTGCTGTAGAAACAGGGTTAAAGGCTGTCGGTCGCCCGGGATTCATATTATTAGATAACAGTATTGATCAAAATACAAAAAAATATTCAGCCACAAAAGAGTTTTTGTACCAGTTAACTTGCATTGGTTTATCTTTGGGAGTTGTCATTCCGATATTTAAAAAAGGTTCTTTTAATATTGCAAGAAAATTATTTAAAGATGAACCGATATTTAATGTTTTCAAAAATTCTGATGAATTTAACAAATTTTATAATTCTGCTAAAGAAAATAGGGTAGAAAAATTAAGAGAAATATATGCCCGGAAATCATCAGATTATAGTGATGAAGATTTGCAAAAACATATTCATCTTGCAAAAGGTATGATTGAAACAACTTCAATAGCAGGCTCAGTATTGGGTTTGTCAATAATGGCTCCTTTGATTTCAAGACCGTTTATTCGTCCTATATTGAGTAAAGTAATGCCTGAAAAACCTCAAAAGTCGGAGCCTGCAAAATTAGATGTTCAGGCATAATAACGGATATAAATAATTTTCTTTCCTATTTTTTGGTTTTTAAGTTATAATTATTTTACGGGTTATATTTTAAGAGGTTATAAATATATGAATAAAAGCAGATCAACCGGTGTTTATGTAATATTAGCAATAGTTGTTGCGGTGTTTTTGTCCACAATTCTAATGAGCGGGCCGGTTACTAATACATCAGAAATTTCTTATACAAGTTTTTTGCAGAAATTAGAAAATAAAGAATTTACAAAAATAGAAAAATATGATGATGTATTGTATGCTATACCTGAGAAACAGCCTGAACCTGAAAAAAAATCCGAAAACGGTGTAGATACAACATCACCGTTTTTAGCACTTGATAATACATCATCTCAAGCTCCGTTATTACAATACAAGGTACAAATTCCTGCAAATGACGAAACATTGATGGAAAAATTAAATAAT
Organism: uncultured bacterium; assembly: GCA_902788345.1. Classification (GTDB taxonomy): domain Bacteria; phylum Cyanobacteriota; class Vampirovibrionia; order Gastranaerophilales; family Gastranaerophilaceae; genus Zag111. The sequence continues at coordinate 33,930 of CADAJP010000009.1, read as the reverse complement.
TCCGGTGCGGATGTTACTGTTAAAAAAGCTGCTGAATCAGGTCAGCTTGTGGGAAATATCGGTACTTTTCTTATAGTATTGTTTGCAATTATATCACTTGGACTTATGATAAAGGCTATTCAGGCCGGTGGTTCACAGGCGATGTCTTTTGGAAAAAGCAAGGCAAAAATGCTTTTGGATTCAAAAGTCAAAACAACATTTAAAGATGTTGCAGGTATAGATGAAGAGAAAAAAGAGCTTGAAGAAATTGTTGATTTCTTAAAAAATGGCGAAAAATATATGAAGCTCGGAGCTAAAATTCCTAAGGGTGTTTTATTAGTAGGCCCTCCGGGAACCGGTAAAACCTTAATGGCGAAAGCTGTTGCCGGGGAAGCAAATGTTCCGTTTTTCTCTATTTCAGGTTCTGATTTTGTAGAAATGTTTGTTGGTGTTGGTGCAAGTCGTGTCAGAGATTTATTTGAGCAGGCTAAAAAACATCAGCCTTGTATAATATTTATTGATGAAATTGATGCTGTCGGGCGTCAGAGAGGTGCAGGTTTAGGCGGCGGGCATGATGAAAGAGAACAGACTTTAAATCAGCTGCTTGTCGAAATGGACGGGTTTGATGCTAATACAAACATTATTGTTATAGCTGCAACAAACAGACCTGACATTTTGGATAATGCCCTTTTAAGACCGGGTAGATTTGACAGGCAAATTTACATAAATGCCCCTGATGTTAAAGGCAGAGAGCAGATTTTGGAAGTACATGCCAAGAATAAAAAATTGGATAATGATGTTGACCTTAAAATTCTTGCTAAACGCACTCCGGGCTTTACCGGTGCAGATTTGCAGAATTTATTAAACGAATCAGCACTCCTTGCCGCGCGTAAGAATAAAGACAAAATCGGTATGGAAGATGTGGATGTTTCTATTGACCGTGTAATTGCGGGTGTAGAGAAAAAGAGCCGTGTTCTGACGGATAAGGATAAAGAATTGACTTCATATCATGAGGTCGGACATGCTTTGATAGATAAGTTATTGCCTGATGCAAACGAATTACACAAAGTTTCAATTATACCTCGCGGTATGGCTTTAGGTGTTACCTGGACAAGACCTAAAGATGAGAGTGTTCATGTAAGTAAAGCGAAATTATTGGCAAAAATTACTGTTTCATTAGGCGGTCGTGCAGCTGAAGAAATTGTTTACGGTAAAGACAATGTTTCAACAGGTGCATCTCAGGATTTAATTAATGTAACCGATATGGCGAGAAAAATGGTTACAGCCTGGGGTATGAGTGAAAAATTAGGTCCTATGGCATACGGCAAAAATCAGGAAAATGTCTTTATGGGCAGAGATTTTGGTCATCAGAGAGATTACTCGGAACAAGTTGCTTATGAAATTGACGAAGAAATAAAAAATATTGTAGATGAAAGATATGAACTTGCTAAAAAACTTTTAAATGACAACCGTGATATGCTTGAAGCAATTTCAAAAGAATTGTTGGATAAAGAAACAATTGATGAAAAAGAATTTGCACAAATTATGGAAAATGTAAAAAATTCCCGTAATCAAGGATAGATAAATGCACAAATTAAAGGGTATGAATAAATATAAAAGTTTATTTATTCTCAGATTTGCAAAATTAATGCAGGAAAATGTTACAGTTTGGAAAGAGGTGCAGAGAATTTGCCGTAAAAAGCTTTATACTGCTGATCTAAAGTGGTATTTTTTTGCTTTTTGTTTTGGATTTCTTCCGGGCAAAAATGAAAGGCATTATTCCCTAAAAGCACATATAATAGAAGCTGTAATATGTGCTATAATATCAATTTTTATTGCTGTATCAATAAGGAATAAAGAATATCAGAATATAGTGAAAAAAACTTTTTTCCAAAAATTAATTGGTGTTTTTGGAGATGAAATTTTTTACTGTAATTCAGATGATTCTTTTCTTCTTTCTCTATTTGATAAGCAAAATGAATTAGCACCTGAAATAACCACAGAACTAAAAGAAGCCGGCATTTTTAAAAATAAACATCTTCCAAAAATTATTGAGTATAAATTATTTAATGAAAGTGGTTTGTTTGATAAACCAATAAATGATAGGGATGATGATGACAGTTTTTACGGGAGTTTTAATGATGTGGAATTTATCATTAATGAAACATCACTAAAATATAAAGTAGCGAGTAAAAGTCGCACTAATTATTACAAAAAGTTTAAAGGTTTGGCAATGCTTTTTAAAATGAATAAAAACATAAATGCCAGAGTATTGGTTCGTTCAAAAAAGAAGAATTGGCTTTTTATTCCTATTAATAAATTGTTTAAAAATAAAGTGCCTGACGGTTATGAAAAAATCGAATTTGAGTCTGCCGAATTTAATAAAAAATATGATGTCTATGCGTACAAAACACCTGATCATAGCGGTCAAATTGAAGCAAGATATTTATTTAATACGGCATTTTTAGAAAGATTTATGCAGATACAGACAAGTTTTCGTGTAGATAGAATGGATTGTTCCGTGAAGGATAACAATCTTTTGATAATGTTAAATACTAATCGTGACCTTTTTGAAATGAATCATTTATTAGGCCGGGTTGATGATGTAAATCAATATAAAAACCTTTTTGATGAATTTTCATCAGTCTTGGCTTTTATAGATGTACTCAATCTTTCAAGCAGAACAAAGTTATAAAATTATTTTTCTTTAATCATTTGTTCAAGCAAACTATTTTGACTGAATGCAGGGGATTTATTTATACTTAATGATGCAGGGATTGTTTTCGCAGATTCAAACGCAGGAGAGTTTTTTGGATTTACTTCGTATGTTTTAATAGAACGTTTGCCTGTTAATCTTTGCATAAAGTTATAGTATTTTTTCATAAATCCTTTAGAATTATTTTGTTTAGTTTCAATATCAATAAGTTCATCTCTCGTATGTGCTTTAATCGGGATTCCTACAGAACTTCTTGTTAACATTTCACCCAATGTTGTATCTGCAAGTGTTACCCAGCTCATCCCAAGAAGTGATGCGTTATATGAATTTCTGAAGGTAGAGTTGAATAAATCAATCAATAATGTTTGATAGAATAATCTTGAACCTTCCTGAACAAATCTTTCTTTGAATTTGGTGCTTGCACCTTCTTTATCGTTACCGTTAGATTTGAGCATTACCATATTGTAGTTATCTGTCATCAAGAACCATATAGTAGCTGCTGTAGCTGCGGTTTTTGCCAAGTTTGATAATTCTGCATTTGAAACATTTGACATTGAATCTTTATTGAATGCATTTGTCATATTAATTCTGATAAAATCTTCAAATTCTTTTGGTGTCATTTTGCCCGTAGCTAAATCGTTTGTTTTCTTTGTAATTTTTTCAATACTTTTTGCAAGATATTCAACTTCTTTAGGTGCTTTCTTAGGTTTAGCTACTCTGAACAAATCTCCGATTTTCTTATCTATAACCCAATATGGAAGTGTTATTGTATTCCACATAAATTTAAATGGTGCAATCACAAAGTTCACTGCAGGTTTAACTTTTTTATCTTTCATTCCTAAATCTAAAATTTGCTGTCCGTTTATTTCTTTTAATACATCTTTTGAATTTCCTACGGCTTCGTATTTTTGAGCGAATTCACCATATCCGTGTTGTTTTAATATTTCTACTGTTTTGTCAAATTTTGTTTTATCTATTATAAATTTTTCGGTAGTCAATTTTTTGTATAGATCTGTAAAAGGTCTGTATATTACTTTTTTCTCAAAAGCTTCGACAGCATTCTTTAAATCAATTTCCTTGTCTGAAAGTTTTGTATCCTTATACATTTGTTTGAAATCATTTCTGCTTTCTGTAAATAAATTTTCAATTTTCAGTTTTTTATATTTTTCAGGATTGTTAACTTTCATATTTTCAAAATATTTTAATGCTTTTTCCTGAATTTTTGGTATGTTTTTAAATCCTTTTATTCCGTAGCCGATAGCAAGAACTGTTGCAGATGCTTTCATCAATGTATCAAATGATAACAATGGTTTTTGTTGTTCTTTTGGTTTTTCGGATCTCATATTAAGACCGGTTGAAGAAATTTGTCCTTTATTATCATTAGGCTTGATATCTTTTTCCGGAGCGTTTTCTTTTTCATTGATTTCTCTTGCTTTTTCAGGTGTTAATCTTGTAATGTGTTTACCGTTAGATAGACGTGAGAACATTTCTGTTACAAGAACTGTGATACCGGTTGTTAAAACAATTCCGAATTTTGATTTATTAATAAATTTTTGGAATGCACCCATTGTAATCAATGTTAAATAACCGCTTGTTAAAATTCTGCTTGCTTCCTGTTTAAATCTTGTTCTTCTTTCTTTTTCCGCAGCAGTTGAATCATCATCCATCATTCTTGAAAGGTTGTAAGCATCATTAGCCAAGAAAATTGCAGGCGGCAGACCTGAAACTAATCTGTTTAAAGCACGTTCATGTTTTGTATCATAATTGCCTGTTTTGAAATCAAATTGTTTTGATGTTGTTTGGAATACGCTTGTAGCCATGTTTTCATCAACTTTGGCAATAATCTCTTCCATTTCTTCTTTATTTGGTTTAATGCCGTTGTGAGTTTTCATATATTGTCTTACGGCATCATTTACTTTATCTTCGTGATATGTAATCATACCTGCCAAAGAATTTATTTTTTTATCAATTTTTGAACGTTGTCTTATATTTTTAAAGAAATCTGTCGATAAAATATTTTTTGACCAGTTTTTTAATCCCGGAACCTTGCCTAAAAGTTCCACACTGCCGTTTAACATATCAAACGGTAAAATCTTGAACGGATAAATAATACCATCCCATGCTAAATGAGGGATGGTCTTTTTGTTGACAGTAATTTTATCACCATCAAGAGAAATTAATTTATTCGTTCTGTCTTTTTGGGTGACTGTTATGTCATTAAATAAATCTTCGCCTAAATTGTATAAATGCTTTTTAGAAAATTCAAGAAATTCTGCTTTGCTGTATTCTCCGACTTTTTTATACATCGGTATAAAAGAAAGACCTTTAAAACTTAAATCTGAAGGATTGTTGTTTAAAGGTCTCTTAATATCTTGATTATTATATTGTGAATTATATGTTGATGAATCGACAGCGGTTCCGATTTCATGGGATAGATATCCCTGCTTTTCTCGTTGTTTATCTATTCGAAATCTTGTTACACTATCCACTATCATTTTTCTAAATCCATTTTTTGTATTGTCCTAGATTTAAAAACAAAAGGCAATAATTTTTTGCTAAATATTTACATGTTTTTACAATTAATGAAAAATCCTACAGTTATTCGATTTTGAGATATTGCATAAGTCCAAAAATTGTATTATAATTATAATACGAAACAACCGGAGGATATTTATATGAAACGTTATTTTGGTTATAAGTGTACTGATAAAGAAGGTTTTACTCTTGCAGAAGTTTTGATTACTATTGGTGTTATTGGTGTTGTTGCAGCAATGACTATTCCTACTTTAATGATGAATTATCAAAGAAAAGTATGGGAAGCAAGACTTAAAAAATCATTCAGTATTACGGTAAATGCTTGCGAGCGTATGCTTGTTGAAGAAAATGTATCTGCATCAAATGAAACAGAACTCTTTAGAGAAGTTAATAATGCAAATGTAAGAAAATATTTTAAAGTATTGCGTGACGGTGAATTAACCACGCATGGATTTTTGATTGCATTACCTGACGGTGCAGATTTATACTTTAATGCAAATAATGATTTACCGGGATTTAATTTTTATGTAGATGTTAATGGTGACAGCAGTAAACCAAATGTTGCCGGCAGAGATTTGTTTGAATTTGATTTAGATAGAAATTGCACATATTCTTCAGCCAATGCAACTTCAGATGAAGCAAAAAGATTCAAATATGTAGCAGAACATAACTGGGAAATCCCTGATGATCCTGCAGATTATGCGGCTGCTGAAGAAGCTGAAGAAAGTCCGGCTCCTTAGGGAGTAATATCATATATTTATAAAACAAGGTAATCAGATGAAAAAGGCTTTTACATTTATAGAAATAATGCTGGCATTGGCTATCGTTGGTTTTATTACAATGATGGTTTTGCCAATATTCTTTAATACATATGGCAATAAAGTTGTTAGTGCACAGTTGAAAAAAACATGCACTCAGATTACTAATGCGACAAAGCATATTATGACGGATGAACATGCAGATGACATTGAAAATCTGACTGATCAATTTGACAATGATACCGGTAAAGGTTTTTATTATACAAGTGCCGGTGTAAAAACATCAAATGCTGATCAGGGAGCTCAATATTTTTTGGAAAAATATTTTAAACACAATCTTTCTAACTGCGGTTCTGCAGGAACAGGAAAATGTGTTGCACCAGAATACAGAACTCCTGAAAAAGTTTCTTTAGGCGGTATTCCTGAAAGTTTTTATTGTGTAAGGACAACAAATGATTCTGCTGTATGTATGCGATATAAAGCCAGTATAGAAAAAATGGAAGTACTGATAGATGTAAATGGCTCGGATAAGCCAAACATCAGCGGTTCTGATGTTTTTGTCATGTATATTACCGATGATGGTCATTTAAAAGACTTAGACGAAAACGAAGACCATTGCAATACTCAGTCCGGTATTGACGATGAACCTCTTTTGAAATATTCGGCAGGATGTTTCCACAAGATAGTTTCAAAAAGCTGGAACATGAGAGATTACTAAAAATGAGGGAATACGATTTTTATATTGTTCCGACTCCTATCGGCAATCTTGGTGATATAACATTAAGAGCTGTCGAGGTTTTGAAATCGGTTGATTTAATTGCCTGCGAAGATTCTCGTGTTACGCAAAAACTTTTAAACCATTACGATATAAGGACAAAATGTGTTTCTTATCATAAATATAATGAAAAAGAACGCGTGGATGAGATTGTAAAATTTTTATCAGAAGGTCACAAAATGGCTTTGGTTTCTGATGCGGGTACTCCTTTAATATGTGACCCCGGTTCTGTAATAGTAAAAGAACTCAGAAGCAGAGGGTTCAAAATCACATCTTTAGCCGGTGCAAATGCACTTGTAACATTTCTTTCCCAAATATCAAGAGTCGATGAAAAATTTACTTTTACAGGTTTTTTGCCAAAAACAGAAAATAAAATAAAAGAAATCATTAAGAATTATGAAGAGGAAGATTTAGTATTTTATGAATCTCCGAACAGAATAGTTCAGACACTTGAAATAGTACAGTCTGTACGTGGGGATGTGAAGGTTGCTGTAGGGCGTGAGCTTACAAAACTTTTTGAAGAAGTTTTGGTGGATAATATAGGTAATATATTGAATAATTTTCGCTCGAATACACCCAAGGGTGAATTTGTTGTTATGGTTTTCCGCAGTGAAGAAAATTTAGATGAATTATTTATAGAAAACAGGGTGAATCTTCTTAAAAATAAGGGGTACAGCGATAAGGATATTTCTGTAATTTTATCCGAATTATACGGTATTAATAAAAATAAAATTTATAAAATTTGTTTAGGTAAATAATCTAATGTAATATGTTTACTTTTTTTCTAATTATGCTAAAATCTTATAGGAGGGTAGTGGTAGTTCGTAAGGAAAAGAATTTGGCTCGGAACTCTATAAAAAAGATATTTTTAGCACTTATTTTGGTATCCTTTATACAGGTGCCATCGCTTGCTATTGATGATGTTTGGGGCGGTTCCGGCTTAATGGAAGATGCCTATCAATCGGAAACTTCTTCTCAAAGTTCAACAGTTTTTGATACCACAAATTCAGGCCCTTCAACAGTAGAGCAAAATTATTATGAACAACAGCAGTCTGAACCGTCTGCATATTCTGAAAATAAAACTCCGGATATTACCGATTTAATTGACACTTCGACTGCTACTGCGGATAAAGAAAATAAAATTATTAAAGATATAGAGTTTTATGGCTTGAATTCCATTCCAAAAGACGAACTGCTATCCAAAATGAAAATGAAAGCCGGCGAACCATATACAAAATCTGACTTACAGGAAGATTTGCGTGCAATATATTCTACGGGGTATTTCACGGAAAAAATGAAAGCTGTTCCGAATGTTAATTCTGACGGTACTGTTACAATAAAGATTGTTGTTCAGGAAAATATTCCTGTAAAAGATTTTACAATAGACGGTAATACAGTTATCCCGACATCTGAAATTATAGGTTTTCTTGATGGTATGAAAGGGAAACCTCAAAACATTTCCGAAATAAATCAGGCAATAGCAAAAATTCAGGATTTATACATTCAGAAAGGTTATATTTTGTCAAGAGTTGATTCTGTAACTGATGACCCTGACGGTACTATTAACATTAGTATCAAAGAAGGTGTTATTGACAAGATTATGATTGAAGGTAACGAAAAAACCAAAGATTATATTATTGCAAGAAATATTTTAACAGAACCGGGAATGGTTTATAACGAAAATCTTATAAAAGAAGATTTGGTAAGATTATATGCAACTCAGGCATTTAAAGATGTTACAAGAGAGATTGAACCAAGTCAGGATGTTCCGGATGCTTATGATATTACAATCAAAATTAAAGAACAGAGAACTGCCAGCATTTCAGTCGGTGGTGGTTTGGATACGGTAACAGGTTTGTTCGGTTCTTTGGGTATTTCTGAAAACAACTTCAGAGGCCGTGCTGAAAGAATATCTTTAACAGGTTTGGCAGGTACCGGTGTTATCATGAATGATAATTCAGTAAAAGACCATATGAATTTACAGGCTGAATTGAGTTATTTCAAACCTTATTTCTTTAATGCGGATACTTCTCTAAATACAAGATTATTCTTCAGAGATTTTGGTTCATACCAAATTCCTATGGCAATAGAACGCAGATTTGGCGGAGAAATGACTGTTGCTCATAAACTGAAGAAAAACAGACATGCAACTGCAACCTTCAGTCTGGGTTTAGAAGATATCAATGTTAAAGAGGGTGATTTTAATAAAATTGCTATGTTATACAGATCATACAATGTTCCGTTGTCAGAACGTGCAAAACAGTTAGAAGGCGGTTTATTCCTGTCATTAAGCCCTGCGTTGTTATTTGATACAAGGGATTCGGCTACTGTTACAAGACACGGTACAATGGCAAGTTTGAGGTTTGATGAAAGCTTTGGTATGAATGGCTTTAATAAAACGAACGGCAGACTTACCGGTATGATAAAACAATATATTCCTATTGCAAAGAAATCATCTTTGGCCTTGACTGTTAAGGGTGGCGGTGCAATTCACGGACATATTCCTGAAGTTATGGCATATCGTTTAGGTGGCCCTTACACAATCAGAGGTTTCAAAATGAGTGGTGTAGGTACAGGTAATGCTTTCGTAATGGGTTCTGCAGAATTTGCAACACCAATTCCGTTTATGGACAGAACGCGTATTGCATTTCTTAATAATTTGCGATTTACAGTATGGATGGATGCAGGTAAAGTATTTGACGGTACTGTATCAAACAAAATATATGACAGACCTATGTATGCTGTTTCAGCCGGTGTTGGTTTAAAGGTATTTGTACCGGGAATGGGACCTGTATCAATTGATTATGGTATTCCGCTCACAAATTCCGGCCGCAATGGTGCTAAACATGGTTACTTTACATTTGGTGTAGGCGACTTGATGTACTAATAAAATATAACTAAATAAAATTATACAGGAGGAAGTATGAAAAATTTAAAATTAATGGCGTTGATGATTGTATCAGGAATTATTTTGGCAGTTGGTAATTGTGCAAAAGCTGAAGTAGGGTATATCGATTATCAGAGAGTTTTAGAAAGTTATTCAGTTGCACAGCAAGCTGTAAAAGAAATTGATGCAAAAACTCTTGAATTGCAGCAATATATGCTTGAACAGGAAAAACAATACAAGAATTTAACAACTCCTTTACAGAAACAAAATTTTCAAACTCAGGTTGAAAATACTATGAAGGCTAAACAAGAAGCCTTAATGAAATTACAAAGAGATAAAGAAACTCAAATCTTGAATAATATTCAGGCTATTGCAAAATCTGTTATGGTTGCACAAAAATTAGATGCAATATTCTCAGATCAGGTTGTATTTGTTGGCGGTGTTGACGTTACAGACCTTATCATTCAAAAATTGAAATAGGCTTTATAAATATGGATTATACACAAGACGGCAGGCAATATCACATTGGATTGAAAAAGGGTGATGTCGGGAAATATGTTATTCTTCCGGGGGATCCCAAGCGTTGTGAGAAAATTGCAAAATATTTTGATAAGCCGCAATTAATGGCTGATAGCAGGGAGTATGTTACATATACCGGATACATTGACGGAGAAAAGGTTAGTGTTACTTCTACCGGTATAGGAGGTCCTTCGGCTTCTATTGCGATGGAAGAACTGCACAAAATTGGTGCAGATACTTTCATTCGTGTAGGTACATGCGGAGGTATGGATATTGATGTTAAAGGCGGTGATATTGTCATTGCAACAGGTGCTATCCGAATGGAAGGAACAAGCAGAGAATATGCTCCTATTGAATTTCCTGCAGTTGCAAATTTTGAGATTGTAAATGCTCTTGTAAATTCGGCAAAATCTCTTGGTTTTAACTATCATACCGGGATTGTTCAGTGTAAAGATTCTTTTTACGGTCAGCACAGTCCTGAAACCAAGCCTGTTTCTTATGAATTATTAAATAAATGGGAAGCATGGAAGCGTTTAGGTTGTTTGGCTTCTGAAATGGAGTCTGCCGCTCTTTTTGTTGTGGCAAGTCATTTAAAGGTAAGAGTCGGTTCTGTATTTTTGACGGTAGCAAATCAGGAACGTGAAAAATTAAGTTTGGAAAATCCAATTGTTCATGATACAGACGGTGCTATAAAAACTGCAATTGAAGCAATAAAATTGTTGAAAGGTTAGATTATGCTCGGAAAAAACAGGATGGAATATGTCATAAAAACTTGCTCGGCTGAAAATGCTCAGGAGTTGCAAAATTTACTCAATGAGATGTCAATGAATGGGTGGGATTTATATAGTATGACTGAAGTGGGCACTGATGATGAAGATAATACCCAGTTAAATTGTATTTTTATGCGTGAAGCTAAATCAACTTCTTCCGCAGAAAATGATATAATCAGTATTTCAGACTTTAAAAGTCAAATGGAAAAAATGCTTTCTCCAAAAATGACGGAATATGAAAAATGTCTTGATATTCAAAGAAAAATAAAAGCAAAAAGAGAAGAAATAAATCAGGTTAAGGCACAATTAGATTCTGAAGCTCCCGGTTCAAGAAAAAAACTTAACGACAAAATTTCTTCCGGTTTGAAAGAGCTTGATGATTTGAGAGGGGAACTTACGAAGGCTACTTCTCCGGATTTGATGTTTTCAAAGCTTCATGAAGAAAAACTTACCATTTATTTAAGTGAAGAACTTTTGGGATTTATTGATTCCGAAAGACAAACTTTTGGTGAAGAACCTCTTGTTGCACAGACTGTCAAGGCAAGACTTGATATGACTGAAAATTATGGATATGTAATTCCAAAAGTTATATTCAAAGATGATGAAAATTTGAATCCTTGCGAATTTAGTATAAGAATACGCGGAATGGAAGTATTCAGAGCTACGGTTTATCCTGAATATAAGATGTTTTTTGCTGATGAAGTGCATACAGAACATAAGATAAAAAATTCTATTACTGCAGAAGATGAAATAAGCGGTAAAAAAGTTATATGGATTGACAAAGAAAAATGCAAAGATTTTTGGCAGACAGGTTTAACATCTTCTGAATATATTGCGCATGCTCTTGAGTATGTCGCCGTAAAATATGTAGATGATTTGCTTGATTATGAGGATATAGATAAGTATTTGGATGTTGTGGAAAAGGAAAATTCTTTTCTTGTTGATAACATAATACCTGATGTTTTAAATTATGCTGATTTAAAATATATTATGACTTCTTTAATAAAAGAACATGTTTCTATTAAAAATATCACCTATATTTTTGAAAAAATTAATGATTTTGTAGATGATAATTCAAAGGTTGATGTTATCAATAAAATTCGTCTTGCTTTGTCCCGTCAGATATGCAAAAAATATTTGAATGAAGACGGTGAAACAATCAGCGTATTTGAATTTTCTGATGATACTTATTCAAAATTACTTGATGAAGTCGATGACAGCGATGAATCAATGATAAAAATTGATGCGGATATAGCTGAAAAGATTGCGAATAAAATTATTAAAAAAGCAAAAAAACTCAATATATATGAGCCAAAAATTATTGTGCCGATGGAAATCAGACAAATGATGTTTTCACTGTTGAGCTTGTATGTAAACAATATTGTTGTACTTGCACATGAAGAAATCGGTACATCATTTAAAACAGAAGTTTTGGCAGAAATATAATTTTTTAAAAATCGAGTCCTAAATCAAGTGTCGGAGCTTTGGCAACAATTGCACTTGATGAAATAATGTCAACTCCGCATTGTGCAATTTGTTTAACTGTTGAAAGATTTACATTTCCGCTTGCTTCAACAATTGCCTTGTGGTCAATAAGCTGTACTGCTTCTTCCATTTGTTCTAAACTCATATTATCAAGCATTATAATATCAACACCCAAAGGCAATGCTTCTTTAACTTGTTCAAGAGTGTCGCATTCAAGTTCAATTTTGTGTGCGTGGGATAGGTTTGCTTTTACCATTTTTATTGCGTTTGTAACTCCGCCTGCAACCTGAATGTGATTGTCTTTAATCATTGCGCAGTCTGAAAGATTGAATCGGTGCAGTGCTCCTCCCCCGCATTTTACCGCATATTTTTCAAAAGCTCTGAAGTTAGGGGTTGTTTTTCTTGTGTCAACGATTTTGCATGGAAGTTCGCCTATAGCATCCTGATATTTGCGTGTTTCTGTTGCAATTCCGCTCATTCTCTGAATATAATTCAAAGAAACTCTTTCCCCTAAAAGAATATATTTTGCAGGTCCTTTAATTTCAGCAAGAACATCACCCTTTTTAATCTTGTCGCCGTCTTTAAAATGAAGTTTTACTTCAACTTTATCTGATAAAATTTTGAAGACTGTTTTAAATACTTCTAAACCGCAGATAATTCCTTCTGTTCTTGAAGTTAATTTTGCGCAGAAAATTTTATCTTCCGCCATAATACTTTCGGTTGTAACATCACCAAAGCCTATGTCTTCCTGTAAGGCCTGTTTTACATGTTCTTCTATATAAAAATTACTTAGCATTGATTTCTCCTTTTGATTGAAAATTTTATATTAAAAAAAGGTTGTTTGCAATTATTTATTGTGCTTTTAAAACTTCTTCAAGATATTTTTTGTATTCGTTTTTGAGTGATTTTGGTTCAAGAATTTTACAGTCTTTTCCCCATTTGAATACATGCCAGATAATTTCTTTTTCGCCGCTTGCTTTAAATGTAACTGTTAAACTGCCGTCTTTTTCAACTTTTACTTTCTGTGTCGGGTGAAAATTATATTTTATTGCTTCAGGCATGATTTCAGGGGTAAATCTTAATTTGACATTAAGTATTTCGCCGTGATAAACCCCAAATGACTGATTTGAATATTCCTGCAGGTTGAAATTACCCTTATCAAAAGTTTTTTCTGTCAGTTTCAAATTCTCAAATTTGTGCAAAAGATAGTTATAAATGTCTTTCCCTTTTTTCTTTTCCCGTGCAACAAGATATATTTTTTCTCCGTAAATCATCCCAAGCGGTTCTAAAGTTCTTTCCTTTCCGTGATAAATTCCTGTTATAATTTTGGAATTTTGCAGGGCTGTTCTTACAGTTTCTAATTTTTCTATATTTATTTCATATTTTGGCATTTGGCGAACGGCATAGCCCTCTGTCTGCATAAACAGTTCGATTTTATTTTCTGTTGAGAGGGCATCTTTGCGGTTAAATGATTTAATTTTTTCTATGGTATTTGTAAGTTCTGCTTTGAGTTCTTTGTTTGTGGTTCTTCTTTGTAATTGTTCAAGATTCACTATTTCTTTAGGGGAAAATGTAATAAGATGATTAACGGAATAATTTATGAACCCCCAGTGCTTTTTGTTATCAGTTGTTTCGATTTCGTCAATTTGCGGAAAGATACATGTAAGGCTGTCGCGCATTCTTTCTGCAGTTCTTCTTGAAACATTGTATCTTTCTTCAATATCTGAAATTGTTATACCCTGAACTTTGGAGGACATAAATGTTGCAAGTTCTATTATATCTGAAACCCTTGAATATCTCGGTTTTTCTGCCATTATAAATTCTCCCTTTCAATATCACCGTATTTGACGCATCTTCATAATAACATAAAAACATAAGGAAATCAGATTGTAAAAAAGGAGAATGAAATGAGAAATTTAATGTATTTTGTTACTATGTTTTTCAATATTTCAGGTGTATTATTCAGTACCGGCATGATTTTTATTTTAGGAGCTGATAGTTTGTTATATCTGCCGTTAATAATATTCAGTATAGCAATTTTTACTTTTTCTTTTGGGGTAACATTTTTAGATTTTAATAATAAAAATTTCAGGGCAAAAAATAAATATGTTGTTCAAAAACCTCAGATTACCGATTACAGAAAATTTTTTGCACAAAAAAGAAGTGAATTTATAATTTAGATCAATCCTATCCTATCTTACATATACCTTCTTCATTTTGAAGAGGGTTTTATTTTGTGTTATTATTCTTTTTGAGATGAATTTTTTGGAAAATATATTTTCAATAAGCGATGCGGATTACAGCCATAAATTAATTAAAATTTTTGGCATAAGGATACGTGTACTAAAGAAAAAAAATACAAAAGATATAGAGTCTGATTATTCAAAGTATGATGATATAACAAAAATTCCGGCGAGTACAGGTTTTTTACGGGAATATCAATACGCTCTTTTGTATATATTAAAAGAATTTGACAGGGTGTGTTGTGAAAACAATATTCGTTATTGGCTCAGCGGTGGTACTTTGCTGGGTGCAAAAAGACACGGGGGCTTTATTCCGTGGGATGATGATACGGATGTTGATATGATGCGGGATGATTATGAAAAGTTCCCTGAAATTTTCAATTCTTCCACTAAAGATTCTGATTTATTTTGTGAAATGTGGAGAGATAAAAATGCTCCGGCAACTTGTATTCTCAAAATTAAGCACAGAAAAATTAAGCAGTTGTTTCTGGATATTTTCCCGCATGATTTTTATATAAAAGATGTAAGAGGGGAAGAAAAAATAAAACTTAATAAAAAAATCCGCTCAATAAGAAAAAGACTGAGTTTAAGTTTAATCAGGGAAAAAGATACGGATAAATTATTAAAAAATTTAAAAAGAATTACAAATGAAAAAATTAATTCCGGTATTGTGCCTGATGAGAAGAATAAACCATCTGTTCACTGGGGAATTGATTTTCCTCACAGGTGGAGTAACTGGATATATGATTATGAGCAAATTTTTCCGTTAAAGAAAATAAAATTTGAAAAATTTTATTTTTCCTGCCCAAATGATACTGATTTTATGTTAAAAAATATATATGGGAATTATATGAGTTTCCCAAAAAGTATATGTCCTCATCATACAGATGAATCTGTTTTTACACCGCAGGAGATAGAGCAGATGAAAAAACTTTCACAAGAGGTTAAGAATGCCTAAACTAAGACCTTTGGAAAAAATATTTTCTTTGACAAATTCCGGTACGGATAAACTGATAACGATTTTGGGTATCCCGATACGCATTAATCGTTCAGGTTATTATAAAAAATTTTGCGCAGAAATTCCTGTAGAACAGAATAAAATAGTTTTTGACAATTTTAATGGCGGGAGTTACGGATGTAACCCAAAATATATTGCGCAAGAAATATTACGCAGAAATCTCCCTTACGACTTGGTTTGGCTTGTAAAAAATGTAAAAAAAGAAACTGAAAAAGGTAATTTCCCTGAAAATATCAGGCTTGTCGGTTACGGAACGAAGGTTGCATTAAAAGAACTCGCAAGTGCAAAATTGTGGGTGAATAATCAGCGTATGAATTATTTTATAAAAAAGGGTCTTACCAAAAAGGAAGGTCAGTATTTTATTCAAACCTGGCATGGTTCTTTGGGAATTAAAAAACTCGATGCCGATGTTGATGCTTTTACAAATGAATTTAAACAGGAATGGGTAGAGCGTTCAAAATTTGATTCATCTATGTGGGATTATTTATTAACGAATAGTAAGTTTGAAAACGAAATTTTTAGACGTGCTTTGTGGTTCGAAAATGAAATTAAGCAGTTTGGACATCCAAGAAATGATATTTTTTTCAAAGACTCTGCAGAAATATGCAAAAAAGTTAAAGATTTTTATGAAATCCCGCAAGATAAAAAGATTTTATTATATGTACCGTCTTTCCGTGATGATGGAGATATAGAATGTTACAAATTAGATTACGAAAGAATTTTAAAAACTCTTGAAGAAAAAATTGGCGGTGAGTGGGTGTGTATTTCAAGACTTCACCCCAGAGCAAAAAAAATTGACAGGGATTTAATTCCGAAAGAAAATGAAAAAATTATTGACGGAACATTTTATCCTGATATACAGGAATTGTTAGTGAGTGCAAATTGTGCGATAACTGATTATTCAAGCTGTATTTTTGATTTTATGCTTGGCAGAAAACCGGGATTTATCTTTGCAACTGATATTGAAAAATTTAATACCGACAGAGGTTTTTATTATCCGCTTGAAAGTACGCCGTTTCCTGTATCTTCGGATAACGCAGCTTTGATAAAAAATATTGAAAATTTTGACAATGAGAAATATCAAAGTGATATTGATAAATTTTTAGCTTCCAAAGGCTGTATGGAAGACGGGCATGCGGCACAAAGGACAGTTGATTTAATTGAAGAAATAATGAAACGGTAGGTTTATGCTTATACAGGATATAGTAAAAATTTTAACAGATGCAGGTATTGAACAAAATGAGGCAAATATAGAAGTCAGAATGTTGATAGAATATTTTGCCGGATATAGTTTGATAGATATTATATCGGGTAAAAAACTTGCTGAAGAAAAGTTAAAAATTGTGGAGCAAAAAGCAAAATTAAGAGCCTCTACAAGACAGCCTATACAGTATATAATCGGTGAATCTGATTTTATGGGTGAAAAATTTATCGTAAATCCGTCTGTTTTAATTCCGCGTGATGAAACAGAAATTTTGGTTCGTAAAGCAATCAGAATAATTAATGATAATGATTATAAAACAATTCTTGATATGTGTACGGGTTCCGGGTGTATAGCCTGTATGATTGCAAAATTGACAAATGCAACCGTAATCGGTGCGGATATTTCATTTGAAGCATTGGAAACCGCATATAAAAATATGGAAAAATTGAAGCTGTTTAACCGTGCATTATTCAGAAAATCTGATTTATTTTCAAAAATAAGAGAAGATGAAAAGTTTGATGTAATTGTTTCAAATCCGCCGTATATTCCTCAGTCTGAAAAGAAAAATATACAAAAAGAAGTTAAATATGAACCCGATATAGCACTTTATACAAAAGATGAAAAGGGTATAGAGTTTTATGAAAAAATTATTAAAGAAGCTCCGAAATTTCTAAATGACGGCGGATATTTGCTTTTTGAGTTAGGAATTGGTGAAAGTGATTTGGTAAAAGATTTATTTATACAGGCAGGTTTTGTTGATATTGAAATAACAAAGGATTTAGCCGATATAGACAGAGTAATTTCTGCCAAATTTGTTGTGTAAAAGAGGTCTTATATGTTTTATTTTGATAAGGTTGATAATAAAAAAATCCTAAAATCTGATTTAATTAAAAATGTGCAGGCGTTTTTTACAACAAGAGAAATATGTATATGTGATAAATCGGAATTTTTAAATTCTGAAATTGAAAAAAATAAAAAAATAATGGCATCTTATCTGGGTGTAGAAGAAAATGATTTGATTTGTCCTGTTCAGACCCATAGTGCAAATATTCAAATTGCACAGGAAAATATTTCGGCATATCCTGATACGGATGCGATAATTTTGACAAACAAAAAGCAGGCAGTATTTTTAAATTTTGCAGATTGTACTCCGATAATTTTGTATGACGAAAAACAAAACATAGGTGCAGTTGTGCATGCCGGCTGGAAAGGTACAGCACAAAGTATTGTTTCAATTACGGCAAAAAAGCTTATAAATGATTTTAATTCAAATGTTGAAAATATAGCTGCGCTGATAGGTCCTGCAATTTGTTTTGATTGCTATAATGTCGGAGAAGAAGTTTTTACACAGCTAAAAAAAACGGTAAAAGATTTTGAAGACTTGTATAAAGTTATTGATGGCAAAATTTATGTTGATTTGAAAAATATTAATAAAAAACAGCTAGTTGAACTGGGGATTACAAAAGTTGATATTTGCCCTTATTGTACATGTTGTAATAATGAATATTTTTATTCATACAGAAAAGAAAATCGTACAAATTTAAGACATAGTGCGGTTTTAAAATTGATATAAGTATTAAGAAAAGTAAAATAATTACTATAAAAGTAGCAAAATGTTTGAAATCATGGTACTTATAACAAGTGTAACCTAGGGGAATATTTATGAAAAAATTTATTTTAACGGTATTATGTTTGTTTATAACAACTTTAGGGGCAAATGCTTCTACTACAGTAGTTCGTTATAACAATGCCGGAGCTCCTGTATCAGTTTCACAAGGCTGGCATGCACCTATATCTGTTCAAAGGGCTCGCAAGGTGTATGGCTATGATAACGGAAATATGTATAGACGCCGTTATTCAAGACCTGCTATGCCTTACCCTTATTCTTACAGAAGAACTCCATGCAGAGCATGTAATAATCAACCGCAGATTGCAAACTATAATATTCCGGCTCAAAATGTTGCAAGAACAGTCAATACCATTTCAAGATTTGATAAAAATTATACTATAAGACCAAGAAGATCTTATGTTTCAAATGGTGTGACATATTATAACTAGTTGTTAACTAACGCAGGTTCTTGCTCTGGGATTTTCTTTCATATATAATCTGCTTATGACAACAAGAGATAATGTAAGAAATTTTTGTATAATTGCCCACATTGACCACGGAAAATCAACACTGGCAGACCGTTTACTTGAAAAAACAGGTACGGTTTCGCAGCGTGATATGCAGGAGCAGCTGCTTGATTCTATGGATATTGAGCGTGAAAGAGGGATTACTATAAAATTGAATGCTGCAAGAATGAACTATAAGGCTCATGACGGCAAAGATTATGAACTTAATCTTATTGATACTCCCGGACACGTTGATTTCTCTTAT
The DNA here is from genome assembly GCA_902788345.1 of uncultured bacterium. Taxonomy (GTDB): domain Bacteria; phylum Cyanobacteriota; class Vampirovibrionia; order Gastranaerophilales; family Gastranaerophilaceae; genus Zag111. Next base: position 14,661 of record CADAJP010000009.1, on the reverse strand, counting down.
GAGGTTTCCCGCTCTCTTGCTGCCTGTGAAGGTGCTTTGTTAATTGTTGATGCTACTCAGGGTGTTGAAGCTCAAACTTTGGCAAATGTTTATCTTGCTATTGAGCAGGATTTAGAGATTATTCCTGTTATAAATAAAATAGATTTGCCGTCTGCTGATGTTGAAAAAGTTAAACAGGAAATTGAGGAAATTTTGGGCTTGGATACATCTATTGCAATTCCTGTCAGTGCCAAAACAGGCATTGGTATTGAAGAAGTATTAGAGGCTATTGTTGATTATATTCCTGCCCCTGAAGATAACTCCGATAAGCCGTTAAGAGCATTAATATTTGACAGTGTTTACGATCAGTATTTGGGTACGGTTTGCTATTTTAAAGTAGTTGACGGTTCAATAAATCAGGGTGATAAAGTCAAATTTATGGCAACCGGAAAAGAGTGTGAAGTTGTGGAATTGGGTTATCAAAATCCTCAAAGAGTTCCCGTAAAAAAATTAACCTGCGGTGATGTAGGTTATTTTGCGGGTTCAATAAAAGAATTGACAAGGTTTGTCGGTGATACTCTTACAACCATCGAAAATCCGGCTTCTGAAGCTCTTGAAGGTTATAAAGAAGCTCTGCCAATGGTATTTTCGGGCTTATATCCTGTTGATAATGAGGACTATGCGGATTTAAAAGAAGCACTCGAAAAATTAAAACTTAATGACAGTTCTATTACTTTTGAACCTGAAACATCAAATGCTTTGGGGTTTGGGTTCAGGTGCGGTTTTTTGGGTATGCTTCATATGGAGATTATTCAGGAAAGACTTGAAAGAGAATATGACTTGTCTTTGATTACAACAGCACCATCAGTTGTTTATAAAGTTCATAAAACAAACGGTGAAGTATTAGATATTGATAATCCGTCAAACTTACCGGATGCACAGTATAGAGATTTTATTGAAGAACCTTATGTAAAAGTTCAGATACTTGCACCGAACGATTATGTCGGAACTTTAATGGATTTGGCACAATCTAAACGCGGCATTTTTATTAATATGACATATCTTGATAAAGTTCGTGTTGATTTAACTTATGAAATTCCGTTAAGTGAAGTTATTACCGATTTTTATGATCAGTTAAAATCACGCACAAAGGGTTATGCGAGCATGGACTATGAGTTTTGCGGATACAAACGTTCAAATCTTGTAAAACTTGACATAATGCTTTCCGGTGAAGTTGTGGATGCACTTTCAGTTATTTGTCATACGGATAGTGCTTATTATATCGGGCAAAAACTTACCGTAAAGCTGAAAGAAATTATCCCGAAACAGCTTTTTGAAGTACCTATTCAGGCAGCGGTCGGCGGAAGAATTATTGCAAGAACAAATATTAAAGCTATGCGTAAAAATGTGCTTGCAAAATGTTACGGCGGTGATATTACCCGTAAGAGAAAATTGTTAGAAAAGCAAAAACGCGGTAAAAAGCGAATGAAATCTGTCGGAAGTGTAGAAATTCCGCAGGAAGCATTCATGGCTATTTTAAGTCTTGAAGAAGAGTAGTATTGTTTTGCTTAATTTACCCTCTTGACATGTTTTTGATTATTTGTATAATTAAAAACGAAGGGTGAAAGGTTATAGATAGTTGGTTCTATATATAGATGTTTACACACCCTTGAGAAAGAAAGCGATTACTCCTTATAGATGAGTACAACAGGTTTTAACTACAAATATGTAAAAGAGCAGGCAGGTCCTGGGAATTGGCGCAGAGGTTACGAATATCATACAAAAGATATGGTATTTGACAATTACCCTGAAAAGAATTTTTATATGGGTAAGGTGAAAGGCAATTTCCAAGATCATTATAATACTGATTTAATCTTTAAAAAGAATAAGGTTGAAGCTCGTTGTAATTGTCCGTTAAAGGATGAATGGTGCAAGCATGCAGTTGCGGTTGCACTCAAAGCTATTGATGCTCATGCTTATGAAGATTGGCTTTCTACAAAATTCGGTATGGAATTTGATTTTCCTGATGAAAATACCCAGTTAACAGAAGAACCGCAGGGAAATTATATTTTCCATTTCAATGCAAAAAGAAAGGCAAATTTCTTTTCTGTGTTGGTGCGTTCAAGAGAAACCGGCAAGGTTATAAGACAGATAGAACCTATTTTGCGTGCGGTACTTGAAGCACAAAGAAAAGATAAAAGTTTTGAATTAAATGAATCTCAAAAAGTCGAGCTTTTAATATTTAAAGAGCTTTTGCAAATATCAAGACAGGATAAAAAAGCCGGCTGGTACGATATTCCTATTGCCAAATTTGGTTCTGTATTTTCACTTTTGGCAAAAGCTGATGAAGTTTTGGATGAACGAACCAAAGAAAGATTAAAGTTTACTGATGAAGAATGGAAGCTGGTTTTATATGTAAATGCTTCTCAAACTCCCGGTACGCTTCTTTTATCTCTTGAATGGCAAAGACCGGACAGAGATGATGTATATCCGTTTGAAGAAGTAAGATATTTTTCAAGGCACTTAAAGTGGGGAAGATACAAAAATGTTATGTTCCCGACAAATGTTGCGATTCAGTCACTTCCCCAAAGTATTACAAAATCATCATTTACTGATTTAAAAGATGCAGAGTGCGGAAAATTTATTTATGAAGACTTACCAAAACTTCGTGAAGTTATGGATGTTGTGGTTGATGAAAAGATTTCAAAACTTATGCTTGAGGAGCGTCCGCCTATAAATGTCGTAACAATGGGCATTGACTATGACCAAAGCCTTAAAGCTGAATTAAATTTTGAATATGACGGTGTGAGAGTTCCTTATTCCAAAACTGCAGGTGATAAATTACCTTATATCACAGTAAAAAAGAATGGTGAAAAAGGTGAGGACGATGTTATATATTGGGTAAAACGCAACATTAAACACGAAAATGAAGCCTATGCAATGCTTTTGGCTTGTAAATTTATTCCGATGCAGACAAATAATCTGGCTTTGGAAAAAGAAACCGCAATCGATTTTTACAATTATTACTTAAAACAGGCAGGTGAAGGCTGGAAATTTGAAGAAAAAGATGATATGTCTTTCTTCAAAATAATGGATAATCCGTTTAAATTGTGTGCAAAAATTGACTTTTCAGAAGATCAGTCTGATAGTTTTGATGTTTCTGTTTACGGTCAGGTTGGGGATGAGATTATAGATTTTGAAGAAATCTATGAAACTGCACAAAAAGATGAAAAATATTCAAGAATAAGAAGTAACGGTTTTGTTGAATATCCTGTTCAGAGCATCTATGCAATGATGAAAACATTTAATTCATTTGATGTTTACAGAAATGAAGATAACAGTTTTACTGTTAAAACTTTCCGTGCAGGTTTGATTAATGAGCTTAAAAATATTGGGGTAGAGCTTATTTTAAGCGACAGATTTAAAGAATTTTGGGAACAAATGTCAACCTTCTCGACTTCTGAAAACCTTGAACTGCCGAAGGGTATAAATGCTGACTTCCGTGAATATCAGCTAAAAGGTTTCGGCTGGTTATGGTTCATGTATAAATACGGTTTGAACGGAATATTAGCAGATGATATGGGTTTAGGTAAAACTCTGCAGGCTCTGACAGCTATCCAAAAAGCAAAAGAAGTTGACGGTCCTTGTCCGACTTTGGTTATTGCACCGACAACGGTTGTATTTAACTGGGAAAGTGAAATTCAAAAGTTTGCACCTGATTTAACCTGTTTAAAATTGCAGGGCGGAGAAAGAAAGCAGTTTTTCAAAAAAATTAATGATTATGATGTTGTAATCACAAGTTATGCATTGGTAAGGCGTGATATTGCAAAATTAAAAGATATTAATTTCAGATATATCATATTAGATGAATCTCAAAATATCAAAAATTCAACTTCACAGACGGCAATGGCTGTAAAACAGCTGCAGGCAGATCATAAACTTGCCCTTTCCGGTACTCCTATTGAAAATAAACTCGAAGAACTGTGGAGTGTATTTGATTTTCTTATGCCGGGATTTTTGTTCTCAATGAGCGATTTCAACTCAAAATATGTTAATCCGATTATGGAACGCCATGACAAAATTGTTGAAAAACGTCTTAAATTACAAATTTATCCGTTTATTTTACGCCGTATGAAACGAGATGTTGCAAAAGACTTGCCTGATAAGGTCGAAAACGTTGCATACTGCGAACTTACAGATGATCAAAGAGATTTCTACCTGCAAGTTCTTGATTCTACCAAAGAAGAATTATTCAAATCAATTGAGCAAAACGGACTTGAAAAGAGCAGAATGTCGATATTCTCGGCATTACTCAGAATGCGTCAAATCTGCTGCCACCCAAGACTTTATGACAAAGACAGCGTAACGAATGTTATTTCTTCAGGTAAATTTGAAAAATTAAAAGTTATGCTGGAAGAAATTGTATCAGAAGGTCACAGAATATTATTGTTCAGCCAGTTTGTAAACATGCTTGATATTATAAAAGATTGGCTTGATCGTACCGGTATTAAATATGAATATCTCACAGGTAAAACAAAAGACAGAAAACAGGCAGTTGACAGATTTAATAATGATCCGTCCATACCGATATTCTTAATCAGTTTGAAAGCCGGCGGTACAGGTTTGAACTTGACAGGTGCTGATTATGTTATCCATTATGACCCGTGGTGGAACCCTGCTGTTGAAGATCAGGCAACTGACCGAGCTTACCGTATCGGTCAGACAAAGAAGGTATTTGTTTACAGGCTTATTACAAAGAACACCGTTGAAGAAAAAATCCAAAAACTCAAAGGAGTTAAACGCGACCTTGTTGACAGCGTAATTTCCGTTGACAGAAATATCACAAAATCTCTTACAATGGATGATATTCGTGAAATCTTCTCTATCGACTAAGGGGGTAAATATATTTGATAGAAGTGGTATTTTCTGGTATTATATATTTGAGGTAAGAGTATGGAATATATAAATACTGAATATTTACAAAGATGTATTGATACATTGGAAAAATCTTATGAAATGATACAAACTACTGAAGAAGGTAGTATTGATTATGAAATGTATCGAAATTCTCTGGTTAAAGGTTTTGAAATGACATTAGAGCAGTGTGGTAAACTTTTAAAGAAAAAAATACTGCCGTATTTCGCATCAAAGAAAATGGTTGACAGTTTAAATTTTAAAGATATATTTCGTCATGCGTTTAAATATTCTTTAATCGATGAAGATGCTGTAAATCGTTGGATGGTTTATCGCGATAATCGTAATAATACTGCTCATAATTATGGTGTTGCATTCGCAAATGATACTTTAAAACTTATAGATAAATTTTTAACTGATGCAAAAAATTTAAAAAAGGTTATTGATGGTGAGTAATTTATCAATAAAATCTGAGTATTTACAAATGTTATTAGATGTCTTTAATGCTTATTGCCCAAAAGCGACAATATGGGCTTATGGAAGCAGATTAGGAGGAGATTTTCATGACGGTAGTGATTTAGATTTAGCCGTAATTGATTTTAGGGATGAAAAATGCTCACTTGGAGAATTAAAAAGTCTTTTATCGGATAGCGATATTCCATTTTTGGTTGATGTTGTTGAATATAGTAATTTACCTGATATTTTCCAAAAAGAGATTTTAAAAAATTATATTGAAATTTACCCTGCAAAATAATAACTGTGAACTTTTGTAAATATAAATATAATATGAATTTCTGAATATTAGAATTTGGGGTGAGTTTTTTATAAGTAATGGTGTGATGTTTTACACCAAATTGAAATTTTTAAACAATCAATGCTCCGAAAACTTTGTAATAAATGAATATTGCGACACAAATTAGCAAAATTCCGCTTATTTTCATTATTTTTTCAGATAATTCATAAAATTTACCGTCAGAATTTTTGAGTTTTGAAGTTATAACCCCTGCAAGAATGAATATGATTCCTTGCCCCAAAGAAAATAAAAACAGCATCAATACTGCATGTGATACTTTCGCTCCGATAGATGCAAATGCCATAATACTTGCAAGTATCGGAGTAGAGCAAGGTGTTCCTATCAATGCAAAAACAGCACCTAAAAGAATCGGATATAAAAATTCGTTATTAAAATTATTTTTAGGAATTTCTTTAATAATTGCAGGCATTTGAATATCTAACAATCCTACAATATTTAATCCCATAATTAAAATTACGGAAGCGACAACAAGTGCAAAATAAGGATTGCCTACAAATATTTTACCTGTCAATGCGCAAAATATTCCGATTATTGAGAAGACGATACTTGCGCCAAGAACAAAAAATATCATCTGCACAAAAGTTTTCAACGGTTTTTCTTCCGAGTATCCGCCGACATATCCGATAATCAGCGGCAGCATTGACAATGAACACGGTGAAATTGAAGAAATCAAACCGCCTAAAAATGAGGCGGCGAGCAAAATATATATGCTTGTCTGGTCAGAAAATAAAACGATTAATTCTTCCATTATTTACAGTCCTGTATGTATGTTTCATATTGATCTTTAGAGGCTGCGCCTTCAATCTTCTGACATATTTTACCGTTAGAATTAAGCATAATCACTGTCGGTACAAGCTGAACATTATATTTTTTAATAAGCTTGTTATCCATATCTTTTCTGCTGTCCACAATAATTGCTTTGTATAAAATTTTATCCTGATATTTTGGTAAAATCTCTTTGAATATTTTTTCTACTTCTTTACATTCAAGGCACATTGTTGATGAAAATTTAATAACCTGAGGTAAATTTGTGTTTGCATCTGCAATTGAGCTTTTTCCTGAAGATAGCCACCAAAAAGCTGTTAAGGGTAAAATCAATATTGCAAATATTACTAAAATACTTTTTTTGTTCATTTTGTTATCTCCCTTCACTTATTATAACACATTATTTATACATAATGCACATATTTCAATAAGTTAACAGGATAAATTTGTAAATAAATCATAATATACTTGTATCTTTTGTAAAAAAAAGTTATAATACCAAATAAAGAGGTTATTATGAAATTAAAAATATTATCTGTTGCACTAATTATTTTTATAACTCAGCTTGCATCAAATGCTGCGGTTACTGTTGATAAAACATTAACCAAAGAGTATATGATGAACAACGGGTATTCAAAACAAATATATGATACTGTTAATATAAGCAGAGCTCGTGCATTGGGTGAAGAATTTTATAGTTCTCAGGAACTTGAACTGAAAAATTCATCTAAGACAAAGCGCTTTTTTAAGAAATTGCAATATTATATAGATCCTGCAATGGATGATTATTCATTCTATCACCATGACATATTACCGGAAAATAGCTACAACGATTTATAATTCTATAATATGTGCGGTCGTTATATTTGCCGGTGTTTGTTGTTTCAATATGAACAACAAAACCGTTGCCGTACCTTTAGATGAAGAAGAAAGTCTGAGTGTAGATTATACAAAATTTAATGTAAATGAAATAAAAACCGCAGCTGACGGTTATTTTCAGAGTGCCTTAAAAGAGGAAGATAAAGAAAAAAGGGAACAGTATCTTAAAAATGCAACCACAAGATACTATATTCTTTCAAACACTGACAAAGGCAATGTAAAGTATTACACAATTCTTGGCAGAATATATGACATGCGCGGGTATGATAAGTATGCCAAGGCATATTTTTATAATGCTTTAGGAATTAATGATAGAGATCCTGATGCAAATTATTATTTTGGAGAATATTATTATTCACGAAATAATTATAAATTAGCTATAAAATATTATCAAAAAGCATTGGCTTGCGGATTCAAGCAAGAGCCCTCAGAACTGCTCAAAAAGATGGGATATATTTACGAACAGTATGGTGATTTGCAAAGAGCTGCCGCATTTTATAAAAATAGTGTAGCTTCAAAACCTGATGTACAAATAAGTAAAAAAATACAAGATATAGAGGGTGCAAACTACTCATCTACAGGATATGATAGTAAGAGGATAAGAAAGTAAGCAATGAAAATCAGTAAAATCATAGCCTTAATATGTTGTATTATTGCATTTGGTACTGTTGCATATGCACAGGATGATGAATGTATAGATTTTACCCAGGCATCAGAAAGCGGTGAGGTATTGGGAGAAACATTGTCTGTAAAGACTATTGCAGCTTTTGAACCTTTGAAATTAAATTCATCAGAAGTAGTATTTAAACAGGCTAAAAGGCGTGTAGATATTGTTGATCCGTCTTCATCGACATCTTATCCGGGGGGCAGAGGGCCTAACAAACTTGTCATTTACACTCCAAGTTACGGTATGCACACAGGGACAAATGAATTTGGAACGGAAGCTGTTGTAGAAGATAATATTGTAACTTCAATGAGCGGGGCCGATTCTGCTATTCCTGAAGGCGGTATTGTAATAAGCGGGCATGGAACTGCAAAAAACTGGATAAGTCAAAATATCTCTGTCGGTTCAAAAGTTTTTGTTGATATGATTAATTCAACAATTACCGTATATACGACTTCGGAAAGTTATACTTATGATGCTCGTACAAAGATAGATGAAGCTGTAGAAATAACAAATTATTATAAACAAATTATGAAGGATTATTCTCCTGATATAGCTTATGGGCATATAAAAACCGCTCAAAATTATTTGCAGATGGCAAAAAATTCCGCAAAAAATATTGATTTGGTAAAACAATATTCTCAGGAAGCAATAAATTCCGCTAATATGGCGATAAAAACCGCTATTCCTTATATAAAAGATGAAATGCGCGGAGTTTGGGTCAGACCAACCGAACACACGGAAGAACAAATTATTGCCACTCTTAATAATTTAAAAGAGAACGGATTTAATGCCGTATTTTTGGAAACTTATTATCATGGGAAGACAATTTTCCCGAGTAAAACAATGAATAAATACGGCTTTACTGTTCAAAATCCTCAGTTTGCAGATTTTGATCCGTTAAAGATATGGGTAAAAGAGGCTCATAAGAGGGGAATAAAGGTTCATACATGGTTTCAGTCTTTTTATGTCGGAAATTCAAACCCGTATAGCGACAGTTCAAGTATTCTTGCGCTGCATCCTGAATGGGGTAACAAAACAAAAAATACTGCAGGAAATGTTGGGGCAACAAAATCATCTGCAGAGCATAACGGTTATTTTTTAGATCCGGCAAACCCTGAAGTGCAGGACTTTCTGGAAGAATTAATAACCGAAATAATTACTGAGTACAAACCTGACGGAATAAATCTTGATTATATAAGATACCCAAATTCAAATCCTCGTAATGTAGGTGGAGCATGGGGGTTTACCGAATATGCAAGAAATGATTTTCAGGCAATGTACGGAGTAGATCCTATTGATTTAACAATATCTGATGCTGCGTGGTATGACTGGAATGTTTACAGAAGAAATGCAATAACAAATTTTGTTCAAAAAATCGGTACATTGGGCAGAGAACATAACACATATATAAGTACGGTAATATTTCCTGATATAGCTTCAGCTTTAGCTACAAAACAGCAGGATTGGAGAAATTGGTCAAAAAATAATTATATAGACGGTTTTACACCTTTATTTTTGACGTATGATTCAAAAATGCTTTCATCTATGATGAGAGATGTAATGAGTGTAAAGGCTCCGGAAACAGAATTATATGCAGGTTTATTTGTTACGTTTATGGGCGGAACAAGTGAAGATTTGGTCAGACAAATATTTGAAACCCGTAAAATGTATTCAAACGGTGTAATTTTATTTGACTATGCACATACAACACCTGATTATACTTCAACTCTGGTTGCAGGTGCATTTAATTCTAACTATCAAAAAGATACAAGAATTGCTCAAAAAAAAAACCGGTTACAAAAGAAAAAAAACAACCGCAGCAAGAAGACAAAAGCAAAAGAAAAACTGTCATAACAACAAGTGCTAAAGGTACTTGGGTATTTTCAAAATAAAAGGGGGTATATGTATGATTAAGAAGATTATTATTTCTGCAGGAATAATTTTAGGTGCATCTGTAGTGTTTGCACAAGGTAATTTTACTTATGCTCCTGAGTATATTCAGCACCTTAAAAATTGCAGTCCATATACGGATGAATATACTGCGCAAATTAAAACTGAAGATGAAAATTCTCCATATCTCAATATAAAATCAACAGAGCAGATAATCGGTTGGGTAAACGGAAAATGTGTCACAAAAAGTACGGTTTACAGTCTGGACATAGATGATAAAATCATGGTTATAAAATGCAGTTTATCTAAAGATCAGCTTGCTTCAATGATGCAAAAAATGAAATCTGTGAATAAAGAAAACAGTACAGAGGCACGTCAAATTTTATCTGATGAAATGGTGCGAATAATTGAAGATTCTCAGACATGTAAAGTGCAAAATTATTTGCAAAATTAATTAAAACATTGCATCATTTTTATTTAATTCGCCAATATAATTAATATTATTATTTGCAGGATTTTCAAATATAAATTCTGAAATTAATTTTTCAGCATTTTCTAATCTGAAAGCATTTATTAATGTGTATAAATCCTTCATTTTTTCACTATCGTTCAACAAAATTTCCATAAAATAATATCCTCAAAAATGTATATTTATAATATTTTTAATCCCATATTTTTTGTGCAAATAACATATAAATTTTTAATTAAAAAATATATTCACAAATTGTAACGAAGTTTTATCATGAAGATTAATTTAGTATATATTCATGATACAATTTTGATGTTTATAAGGAGAAATTAATGTTAGATTTTTTGTTTGCAAAAAAAGAGAGAGATGAGGTTTCAGATAGGGAATTAAACAGGATTTATGAGATATTAAAAAAGGCATATCCTTTTGAAAATATTTCAGAAATTCGTAAAAAATATCTGGAAATGCACATAAAAAAATATGGTTATTTAACCTATTCTTTCAGAAAAGCTCAGCTTGAATTAACAAATGAAGAAGTTTTATATGCTCTCGAGCAAAAATGGATTCAGAATAAAATTTTTAAAGACGGAAAATTTAATTTTAAAAGTAATCAGGTCAGCGTTTTGGCAAGAAACCATGAAAAAAATGCAGATTGGTTCAAACGCGAAGGACATGATATTAAATTAATAAATTTGGCATCATTGGGGGATGGAAATTCGTCAAAGGAAACCGGTAAATTTTTCGACTGGTTAAGACAATTATTAATATTACCAAGCGGAAATTTAGATAACAAAATTTATGGTACTACAATATATTTAATACCGTTTCACCCGAGAGAATTTGGTTGTGCGTATTTGCCAAAAAGCAGTGCAGTAAGTTCAAAATTAAATGATGAATATATTGAAGAAATTACGGGTTTGAATGTAAAACAACAGCTTCAGACATTTATTGAAATGGCACAACTTGCAGGTCATCCTGTTATATATGATATATTGCCTCAGACCGGCAGATTTTCAAAATTTGTACTTGCAAATCCTCAGGTTGCAAGATGGTATGATGTGGTAGAAATTCAAAAGCAGCTTGAAGCAAAAGTTGATGAGGTTGCAGAATTTTTATCAAAAGATAATGATGAAGATGATATAAAAATTACCAAGAATATTTATTTGCAGAGATTAAAAGGTAACAGCGGCGATTTGAGTCCGGCGTATCAGGAATTGTTTGACAGTTTTGAAAGTTTAATGATTGAACACAAAAAGAATTTTTCAAATTCAATGTTGGAAAAATCTTATCAGGCAAAAATTCATAAACGCGTAAAGGATTTGGTTGCAAAAGTTCATGAATTTTCCGAAAAAAAAGTTTTGTCAGAAAATGATATAACAAAGCAGATAGAAGTTATCCAGTTATTAATAAATGAAGGTTTGTGGCCTGCTCCCGGTGGTGCTTGGTGTAGTGCGGGAGTTCCTGTTTTTGACGGAATGAGTGAGTGCGGCGGATACCCGATGTTCAAGCATTTTGATTTTAAAGGTGATGATGTTACCCCGCTTGCAAATCTTGATTGTCAAACTCCTTACTATTTTGTAAATCTTGAAAACGGTAAATTTAATGAAAATGTTATAGATTTATTTATAAATAGTCTTGAGGAGCTTCAAAGAGATTACAACTTTGACGGCTTCCGGGTGGATCATATTGATCACGTTGTGGACGAAGTTTCAGAACAAAATGGCAGACCGATTAGTTACAGAGCTCCAAGATATGTTTTGAATAAACTAAATTCCACGATGAAGAAAAAGATTCCTTATTTTGCAACATTGGCAGAATATATGCTTTGGGATAATTACTACAAAGAGTATCATGAAGATATGAAATTTGACATTTTGTGGGGTAATGATATTATCTCCCAGTTTGATAAAACACCTGAAAAAATTATGGATGATAATCAAAATCTTGCAGTATATAATTCTAAATTCAAATCAGGAAATATGATGTCTATTTTAAAAACCTATAATAATCAGGACGGCGAATTTCATGTAATTGATCAGTATCCTGCGCAGATGGGTGAAAAGGGTGCGTTATTCAAGTGGGCAAAATACAAATTATTACCCGGCGGGAAATATGCACAGCGTCCTATGATGTACGCAGATGGTGATGAAAGTTTCACTCAGGGCGGTTTGGAATATACAATTGGTGAAGAAGTTTCAATGTATCGTAATGATAATGAGGATTTTTATACAAAATTTGATGCATTAGACAGATTTGTAAAAAACAATAGTATAATTCCGAACGGTGAAGCCCAGATTATTGTGGAAGATGACGATGGTTTTTGCGCGTGGTTGATTACAAGAGAACCTATGAAAACTGCATATTTGGTAGTTGCGAATTACAAATCTCCGACAGAAAAAGTCATGATAACTTCTCCAACCGGTGAAAGCTATAAAGATTTTGTTGACGGGTATGCTGTTTTTGATAAGAATATTGCGATTCCGACAGATTATAATTTAAAAAATGAGTATATGTTAAAAGAAAAGGATTACGAACCTCAGGGTATTGAAAATTCTGATAATATTCATTTTGACAAACTTGAACCTGCAGAGTTCAGAATTTATGAACTCGAACGGGGTTAATAAAATTTTTATGCTATTATAAATTTATGTCAGAAAAGAAAAAATTATTATTGATAAAATTATCATCATTGGGTGACGTTATATTTAACATTCCTTTGGCAAATGCTTTGCGTGATGCAGGTTATGAGATTACTTGGCTTGTGTCGGAAAAGGGTATTCAGATTGTTGAAAATAATCCTTGTGTAGATAAAGCGATTCTAGTGCCGATAAAGGAATGGAAAAAACGCGGGCCGTCTTTAAAGAGTTTTAGGGAATATTTGTCAATTTTAAAACAGTTGAGAGCTGAAAAATTTGATATTGCAATAGATTCTCAAATGATGCTGAAAAGTTTATATTGGATGCTTTTTTGCGGTGCAAAAAGGAGGATTATTTCAAAAGAGGGCAGAGAATTTTCGCTTTTGGGCGGGAATGAGTGGATAGATAATATTTCATATAAACCTGATTCTCCGATTGTTATGAACTATTTAAGATATGCAAATTATCTTGGTATAGATGTAAAACCGGAGGATATAAAAGTTACGCTTCCGCCAAGAACTGATGAGCAGATTAAAAAAGTTGATTATTTGCTGTCGAATTTAGATTTATCAAAGCCGATAGTTTCTATTGCTCCTGCAACTACATGGGCAAATAAGCATTGGGATAAGGATAACTGGCGTAAAGTTGTTAATTATTTAAAAGATAAAGCCAATATCATTTTTACCGGCGGACCGAATGACAATGAACTAATAGAATATATTTCCCAGGGGCATGGTATAAATCTTGCAGGGGAAACGGATATTTTAGAGCTTGCGGAAATTTTTTCCCGTTCAAAACTTGTTTTGGCTCCTGATTCGGGGAGTGCTCATTTGGCATGGGCAACACAGAACCCAAATGTTATTGCAATATTCACCTGCACTCCAAAAGATGTTCTCGGACCTTTGGGCGATAAAAATAAATATGTGTCAATTGGCGGCGATGAATTGGCATGCCAACCATGTTTTAAAAGAAAATGTAAATTAAAGAATAATAAAATGGCATGCACATATATCCCAACAGCTCGGGAAATCATTGATATTATTGAAAAAATGGGTATATAAATTAATATAAAATATTTTAAACATAGTACTTGATTTTTAGTTTTTTATGTATTAAAATAGAAAATGTGCGTTATGCATGGATAGCTTGAAAATATAAATAGCAAAAATTTTTAAGTTTTATTAAAATATTACTTGACAATAGAATTTTAAGTAGTAGTATGAAGAAACCGAGATTAAATAGCTTGGTTTTTGAATTACCCCGATAGCGAAAGGCTCAATGTTTGGGCTGTGCGTTGGGAGTGAATAATACAGAACATTGAAAACAGAATAGCAGTGTGGGTGCATATGAAAATATGTGACCATACAAAAAGACGAAACAATACTTGTTAATTTCAAAAGAAAATGATTCAGCACGAGCAGAACCACGAGCCTGAAAGGCGAGAGTTCGACAATTATGTAAAAATAAATATTTTTACTAATTGGAGACGGTGGTGTTTATTGCGAGTGCTAAACGGACAGACACAAAGCGAAAGCTAGTGTTAAAAAACGAGTCAAACCTATCTAGATGGTAGGATGGACATAACTTTCTGACAATGGAGAGTTTGATCCTGGCTCAGGACGAACGCTGGCGGCGTGCTTCATACATG
>CADAJP010000008.1 GCA_902788345.1 uncultured bacterium | reverse complement strand
CGCTTCGCAGTAAACGGAACCGTTCAAAACGAAATCGAAAAATATTCATTTTCCGATTATTGTTTTTCACCTTTCGCTTCGCTCATTCCTCTGCTCAGCGAGTTGCTCCTCGCAATAAACTGCACCGTTCAAAACAAAATAAATCACTTCGCTCACATTAGACGGCTTTCGCATCGGCTCATTTGTCTTGCCGAGTGCCTGACGATTTCGCCGATGGCTTCAGCCTTTGTTCGCTCGTTTAATATTCATTTTTACATGATTGTTCAACTCTTTCCTCTCACAAAATGTTCAACGGTTCACATTTTGTTCGGCAGAGTGCTCCTGCCTCTGCTCATGCTTCCCGCCTCGCGATAAACGGCAACGTTCACAATTAGTAAAAATATTCATTTTTACATAATTGTTCAACTGTCGCTTCGCTCCTGCCTCTGCTCGGCGGGTAAAAAAAAGCCGTTTTGAAAAAACGGCTACCAGACTTGGGGAGGAGGTATGAAAAACTTGCGTTTTTCATATCTATCTATATTAACCATGTCGGATAATTATTATTTCTCTTTATATAATTAGTCAAAATATCCTCCATTCAGATGAGATAAAATTAGAAATGTTACAAATGTTAAGCGACCAAAACCCTTATAAAATAAGGGTTTTTCATTTTTGAGAAAATTTTTATGAAACATAAAAGGCAATTTGAAAAAACAAAAATACTTTATAGAAGTATAGAAAGTAAATTTAGGGGATAGACAATTTTATATTGTCACAAGTTAGGAAATAGAAAGCGAGGAAAGGTATTATGGCTAACGAAATTTCAACACAGATTCAAATTACTAGAGGACAAGGTCTTACTCAGGCACTCAGAGCTCACGTAGGGAAAGATGCAAAGATTTCTGCACAACAATGGGACAAAACAATCGATGCTTTAGTTAAAATCAATGAAAAAAGAAAAGAAGTTGGTGCAGCAACAATTTTTACAGGTGGTACTGATAAATCAAGAGCAGGTTATCATACAAGCTTCATAGTTCAACCAAATCAAAAAATTGATTTTACAAAAGATGAAATGGCAGAATTATATTCAGCAATGGGCATCTCATTAGGTGCAGCTGCAAAAGAAGAAGCAAATGTTGAAGCAGCTGAAAAGGTTGCTAAATCAGAAGAAGCTCCTGCTGTAGAAAATGAAGTTGCAAATGATGAACCACAGGGCGTTGAAGAAAAAGCTCCTATGACAAAAGCTGAAAAGAAAGCTCTTAAAGAAAAAATGAAGAAAGAAAAGGCTCATGACGAAGCAGCTATTGATACAACTGTTCCAAGAAATACTGATCACAGAGCTAAAGCTCAAAAGAAATTCACAAAAGCAAATAAAACATTAATTACTTTGGCATATAATGCACAACATCCTTATATTAAAGAAGGTAAAAAAGTTATCAACGGTCAAGAATATACATACAAAACAGCAAAATTCGGTAACGAAGCAGGCGACAGCAAAAACATCTTAGACAAGGCTAAAGCAGGTGTAAGCGGCTTGTTATACGGCGGCAGCAGATATGTAACTGCTTTATATGATCAAAACGGTGAAATGGTTGCAGTTGAAATTAACTCAGACAGATTAAGAAAGAACAGCGCTCCTGATGTTAAATATACCCAACAAGCTGCATACGCTGATACAAAAAGAAAACAGGAAGGGTACGAAGTAAAAATTACTGAAGGTTTTGACTTCGAAGCTGTAAAAACTGTAGCAAATAAAATATTTGCAAAAGAAGCAAAATAAGAGCAGTATATTTTTTGGCCCTTTCGTAAATAGTGAGTAATGTTGTTGAATATAAAAAGAGGAATGATTGAAAAATCATTCCTCTTATATTTTATGTATTTTATAAAACTATGAAATGCGTCCCGGTACTACAACTCCGCCTTTTAAATTCTTTTTGTAAAATTCTACATGCGGTTGAAGTACAGAATCAAGAACTTCAGGGAAGCTCTGATTATTCATAATTCTTGTTACAATTTCCTGATAAACAGTAGCAAATGCTCTTAATTGAGTTAATCTGCCTGCTGCTTCAGGAGTGAGTCCCATTCCTTGTGTTTCTGCTTTTTCTACAAATAATGAACCTGTTACAGAGTATGATTTTGTTAACGCTTCAATATAGCTTTGAGCATTTTCTCTGCATACGCCGTTGTCTGCCGGTACAGTCAGAGCAAATACAAGTTTATTTGCCGGATTAAAATGTGCCTCCGCAGAGTGATGCATTGCATCAGGAACTTTTGCAACCTGTTTTAAAGTATCTTTTACTGATTCATTCTGCATTTGAGCATGCCAATATACAGTGTTTTCAAAAATAGCTCCCATATATTGATGAACTGAAGCATCTATTCCGTTTGATTTTGCATCCGCCCAGAAAATACCCTCTTTTAGTGCATCATTTATTTCCATATCTGCGGTTAATGATTCTTCTGATACATTTTGTGCTGCTTTAAGCATGGTAATCATATCTTCTTTTTTCATTCCTGCATATGCAAGTGTGAATAATGCGTGATCGTCAAATGCACTAAATCTTCCGCCAACATCATCATGAATGTATAAATCGCCAATCCAATGATTTTCGTTTGAAGTTCTGCGGAGTTCAGATTTTTCAGCGTTGCAGTCTGTTACTGCTATAAAATGTTTATTTGATAATGCTTTAGCTTCTTCTTCAGATTTACCCTGAGCTTTGTATGCTTCAATTAACTTGCTCCATATTCTTAACAAACCGTCTTTTGTTTCAAATGTTGAACCTGATTTTGATGCAATTAAATAATTTGATTTTGTTACATCGTTGCCGAGTCTGTATAAGAATCTTTCCCAGCTTGATGAATCTATATCTGAATAAAATTCAACATCAGATCTGTTAACATTCAGACCATTAATTGATAACATGTGTTCTACTGTGTGTTTTGACCCCCCAATACCCATTACGCTGAGAGTTTTTGCACCTGTTGCAGATTTTAAGCCGGAAGCCAATGAATAAATTTCATCAACTCTTTTTAATTGTTCCGCAGGTAAATTTACCCAATTTAAAAACTGACCTTTTTTGTTTGCTCTTGAAGAAAATTCATTAACAAATGCTGATACTTTTGATGAATATTTGCTAAAATCAATTCCGTAGAATTGTGCTGTTAAACTAGAACTTTTTGTCAACATATTTATCCTTTCTTTTTGTTTGTCTGAAATTCAGACCTGTTTTGTTATATTTTACAACAAAAATACGCAAATTTTATTTTTACATGCTTTATTATCTGAGAAGGAGAAATATATGTTAATAAATAACAATTATTCTTACAACCAATCGTTTAATGGGATAAAGGTAAAAGATGGCGGAATTGAATTATTAAAAAAGGAAGGCTCAAGCGCATTGCTTCTTGTTGAGCGGGCAAAAGATGAGTGTGCGAAATATAAATGGCATTTGAATATTAATCCTGAAAATTATACCTTAACCTCTCCTTCCACAAAAAAACATACGCAGGTCCGTTCAGTGTAAAACGCCATGTCAAGAAAAATAAAAATAAACCCGATGAATTTACAATAATTGTGCGAATGAATGATGGGAACAGAGAAAACTATACTGTCAGTTATGATAGCATGGATGAAGTGCAGTCAGTTTATAAATCTGTTAAAAACAGTAAAGGTGTTGAAAAAATGGTAAAACTGCTTCATATTCTTGAAAGAGGGTTTAAACTGAAAGCTCTGAAACATAAACTTGTAAATATTACAAATTTTGATGCTTCCAACGGATAAGTTTAGTCTTTGTATGCAATATAAGGCAGATTTCTGAAATATCCGTCATAATCAAGTCCGTATCCTACAACAAATTTATCATCCGTTTCAAAACAGTAATAATCCGGATGTATATCGACTTTGCGCGAAATTTTTTTATCCAGTAAAGAACAGAATTTTAGTGATTTTACGTGAAAATTCAGATTAACAAAATCAATTAAAAACTTTGCAGTTAATCCGGTATCGATTATGTCTTCAATGATTAAAGTATTTTTTCCGTTTAAATCAGGGAGTTTTATATCTACAGCATTAACTTTTCCGCTGCTTGTTGTTCCGCTTCCGTAACTTGAAAGTCTTATAAATTCCATTTTAACAGGGAAGTTAAATTTCCTTACCAAATCGGTTGTGAACATAACAGCACCTTTGAGGGTGCAAATTACTGTTACTTCTTCATCTTGATATAAGTCATTAAGTTTAAGTGCGAGTTCTTCAATCTTTTGCTGAATTTCTTTTTCGCTATACAGAATTTTTAGTTCTTCTTGTTTTATCTCCATAATTATTCCTTTATCTCCAGTTTATGTGTCGGATTTACTTTTACTCTGATTTTTTCGCTTGTTCCCAAACCGCAAACCCATAAAATTTCATTACCTTGGGCAAGCACAATCAATTTATTTTTCTCGTGATTTGGAATTTTTTTTGAGTTAAGGTATTTTTTTAGTTTTTGATGACCGCTCATTCCGAATGGCTGAATAACATCGCCGTCTTGTCTTGTTCTTAATTCAAAATTAAAATCAAAATTACTGAAATCAGCATATATTATTTTGTTATCAATATTAATTTTAGATGGCTTTTGCGTGAATTCGGTGATTGAGATTGTTGTGTTTCCGATTTTATATTCTCCGCATTTATCTATTTTGCAGTTTAATTTTGGGGTATTTTCAATTAAAACTGCCTCAAAAAATTTTTCATTTACAAATAAATTATAATCTGTAGTTATTGAACAGGTTTTTCCTGATTTTGAGTTTTTGTTATCTTTGATAAAATCATTGAGAATTTGGATTCTTTCTCTGTCGTATTTCAACGGTACAAGCGGTGTAATCAATTCATATAAAATTCTCATTTGCAAAGGTTGTGAAAGTTTTAAAAAGCTCTTTGTGTCGAATTTACCCTCATTGCTTATTTCTTTATAAATTATATTCAGGTATTCATTGATAATTTGGGTATCTTCTGATGCGTTTAAAGAAAGACAATTTATTGCTGATATTACCTCCGGATTAATTTTTTTCAGTTCGGGAAGAATATTTTTGCGTATCAAATTCCTGTTGTGAATTATATCTTCGTTTGAACTGTCATTGTTAGGGAGTAATTTATTTGTTTTGCAATATTTCTCAATTTGATTTCTTTCAATACTCAAAATCGGGCGATAGTATAAATCTCTGTGTTCTGCTATTCCTTCAAGCCCTTTAATTCCGGTACCTTTAGTTATTCGGTATAATAGTGTTTCAGCATTATCGTTTTTATTATGTGCCGTAAATATAATGTTACTTTTAAATTTTGATGCACATTTTTCAAAAAAATTGTAACGCGCATTTCTTGCGGTTGTTTCATTTTTATCTGTATTGTCGGGAAGTTTTTCGCTGTAAAATTCTATATTTTCTTTTTCGCAAAACTCCTTACATCTTATTTCTTCGTTGTCGCTTTCAGTCCCTCTCCAGTTGTGATTTAGGTGAATAGCGACAATTTTGTTTGAACAAATATTTTTTAGTGCATGCACTAAACACATTGAATCGTATCCGCCCGAAAATGCAACAAGATAGATATAATTAACATTGTTAATATTATAATTTTTTAAAAATTTTTTAATTGTATTTTGTATTAAATTCATTTTATTTTTTTATTTTGAGTGAGAATGTTTTTTTATGCCTTCTCTGAGCTCCAGAACATCAGTTCCTAATTGCTCAAGAACTTGCATTGCTGTACAGTCAGGGAATGAAGTTATTGCCCAAAGTAAATCTGACGATTCGATTTTTGTTTTTCCTGTTTTTTTAGCATATTCCCATGCGTTTTCCAAAACTTTTTTTGCTCGTTTTGTATAAACAATTTCGCTGTCAAAGTAATCGTTTCCGGTTCCGACAAGCTGTTCTACGATTACACGCGCATCTTTTATATTAATTTCAAGCTCATTAAGTACAATGGCGCCGATTCCTGTTGCTTCTCCAATTATACCAAGCAAAAACATTTCTGTTCCGACAACTGTTTTGCCGAGTCGTCTTGCTTCTTGCTTTGCCAATCGCAAAATCGTCAAGGTTTCAGGCATTTCTTTTTCAATCGGTTTTATAATTGTGTGTGCCAAATCATCGTCATTTATTTTTAACTCTTTTAAAATGTTGTATGCAACCCCTTTTTTGGTTTTTAAAAGTCCTAAAACCATATGTTCCGGTAATACTTCCGAAGAACCGAGTTCTTTTGCTGTTTGTAAAGCCAAACTCATAGCTACAAAAGCATTTGGCGTGAATACAATCTGTCGTCCCTCATATTCTGCCTTACGTGATTGTATTTTTGATAATTTATCTTCAAAAACTTCACCGGTTAAGCCGAATTTTTCAAGAATTTTTGTTAAATTAGATTCTTTGTCTTCGAGTATAGAAGATATAATTTGTTCCGTACCTAAAATTTCGTAGCCTGAAGCTGATAATTTTGATACTGCTCTTTCAAAAACTTTTGAAGATTCTGCGTTGTCAAAAAGAGAATCAGTTTCTCTTGTCAGGTCAATTTCAGGTTCTTTATTTTCTTCTATTTCAGGGTGAAAATCTTTTTTTACCTTGCGTTGAACAAGTTTTTCTATTAACGGTTTTGCTTTTTCTATGTTAAATCCCAGTTTTTCAAGATATGACGGATTTTTAGAATATTTATCCGTTATTAGCGCAAGTACAATGTGTTCATAGTGAACAGTTGAATTGCCGGATTCATTTACAAGATTCATGATATTTTGCAAGATGCGTTTGAAATCGTTGCTGAACGGTATAGAAGAAGTCATATCAGATTCATTGATATTAATAGACATGTATATTTCTTTGGCAAGATTGTCATAGTTGATGTTATATGAACTAAAAATTCTTGCACAAAAACCTTTTGTTTCTTTTACCGCAGCAAGTAAAAGATGCTCTGATAATACTTCAGAACTGTGATCGTATATGGCAATATTTTGTGCTTCAACTATTACATTTAGTGCTTTTTCCGTAAATTTTTCAAACATACCTATTCTTCTTCGTCTTCATAATCGTAATCGTAATATTCATCGTCATCATAGTCAAGAGTATCTATATATTCTGAAACTCTGTCAAACTCACTATCATCAGAAATAGTTTCAAAATAGCTGCTGCCATTTTCTTCTGTATATCTCATAAGTACAAGCTCCGGGTCGGTAACTTCAATTCCGCTTTCGTCCTGTTGAGCTAATACTGCGTATTGTTTGCCCTCAAAGTCAATAATATCATATAATTCACATTTTATTGAATTACCCTTTTCGTCAGTTATTTCGATTAAGTTATCTTCATAATCAAAATCTTCAGCCATGTATATTCTCCTTTATTTTATTCTCGATAAATACTGTTCCAGTATAATACAGGCGCTTTCAATATCAACAAGTCCTTTGTTCTTGCGGAAATCTATTTTCTTTTCTCTTAAATTTTCCTCTGCCTGCTGAGAAGTTAGCCGTTCATCTTCAAAGATAATTTCGTATCCTGTAATTTGAGAGGCAAATTTCTCACAATTTTCTGCCTGAAAACCTTTTGTATCGTCCATGTTTAGAGGTAGCCCGACTACAATTTTTTCAACATGATTTTCTTTGGCAATTTTTTCTACTGTTTCCAGTGCTTGTGTTTCGGGTTCTCTCGGTATAAAAGAATGTCCCTGTGCTGTTATTAAAAGGAAGTCGCTTAGAGCTATTCCGATTCGTTTTGTCCCTATGTCCAGAGCCATAATCTTATACATCAGATTTTACCCAATTCTTTTCTATATATTCTATTCTAAAAGAAATATCTTCATCTGTAAACATTTCTTTATTCAAATCTTTATTGTATTTTATAAGTACAAGATATTCGTATATGCTTCGTTTTAATATATTTTCCAATAGTTGAGTGAAAATATTGTTATCCAGTACAGAGGTGTATATTTCTGATGCTTCATCATCTTTACCTATAACATGTTTTATATATGTGCTGAATATAAGTTTTTCCTTCCAGCTTTGTTTTTCTTCCTCGGTGTATATTTTGTTAAAGTTTTCCGTAATAAGTTTGTCAAGATTATTTTCCGTTTTTAGACAGTGTATCAATTCTGAAAATTCATCACTGTATTCAATGTCCATAAACCAGTGTGCTGATATTTTCATTGTTTCAAGTTTATTTATAATGTTTTGGTTTGGTTGAGCAGGTTTAATATTTTTTTCAACAATTTGGTTTATTGGTAATTCTT
This sequence comes from uncultured bacterium, assembly GCA_902788345.1. Lineage (GTDB taxonomy): Bacteria > Cyanobacteriota > Vampirovibrionia > Gastranaerophilales > Gastranaerophilaceae > Zag111. The sequence goes on along the minus strand of CADAJP010000008.1, from coordinate 49,095 downwards.
CACATTCAATATCAACCAGCAAATTCTTCCAGCAAACATATTCATATGGAAGTAACCATTCATTTTTTTGCCTGTTGAGTGTTGTGATTTCCGCATTATAAAGAATGTTTTTAAACCCTGAAGGAGTAATGCTTACAACCTTTTCATTTTTAAGAAATCTTTCCAGTATTTTGTCACATTCAAATTGTGAAATTTCATAGAAACCAAAACAATCTTTGATTCCTGTTTCAAGATTAATTACAATTGAAACAAATCTTATTTTATTGTTATCGGTTTTTCTTGTGAAAATCATTGCACTGTCACCATGTGCATCAGGGTATGTAACGTAAAATTTTTCAGGTTTACTGTTTGATAATATTTTTTTGTAAAATTCTTCAGTGTTGTCTTGCCTGATTCCTGCCATTTTTAGTGTTGCAAGACTTCTTCTGATACTTTGATTTAATTCTCCTGTTGTAAGTTTAGCCATTCTTTCAAGTGTATGCAGGGCGAGTTGAGATTTTGTATTCCCGAGCATTTTTAAGGCTTCAAGTCCTTCAGGAGAGGACGGGTTTGACTCAAAAACAGGAATAATAATGTTAGCTAATGCATCAGAGTCAAAATCATTTTCAAAAGAATTAAGAAGTGTTATTTTATCGTCTGTTTTTATAGAAAACATAAAGTCCATAAAATCAATTTGCACTTCAGGATTTATAACGGCAGAGCTTAAAAGTTGTTTTGTGTTTTCGTCTAAAATATCCTCTGCATCTTCAATGTATTGGCTGCAATCTTCATAACTCCAGTCTGCATCCAGCTCTCTTAACATATTCAAGACCATTACACGTATGTCTGTTTTAAGGTTCTTATTTTTTAATACGTCCCACAAGCCTGCAATAAGCATGTCTTTTGGAATAAAGTGCTCTAAAAGGAAGCATACAACAGGAATTTTTGGGGCAGGTGAATTTATAAGTTCCTTGAATAAAAGTTTTGAAAGTAATGATTTATCTTCCTGTGCGTCAAGCGTATCTATTTCACCAAGACAATTTTGAATATCATTCAGGGAATTAATTTTTGCCAATAACTTGATAAGTACCGATTTTATTTCAAACGGATTAAGTTGTTTAATTTTATTATCCAATTTTATTTAGCCTTTCCCCAGAAAGCCTGTAATATTTTCTGGGCTTCAGCACAAGGTATTCTGTCTTCAAGTACAAAATATTGCAGGGCGATCATAGTACATTCGGAACAAATATTTACTCCCGGTCCTTCAATCATTTTTATTACCTGAGTGTTAGGACGGTGACAGAAGCTGCAATAAACAAGATCATTGTGTTCGTGTTCTTCGTGGTGGTGTTCTGCAGTTTTTGAGCTTTTCTTCTTTTTTGAACCCAAACTGACAACTTTATCTTCTGACATATAAATTCTCCTTATACTGAAAAGTGTCCTTTATCCCTTTTCAGACATTAATTTTAGCACAAATCTTTTGATATGTGAATAAGATATTTAGAGAATGTGAATATCTTTGTTTTTATATCGTCTTTATGCCGTATTTAATCCTATTTTGCTTGCAAAATATTAAAAAGGTTATAAAATATTTATATAATATTGAATAAAATAGGATTTTTATATATGGAAAAATTTAAGTATATGCAGACTTTGAGAGAGTTTATTTCATCGTCAAAGTTTATCAGATTTTTTTATCTGATATTGTTTTCTTTTGTAATAACAGCGATTATATCTTCTCAGAATTTCTTTTTTCAGAATATAATTGCAAATGGGATAAGTAAAAAAGATATTTATGCCCAAAAGACCTTAACCGTTGTGGATGTTAAAAAGACAGAACAGCTAAAAAGGGAAGCAGCTCAAAAAGTTGAGCCTATTTTAGTACCGGCAGAAGATGATTTTATTAAAACAAATCTTGAAACAATCCAAAATGCGGTAAAACAAATAAGAAAAAAGAATACTGATGATAAAACAAAAGTCAGAGAATTGAACATTCTGTTCGATTTATCCGACAATGCAAAGAAAGATTTTGTTGTGGATTTCCTTCTTCACGTAGATGAAGGAAGTTTAAATGAGGCATTTAACAAGGCGTCATTCACTCTTAGCAATATTTTGCGTACAGGTATTACGGAAAATGATTACAGTAAAGGTACTATAAAAAATTTAATACATGACAATTTGGTTAATAATGTTTCAAAACGTCAGGTATCGGTAATAACAGCTTTGTTAGAACAGGTAATTGTTCCAAATCTTGTTGTTGATGATGCGGCGACTGATTTAGCAAGGATAAATGCCCAACAATCCGTAAAACCTTACAAAGTTGTGTTTGAAAAAGGCGAAAAGATAGTTTTTGAGGGCGAGCCGATTACCCGATTAAAAAGGGATGCGTTAAGAGAAGCCGGATATAATGTATATGAGTTAAATTGGCAGGGTGTTGTATCTATTTATATACTTGTTCTGCTTGTATGCTTAATCTTTTTATCATATTTAAAATTCTTTGAAAAAGCATACAATGAACCTCGCTATTTGTCGCTTTCTGCGGCATTGTCAATTTGTGTATGTGCGATTGGTGTCGTTCTGCCAATAGGATTTTCACCTTTTGTAATACCGATGCCGGCAGTAATAATATTGGCTTCAATATTCCTAAATCCAAGAATTGCCTTTATTTTGACGGTATTGATTGCATCTGTTATGACTGTTGGAGTTCAGTATAAAGCATTATTTATCATTGTATTTATATTACTTGGTCTTATCGGAATGATAACAATTTCAAAAATTCGTTATACAAGAAGATTTGACTTAATAAAAGTAGGTTTCAATTTGGGTGTTGCGGGTATTTTGATAATGCTCAGTTTATACCTTATAGATAAATGTTTAATAGAGGTTGAAAATTATCTGATTATTCGTGATTGTGCGTTTATTTTTGTAAATACAATTGTAAGTTCAATATTGGCATTGGGACTCTCTCCGCTTTTAGAAAGTACTTTCCATATAATAACACCGTATGGACTTGCAGAATTAGGGGATCATAATCAGACATTGTTAAAAAGACTTCAGCTTGAAGCTCCGGGAACATATCACCACAGTTTGATGGTTTCAACTCTGTGTGAAGCTGCAGCCGAAGCAATAGGTGCAAACCCTATACTTGCAAGAGTTGGTGCTTTTTATCATGATATCGGGAAATTAAAAAGACCGTTATTCTTTGTCGAAAATCAATCTTATTTCAGTATTGAAAATCCGCATAATAACTTAACCCCAAGACTGAGTAAAATGGTTATTACAGCACACCCAAAAGACGGTGTAGAACTTGCCAAGGAATACGGACTACCAGGTATAATAAATGATTTTATTCTTCAGCATCATGGCGAAGGTATAGCGAAGTATTTTTATAATCAGGCTGTTGCGGAAGAAGGTGCGGAAAGTGTTAAAGAGGAGCAATTCCGTTATTCCGGTCCGAAGCCGAACAGAAAAGAAACTGCAATACTGATGCTTGCTGATGCGGTTGAGTCTGCTGTCAGAGCGATGAAAAGTTCAACTCCCGAAGAAATTGAAAGTATTATTGATAAAATTATTAATGAGCGTTTGAGCGATGGTCAGCTTGAAGACAGCCCGTTAACATTAAAAGACTTAAAAGTTATAGCTGCCACATTCAGCAGAGTATTAAGAGGTATGCAGCACAACAGAATAAAATATCAGGAAGATATTGCAAATGAATTTAAAAAGAATAAAGTTGATATGATTTCTCCAGCGCTTGATGCCGATCTTGAAAATAAAATTAAAGAGTTGGAAGCATCAAAAACTGTTGCACCGACCGATGCTCCAAAAAATGAAGTGCCAAAAGACAGTGGAAATGATGATTCTCATTCATTATAAAGGTAGGGATTATGAATATAAATATTGAATGTGAAAATGAATACAAAGATTGGGAATTAGATTTTGACAAAATTATTTCTTGTGCGAAGTCTGTGTTTGAATTTCTTATTTCGCAGCCGGAAATATATAATAATTGCTGTCTTAAAGATTATGAATATAATTCTGTTGCTTTTGACTTTTTGTTTTGCGGAAGCGGAAATACTCACACGATCAATTTGGAATATCGCAGTAAAGATTATCCTGCAGATATAATTACTTTTGCGGTATTTGCTGATAGCTCAAAAGAAGAAAGATTTGTTTTGGACGGAGAGATAAATCTTGGTGAAATAATCATTGCTCTTGATAAAATGATTGATGGAGCAAAAGAAAAGGGTATATCAAAAGAAGATGAGTTGAGCTTTTTTATAAGCCATGGTATTATGCATCTGCTGGGATTTGACCACCAGACAGATGAGGACTATAATTTTGTAGTGGAATGGCAGAAAAAAGCATTGGAAAGTATGAATATTATTTATGACAAAATATAAATCTCAAAGTTTTTTAAATACCTTCAGAAACGCAAGAAAAGGTATGCGTTTATCTCTCAAAAGCGAGAGAAATATCAGAATACATTTTGCAGCTGCCGTGCTGGCATTGATTAGTGCGTATTGTTTTCATTTTTCAACCGTAAAATTTTGTATTATTTTGTTTGCAATAGGTTCTGTGATTTCTGCTGAAATGATGAATTCCGCTATAGAGTTTGCGCTTGATTCAATATATCATAACAGATATTCAAGAATGGTTGGCATGGCAAAAGATATTGCAGCCGGTGCTGTTATGCTTGTTACAATAATCGCTGTAATGGTCGGAGTTTTGTTATTTGCACCTCCTTTTGCAATGTTATTGATCGGATAACTTGCAATGTGTATATCCTTGTGATATCTTTTATTGCAAGGAGATGTGAATCATGGAAGTAAATAGAATTTCAAATTATCAGCCCCAATTCAGCGGATATGTTGATAAATCCGTTAAAAAATATGTTAGTAAAGCAATAAAAAATGAATGTTCATACCAGCTTAAAAAAGGTACTTTTGACTCTGCGAAGGCGAAAGAGTTAAAAGAATACGGAAGTAAAATATTAGAGAATTTATCTCAATATATGTCAAAAACTGATAAAAATACTAAATTTACATTAGGTAATGCCCGTTATGAAAATTATCCGCGCTTTAAAAATCCAATAACCTCTCATATTGTGAGGATTTATTCTACGTTAGTAGATGGTAAAGTGCGTATGGATGAATATGGCGAAATTGCAATGCCAAAAACTCCCGTTCTCAGTTCTGTAAAAGATGCCGGTTTTATTGATGTAAAAAAACTTGAAAGATATTATGATAACCTTCAGAAAATTGACCCTAAAGAAATTGATAAAGCATTTTATTTAGCCGAAAAAACTAAATTAAATGAAACATCTGACGAAAAATTAGGATTTTTTGAAGGAATCTCCAGAGCATTTAAAGAAGCAAAATTGGAAAGCTTTTTCGATAAAATTTTAAATCGCTAATATAATATTTTTAATATTTTCATCCTGAACATTTTGTAATGCCGTTTCTTTGTCGGTGTTACTTAAGATTTTTAGTGATTTCAAGATTTCTATAGCTTTCAGTATAATTGTCTGATCTTTGCAGGTTAATAGTGCTCTTATTTTTGAAGTATTCTTTGATAAATCAAGAGCGGCATATATAAACGGGCTTTGCGGTTGTAACTCTTCATCAATAAGAGTATTAAGATATTCACCGCTTAGTGTTTTGAGCATTTTTTTTATATCCGCAATTTCTTGTTTTACGGCACTGTTTTCATCATATAAATATTCGTCATTTTCAGTCAGAGTGATAAATTTTTCTTTTGCATTTAGAAGTACAACTGCACATTCAGATGTTAAAGCCTGATTATCAAGCAGATTTGAAATAACATCATACAATCCAAAATCAAATACCTGTGCCAGCGCAACAGTTTCTCCAAGACCGTTTATAATCAAATTTAAAATGTATAATCCGGTAGAAAAATCATCACTCAAAATTGTTTCCAAATCGCACAGATATAAAAGTTCACAAGCGATATTTTCTGCCATATGAGAAGTTTTTAATACTTTGATAATATCATTAACAGCTGATTTATCTCCATATGATACAAGGATTTTGACACCTTCTAATATATCAAAATCATCTCCGGAGTTTAGCAATTCTAATGCTTCGTCATATATTTCTCTGTCCCCGAAGCTTGCAAGTGTGCTGATGCAATTCATACTCAATGCCGGATAATCTGATTTTGCATTCTTTTTAAGATATTCAAGTGCCAGCGGATCCTGAATATATGAAAAGAATTTTGCACAATAAGTTTTTTCTTCTTCAGTACCATTTTCAAAGATTTCAAGTATTTGGTCTGTTAATTCTTCGTCTGCATATTTTACAAGTGATGAAATAATAAAATCTTCGTATGTCGGGCAATAATATTTAAAGAAACTGATTAAATTTCGGTAATTATTTTCGTTGCAAACTTTTGCAAGTCTTTTGACGACATTATCTTTAATAAAGTCGTACAAAAAATCATCCTTTTCAACAAGTTGTCTAAAAAGGTCTGTATCAGGATTATTTATAAGACTATAAGCAACAGGTTCAAAATCTGCAGGATTTTTACCTGTTAATTGTTTAAGTTTATCTGCCATAAAACCTCTGGTTATAAAGATTAATAGTAAAATTAATCTAAGTAAAATACAGTAATAACTTTGTGTCCTTCTTCAGCATATTTAACAGCTTGAGAAAGAGTTTTACTTGTATGTGACAAGAAGCAGATTAACTGATTGCATCCGTCAATAATTTCTCTGTTGCATACTCTTGAAGCATCTGCAAGAGTCATCATTGCACGGTCAGAATGTTCAACAATGTTTGGAACACCAATAAGTTGATCCTGAACGTCACTTGGTTGTTGACCAATGGTTTGCGGTAATACTACACATAATTTTTCAGGGTTTGCTTTCATTGCACCGCGGATAGCAGCTGCATTGGTTCCTGAAGAACCACCTGATGTAATAATTGTATTTCCTTGCATGACTAAAGCGGTAGCAAGTGTTTCAATCATTTGTTGATGAGTTATAGGGAGATTTCTGCTGCCTATAATTGCGATTTTCTTTGCAGATTGCTTAATTGTTGCAAGCTCCATAGCAAGTTCATCTACTGTGTTTGGAGAATCTGCCTTAACTGTATCCATTTCATCATCAATCGGAACAACAATCGAACCTTCTTTACTTTCTTTTTGTTCCTCTGAGTCCATCAAAATTCCTATACCACTTTCTGTCATTTCTTTTTTTTACCTTCTAATTGCATTTCTAATATTTTTCAAATATGCTATAAGTATAGCATATTTTTTTCATTTTGGGAAGAGGTCATGGAAAATCTATTGGAAAATCTTAATAATGAACAGGTACAGGCTGTGCAGACAACAACAGGGCCTCTGCTGATTTTGGCTGGTGCGGGTTCCGGGAAAACAAAAGTTTTAACGACCAGAATTGCTTATATGATTCAAAACGGTGTAAAACCTTGGAATATTTTGGCTGTCACTTTTACCAATAAAGCTGCAAAAGAAATGAAAGAACGTATTGCTAAGATTGTAGGTGAAGATACTGTTAAATATATGTGGGTTGGAACTTTCCACGGTATATGCGGTCGTATATTAAGAGAAAATATTGAGCATCTTAACACTTCTACAGGTAAAAAATTTGATAAGAATTTTACTATTTATGATGACTCTGATACAAACCAAATATTGACGCGTATAATAAAAAGTTTAAATTTAGATGAAAAGCAATATGCTGTCAAACTTGTAAAATCAATTATATCAAATGCAAAGAACAGAATGCAGGACTCGGAAATGTTTGCAAGAACATCAAGAGATTACAAAGGTCAAAAAATCGCTCAAATCTATGCTGAATATGAAAAAATTCTCACAATGAATAATGCTCTTGATTTTGACGATATGCTTTTACTTGCTGTAAAATTGCTTGCGCAAAACGAGCAGGTTCGCCAAAAATATTATGACAGATTTGTTCACATTATGGTTGATGAATATCAGGATACAAACCTTGCACAATACCAGCTTGTTAATATGCTTTATACAAATATGAAAAATGATGTTCCTCCGGAGCGTTCATTGTGTGTTGTCGGTGATGTTGACCAGTCTATTTATTCATGGCGAGGTGCGGATTTTAAAATTATTTTAAACTTCCAAAATGATTACAAAAATGTAAAACTTATAAAGCTTGAACAAAACTACCGTTCTACAGGAAATATTCTGAATGCGGCTAATGCTGTTATTGAAAATAATAATGAACGCGTGGATAAAGTTCTTTATTCAAATAAAGGCGAGGGTGAAAAATTAAGTTATTATGTTGCTGCAGACGATAATGATGAAGCAAGATATATTGTCAAAAATATAAGACAAAATGCCGGCGGTAATTATAATCGTTTTGCAATTTTATATAGAACTAATAATCAGTCAAGAGCATTGGAAGAAGCTTGTATGGCTTCAGGTGTTCCATACAGAATTTATGGCGGTATAAAATTTTATGACAGGGCTGAAGTAAAAGACATTCTTGCGTATATGAAACTAATTAACAATACCGAGGATTCCCAAAGTTTACGCAGAATAATAAATGTGCCAAAGCGTCAGATTGGAGATACAACCGTAAAAAATCTTTCTGATTTCGCAAATGACAGAGGTTTAAGTCTTTTTGAAGCTATAAAAATTTGTGAGGAATGTGAAACTCTTAATGCGAAGACTCAATCAAAATTAAAGGATTTCGCAAATCTGATATACAGATTTCAGCAGGCTCAAAATACTTGCAGTCTAAAAGATTTTATGACTCTAATAATTGAAAAAACCTTTTATTTGAGTTATTTGCAGGATACATACAAAGAAGAACAGGAATATGAAGATCATAAAGGTAATTTACAAGAACTTGTAAATGTTGCAGAGTCCTTTACACCGGAAGAACCTGATGAGCAGTTGTCTGAGTTTTTGCAGCAGGTTGCCCTTGTTTCAGATTTAGATTCAATGGAGAACGAATCTAACAATGTTACACTTATGACTTTGCATGCTGCAAAAGGTCTTGAATTTCCGGTTGTGTTTATTGCAGGGATGGATGAAGGTATTTTCCCTTCCCAAAGAACTTTGCAGGTGCCTTCTGAAGTTGAGGAAGAACGCAGGTTGATGTATGTCGGTATAACAAGAGCAAAAGAAAAATTGTATTTGGTTTCTTCTAAACGCCGTCAAACCTGGGGCGAATACCGTTACTATAATCCGTCAAGATTTATTGGCGAAATTCCGTCAGCCTTAATTGAGTCGTTTGAGTCTGAAGATGATAGTGGTGATAATTATTCAACCTTCCGAAGTGCGGTATCAAGAGCAAAAGAATCTTTCCGCCCTGCAGTTTCAAGTGACAGTGATGGTTATGTAAGAGCAACAACAAGTTTTGGTGCAAATTTTGTTGCTCCTCAAAAACGTGGATTATCAAATCATTCAACAACAGTAAAAAGAACTCCTCTAAAATCTTTTATTAAAAAATCTGCAATTAATAAACAAAGAGAAGAAGAAAAGATAAAAGCATTTTTTGAAGATAACAAGATTAAAAGAATGGCAGAAGAACGCCGAAAAAGAATAGCTATGGAACAGGAAGAAGCAAGAAAGAAAGAAGAAGAACGCAAAGCTGCTCAAATTGTTACAGAGGTTTTTGAAGAAGGTCAAAGGGTTTTCCATGAGCAAATGGGTATAGGACATGTTACAAATGTCATGCATCTTGGTGAAAGTGTTATGTACACCGTTGATTTTGGTGCAAAAGGGAAAAAAGCCATGGATGCTGCGTATGCAAAGTTAAAGAAGTTTTAGCTTTACATTATTTCTTGAAGTTCTATCATGATGTCAAGACAGGGAGATAATTATGTATGATGTAAAATCTGTGCATGCAACAGAATTTATTGATAATGATGAAGTTTTAAATACTGTCAAATATGCACAGGATAATAAAAATAATGCCGAATTAATTGATAAAATATTAGAAAAAGCAAAAGAAGAAAAGGGCTTAACTCATAAAGAAGCATCTGTTTTGCTTGCTTGTGAAATACCTGAAAAAAATGAAGAAATCTTTGCTCTTGCAAAAAAAATAAAACTTGAATACTACGGAAACAGAATTGTTCTTTTTGCTCCGTTGTATTTATCAAATTACTGTGTGAACGGATGTGTTTATTGTCCGTATCATGCTAAAAATAAACACATTCCCCGTAAAAAAATGACTCAGGAAGAAATAAAACAAGAGGTTATAGCTTTGCAGGATATGGGACATAAGCGTCTTGCTCTGGAAACCGGTGAAGATCCTGTTAATAACCCTATTGAATATGTACTTGAATCTATAAAAACTATTTATTCTATAAATCATAAAAATGGTGCTATTCGCAGAGTTAATGTGAATATTGCGGCAACGACCGTTGAAAATTATCGTAAATTAAAAGAAGCCGGAATTGGTACATATATTTTGTTTCAGGAAACTTACGATAAAGAACGATACGAAAGATTACATCCGACAGGACCAAAACATAATTATGACTACCATACAGAGGCTATGGACAGAGCTATGGAGGGCGGAATTGATGATGTCGGAATGGGTGTGTTATTTGGCTTATCAACATATAAATATGAGTTTGCGGCATTATTAATGCATGCAGAACATCTTGAAGCAAGATTTGGTGTAGGTCCTCATACGATTTCCGTTCCAAGAATTAGAAAAGCCGATGATATTGATCCTTCTGCTTTTGAAAATGGGATAGATGATGATACTTTTGCTAAAATCGTAGCCTGCATAAGAATAGCAGTTCCATATACAGGCATGATTATTTCAACAAGAGAATCTGCAAAAACAAGAAAAAGACTTCTTGATTTAGGTGTTTCTCAAATTTCAGGCGGATCAAAGACAAGTGTTGGCGGTTATGCACATCCTGATGATAGTTCTGAAGAAGAAACAGCACAGTTTGATGTGGAGGACAGACGCACTCTTGATGAAGTGATTAAGTGGCTTATGGAAATCGGATATGTGCCGAGTTTTTGTACCGCATGCTATAGAGCAGGCAGAGTCGGGGACAGGTTTATGGAAATATGTAAAAATAAGCAAATACATAATTTCTGCCATCCTAATGCATTGATAACCTTGAAGGAGTACCTTGAAGACTATGCATCAGAAGAAACTAAAAAAATCGGCTATGCTCTTATTGATAGAGAATTAGCTGATATGGAAGGCACACAAACCGTAAAAGATAAAACAGCAGAATATTTAAAAGAAATCGAAAACGGAAAAAGAGATTTCAGATTTTAGTCTGTAATATTCAGTAGTCTTTTGTTTTCCTGTATTAAAAATTCTTTTCCCGGTTTTGTTTCTATAAAATCCCAAGGCATTGTGTGTTCAAAAGAGAAATCTGTATATGCGTAGTAATCAGTATCAATATTCAAATCTCTTGCGGCTTTTTTAAATGCTCCGAGTTTACCGCCCTGTTTATATACCTCTATTATAAAGTCTGATAGCTTTTCGTCCCCTCTTGACAATACTGCCTGCCAGTAATCCCATTTCGCACTTGATACTGATGCTTCTATTCCCAATTTATGCAATTCTTTTTTTAGGTAGTTTGCCCTTCTTTCAAGTTCTTTTTCATCCAGTCTGCCAATCCATTGGAATGGAGTGTTAGGCTTTGGTACAAAGGTTGAAAATCCAAATGAAATTCCAAAGTTTTTATATTGTTTTTTTATGCGTTTAGTCAGGTTGATTATTTCTTCAATATCTTTCTGTGTTTCTGTCGGAAGTCCTATCATTCCGTAAAATTTTAACCCCCGAAGTCCACATTCTATTGCAACATCTATAGCCTTAAATATTTGCTCTTCTGTTAGATGTTTATTTATTACTTTGCGTAGTCTTTCACTTCCTGCTTCAATTGCAAGTGTAAGGTTTTTTTGTCCTGCATCTACAAGTGTCTGAACAATGGGTGCTTTGAATGAATCAACTCTTAATGATGATACACTCATTTCTATATTTTCACCCTGTTTGATTTTTGAATGAATATAACCGCAAATTTTTTCAAAATCAGGGTGCGCAGTAATTTGAGCCCCCAGTAGTGCAATTTTGTTTGTTTTTGATAATCCGAGTTCTACTGCATCAATAATCTTTTGGTATTCAACAAATCGTATCGGTAAATTAAGATACGAAGCAAGGCAAAAGCCGCATCTGTTTGAGCAGCCCCGTTCGGCTTCCAGTATGAAGGTATTTTTAAAAAATGCCTTTTCGCTTATTATCGGGGTGTAAATACATTCAGATAATTTCTTTGTGGATTTAATTACTTTTTCCTGTTTTAAAGATGGTACATATATTCCGTCAATTTTCGATAAAAGTTCAAGTTTTTGTATTTTTGTCAGGTTTTTGTTTTCAGAACAAATGCGTACAATTTCGAGATTAACATCTTCTCCGTCACCTATTACAAAAAAGTCAAAGATTTCTTTATACGGCTGGGGGTTTGCTGTTGTAACAGGGCCTCCGGCATAAATAAGGGGATCGGTGTCTTTTCTGTCTTTTGATTTAAAAGCATAATTATTTTTTTCAAGAAATGAGAGCACCTGTAGATAATCCATATCAAATGATAGTGAAAATGCTATCAAATCAATCTTATCCCTGATAATATCTGTTGTTTTTGTGTCAGAGTATATTCTTTCGATATTCACATTTTCCATTTTATCTACAAGGTGATAGAGCCATAAATAGCCTAAAGATGACAATGCAAAGGTTTCAGGCCCCGGAAATACGAACCACATATTAAAATCGTAGTTTTTATTGATTATTCTGTCATATAAATATATTTCAGAGTTATTGTTCAACTTTGTACTCCCATCAGCCTGTATCTATTCTTCGCTTTTACCTTTTACAATAAAATTAAATTTTGCGTTAATAGAATCCTGTTTAAGATTCATAGGCAGAGGCGGAAGCGGGGAAGCTTTGCGTAACGCTTTTAGAGCTGATGCATCAAGTTCTTTATTGCCTGAAGATGTTTCGATTTTTTCATTAATTATATGACCGTTTTTTTGAATAGTATATTCAACAATAACTTTTCCGCCCTTTTCAACTGAAGGCGGAGCCCATTTTGAAGAAATTTTATTGTGCATAGCTTCAGTGTATGATTTCATATCAACACTGCCGTTGTTGTTTTGGCTTTGAGCAGAAGGCGGATTGTATCCTTTCAGTTGGTATGAATAACCGCCAAACATTATAATCAGTGTTATTATAACAAAAAGCAGTGCAAGTATAATTATAAATTTTTTAGTAGTTTTATCCATATTTATTCCTTTTACTCAAATAATTCGGCTATAGATTGTCTATAGTCAGGTCTTATGATTCCTTTTTCTGTTATAATTCCTGCGATAAGTTCATTTGGTGTAACATCAAATCCCGGATTTATAACATTAACACCCTGAGCACAAATAGGTTTTCCGTTGATTTCCGTTACTTCTTTGTGTGAACGTTCTTCTATAACAATTTCATCTCCTGAAGATATAGAGGTGTCTATTGTTGATAGTGGTGCGGCAACATAAAACGGAACATTGTGGTATTTTGCGCTGATTGCGACTGTATATGTGCCTATTTTATTTGCAGCATCTCCGTTTGCAGCAATTCTGTCGGCTCCGACTACAACCATATCAATCATACCTTTTTTCATAAAATATGAGCACATACCGTCTGTAATCAATGTGACCGGTATTCCGTCCATGACAAGTTCAAGAGTTGTAATTCTTGCACCTTGTTGTCTTGGTCTTGTTTCATCTGCAAAAACCTGTATGGTCGGATCGTTCGCAAAGGCGGAACGAACAACACCTAATGCTGTTCCGTATCCTACGGTTGCCAATGCTCCTGCGTTGCAGTGAGTCAGTATAGTTGCACCTTTTGGTACAACTTGCGCACCGTAATCTCCTATTTTTTTATTGATTTCGATGTCTTCAAGTTCAAGTTTTTTACCGTTTGATTTAAGCTTTTCTATCAATGATTTTATATCGCCTGAATTGTCATTTTTTATAATATCTTTTTGCTTTTCTACTGCCCAGTACAGGTTTACTGCAGTTGGGCGTGAGGTTACAAGGTAGTCGGATTTTTTTAAAAGTTCTGCTTTAAAATCTGAAAAAGAGAGATTTTTTTGATTAAGTTCCTGAGCATATAATACAACTCCATGTGCTCCTGCAATTCCTATTGCCGGTGCACCTCTCACAATCATTGTTTTGATTGCATCAAACATATCATCACCTTTAGTGATGTTTATGTATTCATATTTATCAGGGAACTTTGTCTGGTCAACCATTTTTGAATATGTGTCAACCCATTCGATTGTTCTGATTTTTGATTGAAATTCAGCCATTTGTTTATCCTTTTATTTTATTGATTTCTCTGCTTTTCTTCATAATAGTCGCGAATATAATTTATTATATAATACAGGCAAAATCCTGAGAATGCATTTGTTACGGCAGTAAGTGTTCCTATGAAAATTATAACCATAAAAATAAGCCAGACAGAAGAATTTATTATCATTGTTGTAAGAAAATAGTTTGATGTGTATTTCCATATAATGTAGATTAGAGCCGTTGATATGCAGTATCCTAAAGAAAAAGTAATATTTGCAAAAAATCCTGCGGTTAATCCCTGAATTATACTGTCTTTAACAGTTGTAAGGTCAAGTTTGCCAAGCATTATTAAAAGTACAATTGCAATTGGTGCCGAAAGAAACAGCATAAGAAATAATGCAATCATACTAACAAAAGGGATTACTGCCAGTTCTCCCAAAACAAATCCTACAGCAAGACTTATTATTAATAAATTTATAAAAATATTTCTGTTCATAAACTACTTGATAATATTAAAACCGATTAAAAATGAGCAAACTATAAATATTGCACAAATAACACCGGTAATTTTATTTAATCCTTTTTCAGCACTTTTTTGAGATGCAAAAATGTGAGAAGCACCGCCTATGCCTCCGATACCATCACCCTTTGGAGAGTGCATTAAAATCAATATTATCAAAAATACCGCTGCTACGGTTGATATAATCCATAAAGTATTAGCCATTACTTTTTATCTCCTTTTTTTATAAAATGAGCTCTTTTGGAATTTAATTCAATTCTTTCAAAAGTATATAGCCTTGCAGGTCTTTTTGAAGATGATTTTGTATATTCTTCCAATTCCAATAAGCCGTCTGTAGAAAGAGCTTTTTTCCTGAAATTGCGTTTATCAAGTTTTTTCTGCATAATAAGTTCATATGCTTTTTGCATTTCGGTAAGTGTAAATTTTTCCGGTAATAACTGATATGCAACCGGACAAATTTCAAGTCTTTCCCTTGTTCTTTTTAATGAGTACTGTATAATTTCTTTGTGGTCGAACGCAAGCGGCGGTAAGTCCATCACTTTATGCCAACCCAAATCTGAAGATGAAACAATTTTTATGTCTTCAGAGCGAACGAGTGCAAAGTATGCGCATGTAATAACCCTTGCATTCGGGTGTCTTAACGGATCACCGAAGGTGTATAACTGTTCAAGATAAATGTTATCTACTGCTGTTTTTTCTTTTAATACGCGCAAAGCCGCATCATCAAGATTTTCTGATAATCTGACATATCCTCCCGGAATTGCCCATTTATCTTTAAACGGTTCATTGGTACGTTTTACCAACAGTACCTGAAGGGCATTGTTTTTTATGGTGAGAATTACAACGTCAACTGTAATTTCATGCGTTTTTGTTTCATTAAACATACTTAACCTTTACTCTTCACTATAATAATATTATTATAAACACAGTTAAGTCCATAAATCAATTGTGAAATCTTATTAACAATTGTTTACATAACGATTATTAAAAGCAATTAAATAAAAAAAATATACTTTATATATATAAGGATAAGAGTATATGTTTGGATATTATGGTTTTGGACAGTCCGGATATTTAAGTAATCCATATTTATATGGATCAAATCCTTTCGGAAATTTTATGTCGGGATATAATTTTTCTGCTCCGTCATTATTTCCGTCATATAATTTTGGAGGTTTCGGTAATCCGTCATATTCAGGATATAATTTTTTAAATAATCCTATGCAATTGTCTTCTTATAATCCAAGTTTGAGCGGAGCGTCAACTTTCGGTACAGGTTTAAATACCGGTTTGGGTTCTTATGGTTACGGGGGTTATGGTAATTTTAGCGGTTATAATTTCCTTAATTCAGGTTTAACTCCGCCGTCATTAACCGGTTCTGCTTTGAGGCCTCCATTATTCTCCGGAATGACTTTACCTTATTCTTTTACAAACTGGACAAATTTAGGTCAGACTCAAAGTACGGATTCTGAACAAACTCAAGCTTCGCAAAGTGAAACTCCGAAAGAAAAAGTTGTTTCTAACGGAAGTGGTTACGGGCCTGAATTTCTTTCAAAAGTTAAGAGAATTGCTAATGAAATAAATTGTAATTATAAAGATTTGCTTGCTGTAATGAATGCCGAATCAGGTATAAAATCTACAGCTGTTAATAAAAGTACGAATGCAACGGGTTTAATACAATTTATGCCGAAAACAGCACAAGGCTTGGGTACAACTGTTGAAAAATTAAAACAAATGAGTCCTGTTGAACAGCTTGATTATGTTGCAAGGTATTTAAAACAAACTAAAAAACAGGCTGGTTTTTCTGAAAATAAACAACTTTCAGGCGGTGAATTATATGCTCTGGTATTTAGACCTGCAAAAGCAAAGACCGGTGTTTTTGCGACAAAAGGAGAAGCAGCCTACAGGTTAAATGCAGGATTAGATTTGAATAATGATGGTCGAGTTACAATGGCTGAATTAAGCCAAAGAGTTAAAAATTTCTATGTGAGTGACAACAGTTTTCTTGCATAAAAAAAGACCTTGAAATAAATTCAAGGCTTTGTAATATAAAATGAATTGTAAAAAGTTGTCTGTTAGTAATATTTTAGTCTGCATATAGAGGGGCAAGATTTTTTGATTGTTGAGGAATTACTCCTTCTTCAATCGGTAAATATACCCTGTAATCTATATCGCTGAAGCAATTATCAATGCTTTCTATTTCTTTTAATTTGCCATCATCAATACTGCCGGATTCAATCATATCAGCAATAAATTCAAATCTGTCAACGTGTTCTCTGAATCTGTCTGTAGCATAATCTTTAGCCTGCCATGTTGTGATTAAGAACGGCCAGTCAGAACTTTGCAATAACAGATTTTCTCTTGCAAGTTGATTTAAGGCTCTGTGTAATAATTTATCTTCCGGTATAGTATGATATTTATCAGCTATAGCGGTAATACGTTTTTCACAAGAGTGAATAATAGGCCACATCCATTCTGTAAGATGATTATTCCATACATAGAAGTGTCCGCCTTGTCCCCATGATGATTCAGGAATTTGAATAGCTTCCGTTGGCGGATGAGCTTTCAAGTATTCTCCTGCAGTCATTCTTTCAATTTGAGGTAAGAAATTGTTGAGTTTTCTTATAACCTGTTTAATAAATTCAATACCTTCAAACCACCAGTGGCCATACAATTCTGTATCGAATGATACCATTACAAGACCTTCTTTACCACCGTGAGATTGTTTGTAGTCATTTAATAAATGATAAAGCATCGTTGTATAGTGATCTGAATTTGAATTAACCTGATTTAATGCCAAAACAGGATCATATAACATTTTATCGCCCAAATCAGTAGTAGGAGATGTTATTCTCCAGTAGTTCATTCCTGATTTGTCATCTTTTTTATGAAATTCTCTGTAGCATCCGTCACCAGGGTATCCGTCAGCAGCTGACCAAACCTGATAACCTGCTCTGTCATTTCTTCCCATAACTGCAACCTGTGCATCAGGCAACCAGTATGCAGAATAAGTGTCATAGCCGGTTGGTTCTCTTTCAGGCAACGGTATATATTCAATGTTACCGTAAATACCAACAACACGTCTGCAGCCTATTGAGTTTCCGCCTTCAATAACGTGAGATTCCGTAAAGAAGTATTCAATATCGTTATTTTGAAGGGTAACTTCAATAGCCGGTCTCCAGTGTTTTTGTCCGTCTTTGCCTGTGTATTCATAACCTTGACGGTATGCACATTCAGGAAGCCAAGCACCCTGTGCTTTTTTACCAAATAATCTTTTTGTTGTGTCTGAACCTACTTTAAATTGTGCATTTAAGTTATTGTCAGTTGCAAGCAATGGTGAAAATCCGTGAGTTGCACCTGATGTTGTAATTTCAATACAGCCTAATTCCTGTAATTTTTTGAATTGAGCTATTAAATCTTTGTTGTATTTATCAACGAATGAAGTCTTGATATTTGAATACCAATCAAAATAGTATTTAGCAAGATATTTTAAATGCTGAGAATAAGGTACTTTTTCATCAGGATATCTTTCTAAATCTTTTGAAACACTCTTGATTTTTTCATCAAGATATTCTACAAAACCATTTTTTAAATGTTCATCATTTAATTGTTCAGCCAGAATAGGAGTAATACCTACAGTCAGCTTAGCCTTAATACCTTCATCATAGTATAATTCGGAGATAGCATTTACTAACGGAACATATGTTTCAGCCATACATTCATATAAATTTTCTTCTCCAAAAGGCCACATTCCTGCTTTTCTGTAGAAAGGTAAATGTGAGTGTAACATAAATACAAATTGTCCTGTTGCCATTAATTGCCTCCATTCTGAGCTATATATCAAATACAATATAATACATTTATGTACATAATATATATACCACAAACAGATAAAAATATTAATACTATTTAACTAGTTCTTATGAATAATTTTACATTCATTAATATTTTATATTTAGGTGTTTAAGTCGTAATCATAATCCCACATGTAGATTTGTCCGCAATATTTACATACGGCATGTTGATTCATAAATTGCAAATCAGGAATAAAGGTATATCCGTCAACGGTTATTTCTATATCTCCTTTTTCGTTATATCTTTGCGAAAATTTTTTTTCTCCCATGTATTCGGGAGAAAACATAAGTTCAAATTTATCTTTCGATTTGCAATTTTTACATATGAACATTTATTCTTCGTCTTTATTTCTTTTAGTTTTACGTTGTTTTTTCGGTTTTTCTTCTCTGCCGTCTTTTAAGTATGACAAATTTGCATACCAGAGTGTATAGCAAATACTTCTTATCGGAAGGCTTAATTCGGCAACTATCATACTTAAAATGCAGGTGAATATTGTTTGGGATATAAATTCTACCGTAATAGTTTTCAAATGCAGATAGCTTAATGCTTTGTTCGCATAATCAAGCGGTAAAGTTTCTCCAACGACATTAAAAACTGACGATATCGGAGCGGTTAATCTAAATAAATCAAAAATAACCGTAACCCCGATAGTGATTATATATACCGAGAAAAATCCAAGTATAAACATAAGTAAGAAGGTTCTTGCCCAGTCGCCTTTTATAAGATTATAACTGCGTGTAAAACATTCTTTAATTGACAGGTCTTCTTCAAACGTAAAGATTTGATATACAAGTATAAAATAAATCCATATTATTAACGGCGGTATAAGTCCTAAAACCGGTATAATTGTGCAGAAAGATAAACCTGCTGTTAAAACACCTATAGCAAGTAAAAATCCGATATATTTGAATGCTCGTCTGGTTGCGACTTCTCTGTGAGATTGAAAGTCATAAACTCTGCCGGTTGTTAAGGCTCCCTGAGTCATTGAATTAAGTGCAACATATGCAACCATATAATCCCAAAATGCTTTCATAAATACCAGCAATCCCGGTAGTGCAAGAAGAAAAATAAATGCCATTGCACTTGTCATACTGTGAGCTTTTTGTGCAACTTTTGATGCAAGACCTATTGTAAGCCCAAAGGTCAGGGCAAGTCCGATTAGCTGGCCAAAAACAGGAAACAGCATGAATAATACAAACTTATCAATATTTGAAATGTATATTTTTATACCCTCAAATAATACTGACCATATACTGTTTCGGATTATTGGTTTAGACATGCACTCTCCTTTTATGTATAATTATTTTATTACAAATATATTTATAAAAACATGACTGATATAAAAGAATTAATAAAATCATTTACAAAAGACGACTATGAACATAATTGCGTGAATTTGCATATTCACACAACTTATTCTGACGGTAAGGGTGATTTTAACAGCCTTATAAAACAAGCAAAAGAAAAGAACTATAAATATATTTCAATCACCGATCATAATACCGTTGGGGGTTATATTGATAATGAATATGACGGCGTAATTACAGGAGTTGAGTTTGATGTTTGGTATAAATATATATTTCTTCACTTGCTTGCATACGGAATTGATGTTAATGCCGAGTGTATGCAAAAATTCTATTCAAAAGATAAAAATGGTACCGAAAAAGATATTGTACGTATTTTTTCAAGAAGAAATATAAAAGATTTAATAAATGCTATTCATAGTGCAGGCGGTATTGCTGTTATTGCTCATCCGGCATGCTGCTGGGCGTTAAATATGGATACATTTATAAAGGATTTAAAAGATATTGGTCTTGATGGGGTTGAAGTATATTATCCTTACCCAAGATGGAGAAAATATATGAAATTTGCCCCGCTTTCAAAGATTGAACAAATTGCGGATAAATACGGCTTAATTAAAACCGGCGGAACAGATTGTCATTCAGCTCAAATTTAGTGTGAAATACAAAAACCGTTTATGTCTTTCTGAATTTTGTTCAGGTTTTCATAAACGGTTTTTATTATTTGATTGCTTCGCCTTGCGGCTGGTCAATTAAATTTATATTATTCAGCTGTTTCTTCAGTTGATTCTGCAGCAGATTCTTGTTCTTTGCCTATATCTTTAATGCTTAAAGCAATTCTGTGTTCTTGCGGAGTGAATTTCTTGATAAGAACTTCTACGCTGTCACCAACTTTGAATCTGTTAAACGGATTAACATTTTCTTCAGCCATTTCAGCTACAGGTAATAATGCTTCAACTCCAGGGAAGATATTAATAAATGCACCAAAACCGGTAACTTTATTAACAGTACCTGTGATAACCTGACCTTCAGAGAACTGACCTTCGATTTGAGTCCATGGATCTTCGCCCATTCTCTTTAAAGATAATGAAATTCTCTTTAATTCGCTATCAATTTTAATGATTTTAACTTCTAAAGTTTCGCCTAAAGAAATAACATCTGAAGGGTGTTTAATTCTTGACCAAGAAATTTCAGAAATAGGAAGTAAACCGTCAATTCCGTTGATGTCGATAAATGCACCAAAGTCTGCAATTCTTACAACTTCACCTTTAACAACCATACCTTCTTCAAGTGTAGAAAGAATATTATCTACAACCTGATCTCTTTGTTCTGCAATAGCTTGTCTTTGAGATAAGATAAGTTTGTTTTTCTTAGGGTCAGCTTCTAATACTTTAACTTCAATTTTTTGATCTAATAAACCGTCAAACGGTGTACCTGTTCTTAATTGAGAAGAAGGGATAAAACCTTTTAAATCCGCTACATCAACTAAAACACCACCCTTAACAACGTTAACAACTTTTGCAAGGATTGTATCGCCCTGAACTTTTGCATCATTAAGTTGAGCCCAAGCCTGAGCAAATGCAAGTCTTTTAAGTGATAAAAGCATTCCGTCTTCGTCTGTTTCTTCTTTTAATACATAAAATTCTTTAGTATCGCCGATTTCTAATTCAGCTGCATCTTCTGAAGATGAAACTTCTTTTTCCGGTAAGAATGCTTCTGTTTTTGTACCGTGAACGCTTACTAAGTAACCGTCTTTTTCTTTACGAAGGATTGTTCCTTCAACAATGTCAGCGACTGTGTGTGCTTTTGAAAAGCTTTCTTCCAATAACTTTTCAAATTCGTCTAATGTTGCTTGTGTCATTTTTATTTTCTCCTTTTCTATGTGTTATTCTGATTTGTTTTCAGAATTTCTTTTTATATAATCCAATTTTCTTTGCCTTGTTTTTTCTTTGTTAAATCAAACAAATTATCAACAATGCTTTTGTTTAATAAACTGTTTATTGATAATGACTTCCAGAATGGAACTTTTATATCTCGCAAATCTTTTTCAAATATTGTTTCATCCAACTTTCCCTCAGTTGTGATGACATACATATAATTTTCATTATTTTCCTGAAAGATTTTTGTTTTTCTTAATACATAATCATGTGCGGAAATAAAATCATCAATACTTTTATTTACATTTCCATTTTTTGTGAATTTTAATTTATAAATACCGTTAAAATTCAAATTATTTACGGGTTCTGTTCTCATATTCTATGCGACCTCCGATAAGCAGTTGAGTACATTTTCTATTAAACTCTGCGGGGTTGAAGCACCTGCTGTAATCCCGATTTTTTTACTTTTTTCGATTGTATCTTTGTATAAATCAAGTTCTGCAGCTGATTCAATGTGAATTGTTGTTGTAATTTTATTTGTTATTTGTGCCAGATGAGTTGTATTTGCACTGTTTTTTGAACCGACAACAATCATTAAATCATTTTCTTTTGCCATTTGCAGAGCTTCATTTTGTCTTAAAGATGTACTGGGGCAAATAGTATTTGCAATATGCAGTTCTTTTGATATTGATGTCAAATATTCAACAACAGGGTTTAATGTTGAAAGCATTTGGGTTGTCTGAACAACTATACCAATCTTTTTGTGCTCTTTTAATTCTTTTTCATACGGTTTAATTTGTTCGGTATTTTCTGCAACAATAATATTTGAACCGAATTGTTGGGCATTTGCTTTTATTGCCGTAACTTCAGGATGTTCTTCTTTGCCCACAATAACAAGATAATAACCTTCCTTAACAAGCTTGACAGCTTTTTGCTGAACTTTCTTGACATCGGGACAGGTTAAATCAAAAACTTCTAATCCTGCATTTTCAATGGCTTTAAATGTTTGAGGAGTCTGTCCGTGTGTTCTGATAACACAAATCCCGCAGTCGTTTGTTTGAGGAATTTCTTCCACTGTATGAATTCCGGAATTTTCCAGTTCGCCAATAACCTGAGAATTATGTATCAGTTCTCCAAGTATATATATTTTTTTATCAGGATTTTGGGATTTTAATTTATTAACGGATTCGACAGCTCGTTTAACTCCGTAACAAAACCCTGCGTATTTCGCTATTGTAATTTCTTTTTTCGGCAATTAAATTGTCTTCTTTCAAGTGGACTCGGGGTAAAATTTACTCCCTGTAAGAAAATTACAACACAAAAATATTTTTAAATCAAGAGTTATCCCCAAAACTCTTTTGGGTCAAGTTTTTTCTTTGTTCCTTCAGGAAATCTGTAACTTGAACCGCCGACAATATTTGATGACAGGGCAATTTCATTGTTTTTGCTGGCATCTTTCATGTTTTGCATTAGCCTTGCCATATGGTCATCTCCGCCGTTTACGTTACCATTTTTTTTTACAGCTTCAGCCGGATCCTGCGGATTATCTTCTTTTATGCCCATGATTTCGTAAAATTCGTTAAGAGTATCTTTTGTACTGCTCATTTGTAAATCGGTTAAAAGCCCTGCAATCTGATCTTTGTCACCGTATTTTATTATTTTTGCTTTACTTATGCCAATTTCAAGCAGGGTACTTTTATCAAGTACGGCAATAAGTGACGGATTTAGTTCGCACAATTGTCTTATAACTGCTTTATCGGCGGTTTTGATAAAGTGGGTTATTGTTGATATGTGTTTAGTTGCAAGTTTTTCAAGGAATTTTTCCTGAGCTTTCGGAATTTTGCCAAGCAGCGAATATACCTGATCAATTTGTCCGGCTTTAGCGTATGCTTTAAGCTCGTTAAACATTTCGCCGAATGCTTTTTGAACCTCTGCGGCTTCAGGAGAGGTTGGCAGTTCTTCTTTAATTTCTTCAATGCTTGTATCTACTGCTTTTGCAAGATCTGATTCGAGTTTTTCTTCCGATTTTTT
The DNA here is from genome assembly GCA_902788345.1 of uncultured bacterium. Taxonomy (GTDB): domain Bacteria; phylum Cyanobacteriota; class Vampirovibrionia; order Gastranaerophilales; family Gastranaerophilaceae; genus Zag111. The sequence continues at coordinate 25,213 of CADAJP010000008.1, read as the reverse complement.
AGCATTTTCTTTTTGGGCAGTTTCAACAGCTTGTTTTTGTTCCTGAATTTTTTGCTGTTCAGCTTTAGTATATTCTCGCTCTATTGCGTCTTTTTGAATTTTTGCAATATTATCAGCAGCTTTTTTCATTGCTTCTGCTTTTTTATTTTCAGAATCAAGTTGTGCAAGTGTTGTTTTTATTTCCCTTGCGTATGTTTTCGATTCTTGAGAGATGTATATTGTACTTATTGTAACTTTTGTCGGGCGAACTCCGGCTTCCGGTGTTGAAGAAGAAATCGGACTTGTAGTTTTGTTGTTAAGGTTTGAAGCTTCAGATTTTGCACCTTCTGAAGATTGTGTTCTTTCAAAAGATGTTTGCCCTGTTTCACGTGCAGTTTGGAAATTCGCTTTTTGTTCTGTGGTATAGTAACCGCTGTTTATTTCATTGTTTAATGCTTTAGAATACTCCTCACGAACACTTGAATCTACAGATTGCTCTGCCGCTGCTATACCTTCCGTTGTAGCGCTATCATGTAATGATAGCAGTTCTTTTGATAGCGATATTTGTCGCTTTGGATCTGCGGATTCAATTAATGATTGCGAGTATAGTGTATTAAATTTTTTGTCTCCGGTTTTAATATTCTCTTTTTGGATGTTGCGTATTGAATCATCCGAGAAATTAGCTAAGACAACTTGAGTGTTTAAGCTGCGGAGTTGTTTGTTTTCTGATAAAACATTTCGATATTCTTTTTCTTTACCCATGCGAATGTGGTCATTTTCACTCCAACCGCTGATGGAATTTTTATATGCTATTGCTTCTGCAGTAGATAGTTTTCCCATTTTTTTCAGCAATTTGTGGCTATTAACAGCTGCTATACGGCTTTCAGGATCATTAGCATCAAGATTTATGTTTGCAATATATGCTGCATATAAAGTGCTATTCCTAAGCTTTTTATTGCTAATTAATTCTTTTTCTATTGAACCGTTTTTAGCTTCATAGCGGGTAATTATATCGGTTAAAATTGTAGAAGCTTTATTTGTTCCCCGAAATTTTGCAGCAACATCAGCAAGTCTTGTTATGCGTTCATTACTTGTTTTACCCTCATCAATGTATGCAGAATATCTTTCGCCTATCTTGTTTAGTTTTTCTCCCAACACAATAGACATGCTTACTGCACTCGTATAATCAAATTCTTGGTTTAATATTGCAGGATTGTGTTTATTAATTCTTTCAAGATATCTTAACAGATCTTTTTCATCTTCATTTAGATTTTTTTCTTCTACACTGCGTTTTTTTAAATTGTTGTAGATATCACGTTCTGTAATTGCGCCATCTTTTTCAATGTCTTTGTTTATTTTTTTACTTATTATAATATGTGTAAGAAATCTTTTAGCATCCCTTCTTTCGTTTTCGGGAAGTTTATTAATTTCTGCTTCATATTTTTTCATGTTTTTTATTAGTTCATCTGCTAATATTGATTTATTATTTAGTATCTTGTTTATATCACTGCCATTCTCTTTTGCTTTTTTAATAATGCTTACCATTACTTTTTTCAAAACAGCAATTCGCGGGTTATTTTGTAATTCTTCTGCTGAAAATTTCATACCAATACGGTCTGAAATGGTTGATGCTATTTTTTCTTGTAAATATTTTTCCTGTGCTTCACCGGTTAAAGAATTGTATTTAACATCATCTTTAAGCATTGCCTGTGCAAATTCTTTAATAACGAGATCCGGGTTATCTTTTGCAGCTTCAAAATCTATACTTTGTATTGCTGTTTCTATTTTTTCAATTTCATATCTATTGGATTTAATATCACTTATAAATTTTTTGTCTCTTAATTCTTCTGAGTCTTGTTTTATTCCTTTTTCTCCGGCATAAGCAAAAATCTTGCCAATTTCACGAATACCTCTTTGACGAAGTCTAACGCTAAGTTTACTATTATCTATACCCGGATTTACAACAGCTTGCCAATCGTGGATTAGTTTATCCCTTTGCTTTTTCATCTGTTGTTCAATTTTATTTTTTTCAGTCTTATTTTTTGCGTGTCCGTAACTTTCTTTTAATTTCGCATATGATTCATTATTTTCTGTTAAATATTTATCTAAAACTCTCGAGGTTTTTTCATAATCTGTTCCGCTTTCTTGATAAAGTTCAGCATATTCATTATGTTTTTTTTCTTGTTCAGGTGTCTTTTTTACCTCTGCTTTATCATCCTTTTGTGTTTCTGTTGTTGCGGTTGCATTCTTTTGTGCGGATGCTTCATAGCCTGCTTTTATTTCTTCATATTTTTTAAGTTCTTCTTCGGTTGCCGTGCCTTCACACTTTTTCTTATAGAGAGTATAATATTCATCCTCAATAGTTTTTACCTGTGAATCCGGAGCAGAATCATCCCCTTTTGATATCCCAATACCTTTATTGTCTTCGTCTTTTTTTTCAGCAATAGGTATCGGTGCTTTGGTCGGCTCAGGAGCTGAAGAAACTGAAGGTGTTCCTGTCGTTGTGATCTCAGGGGTTGCTACCTTCGGTTTGTTATATTCTTCATTATAAAAATCTAAAGCCATAGTCTTGCACTCTTTTTTTCACTTACTATTTCATGAAAAAATTTAAAAAAGGTGGTATTTCAAGTTTCTTAATTATTGTTACATTTATTCATAAAGTTTTGGAGGTGTCAGATTAGGATTTGTTGTTTCTTTTATTCTAATACTTGTGTTATTTTTTAAATTTGAGTGATCGGTAAGCAAATCTATAATTTTTTGTGCGGTTTCATCCGGAAGTCTTATTTCACTTCTTAATGTACCTTTATACTTTCCGGTATTTGCATCTATAATGTCTTCTTCAACAATTGCTCCGCAATATTCTTTGTCTTTACCAATATTGTGATATAGCAGTTGTCTTACTTCCGGAGGTATGTCTGTTTCGTCTTTGCTTCCTTTAGAATTGGTTGGAATAATATATATTAAACTGACGGAATTTTTTCTTCCCTGATCAACAAAAATTAAATTTTGTTCCTCGCCTCTTGCAAAAAATTTGTATGAAGCATTTATATTCATATATTTAATGCTTTCCCAGCCAAACGGAGCTTTTGATTGCGGAGTTTCTTGTGTTTCCGGAAATCTGGCATATGCGGAAACATCCTGTTCGGGTTTTGTATAATTTGTTGTAATAGGTATTATATTAGCATAGTTTTCGGGAACTTTTGCCTCTGATAGTGCCGGTGTCATTGCAAGCAATACAACAACAGGCATTTTTGATAAATCTGTCGTATTTCGTCTTTGTGAAGGATTAAATTCTTGTCCTTCCGTATCATTATTTTTTCTTGAACCAAAATTTAAAGATGCATAATTGTTTTTAAAATTTACTGAATTGACCGGTGTTATAACCATTTTCATTCCCCTTTTTTACCACTCTATGTTAAAATTATAAACATTTTTTGTATTTTGTAAATTGATATATGAAAATATCATATATCCTTACGATATATAGCAGTAAAACTTAAAATAAAAATTTTTTGCTGATGTGTTAATTTTTATTTACATTTGGGCAAATTTTATTGTTCTTCTTCGCTTTTATCAAGAATTACAGGGAAATAAATTAAGTATGCAATCAAACCAAAAGTTATGCTCGATATAATTGTTCCTTTTGCTCCTGCAATCGGCAGAATTGTAATAAGGCTGATTGCAATTCCCCATACAAATATTATTATTGAAAGAAGTTTTAAATCCTTTCTTCCGCTGTGTTCAACTCTGAGTTTTCTGTTATTTTCAATGTAAAAGTCCAGTTTTTCTATGATTTCGCTCTTGTCACCCGTACCTTTAAGTGTATAAGTTAGTTTTTGGGAATTTTTTACATAATCAATTATTTTGTATATCGTGTTTAAATTCCCGCCAAAAGTCATGTGGTATGAATGTAATACAAATTTGGCATCTTCGTTTTCGGAGTTAAAATATACAGCTATATCACGTATTCCTGTATAGTGTTTTCTTGTCGTGCTGGAATCAAAGGTTTCCAGTTCAATATTTATAGAGTCAAAATCGCTGTATTTGTATTTTAAGAATTTCTGCGTGCCATCTTCTGCGTTTGCACATATGAGTATTCTGTCGAACTCAAAATCTATATAATTGATTAATTTGTGAAAACTTACTGTGTTTTTATATTCTTGTCTTTTTTTATACAAATTTATGAAAAAGATTATATCTATAACAATCATAATAAATAAGATTGAAAAAGTGATAATGTTAAAATCAAAAATGCACGCACTAAAAGGTATCGCACTAATTATGAGCATAAATATAATATCAAACCATAGGCTCTTTTTTGAATTCTCCTGTGTAATGTTATATATTCTCATGTTTAACCCTCTGTTTATTAATTTTCAAAATTATTGGTGATTGTGTAGATATATTCAAGGATTTGAGCAAAATAGCTTAAATCTGAATTCCCGTTCAATACCAAATCTGCCTCTTTTCTAAACGGTTTTACATATTTTTCACCGGCCAATGATATATAATTCCAGTGTTTAAGTGCATTTTCTTCGTCTTGATTTCTCTCTTCAATGGCTCTTGAAACAAATCTTGAGCGTCTGATTTCGTTATCTGTTTCAACATATATTTTTATATCAAAAACATCTTTAATAGCGTCATACATAGTTGCAATACCTTCAACAACTACGATTTTTTGTGATTTAACTTCAAGAGCTTTTGGTATAGAAATTCCTGTTCCGTTTGGCAGATACATCGGAGCTTTAATATCCGTTCCGTCTGACAGGCTTTCTAAATCTTGTCTTAGTATATCCATTTGGAAACTTGTCGGAGCATCAACATCATATCCGCTATCTCTTACGGCATCAAATGAACCGTATTTGTCTATAAGTTCAGAAATATCATTAAAATAATTGTCCGTACTTAATACGGTTACAGGCATTGATAATCTTTCGATTACATTTTTTATTTCGCGGCAGATTGTTGATTTGCCGGATGCGGATTCTCCCGTTACTCCGATAAGCATACGCTTTGATGGATTATTGATAATTCTTTTGGTAAATCTGCCGATAAAATTTGGGTTAATTGCGTTAATTATCGGGGTTTGTTGTTTTTTGTCATATAAAAATATTTGTTTGAACTTAGTCTGCAGATAAAACGCAAGTAGTTCCCGTCCGGATTTTGAATTAAAATCGGGTTTGAATATTTTTTCATGTTCTTTTTCTTGTAGCGATTGCATGTTTAATTCCAATATTGATAGGATATGCATGTAATAATACACGAGAAAAAAAATTTTTGCTAGTTAATGTAAAAATATATAAATAGACAAAACGAATATTAATAATTAGCTGCATCTTCATCTTTTTCAGACCATATGACAATAACTTCCCTGCCGTTGTAAAAAGGATTAAACCAGTGAGTTTCGTCTGTAAATTCTATAATTGCATCATAGTAATTAATTCTCTTTGCAATCATTTTTGTAAATTTTAAAAGATCTGCCATAATTTTCCTAACTATCATAATAGTTATATTATTACGGCTTTTTATACATAAATAATCCCCGAATAGTATTGGTTAAAGGTTTGAAAATAGCCTTAAAGGGTACTTATTTTTTTATTTCATAAACACCCTGCCGGTCTTTTTCTTCCCCTGTGTATATAGAAGAAACCATTACAAGAAGTTTTGCCATTTTTTGAATGGTTTTTTCTCTTGTTTCAATCCAGCGTAAATCAAAAACAGTTTTATCTTTAAGGTTTTGCACCGTAACCATACGAAAAGCATTTGGATAGGATACAAGTGCCGGAGTATTTACATACAGTACATTATTTCTCTGTTCTACTCTTGCTGCGTGATAGTGTCCCTGAAAAACTCCGATAGGATTTGTATGACTTTCAATAATACCCATTACCTGTGAAGAATTACGCAATCTGTGGTTCGGACTTGAAAAAGGTTCAATTAGTGGTATATGCATAAATATTAAAACCGTATCATTTTTTGCTTTGTTTAATTCTTTTTCCAGCCATTTAATTTGTGCAGGATCTACATATCCCTGAGAAGTTATATCACTTGTAATAATATCGTCAAGAACAATTACCCTGTAGCCTCTTTTGGGAGTGAAGGCATAGTACGGCTTTTTAAACTGATAGTCAGGATTTACCTGTTTTATCATTTTCATATATAAGTCTGTATTTAAGTATCCGCCCACGCATCTGTCGTGGTTGCCGAATGCAAAGTACCACGGAAAATTTAATTTTTCCAAATATGGTAATACTGCCTTGAGTTCTTTTTCAAACGGTTTATCAATTAAATCTCCGGTAATCATTACAAAGTCCAAATCTTTGTGTTCATTGATTTGGTCAATTGCGTCAGTCAATAGCCTCGGGGATTCTCCAATCATTTTAAATGTTGTATTTGAACCTTCTGCAAGAAAATGTATATCACTTAATTGAATAAATTTAAGACTTGTGCAGCTGCTGTATGCCTGTAATCCCCACATTAAGCACGCAGTAAGACCCAGTGTTACAAAAGTGTTAAACAGTTTTGTAAAAAAATTATCCGGTCTATTTTTATTGTGGTGTTTCTGCCGTCTCATTTTGTTTTTCCAGTATTGCCTTTATTTCATTATATCTTGCTTCAAGATAATCGTCATTTACGGTAAGTAATATTGCCCTGTCAAAATCTGTTAAAGCACTTTTATAGTTACCAAGTGCATAATCACACAAACCCATATATTCGTATATTTTTGAGGTTTGTATGTCATTTAAAAGACTTTTAAACAGGTCTTTTGATTCCTGGTATTTACCTTCTTTGTATAATATTTTTGCCATATCAAATTGATAGTCGGGGCAGTCATTTATTTCTATAGCTTTTTGCAAGTCTGATTTTGATTCATTCAGCATGCCCATTGCAAATTCAATTCTTGATTTTACCGCATAAGCCAAATCGTCTTCAGGGTTAAAAGTTAAATACTTGTCTATAGGGTTTATTGCCGAATTATATTGCCCTGTTTCGTAAAGAACTATAGCTGTTGTTAAATATGCAGGAGCAAAATCGGTTCTTGCCGAAGATGATGCATTGTATGCATCAATTGCATCTTTATAGGCTTTTTTTGAACGGTAAAAGTTCCCGAGATAATAATACGCAAGATAGGAATTTTGTTCCTGAGTTCCTTTTATAAGGTATCTTAATTCTTCTCTTTCGTTACCTATTCGTTTAAATTCCATTGCTGTTTTTACAGACGGCGCAGTATTATCAATAAAAGATTTTTTGTCTTTTGATATTACGTGGCTGAGTCCTTTTTTTAAATTAATTGCACGCTGATTGGAAGGATTTATCTTTAAAATTTTATCCAGATATTCCATTGCGGAATTGTAATCTCCCACAACACAATAATTCCCTGCAATGTCAAAATAATCGTCTTCTACTTCATTTGCAAATGCAGTTGTATTAAACAATGCTGTTAATATTATTAGTCCTAATAAAAATTTTTTCATAAATACATTATATCAGAAAAATAAATAATGTATTCGGATGAACACTTGATTTTACATGAGTGGTATTATAGAACATGAGGTGAAGTATAAGTAAAGGCAATGATTTATGAGCGATTTTAAAGTTAAATTCAGAGGGGTAAGAGGCAGTTTCCCTGTTGCAGATAAAAAGTTTTTAAAATACGGCGGAAATACTGCTTGTGTTGAGATTAATGCAGGCGGTCATACAATAATTCTTGATGCCGGAACAGGTATAGTAAATGTTGGCAATGAATTGCTCTCAAACTATATTTCTTCAGGTTTAAATCCTGAAGATAGAAAACCTATCAGTACCTCTGTTTTACTTTCTCACATACATCAGGATCATTTGCTTGGGCTTACTTTTTTCAAACCTATGCATGTAAAATCTTCAAAAATACAAATTTTTGGTGCCGGATGCGGAAATTCTGACTTGCAAAAGAGTTTATCGGATTTGGTTTTTGGTAAAACATTTCCGATAGATTTAGGAGATATTGCCTGCAGTTTTGAAATAAATGATATATCTGAAGATAATGTCATTTTGTATAGAAAAGACGCAGCTCCTTGTCTTGTGCCAAAAAGTGATTTATCCGCAACTGAAGATGATGTAGTTGTATCCTTTTATAAGTCATATGTGCATCCGCAAGATGGAGTTATTGTTTACAAAGTGTCATATAAAGGAAAGTCCGTTGTTTATGCAACCGATAAAGAATGTTATTTTGGCGGTGATAAGAAGTTTGTTCAGTTTGCAAAAAATTGCGATTTGTTAATTCACGATTCTCAATATACTTCAGAAGATTACCTTAATTTACATTCTCCAAAACAGGGTTACGGACATTCAACATTTGATATGGCAATTGAAACTATGAAGCAGTCAAGTGCAAAACATCTTGCATTTTTCCATTACGATCCGTCATATAATGATGAAACTTTAGACCGAATAAAAGAGCTTTATACGACAAGTAATAAAAATATTATTATGTCTTATGAAGGTATGGAATTTGATGTTGAATAATAAAAAATTTTTATTAAGAATATAATATGAAAAAGTTTTTAACCATACTAATTTTAATACTATCGTCATTGCCGGTGTTTTCTTCTCCCGGTACCATTGTAACTTATACTATAGACCCCGAAAAAAATGCCTGGGATCACAACAATAAAGGGATTATGTATCTTGAGGAAAAATGTTATTATGCTGCGATTCAGGAATTTAAAATAGCAATAAGTTTAAACCCAAAAGCACAGTCAACTGCGATTTATATGAATAATCTCGGGAAAGTATATTTGATAATCGGATATCCGGAACTTGCTTTGCAATGTTTTGAAGATGCAATAAAGCAGTATAGCTTGAATTTTGATTTTTATATGAACCTTGCAAAATGCTATAAACGCCTTGGCAAAACAAACGAAAAGCTTGCTGAATACAGAAAGTTGCAGGGTAAAAATCCGGTTGCAGGTGTAATGGTTGGGCTTTTGGAAGAACAGAACGGTAATAAACGCAAAGCAATTACGACACTTGATAACTTTGCAATGTCTGAACCGGATCTACTTATCACTCCGGCAGTGCAAAAGCATATCAAGGATCTTGTAAAAGAGTTAAATTAATTACAGTTTAGAAAGTGCTTTTTCAAGTTTATCGATTTTTTTGTTGTCTGTTCCTATTCCGCACAATAAAAGGGTGGATTTTTCGTTTGTTTTTTCGTCTTCAATTCCGAATTTTTCGTACAAAATTTCAGATAACTCATATCCGCTCACATTTGGTATTCTGATAAGAAGTTTTGTCGGATCATCTCCAAAGAACAAAACATTATCTACTTTTTCTCTCAACTTATCAAGTCTTTCTATAAGTTTGTCTATATCTTTGCGCCCTTGTTTAGAATTAAGATAAACAAGATTATCTTCAATAGATGCAAGTAAAGGATAAGACGGGGAGGTTGTCGAGATTGTTGCAAGAGCCGGTTTAACATCTATTTCGCAGTTGCAGTGTAAAAGTGCTGTCGGGTTTAGTCCTCCGGCTGTTTTGTGTAAAGACTGAACCGTAAAATCGGCAATATTTACGGCTGAAAGCGGCAAGTTGTCGCTAAACGGATATAATGCACCGTGTGCTTCGTCAACAATAAGATATGCATTGTGTTTTTCACATATATTTTTTATCTCTTCAATATCGGAAATAATGCCTTCGTATGTCGGAGATGTTATTATAACAGCCTTAATATCGTATCTGCTTAAATATGACTCAATCATTTTAGGATCTGTTTCAAGCGGAATTCCCCAATTTGGATCAATTTCAAGTTTATAAGTAAGAGCTCTTGCACCTGCAAGACGCACTGCATTAAGGTGGCACGGATGAGCATTTTCCCATATAAGAACTTTATCGCCGACATCCGCACATGCTAATACTGCTGCAATTATTCCGCTTGTTGAACCGTTTGTTAAAAATGTTGTTGAGTAGGTTTTGTATATTGATCTTGCCCAAAGTTGAGCTCTTGTCAGTGCTTCTTGCGGGTCAAGACAATCAACTTCGGAAATGTCAATCTTATACATTTCTGACAGCGGTTCATATATCACATGCTTTTGACTGTGGGATGGAGTGGTAAATAATATTTTATCACCTTTGTGTGACAACAGATTAACTAAACTCATATTTTAAATATTACCTATTTATTTTTAATTTCAAAACTTCTTTTTGCACAAAACTGGGTAAGAACCATTTTGTCGTGCGTAGAATTGTAAGTAAATTGTCCGGAGATGGTGTATCCGCCTTCGTTAGCTTTTTCAATCCTTATCGGTTGGAAATTGCAGCTGAGTGATTTTGTTTCAGAAACAGGTATTGTAATTGCGTAATTTCCTTCAATGTCAATTTTTTCGTTTGTTTTAATCTTCATACCGCCTGCAGAGATGTCAAGAGTGGTAATCTTATAGCCGTTGTTATTGTAAAACATTTCAAAGTCATTAACATATTTAACACGTGTATATTGACGTCTTTGTAAAAATTTGTGTTTGGCAGGGCTTGCAATAATCATTGTTTTGCCGTTTATTTCTTTTGCAAATGAATCAAAGTACAGCTTTCCGTGTTTGGTTTGAGTATAAAATTCACAGTATGTGTTAATTAAAATGTTTTGCGGTTCTGTTTCCAGTTCCAAAGTAAAATCGCCTGCTCTGACTTCGGTAACTTTACCAATAACCGAATTTTTATAATTTGACGGAATTACTAATACTTCCTGACCTTCAATAACTAATTCTCTCATATTATCCCTTTCATAACATTTTTTTTGATTATACACTTTTTTTATAAAGATGTCATAATGTTAAGAAAAGAAAAGTCCTCATGAAAAAATGAGGACTGCTGAGCAATCAGAAGAGTTGAGGATTTATATTAAATATATTAAAGTCCGGGGGTTGTTATTTCATCAGACTTTATGTTAATAAATCTTCCCAAAAAATAATTACAGGGGACTATTATTTGTTAAATTATTTTTAATATGCTATAATAGAAAATAGGATTATAAAAAGGAGTTATTATGAAAAAAATTTTATTATCATCAATGATTGTTGTATTTACCAGCTGCGGTGCTTATGCTTACAACCCGACATATTCTGCACCGAATGCAAGTACTTTAGATTTTTATCCGTTAATGATGCATCAAATGGATAAAGAAGAATTTGGTCTTTCAAATACTGCTGATAAAATTGAGCATAAAAATGAAACAAATATTAATGAAAATAAAGTAAGAAGCTCAAACTTCAATCCTAATTACACTCCAAACTACGGCGGTACTTATTTGCATCCTGTTCATCCTGTTTCTATGCAGTTTACAAGAGGGGATGACGGAACAATTAAAATTCAGGGTATCCACTCAAACTCTCAGACTATAAAAAGTACTGAAAAGAGCGAAAAGTAAAGAATGATAAAGCTTATAATAAAGTGGGTTTTGTTTGCCCTGGTAATAATGGCAACTTGCTATCTGCCCGGTGTTAAAGTTGACGGGTTTGAATATGCAATGTTGATTGCTTTTGTACTGGCATTATTGAATGTTTTTGTAAAGCCGTTGTTAAAAATCATTGCATTCCCGTTGAATGTTCTAACATTCGGACTTTTTAATTTTTCTATAAACTTTGTATTATTGATGCTTGTTGCGTATTTTATTCCGCAATATCATCTTGATAATACCTTTATGGCTGTAATAGTATCAATTATTTTAGCTTTTGCCTTTGGAATTATAAGACGAATATAAAAAAGGTGTGCTTATTGCACACCTTTTTTATGATTAATTGCCGAGCCATTTAGTTGATTTCGGCGGAGTATATTTGATTCCGTTTCTTTGACAGTATGATTTAAAATCTGCTTCGCTTGCTCCTCCTCCTCCGACTCTGTATGCGACACGTAAATCATCAAGGTTGTGAGCAGCTTCACGCATAGCAATTTCTTTTGCTTTCAAGTGTATATCATTTGCATTTACACCGCTGTATTTTTCTGCATCACCATCTTTGCCATATTCTTTGCCTGCGTATTTATCAGGATCTATGCTATTTTTAGCTGTAGTCTTTTTAGGTGTCGGAGCATTGGCAATTTTTATAAAACCGCCGATTTCTTTTACGTTTACCGTAGATTTTGCACCCTGTGATTTCTTTTTCGTTTGCAGGTCAACGAATGCATTGATTTGTTTTTCACTCCAGCCCATGTTTTGTAAGATACCTTTTGCATTTTCTTTTGTTTTAGGGTTTTTGAGCAATGTTTCAAGTGTTCTTACCATGTCATCCGAAAGGTCTGGCAGTTTCATATTAATAGTGCCTTTGTTTTTTGCATTAGCTGTGTTTCTTTGTACATTTGCGCTATTTCCGGCTGCACCACTTCTGTTGACTTTTCCTCCGCCGGCATCAAATAAAATCTGTTTCATCCTAATCAATCTCCTTTTGTTTTATCATCAACTATTACTTTTATTAATTGCTTATTATTATTTTTGATGAGGTGCATAGTCACCTTTTTTCTGTGGATTCCATATACTTGGTCCATTTGCACCTGCTCCGTGAGTCTGTGTTTTTGATTTTGCAACACTTGTAATACCCTGTTTTTTAGCAGGGGCTCCTGTATTGTATTTGTCATCACATATACAGCCGTTCACAATTATTTTGCCTTTTGGCAATTTAAAACCTTCGTATGTGCCGTGAGTTTTGTAGTATTTGTCAAGTTGATCCTGCAGGCTTGGTTCTTTGCCTTTCAGTTTGTGTGCTATTTCGCTTAGAAACCCTCTAATGGAAATCATAACTCATTCTCCTTATTTGTCTAACTATATATATAAAGTATATACTATTGTAAAAATTGCCTATATTGTAAAGTTTTGTAAATGTGAAAATTTTTTAAAGATAAATAATGCTTGATTTTTTCATAGGTTTGTTTTACTATTCTCTTACAAACCGCAGACAGCCGGTGCCTGAACAGAGGGCAAGAAAAGTTGAAATGGGCGGTGCTTGTTTCAACAGTACAAGTTCTCTAAGGCATAATTGATTAAATCAGCCAGCCGAGGTTGCACGAAAAGTAAATAGCATTATCATTTTGATAAAGACTTTATGTGTAAGATTTTGCGGTTAACTAGGAAAGCAAAGTCTTTTTTAGTTATTTAACACAGGTCGATACGGACAAATGTCCACAAAGCTATGCCGGTATTTCCGGCAAAGAAAAGGAGCAAAAATGTCAACAAAACAATTTAAATCAGAAAAAATTGACGCTATTAAATCAAAAATTGAAAAAGCTCAGGTTGCTATCGTAACTGAATACAAAGGATTCTCAGTTGAAGAAATCACAAAGTTAAGACGTGAAATCCAAAAAGACGGCGGCGATTATATGGTTACAAAAAACACTTTAGCAAAAATCGCTGTTAAAGGTACTGAATACGAAGCATTAACTGAAAAATTATCAGGTCCTGTTGCTTTGGCTTTTGGTTTTAGTGATCCTGTTTCTCCGGCTAAAGCTCTTACAAAGTTCATCAAAGAAACTAAAAAAGGTGAAATTTTAGGCGCTGTATTAGACGGAAAACTTTTATCTGTTGAAGAAACTAAAGCATTGGCAAATCTTCCTACCAAAGAAGAACTTTATGCAAAAATGCTTGGTTCTATCAATTCACCGGCTTCCGGCATTGTTGGTTGCGTAAACGGTGTTATGGCATCTCTTACAAGAGCTATTGCTGCTGTTAGAGATCAAAAAGCAGCTTAATGATTTTGCAATTTGCAGAATCTTGAAAGCAAAAATTTATTAGTATAAACTCGAAAAAATTAAAAGGAGAAATAACAATGAGTAATGTAGAAACTATTTTAGAATCAATTGAAAAATTAACTTTATTAGAAGCAGCTGAATTAGTAAAAGCTATGGAAGAAAAATTTGGTGTATCTGCTGCAGCTCCTGTAGCTGTTGCTGCTGCTCCTGCAGCTGGTGCTGCTGCTCCTGCTGATGATCCTGATGCTGAAGTATCTGTTATCTTAGCATCTGTTCCTGCTGATAAGAAAATCGCTATCTTAAAAGAAGTTCGTAACATCACAGGTTTAGGACTTAAAGAAGCTAAAGATTTAGTTGAAGCTGCTCCAAAAGCTGTTAAAGAAAACGTTAAAAAGGTTGAAGCTGAAGAAATCAAGAAAACTCTTGAAGCAGCTGGTGCCGGTGTTGAAATCAAGTAGTTTGATTTTAATTAAATTAAATGGTATAATAAACGGGCGATTTGTTATGAATCGTCCGTTTGTGTTTTAGGTGATATGGAGCTTATAATATGATAGATTACAGATTTTTAGCAGGTGCGATTATAATAATGCTTGTTATAATTGTAAATGATATTTTAAAAAGAACTACCTCTTTTGATATGGAAAAGGTTGATGTTGGGCAATTATGCAAAAAATTTGTTAATCATATAAAACGCATGTTTTCTGTGTCTATAAAGCGGAAGTATTCGGCTCATTCTTTTATAATTGAAAAGAGTACCGGTGATAATTCGTTGTTTCTTGCTGATTGTGGGGATAATCAGGCTACTGTTATGGCAACATTAAGGCAAATTACCGGAATATCTTATGATCATGCAAAATGGATTGTTAATGCTGTTCCAACGGTTTTTATCAAAAATATTTCTGATCAGGAAGCTGATTTAACGAAGAAGGCTCTTGAATTTGTTGGAGCAAAAGTCGATATAAAGTAATATATAGTTTTGTTTTTGCCAATACTTTAAATGGTTTATTATTTTTTTATAAAAATCATATGTAGAGTTTATTTGTTTTTATTTTGTTTTTTAAGTCAACCATGCGGAAAAGCATGATGTAGAGCATGGTTGAGGAATTTTATCAATCTGTAGATTTAGGCAAGTGTTTCAATCTTGTTTTGCTTGTTTATCAATCATCTCATGGATTTAATAACCCTCTAAAAAGAGTAGTATGTAAAGTGTAGAGAGCAATTTAATTACGGGGGAATAATAAAATGAGAGATTTTGGTAAAAAATTAAGAATTATGTTAATTGACGATAATGCAAATCATCTGAGAGGTATTAAAGAGCTTATCAGTCTTGAAACAAACTACAATGTTGTGGGTGCTACAAGAAGCGCAAATCTTGGAATTAATCTCGTTAAAAAATATCATCCTGATGTTGTATTGATGGACATTAATATGCCTGAAAAAGATGGTTTGCAGGCTATTCAGTCTATTGTAAAATCCGGTGTTCAAACAAATATTGTTATTTTGAGCGGTTATGATGATTCTGATCTAATTTACAGGGCTATGAAATTGGGTGCTAAAGGGTATGTTTTAAAGACTATGGCTTCATCTAAATTGATTGATGCAATTGAAGAGGTTGCTTCAGGAAAAATTTATTTGCCAGCTGTTCTCTCAACAAGATTTTTCGAATATTTCCAGAATGCTGCAAAAGAAGAATCAAAAACTTGCGAAGGAGAAAACTTGCTTACAACTCTTACAGTTAGAGAAAATGAAGTGTTGGAATTGTTAACTGAAGGTATAAATTACAAATCAATTGCTCAAAAATTGATTATATCTGAAACAACAGTTAAAACACACGTAAATAACATATTCCAAAAATTGCAGGTAAATGACAGAACAAATGCTGTATTATATGCGTTAACTCATGGGTTCAAATCTGAATCTTCAGTTAGCCCAAAATCAGCAATGATGAGCGCTGTATAGTAGTTGTGTAATAGTTTAATAAAAGGGTTCCGAATTAGTTTGGAACCCTTTATTTACGAAAGTAATATTGTGTTATGAGTGAAGAATTGTTTAATAGTATTGAAAATATACAAAAGCATATAAGTTTTGTTTCCCATGAAATAAGAAACAATATATCTATTTGTGATATGTATTCTCAAATATTAAAGCGAAAACTTGAATTGTCGGGAAATTTGGATTCTTCATTGAATGACGCAATTGACTGTATTCAGCAATCACTGCAATTTATAAGCATAAATTTAACTGATTTAAAGGCTATAAATTCTCTTTCTCTCAAAAATTTTAATCTGAGTAAAACTCTTGAAAATTGTGTAGAAATGTCAAAAGTTTTCGCATCCGAAAAGGATATAAGTTTCAAGCTTGATGTTGCGGATGAAATTTATATGTATTCGGATGAAGCAAAATTATCTTCGTGTGTTATAAATATTATCAAAAATGCTATTGAAGCGATTGAATTTAAAGGGTATGTTTCACTGTCGCTATCGGCTGTAGATAATATCGCAATTATAAAAATTGCAAATAATGGTTCTCCTATAAGTGAAAACTCAAAAAATAGTCTTTTTGAGTACGGATATACAACAAAAACTTGCGGTTCAGGGTTTGGACTGTGTCTTACTAAAAAGTATCTTGAAAGTCAGCATGCACAGTTAAAGTTGGTAAAATCTGATGAAAAAGAGACAATTTTTGAAATAGACATTCCTCTTGGTGTTTAAAATTTTTTATTTATATTTTCCGGATGGGCGGAATTAGACAGTATTATTTCATAATACTCGTTCTTATCAATATTTACACCCATTGTTTTGGTGTCGCAATATTTCTTTTTCTTTTTATTTAGAAGTTTTTTATAATCACCGCTCATATTAGAATATTACCATAAACACTTTCATTTCGTTATCCGTGCCATATTTCATTTATATATAAAGCGTATATTAAGTTTTATTAAGCAGAATATATTAAAAAAAGCAATTTTAAAAAATAAAAATACTTTATATACATGTAAACACGAGGATGCGAAAAGTCTAGAGGATTTACCCCAGACTTTAAGCACACACTTCACACTTCACTATTACGAGGAATGGTAAAGAAGTTTACATTCCAAAGGGTCTTATTATAAGGCTCTTTTTTTTTGCTTTATTTTAATTTACTTATAAAGTTTTCAAGTTTAGGTTTGTTTGCAACATATTGTTCTGTTTGTGGTGAGGCTGTTTGCGGTTGTTCTTTGGCGTTTTTGTCTTCTGCATAGAATAATTTGTTACCAATCATGTTTGCAAACGGTGTAACTGCAACCGGACCGATAAATCTGTAAACTGTACCGAATACGATTAGTGATTTCAGTGCATCTAAACCTTTTAACTTGCCTGTTAAGTTATCATTTTTCAAGCCTTTTTCAACATAATGAAGTAAGTTAGGTTTTTTGAATTTAACCAATCCTGCATCTTCAGGATGTTTTTCAATATATAATGCCTTAATCGATTCGCGGTGTTTTGCTAATTCTTTTTCTAATTCTTGAACAGGTTTTTCCAAGAAATTAGCTGCATATTTCATTGAAACATGTTTGTTCCAGAAATTAGCAAGTTTACTGTCAAGAGTGTATGCACCTAATGTTGAGAATAATAAAGTTAAACCTTGGTTTATTGCAAGAGTTTTCTTTCTTTTTTCATCAAGATTTTCATTTCTCAATGTTTGTGTCATATACATACTTGAAATAACTATAGAACCTGCAGTTTGCATATGACCAACAATCTTATCAAGTTTTTCTCTTTTAGCAAGCCAATTTGTAAATGAATTTGAAAATGCAAATCCTGAGTAGTAATCTGCAATTTTGTCCGTAATTTTGTCCATGCCTTTGCGGAACGGATCTAAAAATGCGGATTTTACCGGAACTGCACCGCCGCTAAATGACGGATTATTCTTTCTGTTGTTTAAATTTTGTCTGTTGTTGTATATAGAGGTATTTAAAGTAACTTTCATTATTTAATACCTCCTTTCTTTTCGTCCGGAGTCGGAGTGTTTGGGGTTTGAGCCGCTTGAGCCGGTTTGCTTTTTTCGATACCAAATACATATTTTAATATCGGTGGAATCAAAGCGACTGTAAGCATTGCTTTTATTATACCGAATACAAGTACATCCGGAGCCATATTTATAGCTTTATATACAAGGTCAAAGTCAAGATTTTTATTCAGACTTTTGAAGTTTCCGCTCTTATCAAGTTCTACAAAGTTTTTAAGGAATTTATTTTCATAGAATTTTTTAATATGTTTAGTTCCTTCAAGAAGTTTTGATTTTGTCAGGTTTTTATTGCAGTAATCCTGATGGAATTTCATATAATCTATATCTTTGACATTTTTAGATATTTGCCCGTTTTCATCCAAATATCCTATAGAATTTAAGAATTCTTTGTCATAAGGAACACCAAATTTCTTCATAAAGTCGTCAGTTTTATCATCAACAAATGATGTACCTTTTAAAAGATTTTCCGGCTGATATTTTGATAAATCAGGAGTTTCAGCTTCGGAAAGCTTTTTAAGTCTTTTCATTACAAGTTTTACATCATTGCTTTTGTCAATTCTGCCGAGAACTGTTTGAGCATCTTCTCTTATTTTCTTTGCTGCTTGTCCCAGAGGGTACATAACAACAGATGCGAAACCAAATCCGATTAAACCTGAAGCCCAAGCGTGTCCTGATGCGTAAATTTTATCTTCCTTATTCTTTTTGCCCGGAAGTGATAATATTGCTATTGTTCTAGGCCCTAGTGCCAAAACTAACGCAACTAAATTCTGAACGATTGTTGTGTGATTGTTGCAGGCATCTATAAGATTTTCTAACATCCTTGAAGATAAACTAACGGCAGCCTTTTCTTTCCCAGTAAAGCTGCCGTTATAATATTCTTTATTTTTATTTATACCTGTATTTATACCCACACTCTGATTGCCGCATAAATCCACACCCGTACTTTGTTCCTCAAAACCGTACTTGGCTTTGTGCTGGCTAATCATCGAATGATAATTAATATTTTGAACTTTCATGCTACACCTTAATTAGTAATTGATACAATTATTGTAAAACAAAAGATATTTTTTGTTGTTATTATCTTAAAAAATTGTTACATTTAATCGCAAAATGTCCCACCTAGTTTAAATAAATGATGATTTTTCGCCATAAGTAATTATAATGTTAGTATGAATATCAGTCGCATAATTTGTATATTTTTCTTAATAATATCGTTGTGCTTAAATAGTGCTGTTTACGCAAAAAACCGCAAATTGCCGGTTGATGGTAAGGGTTATGTCGGTACATTGCCTGAAGTCACCCGAGATTACGGTAAAACAGGTGCATCTGAAGATGATGAACAGGAAGCAAAATCGGTAAAACCGATTGAATCAAAGGATTTTAATTCTGAGAATGAAATAAAACCTGCTCCAAAAGATGATCCGGCTTTTGTGAATATTATATTAAAAACTGATAAAACATCAAAATATGCCAATGATTTGAATGAATTTATAACAATGCTTGAAAATTTGTACGATGTTATGGAAGAAAATGCAAATGTTCAGCTGTTTAATGCAAAAGTTTATTATTTTAATCGTAATGTAGATGATTTTCGTGACAGGTATGCAGGTAAGCCGGAAAGCAGTTATGTTTCGTATAAAAGATTGCTTGAACTTAGTGCACACACTCAGTCAATTGCTCTTTTAAGGACAGAGGCTGAAAAGTATAACCCGTATCTTTCGTACGGAAGCGCCGGATATATATATAATCCGAATAATATACAGGAACAATTAGGCTTTCTTAAAACTGAAATTCAGCAAACTATTATTCTATTGAGGGATTCTCTTTAATAACAATTTATTTTGTTGTACGATTATCTAAAGGGGAAAATTTATGGATAAATATGTAAAAAGCTATAATGTTATTCTTGATAATATGGATTTGCTGCATTACAGATTAAGGCCTATTTCAGCAATAATGTACTTGCAGGATGCTTTTGCAAGATTTTGCGCGACAAAAAAGATGGCTGCATATGATTTATTTGCAACAAATCAATACTGGATTGTAAGCGAATTTAATATGGATTTTGTTGATAATCTGCCTTTTTGGTCTGAAGATATAAAGGTAGAAATTTGGATTTCTGAATTGTCAAAGTTGAAAATATATACAGATTTTAAGTTATATTTTAACGACAAAGTTTTTACAAAGGGGAATGCTCTTTGGTTTGTTATTGATAAGGAATCCAAAAGACCTACTAAAACTGATGAAATTGCAAATCGTTTTGGAGTATGGGATGAATTAGTTCTTGGAGAGCATAAAAAGTTCTCTTTGCCTGAGCAAAAAGATAAAATCAATGAGATTGTGCATGTGATAAACTTGTCTGATTTGGATTTTAATAATCATGTAAATAATAAAAGTTATATAAATCTTGCAGAAATGACGATGAATGATGATTTTAAAAAATCACATACATTAAAGAGTTTGCATATAAGGTTTAATCGAGAAACTTTTCTTGGCGATAAATTGATTTGTTCAACATATAAAACAGCAAATGATGGTACTTATAATCATATTGTTGAAAAAGATGGGGTATCAGTATGTGATATTTCAACATCATGGAGTGAAGGTATCTGTAATGAAAGTATAGTTGATTATCCGCTAAAGGTAAAAAGTGAACAGGGGTAAATATGTTTGAAAGAAAAATTAAAAAACATTATTTGAATTTATCAAAAATTGCTTATGGCGGAGAATTCTTTTTACAGCTCAAAGATTATACTTTAAAAGAAGTATCATTAAATCAAAATTCTAAAATAAAGAAAGTTATTGATACATTATTATCTGAAAGGCAAGAAAACTGTGAGTTTTACAGTTATAAAAATCTTGATAGCGGTTTTTGTGCATGTCTTTTTGAAAACAATAATAAAAAAGAGCTTGTGCTTGCATATAGAGGGACAGAAAGGCCCGGGCTGGGTGAAAATGAATCTGATGTAAATGTTTTTATGAAAGATTTGGATACGGATTCTTCTTTTCTGGTTGGGGTTTGTGCCGAACAATTCAAAGATGCTTGGGAGTTTTATAAAGCTGTAAGAGATCAATATCCAAGACATAAAATTGTCATAGTCGGTCATTCTTTAGGTGGTGCGTTAGCTCAGATTATCGCAGCCAAAGAATATACAATTAACCGCAAAAAAGTAGAAACTTATACATTTAATGCTCCGGGGTGTTTGCATCTTTTAGACTTGTATGATTGTAATACAAAATTTGATTATTCGTTTATAACAAATTATTCTGTTATGAATGATTGGTGCGGAATGTTCGGAGAACATGTCGGTGTGAGATATTTAATTGCCCCGATAGAATTGAATGAAGTAAACCTTGATTCAACATCAGAAGTTTTAGCAAATATTTTATTAACGACTCATGAGGGTATATTTGAATATTCTGAAGAAAAAATGGGTAGAGTTATACGAAAGCCAAAAGAATTTAATCAAAAAGAAGGTTTGTCGTTGTGGTACTATGATTCTAATAATCCGTTGAAGAATTATAATAACATTTCTGAATTTATGGGTTGTTCAACTTCAACTCAGATAAATCTTCCTGAAGAAATTGTAAACAGTCCGTTTTTCCAAAAAGCAGAAGCTTTGCGAAAAAGTATTGCAGAGAATGTTCAAAATTCAGAATTTGGGCTTGCAATTAAAAATGCAACAGATATGATTCAAGCTCAGAGCGAAAATTGGTATAACAGTACGGCTATTGGTATAGCATTAAATAATTTGGATATGATAATGGCAGAACTATCGTCTGAAGCTTTGGAAAAGGCGAAAAAAATAGTAAAAAAGCATTTTAAATAAATGCCTTTTTACTGTAAATGTTAAGAGCTTGTGTTTTAAGTCTTTAACATTTATTATGTGACAACATCAAATAAAATTATTAAAAATTATTAATTTATGTAACAATATATAATTAGTATATCAAAAATATATAATATATTTTTTTTTTAATTAATATAAATGGTGCTTAAAAAATAAGAAAGGAGGCAATAATATGGTTCATATCGAAAATGTCTCGCTTTCGCCTGTCAAAACTGCCATAGAAAACTTTGGCTCCAGATTTAAAAGAAAAGTACCGCCTAATTTTGAACGCAAAAATCCTCCTCCGGGTAAGGATGATGAATTTTCGCGTTCGGGGGATGAGCCAAAATCGGCTGATGAACGCACCGAAGCTGCCGTTAAAAAATTTAATGCCGCAAACGAGCTAAAAATGGTTCATGAAACGAATTTCTTTGCGGAATTAGATAACGGTTATGATAAACTTTTGCAGGAATACAAGGCTTATAAAAAACCGGTGATTAATTCTGAAACCTATACTCCGATAAGTGAGGATACCGTTTCTGCGTCTTGTAACGGGAAACTTGCACAAATCACATTTAAACAACAAGATGGCGGAAATAAATCGTATGAAATAAAGTTCAATGATGGTTCACAGGTAAATTATCTTTCATTTGCCAATGGCGGAAAAATGAAAATTAATGGTGAAGAATTTGAAATGCCTGAAGGTACAGTCGTTGAAACAAAAATGGTTAAAGACAGAGTGTTTAGTCAATTGATTCAGACTCCGTACATGACCTCTAATGTTGTAAATATGCCGGAAGGTTTAGATAAAGTTGAACAACTATTACAAAATGCAAAATTGCCAAAAACTGCAGGTGAAGTTCAGCTGCCAAAAACCGAATATATGCTTGATATTCTTGGTAAATCAAACAGCGTAAGAGCTTTGTTGAATATGCCAAAACATTCGTCTGATGATTCGGCAAAAGATTTGATTGATGAAACAAATTTTCTTGAAAAAGGCGTTGCAGAGGGTAAAATTCCTGAAGATGCATTCATCAGCGGTGTAACAAAAGACGGTAAAAGAATACTTACAATTCCGCAAGATAATGGTAAATATGAACTTTGTGCTTCGCAGATGCGTGTAGTTGACAGCAACGGTGGAACCAAAATGATTGCGCGTTATGAATCAGGACGCGAAGCAAACGGACTGTGGGTTGTGTCTTATGACAACGGCAAGCCGTCAAGTGCTTCACATTATGCACCTTGGAATTTAGAAAAACCGTTATCAACCGTAAATTATGACTATAACAAAGACAATACTATAGTTACCGCAACAACAACTGATTCTTACGGAAATAAAAACAGTACGCGTCAAGCTCTGCCAAAAGATTTTCGTCTTGCTATGGATAAGGGGCTAAAATTCGTTTCGCCTGATGAAGTACACCTTGGCTCTGAATTTGAAAGCTAAAAATGTTTGAGAATCAGAGAGTTTTCAGTTTTTAAATCTTGTAAATTGATGCAGTGTGAAAGCTCAATTTATTTGCAGTATTTTTTGCAAAAGTATCTGCAACAACTTTGTTTAAGAAGACAATTTTACCTTCGCGATGTCCTCGCAAATCGTTGCCTACTGTGTTTTTAAACAGAGACTTTGCATAAGCTTCTAACGGTAATGTTAATTTAACTATTTTCATAGTCAAATTTTATTTCTTTTTATATGTTTATAAATCCACTAAATGATGTATTTATTGGTTTAATTTTTTCTTTACAAAAAATGCCGTTAAAGTGCCTATCGCAATCAGCGACAGGGAAAGCAGCGGTCTGTATGCAAACCATGCGATTGAAATTGTAAACAGCGAAAGTATAAAAGTTATTAACGCAAATATAAATGTCGTTGCCGTATCCGCTAATTTCCCTAAAATTGGTATAAAATTTAAAATACTCATTAAAGGTTCAAAGAATAATTTTAACCCTATAAACATCAAAAACCATCCCAAGAATCTGAGAAACATGGTTAATATTTTGTTGTCGTTTCTGTATTTTTCAAGCATTTCATCTTTTGTCATTTTACCGTCATATTGAATATATATGGCTCCGAGCTTTTTATGTATCATTGAAACGATAGTATTATCGCTTTTTTGTTCGCCGATAATTGATACCGCCGAATCTGAAGGTGCATAATTATATGATATTAATACATCTCCAATTTCCGGATTTTCAAAATTATTCCCTTTGTAATATTGGTTGTCTATTATTTTGTATCCTGTTTTTTCTGTCAAATTGGAAAATTCTTTTTGCGGAGTTATCAATCCTATTTGCTTTTCGGATAAATTATACTGCCCGAGTGTTGCGTTTGATGCAGCATATTCTTTTGAAACTATAGTAAATTTTGGATTTCTGTGGCTTTTATCCTCAAAATCATCCGAATTTTGTTCAATATCAGACCATTCTTTTTTGTAAACGGTTTTCCCGTCTTCACTATCTTCAATCCATTGATACATTTTTACGGTTCTTTCTAAAACTAATGTATTTGGGCTGTTTACAAATTCATCACTCAAGGTTGAAGATGTTTGCGCCGATCCGTTTGTGGCAATCAGTTTGTTGTCATTATCTCTTTGAATATTGTTTGAATTAACTTCTATTGCGTTTTTGTTGGTGTAATTTGCAATATTTATTTTTTTTGCACTGTTTCCTTCATTCCACCATAAAAGGCAGAATGCTCCAAAGAATAAAATTATACCAATAACTAAACTTCCAAAATTTTTCATATTTCCACCCCTGTTTTTGTATCTCATTATACAATAAAATTAAATTATTTAATATAACAGATGAAAATTATGGTATAATATTTTGGGGCAGGGAGTAATAATAAGAGGAGTTTATATGAAAAAATTTGTATTATTTGCGGTTATGTTGTCTTTGGGAGTATTATATCCTGCACAGGCAAGAGTGTTTAAAGGACAAGCAATAGACAATATTTCGACAACCGCACCAAAAGAAACTATCAGAGTCAAAGTTACCCGAAATTTCCCGTTAAATAGTGAAATAATTTTAAAGAAGAATTATATATTGACAGGTAAGATGCAAAATATTACCGAACCTGAAAAATGGCATCATAATGCATCTTTTACATTTATTCCAACCTCTTATACTGATTTAAACGGTGAAGAACATGCAATTAATCAGGAAATTAAGGCAACCTACAGGCAGAAAATGAAGCCTGATTATAAACATTCTGAAATAACATTAGGACCGCTATTGTTTTCCCCTGCGTATATTGATGACACAAAAAAAATTATCCACGGCGAAGCAGGAGAAGTGTGGGAAGATTATGCGAATCGTTCAACTCCATGGGGTAAAGGGGTACAGATAGATATAAAACCGAATGAAACAATATATTTTAATTTCCCTGATTAAGACGGTTGTAATAGTTCAGTTTGTTTGAGAAGAAAGAATACTAATTTTTAAGGTAGGGTAGGCTTTTGTTAACCAAATGTATTTTTGGGGGTAGACTGAAGTCTACACTACACACTGGATTGCATCGCTCTCACAGGCTCGCAATGAAAAAATTTTTTTCGACCTGTAAACTAACACTCTAGATGATTATTTGTAACAGTGTAGTTGATTATTCTACAATCGTAAACTGAACTTATTTGTGTTGATATGTAAAACTTTTGATGCTTTCTTTTCACCTTTCGTTTATCTTGTTTTGTGCG
>CADAJP010000007.1 GCA_902788345.1 uncultured bacterium | reverse complement strand
CGTTCCCATCCCGAACACGGTCGAAAAGATTCATTGAGGCGAAAATACTTGGAGGGCCACCTCCTGGGAAGATAGCTAGTTGCCGACACCTAATTTAGACAAAAGTGAGAATTTGAACAAGAAGTTCAATTCTCACTTTTTTTAATTAAGTGGGTCAACGTATCTATGCGTATTTTTTCAAAAATACTTGATAGCAGCCTCGAGTTAGTAAATTAGAAGCAAACAAGTTTGCTCTAATTTAGCCTAACATCTCGACATACTATATCTCTAGGCCTCGTAACCTCGGCAAGAGCTATAGCATAGTTGCCGAATAAGTTTAGAAAAGAGGAACAGACTTTTGTCTTATTCCTCTTTTTTATATTACTATTTTAAAATTTCTTCTAATAAATCTGCGTTTTTGGATGCATTTTCAATTTGAGTTTTTGAAAGTCGGCGCATATATGTTTTTAAAGCTTCTCTTATAAGTTCACTTCTTGATAATTTTTCGGTATCTGCCAAACCATCCACTTTATTTAAAAATTCATCAGGCATTGTCACTAAAACTTTTGCCATATATGTACCCTTTCTTGCTCTATTTAAACTTCCCTATGTTCAGATTATAACATGTCTGTCCTTTTTTGACAAGCAGAGTAGCTAAATTTATGATATAATAGTTAAAATAAGAATGGAGTGTTTAAATATGAAAGTAAATATGAATTATAAAAACATAGCACAGAGTTATTTATTCTCAACTGTTGCGAAAAAAGTTAATGAATTTGCATCAAAGAATCCTGATAAAACCATTATAAAGTTGGGAATTGGTGATGTTACACTTCCTTTGTGCGAACAAGTTGTTAATGCTTTAAAATCTGCATCAGAAGAAATGGGTCGTCAGGAGAGTTTTCATGGCTACGGACCTGAACAGGGATATGAGTTCTTAAAATCATCTTTGCAGGGTTATTATAAGGAGCATGGTGTAAATCTCGAAAATGATGAAATATTTATTTCAGATGGTGCAAAATCTGATTTAGGCAACATTTTGGATTTATTTGATAAGGATAATACAGTTCTTGTTCCTGATCCTGTTTATCCTGTCTATGTTGATACAAACATTATGAACGGAAGAAAAATTCTTTATATGAATGCTAATCAGGATAACGAATTTTTGCCTTTACCTGATGAAAATGTCAAAGCTGATATAATATATTTGTGTTCTCCAAATAATCCGACCGGTGCTGTTTACAATAAAGA
Source organism: uncultured bacterium (assembly GCA_902788345.1). Taxonomy (GTDB): domain Bacteria; phylum Cyanobacteriota; class Vampirovibrionia; order Gastranaerophilales; family Gastranaerophilaceae; genus Zag111. Next base: position 57,344 of record CADAJP010000007.1, on the reverse strand, counting down.
ACAGCTTAAAAAATGGGTTGATTATGCAAATAAAAATAATGCGGTAATTCTTTTTGATTCCGCTTATGAATGTTTTATTACTGATGAAAATCTTCCAAGAAGTATTTACGAAATAGAAGGAGCAAAAACATGTGCAATTGAATTTTGCTCATTTTCTAAAATGGCAGGTTTTACCGGTACAAGATGCGGTTGGACAATTGTTCCGCAAGATTTGGTTTTTGATGATATGAGTTTGAATAAAATGTGGTTAAGACGTCAAACAACCAAATTTAACGGTGTTTCATACATTGTCCAGAAAGGCGCGCAGGCGGTATTTACTCCGGAAGGTAAAAAACAAATTCAGCAAAATTTAGAATATTATAAAGAAAATGCTAAACTTATTTCTGATGTGCTTACGCGTCATAATATATGGCATATAGGCGGTAAGCATTCACCTTATATCTGGTTAAAATGTCCAAATAATATGAAGTCCTGGGAATTTTTTGATTATTTACTTGAAAATGTGCAAATAGTCGGTACTCCCGGTTCCGGGTTTGGTAAAAACGGCGAAGGGTATTTCCGTTTAACTTCTTTTGGAAGCCGTGAAAATACCCAAAAAGCAGTTGAAAGACTTGATAAATTTTTAGGCTAAATTAAAATCGTAAAAAAGAACTGATTAAAATTGAACACACCAATAAAAACAAACAAAATAATAAAGTCTGGTTCAAAGTTTTAGTTCAAATCAATCAGTTCTTTTTATGCCGCTTGTTTTTTCAATTGGTGATACATCTGAACACCTTCAATCCAGCTTGGAACAATATCCATATCACCTTCAACTATTTCTTTTGGCAATGCCGCGTGGTGAATTTTTGGCAGCAGATAATCTTCAGTGTATTCAATTGGTCGAGAAATGCCGTCATCTGTGTCGTTGCAGATAAATGTTAATTTGCCGTTTGAATTTGTCTTATAACCAACAATTGTAATTTCGTGTCCGTTCACTATTACATTGTTTTCGTTTGTTTGAGTATAGCCGATAATAATGTTTTCACCCATATCAAGTGCTGAAACAAGATGCTTTTTCATTGTGCCTAAATCTGTTTCATAACCAATTAGTCTTGCATTTTCATCAACTGTTTGGTATGTTACCGACAAAATATTTTTATCAAAAACAACGGATTCGGTAAAGGTTTTTTCAAACTCAATTAAGCCTTTATCGTTTTGGTTAAATTTGCCGCCTCTTTTATCGGTAATTGTATTATAAGACTGTTGAGAGCCGATTTGCATAAATGTTGACTGCATCAAAACATCTAATGGTGTTCTTTCGTCAGGATCTTTGTTTGTTGTTTGAATTTGTGCTCTTATAATTGCATTTTTATCAGGTGCAAATTTTAAAACTGCGTCATTGTAATTATCCATGTGATAAGGTATTTCGAAAGCATTTAACAACCAAACTCCGTTAAGGGTGTTATCTGCTAAATTTTCAAGTTTAATACTTTTTGTAGCACTTAATTCCGGCGAGCTTAATTCTTGAGCAAATCTTGCAAATTCTGCAGGCATTTGTTTTGCCAGTTTAAATTCTGTACTTGCTGCAACACAAGTTCCGGAATGATCTACATCTATATCATCAGAAGTTTGTCTTTTATCATTTGTATTTATTTTGGACTTGTTATTTGCATCAATAACTCCCTGTCTGTATGAAGGAGGTATGTCGCCGAATTGCTGGGTTATTAAATAAGGATAGGAAATAGTTGCGATTGTGTCACGCAAAATGCCTGTATTGCTGAGTCCTTTTGCTCTCGGTTCTGTTGCGATTTTGTATAAATTGTCAAGAACGGAGCTTTTGTCGTTGGAGTTATTATTTAAAAGTACACCGTTTTTCAATAGTAAATTGACAACTTTTTTAGTATTTCTGTCTAATTTAGATGTAATTGCTTTATATTTATTTTTCTCGTCTTTTGTTGTTAATTCCGTGCGTAAAGTTATGTTTGCAGAATTTATCGGTACAGTTGTCGCTGCACAAAATGAAGTTTTAGGTACTGCATTAGTTTTTCCTGTCTCATCTTTAGCTGTTACAGGATTAACTACTGTATTGTAATTATAATTATAATTGCGTATTACAGAATTGATTTTTTCTACCATAATAACTCCACATTAATATTAAAAAACAGAAAACTTAAAAATTGCTATTTGTATATACTATTTGTAACCAAATTGTTAACATTACTTAAAATGGCCTACAGGTTTTCAAGTTTAGTATTTTTGTTTAAATCAATAAATTTAAAAATATTTGCAATTATTCCGGGCTGAAAGTAATAATTGCCGTCTGCCGGAGTGATTTTTAGCATTCCCTGATTAGAATTAACATTAGAAATTGTTGCCAAAAATTGTTTGTTTACAGCTGTAAAGAGTATGTATCCTGATTTTGACTGGATTTCATTTATTGTAAATCTGTTTGAGTTTATTGCAGAAATTGTCAGGTGAAACAGTGTGACATTATCAATATTAAAGATTTTGTTGCAATCTGTGTATTTAATGTTTTGTGAAGTTACAAGGGTGCTTAAATCCATTTCCATTGCGTTAGCACAATTTATCCCAAGTCCTAAAAATAAAAGTAAAATTATTATGATTCTTTCCATGTTTCCCCCGTATTAATGTCAATCGCTAAAGGTACAGCCAGTGGTTGTCCTAGTCCCATTGCTTCAAGTACAAGTTTTTTAACTGTTTCAAGTTCGGATTTTTCTGTTTCCACGACAAGTTCGTCATGAACCTGCATTATCATGCGGGATTTTAGATTGTTTTCTTTTAGTTTTTTATCAAAATCAACCATCGCAATTTTAATAAGATCAGATGCAGAACCCTGCATCGGATGGTTAATAGCTGCACGTTTTGCAAATTCTCTTATCATTCCGTTAGGACTGTTTATTTCATTTTCAAGATATCTTTTCCTGCCAAAAATTGTTTCCACATAACCCTGTGTTTCTACAAGTTCTATCATTGCCTGCATGTAGATTGCAATTTTAGGATAGGTTTCAAAATATTTATCAATGAAACTTTGTGCCTCGTCTGCACTGATTTTTAAGGCCTTTGCAAGTCCATATTTTGTTTGACCGTAAACTATACCAAAATTGACTGCTTTTGCTTTATAACGCATATCTTTTGTGACTTTTTCAACAGGAACATCAAAAACTTTTGATGCTGTAAGTGTATGAACATCAATTCCTGATTTAAAAGCATTGATTAAGTTTTCGTCTTTTGAAACATGGGCAAGCAGTCTTAATTCTATTTGAGAATAATCTGCGGAGATTATGAGATAATTTTCCCTGTCCTGCGCACCGAAGGCTTGTCTGATTTTGTTTCCTTCTTCTGTTCTTATAGGTATATTTTGTAAATTCGGATTAGATGAAGATAATCTTCCGGTTGTTGTTTGTACCTGATTATAAGTTGTATGAATTCTGTTATCCTTTTTGTCGATAAGTGTCGGCAAAGCTTCGGTGTATGTTGATTTTAGCTTGGCATATTTCCTGTAGTCTAAAATAAGTTGTGCAATTTCATTATCCTGTGCAAGATTTTGTAAAACTTCTGCACTTGTTGAATTTTTAGCCTTACCTTTTTTTGATGATTTTAATTGTAATTTTTCAAATAAGATTTGTCCAACTTGTTTTGGAGAGTTAATATTGAAGGTTTCTCCCGCAATTTCGTATATTTTATTTTCAAGTGAAACCGTCTGTCTGTCAAATTCTTCGGTTAGCTTGTGTAAATATTGGGTATCTATTGAAACTCCTGTTTGTTCCATTTTTGAAAGTACATAGCTAAGCGGAATTTCTATATCCTGTAATATTTTGTGTTCTTTTTCATCAAGTGTATTCACCCAGAATTTTGTCAGTTCAAACAGGCTTTTTGTAGCGTCTGCACTGTAATTTTTTACCTGCTCTATATCAATATCCGAAAATTTGATTTTTTTGTTGTCGGAAACCATTGTTGCAAGTATGTGATTAATTCTTTCCATGCACTGAATGTCAAAATTTGTCTGTGCATTGGAGTCTTTTATGTAGCTTGCAAGCATTGTGTCAAAGATTACTCCGGAAAGATTGATTCCACAGTTTTTCAATATGTTTATGTTATTTTTTAAATCGTGTGTGATTTTTTTAATCTTATTATCTTCAAATATCGGTTTTAATTGTTTCGTTACATAATCAGTCGGAAGTTGATTTTCAATGTTGTGGTTTAGCGGAATGTAATATGCATAAGTTGTTGATTTTTGGTCATTGATTATCAGTTTATTATCAAATTTATAATCTTTGTTTATTCCTATTGAAATACCGTACAATTCCGAATTTATTGCGTTTTCAACAGATGCTTGCAGCATAAACGAAATCAAATCCTCAGAGTTTACTTTATTAAGCATTTGCTCAAAATCAGTGGTATCTGTAATGAGTTTACATTCGCAATTTAATTCAACTTTATTAACTTCAGCCTGAACAACTTGAGCAAAAAGTCCTAATTGACCGTTGGCTTCTGTTGTTTGTATAGATTCTTGCTGATTTATTTGGGTATTTCCCTGAACAAATTTACCGCCTTTATCAAAAGTTTTTAAAATATTTTCAATATTTTTTAAGAAGCTGTAAAACTGCATAGAACGGAAAAACTCTGTTACTTTGCTTATTTCCGGAATTTCAATATTCGTTTTGTCAAAATCAAAATTTATATCGACATCTCTTACTATTGTTGCGAGAAATTTACTCAGTTTCGCGTCTTCCACTCCGTTTTTAATTTTTTCTCTAATTGCATTTCCTTGAATTTTATCAGCATTGGCTAAAACATTATCAACTGTTTTAAATTCTTCTAAAAGTTTAACTGCGGTTTTTTCACCGATTCCCTTTATTCCGGGGATATTGTCAGAAGTATCTCCTCTAAGTGCTTTGTAATCAATAATTTGGTCAGGGTACACTCCTAATTTTTCGTGTACTGCATTCCAGTTGTATTCTTTCAGTTCTCCTTTTGAAGGAATGATAACTTTTACACAACCGTCTTTATCGACAAGCTGAAAAGCATCCTGATCACCTGTTAAAATTAAAACCTTATGCCCCAATTCACATGCTCTTTTTGAAATTGTACCGATTACATCATCAGCTTCAAAACCTTCTTTTGTGTAAATAGGGATACTGAATGCGCTTAAACCGTTATAAATAAGTTCCATTTGAATACGCATAGGGTCAGGCATTGCCTCTCTGTTTGCTTTGTATTCTTCGTATTCTTCCGTTCGGAAGGTTTTATGGGAAACATCAAAAGCGACCCCGATAGAATCGGCATTTAAGTCTTTATTTTTTAGCAGGTCAAAAATAGCCTTAAAAAATCCGTAAACAGCCCAGGTTGGCACTCCGTCACTTGTTTTCATACCTGTTCTTTCAAGAGCGTAATATTGTCTGAAAGCCAATGCGTGACCATCTATCAGAATAAGTGTTTTTGATTCTCCCATCTTCATACTCCTGTTTGATTAGATTTTGCCATAAAAATGTATAAGGTGCAAATTTTTATATTATAATTGTTCTATGAATATTACTGAAGAATTTGACACAATTGCAGCTATCTCAACCCCGCTTGGAACCGGTGGTGTAGGTGTTATCCGCATATCCGGAGACAGAGCATTTGAGATTGCATTAAAAATTTCAGACAGAAAAGATTTACCGGCAGGAAAAATCTGTCACGGGTGGATTGTTGACGATGATAAAAAAATAGATGAAGTTTTAATTTTGCCCTTTAAAAATCCAAACAGTTATACAGGGGAAGATGTTGTTGAAATTCAGTGTCATGGCGGAGTGCATGTTGTAAAAAATATTCTTGATATTGTATTAAAAAACGGTGCGAGGATGGCAGAGCGCGGTGAATTTACCAAACGTGCGTTTTTGAATAAAAGAATAGATTTATCACAGGCTGAAGCCGTTGATGATTTAATTCATTCAAAAACAAGCGAATTTGCAATACAGTCAGCAAAAAATTTATCAGGAGTTCTTGCAAAAAAAATTCAGGAAATAAAAAAGGATATTTTTGAGGTATCTTCAAGAATTGTAGCAGGCATTGATTTTCCTGAAGATGTTGCAGAACCTGAATATTCTTATCTGTGCGAAAGTTTTGAAAAATCTTTAAAAGAAATTGATACTATTTTGAAAAGTGCAAAATCATCTGACATTTTAAGACAGGGAATAAAAATTGCCGTTGCCGGACGCCCAAATGTCGGGAAATCATCTCTGTTCAATGCTTTGTTAAATTTGGACAGAGCAATTGTAACTGATATTGCGGGTACGACACGTGATGTCATAAAAGAAAATATAGATTTTGGTATCCCCGTAACTTTAATTGATACGGCAGGTATAAGGGACGGCGAGCAAATTGATAAAGTGGAAGAAATCGGGATTGAATATTCAAAACAATCTGTTTCGGAAGCTGATTTGATTTTGTTTTTGTATGATGTATCCGTTGGTTTGACTTCTGAAGATAAACAAATTTATGAAATAATCAAAGATAAACCGCATATTGTTGTTGCAAATAAATTTGATTTGTTAAAAGGTGAATTTAAGCAGGAATTTCCTGAAACTTTCAAAATATCCGCATACACAAAAGAAGGATTAGAAGGACTAAAAGAAAAGATAAAAAATTCTGTTCTTGATATAAATCCTGATGATATGGAATTTGTGACAAACCAAAGACAGCAAAATTGTTTATACAGAGCAAAAACCGCATTAGAACAAGCTTTAGATGCTGCGAATAATCAGGAGCTTCAGGATATGATTTATATTGATGTAAAATCTGCCCTGTTGAGTCTTGACGAAATTACAGGCGAAGTCATTAATGATGAAATCTTAGATAATATTTTTGCTCATTTTTGTATAGGGAAATAATAAAAATCCATCTGTTAGCCTAATGCAAAATATAAATATTATGCTATTATTAAAACATGACAAGGAGAGGTTTTTGGGTTTTATCATTATGGATAATTTTGATAGCAGTCATGTGTAAGGTCTGCATAGTTCGTGATGTCCCAAAATCAGATAAAAAAACACAAACGCAACAAGAATCAGAATTAACCGTTTCTTATCCTTCGCAAAAAAATGTGACAATAAATGGGGTTGATTATCTTCAGTCACAGGCTCCTGTCGGAAAGTTTGGCGGAACACTGGTTTCTTCCACAATAGGTGAAGGCCCTAAAACATTCAATCCTTTTAACTGCAAAGACAATACTTCAGCGATTATGTCAGGAGTAATGTATGACGGATTAGTTTCAACGGATCCTGTTACGGGTGCAACTGTTCCAAAACTTGCTAAAGGGTTTTCTATTTCTCCTGACGGTAAAGTTTATACCGTTTATTTAAGAGAGGGTATAAAGTGGTCTGACGGCAAGCCGATTACCGCGGAAGATGTTGAATTTACCTGGAATAAAATTATTTTTGGCGGAATGGGAGATACATCTACAAGGGATTCTCTTGTGATAAACGGAAAATTACCGACAGTTCGTAAGTATGGTGATTATGTTGTTGTTTTTGCAACACCGGAACCTTATGCTCCGTTTTTGAGAATGTTATCTACACCTATTGCCCCGAAACATATATTTAAACCTGCGGTTGACAAAGGTGCGGCTTATTTTGATTCGTTTTTATCTACAACAACCAAGCCAAAAGATTTTGTTGTGTCCGGTGCATTCAAATTAAAAGAGTATGTTCCTGCTCAACGCGTGGTTTTTGAACGAAATCCGGATTATTATGAAATTAATACAAAAGATGAAAAACTGCCATATTTAGATAAGTTAGTTTATTTGATTGTCGGGGATTTGAATAATGAGGTGTTAAAATTTGAAGCTCGTGAACTTGATGTGATTTCCTTGCAAGGTTCAAAAGTCGCACGTTATAAATCATTAGAACCACATTCGGATTTTAAATTGTATAATTTAGGCCCTGATACCGGAACAATGTATATTTCTTTTAATATGAATACAAGAAAAAATGATAAAGGCAAATATTACGTTAATCCTGTTAAGCAAAGATGGTTTAATGATTTGAATTTCCGCAGGGCTGTAGATTATGCAATCGACAGAAAAAATATGGTTTTAAATATTGCAAACGGTATAGGACTTCCTTTGTTTACCCCTGAATCATTAAATTCAATTTATTTGAATAAGAAGTTAAAACCTTACGACAGGAGTTTGGAAAATGCGAAAGTTTTGCTGAAAAAATCAGGATTTTATACGGATAAAAAAGGCAGATTATTTGATAAAGACGGTCATCGTGTAGAATTTGATCTTTATACAAATGCCGGTAACACAGAGCGGGAGGCAATAGGTGTTATGGTCAAGCAGGATTTGGAAGATTTGGGAATGAAGGTAAATTTCAAACCTGTTGAATTTAATTCACTTGTTAATAAACTTGTTTCAACATTTGAGTGGGATATGGTAATAATGGGTTTGACAGGTTCTCCGTTAGAGCCAAACGGCGGGAAAAATGTTTGGCTTTCAGACGGAAGGCTTCATATGTTTAATATGAGGACTCCGCAAGAAGGGAAGGCAGGAATTTTACCATGGGAAGAAGAACTTGATCTGATGTTTACCAAAGGGGCGCTTGCTACAAAATTTGAGGACAGAAAAGTTTACTATGACAAATACCAAGAAATTGTGTATAATCAGAAACCAATGATATACATATACTCTCCGATAAGAATTGTTGCAGTAAGAAATAAATTCAAAAATATTTATCCATCGTCTTTGGGCGGGATAACACATAATATAGAAGAAATATATGAGGAGGGCAATAAGTGAATAAGGAAATAGGAAAATAAGTTCTTTTAAATATAAATGAATTTATTCCCTTATATCCTTATTATCTTATTCATTAAAAAAATGGAAATACTAAAATACATACTAAAACGCATACTTCAAACCATACCATTGTTGATAATAGTTTCATTGGTCAGTTTTTTCATAATCAGGCTTTCTCCTGTCGATCCTTTGGCAGAGTTAAAGCTCAACCCGTCAGTTTCGCCTGAAACCGTACAAAGAGAAAAAGCCCGTCTTGGTTTGGATAAACCTATAATTATTCAGTATGGCAAATGGGCAATATCATTTGTAAAAGGTGATTTGGGTGTTACTTCAACAGGAGAAAAGGTTAGTACAAAGCTGGGTGAGAGGATACCTAATACTTTGTTATTGACTTCAATAGTTATTTTGTTAACGTGGCTTGTTGGTGTTCCGCTTGGAATAATTGCTGCTGTGCGGTGGAAATCGCCGTTTGACAGGATGATGACGGTTATAACAAGTATAGGTATGGCAATTCCGTCATTCTTCTTTGCGGTTTTGTTATTGATGTTTGCTGTTAAAACAGGCTGGTTTCCTATTGGTGGATTAACAAGTCCGAATTTTTCAGAAATGAGCTTTTGGGGAAAATTCTGGGATATTACACATCATTTAATTTTACCTGTTGTTGTTTTATTTACGATATCTTTAGCCGGTTTACAAAGGCAAATGAGAGCAAATATGCTTGATGTATTGGATAGTGATTATGTAAAATTTGCAAGAGCAAAAGGCTTGAGTGAGAATGTTGTAATATATAAGCACGCATTGCGTAATGCCGTTAACCCTATGATTACCCTTTTAGGGTTTGAATTTGCGGGCTTGTTGTCAGGTGCGGCTTTAACAGAATATGTTTTTCAATACCCGGGGCTTGGGCGTCTGATATTGGAAGCGGTTATGAAATCTGATATAAATTTAGTTATGGCATCTTTGATGATGGGTGCAATTATGCTTATAGCAGGTAATTTAATTGCGGATATTCTTTTAGTCATTACTGATCCGAGAATAAGGAGTAAGGCATGATAAAGGAAGTTTTGAAGCAATTATGGAAAGATAAGTTTGCGCGAATTGCACTTTTAGTGCTTGGTGTTATATATTTTGCATTGCTTTTTGCAGATTTTATTGCTCCTTACACAAAAGATTTTTCAGACAGAACAATGGCTTATGTTCCGCCGTCAAAAGTTTTTACGATAGATGAAAACGGTAAATTCTCAAAGCCGTACACATACAACTATATAAGGGAATTTGACCAAAATAATCTGGAAATAAAATATACTTTAGACAGAAGTAAAAAGCATTATATAAAGTTTTTGGGTAAAGGTCAGCCGTATAAATTTTTAGGACTTGTGAAAACAAGGCATCATTTATTTACGACTGATCAAGCAGGCAGAATATATTTGCTCGGTACGGATATAAACGGCAGAGATGTATTTTCACGCTTGCTCTTTGGCGGAAGAATATCTATGACAATAGGTTTTCTTGCTTTGTTTGTCTTATTCCCTATAGGCTTGTTATATGGAGGTATATCAGGATATTTTGGCGGAAAAGTGGATGCTGTAATGATGCGCTTTGCTGAAGGTATTATGTCTATTCCGAGTTTTTATTTGTTGATAATTTTAGCTTCAATACTGCCTTCAGGCATGACAAGTACACAGCGGTTTTTACTTATTGTGGTAATTCTTGCTTTGATTGGCTGGGCAGGATTTGCAAGAGTTGTAAGAGGAATGGTGTTGTCTGTCAAAACACAGGAATATGTTCAGGCTGCAAAGTCTATAGGTGCCTCTGATTTAAGAATAATAATAAAGCATATTCTTCCACAGACAACAAGTTTTGTCATTGTTGCAATGACTCTTTCTGTGCCGTCATATATTCTTTCAGAATCAGGCTTGAGCTTTTTGGGGTTAGGTATTCAACAGCCGGATGCAAGCTGGGGTAATATGCTAAAAGAGGCTCAGGAATTTACAAATATCTTATACAGGCCTTGGCTGTTGTGTCCCGGATTTTTAATTTTTGTATCCGTTTTGGCATTTAACCTGATAGGTGATACAATTAGGGATGTGCTTGATCCTAAAAGTAAAGTAAAATAGGTTTGTCACAAGGAGAGATTTATGTTTTTAAATTTAGATCACATAATAAATTTGAATTTTGTATTAAGTATTTTTGCTGCCGGAGCATTTGGTTTTTGTATCGGCTTGGAAAGGGAATTAACCAATAAATATGCCGGTTTGAGAACTCATATAATGGTGGCTTTGGGTGCTTGTATTTTTACTTTGATTTCAATATACGGTTTCCCGACATTTGCACATGGTGATAATGTAATCATATCACAGGCTACAGGTATAAGAGATACCGCAAGGGTTGCTGCACAGGTTGTAACAGGTATCGGCTTTATTGGCGCTGGTACGGTTTTAAGAAACGGCCCGATTGTTTTAGGGTTAACTACAGCTTCTACATTGTGGATTGCGGCAAGTATCGGTATGGCGTGTGGTGCGGGAATGTTTGATATTGCGTTCGCAGGTACTGCAATGGCTATTTTGACTCTTGTAATGGTAAGAATTTTTGAAAAGAATGTTCTTCCGTCAAGTACAAAAAGAACAAGACCTATAAAAGTCGGTATTGTTTGTGCAAATGAGTATGTTCAAACCGTTCAGGATTTTATTATTGAAAAATATCAGGATATTTCTGAGTTGAAAAAACGTCAGCTTAATGCGGATGAAAAATCTTCCAAAATTACCTGTGTCATAAATGTTCTTGATAAAAAATCAATAAAAGATCTATATAAATCCTTCCAAAATTTAAGTGAAATTGAGTCAATTTCTATTCAAGAATTTAATGAATAAAGATTATTTGTGCAAAAATTGATATTGTAAATGCAATTTTTATGTAAATAATAAAAATTGTAAATAACCGTTTTTTATTATTTATTTTTAAAATGAATAAGTGTATAATTATCGTAAAGATACATAAGGAAAGAGAAATTGTTTAATAATTTTGAAAGTTTTGACAATTCAGAAACGGCAACAAAGAAAGATATTGTAATTCAGGAGAGAGTTGAACTTGTTTCGACCCATATGTATAAACAGTTTTTAGATTATCAAAATGCAACTGTTAATACGAATGAGATTTTTTCAAGAATGATAGATTGCCTGAATACCGTATCGGATAACCTTAAACAATCTTTTTCTTCAAGAGGGGTTACAACCCAAAATATTTATACGGAAACAGATGCTTCAAAATCTGTAGTTGTTACAAATATTTTGTGGCATACATTTAGTTTTACAACAAGATGTAATTTTAAGCCTCAGGTTTTATACAGGGATGAAGGCAGACATATTCCGTCAAACCGTATAATTGCGATAAAAGGGAACTACAACGATATTATGCAGGGTGTAAAAGATCATGATGAAGAAATGACAAGACTTTTAGAAAATGATAATGAAATTGCGTCTTTGTATATTCCTGCAGATCAAACCCAAAAATGTGTTTTTAAAGTAAAACGCTCGGGAAAAGAGATTGCACTAAACCAGACAGATGCACCTCGTGATGTTGTGTTGGCTGTTTTTGAGCTTGTTTGCGGATATCCGCTTTATCATCAGGAAGGTTCAGTCAGGACATTTACTGTCTGATAAGATAATTGACTTTACCGTAAAAAATATTATTATATAAATTGTAAGGGTATTAGGTGTTATGAGATTGATTCAAAAACTTAAGGGATATGAAAACAGATATGTTTATATGAAGTGGGCGTCCGGTGGTGAATACGGTAAAATAAAATACGTAGGTGAAGATTTTGTGGAATTTGACATTGTTGATGTTGATTCAATGTCATACCAAGAAACTGTCTTAATATATGCTCCGTTAATTTTAGAAGTTTCTATCGGCGGTTCTGATATTTCAAGAATTGTCGCAGAAATATCTTCACAGTTGACTCCTTAATTTTATAGCTTAAAAAGTCCTTCGAATATACCTTCTGAGTATGTAGGATGAGCAAAACATACTTCTTTGAGTTTTGATGCGGAAATATCATTCTGCATTGCTATTGTTATCTGCTGAATTAGAGCGGATGCTTCTTTTGAAACAATATGCGCTCCAAGTATTTTGTCATTTTGCGCAAGAATTTTTATAAAGCCGTCTGTTTGGTTGTCACAATGCGCTTTTCCAAGAGAAGATACAAGTGTTAGAGATTTTTTGTATTCGCTCCCTTCTAAATCCTGTTCTCTTTTCCCAATCCATGCAATTTCCGGCGAGCCATATACAACAGATGGAGTTAAATCTTTTCTAAACGGTATATTGTCAGAAAGTTCTATCGCCTGTTTAATTGCATAATGTGCAAGCTGAATTTCTCCGGCGGTATCCCCGATATATTCTACCCCTTCTATTTTTGTTTTTGTATTTGGTTTTCTGCCTGTTGCAAGTAAAATGATTTCAGGATTTAATACTTCGTCATTTGTAAGTGTAACCTGCTTATTTTTAATTTCTTTTATCCCTGTTGATGTGAAATATTTAATTTTATTTGATTTAAAAATTCTCTCCAGTCGTTTTGAAACTTCTGTATCTGCAAGCGGTAAAAGATTCGGTGCTATTTCAATTACAGTTGTTTCAACCCCAAAATTTGCAAATATTCTTGCCCATTCTGTTCCGATTGCACCCGAGCCTATTATTAGCACACTTTGAGGCAGGGTTTCAAGTTCCAAAATATCATCTGAAGATAAAATAAATTTGTGGTCAAATTCAATATTTGGTATCGCTTTTGGACTTGAACCCTCAGCGCAGATTATTTCTCGACAGTTAAAAATTTCTTCTCCTGCTTTGATTTCGGTTTTGGATAAAATTTGTGCATTTTCTTTTATGACGGTAACTTTAGAATTTTTTAGGGCAAGTTCTATTCCTTTTCGTAGTGTTTCAATTATCTTGTTTTTGCGTTCTTTAACTTTGTTATAATCAAGTTTAATTTCTGCGGCTGAAATTCCAAGATTTTCGCAGTTTTTCATTTCTTTGTATAATTCTGAAACATGCATAATTGCTTTAGTCGGTATGCAACCTTTATTAAGACAAACTCCGCCGATATTTTCTTTTTCAAAAAGAATAACTTTTTTGCCGTTTTGGGCAAGGTGTAAAGCTGCACTATATCCTGCAGGGCCTCCGCCAATAATTCCTGTATCGTAAAAATCTGCCATAAACTATTTCCTTTTATTTCATTCTTTTTATAAATCTGTGTGCATCAATCACGTCATCTGCATTTATAGGTGCCGGTCCGTCAATGATTTCCATCGGTGAATGTTTTTTTGATTTGCGGTTAAAATTGAAAACAATATCTCCAAAGTCTTTAAAACATTTTTTGCAGGTTAAATTGCAAATCAAAGTATCTGCATGCCGCTCTTTTATCGTAATATCATCAATTGTGAAATCGTTTCTGCATTTTGAACAGCAGATATTCCCGAAAAGTGTTTTTATATCTTCGTTTGTAAATTGTTCCATGTAAATATTTTATAACAAAACTATAAAAAAATCCCTGCAAGTATTTTGCAGGGATTTTCATTTTTGTTTATACTGCTTATGCAGGGTTTTCATCTTTTTGTTTATTGATTAAATCCTGAAGTTTGTCTTTTATTTCTTCGCCTTTTTTCTGTAATTCAGTTACAGCATCTTCTGCTTTTGACTGAATTTGTTTAGCTGTTTCATCAGCTTTTTTAATCATGTCTTTTGCGGAATCAGAAAGCATTTGTCTTGTTTCTTCACCTGACTTTGGTGCTAATAATATACCTGCAATCGCTCCGATTGCGCCGCCTACGATAAAACCTGCTATAAATTTTCCTGCTGACATAGTTTTTCTCCTTTACTGTTTTTATTACTTACATACTATAAATCATTTTTTATGGAAACTACATACCCAAAGGTTTATTTTTTCTTACCTAAAAGGTTATATACTGTTATAAATCCTTTTACAATTCCGCCCAAAATACTGCCGGAAAGTAATTTAGTTTTGGTTATAATGTTTCCGATTCCGGATTTTACATTTCCCATTCCTTCATTTGCGCTTTGAACAATATCATTGACGGATTTTAATGCTTTGTTTACTTCTTCAAGTGTCGGTTTTAATTCCTCATTGACAATATTGAGCGTAATTCTGGCATCTTGAGCAAGTTTTGTCGCATCAAAAATAAGTTTTGCCGCAAAACCGCCGATAACCAATACAACAATTCCTGTTGATATTGTAAGGAAAGTCAAACCGTAATTTAAAACGGATTCAGATATTTCAATAGCCATTATTTCAGTCCTTTCCTAGTAATCAAATTCGCTGTCGCCGGAATTTGTAATATCTTCAAGAGCTTTTGCTTTAAGCATTTTTTTTGATTTAAGAGCATTATTTAATTTTCTGAATTGTCTTTCAATTTTGTAATTCATCAAATCAATAGATTCTAAAGCCTGTTTTTTTGCTTCAATAATTTGCGGTGCGTGTTTTTCGTATAATTCACAAGCTGCCTCTTTAAGTTCTTTCCTTGCTTCTTCTCCTGATTTAGGAGCATAAAGAACACCTGCGACTATACCGCCCACAACACCTGCGATTATTCCCATTGAGAATAAAAAAGCATCATTCTTTTTGCACATAGTTGTAAACCTCGTTCTATACTTAACGCTGTAAGTATATCATATTTTTTAGGTGTTTTCAAGAGTAAAATGTTTTTATCGGTCTTAAATCGTGTTATAATGTGGTCATGCAGATAATAAAAAATTTAGAGTATTTAAAAAATTTATCGATAGCCTTAGGTTTTTTTGACGGCGTACATGCAGCTCATCAAAAAGTTATAGCTTCTGCTGTCGATTATGCCGGTAAAAATGGTCTTAAATCTGCTGTTATCACTTTTAAAAATCATCCTGTGTGTTATCTGAAAAATGTTCAGCCAAGTTATATCTGCCAAAGGGAATTTAGTTATAAATTGATAGAAAATTTAGGGATTGATTATCTGATTGAGTTAGATTTTACTATGATTTCAGGTTTAAGTGCAGTTGATTATCTGGAGAAAATTCTTATAAAATATTTTTCGCCAAAAGCAATCTTTACCGGATTTAATCATACTTTTGGTGCAAAAAGAAGCGGAGATGCAAAATTTTTGACGGATAATTCCGTAAAATACGGATATGAATACTTTGAAATTCCGCCCCAAAAAATAAATTCTGAAATAGTAAGCAGTTCAAAAATCAGGGATTATATTAAATGCGGAAATGTCGAATCGGCAAATGCAATGCTTGGCAGGGAGTTTAGTGTAAGCGGTGAAGTGATTGAAGGAAATAAAATTGGCAGAACAATAGGGTTCCCGACTGCAAATATTTTGTATCCCCAAAATATTATAGAGCTTCCTAACGGCGTTTACGGTGTAAAAGTTTTAGCAGGCGGTAAAGAGTATCGTGGTATTGCGAATTTTGGCAGCAAACCTACTGTGTGTGAAAATTGCTCAAAAATTTTGGAAGTAAATATTTTCGATTTTAATGAAAATATCTACTTCCAAAATATAGAAGTTAAATTTTTGAAATTTATTCGTTCAGAAAAGAAATTTTCGGGTTTGGACGAACTAAAGGAACAAATTCAGAAAGATATAAAAACTTGTTAATTAAGCTTCAATATCCATTCCGGCTTCTTTTTGCGTTACTTCAATTTTACCTGCAATATTTTCAATTTCTTCGATAGCTTTACTGGTGCTGAATGTTTCTTCGTCAAGAGATTTGATTTGTTTTGCAATATCCTGACCTAAATTTTTTGAACCGCTTATCTGTTGTTCAGGTTTTCCAAATAGTCCTGATTTTACGTATTGTATTATTGTTTTTGCATTGAATGATAAATCTTTTCCTGCACCTTTAACATTTAAAGACATCATATTCATTTGAGTGCCTTTATTTATTCCTGCATTAACGCTTTGTAATGTTAAAAAGGTATCTTTACCATCTTTTGCATCTTTTGCAATTATATTTCTTATAACTCTTGAATTAAGAGCAGCATTTAAAACATCTGTGTTCCATTCTTTTAACGGCTTATTTACTTTTAATGCACCGAACTGAATGTTATTGCGATTGTTGTCAATTTTGTTTAACATATTATTTCTCCTATTTCAATTTTTCATGTTAAAACACCTAAAATATTAATTTGCTACTATGATAAAAATTTTTTTTAATAATGTTACTTATAATTTTTTGTATGATATTGCAAAAATAATATCTCTGTAATACTATATAAGTGTAAAATTTACACTAAACGAAATGTGATTGGCGGAATATATGGAAAATAATAAAAATATTAGAAACATAGCGATTATCGCACACGTTGACCATGGTAAAACAACTCTTGTTGATTGTTTGTTAAAACAGGCAGGAGTATTCAGAGAAAATCAGCATGTTGAAGAACGTGTGTTAGACAGTAATGATCTTGAAAGAGAACGTGGAATTACAATTCTCTCAAAGAATATTGCAATAAATTATAAAGATACAAAAATTAATGTTGTAGATACACCGGGCCACGCTGATTTCGGCGGTGAGGTCGAACGTGTATTGGGTATGGTTGACGGTGCTTTACTTATTGTAGATGCTGCAGAAGGTCCTATGCCTCAGACAAGATTTGTACTTTCAAAAGCATTAGAACTTGGATTGAAAATAATAGTAGTTATAAATAAAATTGACAAGCCTGCGGCTGAACCGTTAACCGCACTTGATAAAGTATTTGATCTATTTACTGAATTGACTGACAGGGCGGATTTAATTGATTTTCCGTTTATCTTTGCAAGCAGTTTGAACGGATTTGCAATAAAAGAATTGGAAGATGAAAAAAAGGATATGATACCTTTATTAGACTGTATTTTGGAAAATATTTCAGCACCTGAGGGTGATGCATCCAAACCTTTCCAATTTAGAGCAACAACTCTTGACTATAATGAATATGTTGGAAGAATTGTAATAGGTAAAATTGCACAGGGTACTGTTCATTCTCAGGATACTGTTTGCTGGATACAGGCAGATGGCACACAATCAAAGGGTAAAATTACAAAATTATTTGGTTTTCACGATTTAGGCCGTGTAGAAATTCAGGAAGCAAGTGCAGGTGATATTGTCGGTATTGCAGGTTTTTCTGATATTCAGATAGGTGAAACTCTTTGTGACCCTGAAAATCCTCAGGCTTTGCCTTTAATAAAAGTTGATGAACCGACTTTGCAGATGAATTTTTCAGTAAATGACAGCCCGTTTGCAGGGCAAGAGGGTAAATTTGTTACATCCCGTCAATTAAGAAAAAGACTTTATACCGAATTGGAAAAGAATGTAAGTTTGCGTGTTGAAGATACTGATTCTACCGATTGTTTCAAGGTGTCGGGCAGAGGCGAGCTCCATTTAAGTATTCTTATTGAAACAATGCGTAGAGAAGGTTATGAATTTGCGGTTTCAAAACCTGAAGTTATATTCAAGAATATTAATGGCGAACAATGTGAACCGTATGAAAATTTAATTGTGGATGTTCCTGATGAATACGCCGGTTCTGCAATAGAAAGACTTTCAAATCGAAAAGGTGAAATGAAAGATATGAAATCTGCTAAAGGCAGAACTCATTTAACTTTCCACATTCCTGCACGAGGTTTGATTGGTTTCCGAAACGAATTTATCAGAATGACAAGAGGCGAAGGGATAATGTATCACACATTCCTGCATTACAGACCTTATGCAGGTGATATAAACCGTCAAAGATGCGGTTCTATTATTGCACATGAGCAGGGTGAAGCTATCCCGTATGCTTTAGCACAGTTTGAGGACAGAGGTGTTTTCTTTGTTACTCCAAAAACTAAAGTATATAGAGGTATGATTATCGGTGAAGGTAACAGACCACAGGATATAGTCGTAAATATTTGTAAGACCAAAAAATTGACTAATATGAGAAGTTCAACTGCGGATGTTATGGTTACTTTACAGGCTCCAAAAATTTTATCGCTTGAAGAAGCATTAGAATATATTTCTGATGATGAACTTGTTGAAATCACTCCTGAAAATATCAGATTGCGTAAAGCTGATTTAAACAGAAAAATATACAGTTAATAAAAAATATGCTATAATTCTCACAAAAAGAGGGTTGTTATGGGACAAATAATAAACAGAGAAAATATTGCAGGTTTTGTCGATAAATTGCACAAAAGCGGAAAGACTGTAGTAACTACAAACGGTTGTTTTGATATTTTGCATGTAGGTCATGTAAGGTATCTTCAAAAAACTAAATCTTTTGCGGATTATTCTATTGTTTTGTTAAATTCTGATAAGTCTGTTCGTTCGATAAAAGGTCCTTCTCGTCCTATTAATAATGAAAATGACAGGGCTGAAATTCTTTGTGCTTTATCCTGTGTAGATTATGTTGTATTGTTTGATGAAGATTCTCCAAGAAATCTTTTAGATGAAATTAAACCTGATGTTTATACAAAAGGTGCCGATTATACTATGGAAACCCTGCCTGAAGCCGATATAATGCGTAAAAACGGTACTAGGGTTGAATTTATTGAATTTGTTGCCGGTAAATCAACCACCGCAACAATAGAGAAAATGAAGGGCTAAAGTATTCTGCAACACCTTGTAAAGATATGTAACAAATATATACTTTTTATATAAATTTGCGCAAATTTTCCTTAAAAAAATTGTTTATATAAGAGTAACGAGGTATAATTATTTCTATGGATGAGAGAAACAGACAAAACTTTGAAGTAATAGAAAATGACAGAGAAAGAGTTAATGAAGTTTCTGCTAAATCTGTTGCATCTCACCAGACAAATCCTATCGTGAAGAAGTTGCTGGACTTCAGTTTATCTGACAAAACCTGCAAATTTTCGGTCCGAGATTTGTTAAAAAGATAGACTTAGTAACACGGTTTTATGAGAATCGATACATACATCAATTTGTACGGTTTGCGAAAAGTTGAAAAAGATTGTACTTCGTTACACTTTTTTGTGTATTTAATGGGTTTGTGCAGTTTATGGTATAATTTTTTTATGGAATTGTCGGAAATATATTCAGGGGCTTTTAGTGGCACAGGCAATAGAAATTGCCCGAAGGTCTCGTTTGAGGTTTACCCGCCTAAAAATTCAAATATCTCAAATTTGTTTGAAGAATTGAGGATATTAAAAAAGTATAATCCCGTTCTTGTATCGCTCACATACGGTGCAAATGGGGGACTCAACAGATTTTCGACAGAAGATTTAAAAAGTATAAGGGATCTGGATTTAAACCTTATGCCTCATTTCACCTGTGTTTCAATGTTAAAATCCGAGATAGAAAAATATATTGTTTCTATTGAAAATTTGGGAATAGAAAATATTTTGGCTTTGCGGGGCGATATTTCTGATTATATAGATATTAATGACATTGATTTTAAACATGCAAATGAGCTTGTAGATTTTATTGTGTCCAAAACGACTTTATCCATTGGTGTTGCCGGTTATCCTGAAGGTCATATTGAAAGTATGTCATTGGAAGATGATATAAAATATTTGAAACAAAAGGTTGATGCAGGTGCAAGTGCAATATTTACGCAGCTTTTTTATGATAATAATAAATTTTATGATTATATTGAACGCATAAAAAAAGCCGGTATTAATTTACCTGTAATTGCAGGAATTATGCCTGTAAGAAGTGTCGAACAAATTAATAAAATGACTTCGCTTGCAAGGATTACTTTGCCGAATAAACTTAAAAATATTATAGAAAAATATCCTGATGATATAAAAAATGCCGCTTTTGATTTTGTTTTGGAGCAATGTCAGGAGTTGATAAATAATAAAGTTGACGGGTTGCATTTTTATACCCTTAATCATTCGGATTTGGTTTCAAAAATTTTGGATAATATTTATATTGGAGGTTAGAAGAATGGATTTAAACAAACATATAGAGCACACTCTTTTAAAGCAGGATGCAAAAAAATCGGATTTAATAAAATTATTTGATGAAGCTGTCGAAAACAAATTTTTTGGTGTCTGTATAAATCCTTGTTATGTATCTTTCGCCAAGGATTACTTGAAAAATACAGATGTAAAAATTGTTACTGTAATAGGTTTTCCTTTGGGTGCAAATACTACGGATGTGAAGGTTTTTGAAACAAAAAAGGCAATTTCTGACGGTGCTGATGAAATAGATATGGTTATAAATGTCACAAAGGTTAAGGATAAAGAAAAAGATTTTATTATAAATGAAATTTCTTCAATAAAAAATGCCTGCGCAGGTCATAATTTAAAAGTAATTATTGAAACTGATTTACTGACGAAAGAAGAAATTGTTGAATGTTGTAATTATGCAATTTCAGGCGGTGCTGATTTTGTAAAAACATCAACCGGTTTTGTTAAAAACGGTGTAGGTGCAAAGGCAGAAGATGTTAAACTGATGTATTCAACGGTAAAAGATAAAGGTTTGCAGGTAAAGGCTTCCGGAGGAATAAGAGATAAACAAGCTGCAACAGATATGATTAATGCCGGAGCTGAGCGTCTTGGTACAAGTTCCGGTGTAAAAATTGTAAACGGATAAAAATAAAAGACCTGTGGGAAGGTCTTTACAAAATATAGTAGTTATAAGAAGGATATTATAGTCTTATTTATTAAACCCGATAGGTTTAATGTTTTTGCCTCTTTGTTCTTTAAATTGGGCAACAGCATCTAAAAAGTCCTGTTGCGTAATTTTTGCATCATTCATATCGGATGGCTGATATGTTCCGTTTTCCATTTTTTCATATATGCCAAGTCTTTTCATCATGTTTTCGCGTGCAAGCTTTGTCATATATTTAATGTCGCCGCCAACCGCTTTAGCTTCAAACATTTTCTCTACGATTTCAGATTTTTTAAAGTTCTTGTCCAGCGGTTTATTTGCAGTGTGTATATCAAGGATTTGTGATATTCCTTCTCTGTCAGGAATATCAAATTTTATATGCTTGCTAAATCTTTCAGATCTTTTTAATGCACTGTCTAATGTGTCATATTTGTTTGTTAACCCTAAGACAAATACATCATCTCCGCTGTTATACAAATCTGTCATAGAAGTCAAAATCTGATTTACAACTTTTGCTCCGTAGACATCTTTGTCCCCGCGTTCTTTTCCGATAGCATCAATTTCATCAATAACACCAATAGATGGCTGATTTTCTTTTAATGCCTGAAAAAATGCCCTAACATTTGCTTCGGATTCTCCAACATATTTGTTTTCAAATTCTGTTCCGCTCATATACATATAGTTAATATTTGCTTCATTTGCAAGTGCACGGCTGATTTCCGTTTTACCTGTACCGGCAGGGCCATATAGAATGTAGCCCCTTGTAATATCATCAGCGGTGTATGCAGACGGATATTTTACCGGATATAATATTCCTTTTTTTAATTCCTCAACAGCTTTTGACTGTCCGCCTATTTTTGAAAAATCAATCTTTGTTGAAACTCCTTTTGATTGCATTATTTCTTTGGATAATGTTTCAAAATTCATTTTGTTCAGTCTTGTTTCTGTTTCTTTGGTGTAATCATAAGTCTTACTGAATATTTTTTCAAAATCAGAAAGATCGGTTTTAGGTTCCGATTTTATAACAAAATGCTCGCCTGAATTTTTTGATGTGTCCAAAAATTGAATAACATTACCGTCCTGAATGACACTGCTTTTACCTGCATCAAGTGAGTAGTGAGTTCCTTTAACTCTTATATAGAACGGATTGTCATTGATATTCAGTATATGATTATCTCCGTTTGGGTGTTTGAAAAATGCGTAATTATGTTTAAGATTGTTATCTGCTAAATAAATTTCGCGTTTTATCGGGAAAGATAATTTAGATGCATATTTTCTCAATGATGCCTGCGCCTTTGTAAAATCTTTAGATAAAAGAACAACATCGCCGAGTTTTATGTTCTGGATAACCTGTGCAAGTCTGTCAGATACCGGAAGTTGTAAAGCCATGTCTATTGCAGCCTTTGTTAAATTGGCACCGGTAAATGTCGGAATATTGGGTCTGTTTACAATATCCATTCCGTAATTATTTGACTTGACAATTTTTGTCAAATCCGGCGGAATTGCCATGGTGCGTTCATTTTTTGCCTGATTATTTGTATTGTGACGCTGATAACTATATCCTCTGATTGCTTCTACTTTCATAATTAAATTCCCAAATCCATTAACCTACTACTAATGTAGTAATAATATTATTTTTTTATAAAATTGTCAATAAAACACTTTATATATTCTTATAAACATAATAACCCGTATTTGTTAAAACGCTTTCAGTGCTTGTGTTATTCCGAACGGTTAAAATATGAAGAATTATTAAAAGATGCAGCTTTTTATGATAAAGCTGCATCTTTTTGTTGCTACTGCTGTAGAAATTTTTTGTGTTCAAATAAATAATCTAATTGTTCCGAGCTGTAGCCTAATGTCTGACCTATTGCATCTATTAAAGGGTTTCCTCTAAAGTAATCATTTGCATACTCAAATTCAATAAGTGATTCTGGGTCTTTTATGTATTCTTTTATTGCTTCGGGGGTTATTCCTTTATCATTGTATAATGCAAGAAACACCTCTCTTTTAGTGAGTGAAAGTTTATCAAGTCTTTCTCGCTCTTTTACTGCAATTTCTTCCGGAGTAAGATATTGCCCATCGTACAACTCATAGTTAATCGAGGTTTCCTCGATGGCAGTGTACTGCATAAGCTGTAATGCTTGTTCAAGTTCTTCCCTTGTATCTCTTGCTAAAATAATTAAGTCGTTATTCTTTGCTATAAACATTAGTTTGCCTCGCTTTCTGAACCTTGTGCGTATATAAATCTGAACCTTAGGTTTGTTACATTTAGATAATATGCTCGAACATTATCCCCTTTTCTTGCGGGAGTAATAACACCTATTGCATTAGTAGAATTTACACAAGAAGCATTACGAACTCCTAGTGTATCTGTCCCATCATATACTAAATTTATAAAATTATTAGAACTATTTGACACAGTCCCATCTAATGAAAACCAACCATTAGCAGGGGCAGTATAAGATGTACCACTTGCACCAAGTGTTAAACCTATATAAGTGTTACTAGGCATACTCGCCCCAGCCATTTTAATATAACCTGTATCTGTTACATTTGTTAAATCTGTATCAGCTTTACCATTCAAATCAGTAGCAATTTCATCAATGTCAGATTGTATTTCTGTTTTTGATGTGGTTGCAACAACAATGTAGTATAGAACTTTTATTGTTTGCGGCTGTACGGTTGAGGAATTGCCGTAGATAGGATTGGAAAGAGAAGCATTTAAATCTAATCTTTTATAAGTATCCGAGGATGCGTACATAGGGTCTGAACTGCTGTTCCCTACTGTTCTGGTAAAAGAACCCCCTGCCGAACTTAATGCTTGTCCATAAAAGTACGCCCAAGCCTCAATATTAGGCAACCCAGCTTCAACCAAATCACCTAAAGCACTAACATCAACAGTACCCTCAATAATACCTGTTATTTTAGGCAGTCTTACCGTATTATTTACGCTATCATATACAAACTTACCACATACACCGTAAGTATTTACTGACTGTTGCCATAATGCTTCGTCTGTAAAGTAATTAGCATCAGGATTTTCTGCATACAAATCCGCAATGTAATCTATAAATTCTTTGTAAACACCGTAAAACAGTAAAGTTCCGTCTAAAAGATGAACGCCGTCATCTGTAAGGGGTAGAGGTGAAGTTATAATTTCGCCTATATTTCGTGAGGATGAGCAGTTTTTTATAAAATCAACTGCTTCTGTTGATATATTTGAAAATGTTGTATTTAATTTTGTCCTGTTAAGTTCATCCGCACTGTCAAGCACATATTTAAAGTTGGCGTTAACCTCTTGTGCGCGTGCTTTTGTGCCGGGAATGAAAGAATAAGGTATATTATAGCTCATAAAGAATTAATACTATCCTTTCTTCAAGAACAGTCTTAATTATAAGCTTTCAACACCTTTCCCCCTATATTAATTGTAACATAGTATTTATATATACAAAGGCTGATGAGGTTCGTTTAATATTTTTTAATAATTAATCTTTTATTTCACCCAGAACATGTATATGCAGATGGAATACAACCTGCCCTGCATCTTTGCCGGTATTGATGTGGGTTTTATATGCTTTTAAACCAATTTTTTTTGTTACATCTTTAACTGTTTGTAAAAGTTCTGCCATTAAATTTTTGTCTTCAAGTTCATTTAAAGACGGGATGTGAGCCTTAGGACATACAAGAAGATGTACAGGTGCTTTAGGATTTATGTCTTTGAACACTACAGTGTTTTCTGTTTCATAAACAAATTCTGTACCAAATTCACCGTTAATTATTTTGCAAAAAATACAATCTTCCATACATACCTCCTGTTTTTGTTTATTATACCATACAAAACTGAAAAATTATTATTAGTGTATATAATATTTAAGCAATACGGGTGATTCTTTATAGTAGTTGCGGTAATTATTTTTTTGTCAGCAAAAGTTATAATTTTTGTATATGTATTTTGGTGGAGTGCTTTGTTATGTTTATTGGAAATAGTTGTAATGATTGTGCATACAGTCGTTTGGAAATGAGAAATATTAATAAAAATATTCTTCCTTGGTTTGAAGATATAATAGATGAAAATAATTGCAGATTAGAAAGAAAAGAATGGAAAAGTAAGTACAACAGTTATGTTGTATATGATTATGAACCATTTTGTACTGACGGGTTTGAGATTAATCTGGTTATTTCGTCAAGAGAAAGGGCTTATTTGGATTTCATAAAATATTTATATGATGAAAAAATAAGTACGATTGATTATTTGAATAGCTGTATTTCAATATGATAATTCGTGCATATGTATGATTTTATTTTTAATGACGGTGCTGAAAGTGCCGTCATTATTGTATGTTGTATTTTATCGCAAATTTATAATGCTTGAATATTCTTGATTTGTGTGCTAGCATAATAAGTAACAGTACAAAATATGGGCAGAGAGGTATAAAGTGAAAAGTTCAACTGTTAGAAGATCCGCCCTTTCAAAGGAGTCAATGGACGTGATAGAAAATTTAGCAAATAATGAAGATAATTATTCATATTCTGAATCGTCTAATGTATCAGATTATGATGAATCCCCAAATGAATATGTAAGAAGTTCCGAAAGAAAATATGAATCTTCCCGTAATGCAAAATCTAAGGAAATTGATTTATTATGGCAGTCTTTTAAAACTGCACAATTAAATACAAATTCTCCATTAATGCATGTGCTTGGAGGTTTTTGTGCCGGGGTTATAACAACGCTTGTTATTCTTACATTATTTGGTGTTTTTGCAATAAATAGTGATGAAACTAAATTTGCAGAAAAAACTGCACCGGCAGTGGAAGATATTAGTGAAACTGTTGCGGTTGATGAAGAACAATTACCAAAAGAAGAACCTCAAAAAACTGAGGTAATGGCTAATGAGCCGGTTGTAACGGAAACTCCTGCAGAACCGTCAAAGGTAAAAACTAAAAAATATATTATAAAAGACGGGGATACCGTTGAGGCTATAATAAAACATGAATATGGCTCGTATACTCCTGAAAGAGCCGAAGCAATAATGAAGGCAAATAATTTAAAAAATCTTGATCGAATAAGTATTGGTCAGGAGTTACTTCTACCTATAGAAAAATAGGGTTGTGTGATGAAAAAAGTTTTTATATCTTTATTTGTGTCTTTAATGTTGACGTCTGGGGCTTTGGCTTCGGATAACGGTTTTGAGTGGAAGAACCATTTGCGTTCAAAGTTCTTAAACAATGAAACTGTTATAATGGAAATAAATATCCGCTCTTTTAACTCAAAAGACTTAAATGGTGACGGTTTTATTCAGGAAGAACTTGGGGAAGAACGCGGAACATTTGTTAATGCTGTTAATCGTCTTGATGAGATAAAAAATCTTGGTATAAACACTTTGCATCTTTTACCGATTACTCCTGTAGGAAAGCGTAAAGCTCTCGGTACTGCGGGTAGTTTGTATTCAGCTGCGGATTTTAAATCATTAAACAATGATTTATATGATAAAAATTCCGAATTATCATTTGAACAGCAGGCAAAATTATTTATAGATGAAGCTCATAAAAGAGGAATTCATATAATTGTGGATGTGCCGGCATGCGGTTCTTATGATTTATTTTTGCAAAGACCGGATTTATTTGTTTTAAATTCTGAAGGAGAACCTGTTTTACCTGCAGATTGGACAGATGTAAGATTGCTTGCTGCGGGTACAGAGGATAAAGTGGATGTTAATACATACAGCTTATACAAAGATTTTGTAAAATATATGATTGGGCTTGGAGTTGATGGTATTCGTGCGGATGTCGCACATTGTAAAACTGCATTATTTTGGAAAGAATTAATAAAATATTCCAGAACAAAAGATCCTGAATTTATGTGGCTGGCTGAATCTTCAGAGTTGTGGCATGATGCGATATCTCCTTATGCGGTTTTTACTCCGTATGACAAATTACTTGATGCCGGTTTTGATGGTTATTATGGTGGATTTTTCTCTATAAAGAATTGGGAAAAGGCATCTGATGTTTATTCGCAGATTTCATCATCAATTAATGCGACAAAAAAATATAAAGATAAAAAAAGTGTTATAGGCAGTTTTTCAACTCATGATGAAGTTAGTCCGATATTATTAAAAGGTGTGCAGTTAAGTGATATGATAATATGGCTCAGTGCTACCTTGCCTATAAATTCTTATTTTGTTGACGGTTTTCCTGTAGGTGCAACTTATATGTATCCTATGGGGAATAAGACTGCTCCGAGTACAAATACTGATGACGATATTTACTTTACTCACAGAGGTCAGATTGATATATTTAATCTGTCAAGAAAACCTGAAGGTCAGAATGTATATTTGAAAAATGATTTTATTCTTGCAAATAATGTAAAAGCAAATCTTTTACCGGTGCTTAATTCCGGCAGCTTTACCCCGATAAAAGTAAATAATTCAAAAGTTTTCGCATATACAATTGCGTCAAATAAAAAAAGAGTTCTTGTAATCGGAAATTTGAATTTTCAAAAAAATGAAAAAGTTACAGTAACTATTCCAAAATATAATAAGAAAAAAGATACTGTAATTCCCGTAAAAATTTCTGCCATGCCGTCAATAAGAGGGGCAAAAGTTTATTCTGATATGAATCCCGGTGAAATAATTGTACTTATAATAAAGAGTATGTAGTATATGTGTGATAAAAATCCGCAAAAGATTAATCAAATATTTGATTCTATAGCGTCTTATTATGACAAAATGAATAATTATATGTCTTTTTTCACGCATAAGTTAATAAAAAAATATGCGTTGCGTGATTTGAATATAAAACCTAATTCAAAGGTGCTTGATTTATGCTGTGGTACAGGGGATTTTTGTTCAATAATAAATTCATTTAACCGCAATACTATGTTAATCGGTGTTGATAATTCTCAAAATATGTTAAAAATAGCTAAACAGAAGAATCCGAAGTTGGTTTTTGTGCAGGCGGACTGCACAAAATTACCTTTCAGCGAAGAATTTAGTTATGTGACAATGGGGTTTGGGCTTCGTAATATTGAAAACCGGACTCTTGCAATTTCTCAAATTTATAAATCACTGAAAGTAAACGGGGAATTTCTGCATCTTGATTTTGGTAATCATAATTTCGCAAGTAAAATTTTTGATTTTATTGTTATTCTAATGATAAAGCTTCTTAAAGCAGATGCTAAAAGTTACAAATATTTATTGGAATCTAAAAATAGCTTTCCGCAGCCGGCAGAACTTATTAAAGAATTTGAACGGGCAGGGTTTAAATTTGTCAAAAGAAAAGATTTTCTTTTCGGAGTTATCAGTTATCAGATTATGAGAAAATAATTTGATAATAAGGTTTATTTTTTACCTTCCATTTCTGCTTTAACTTTATTATAATGTTCGATATCTCTGTATTTGAATACTTTTGCAGGATTTCCGCCGGCAATTGCACATGGCGGAATCTCGCCGTGAACAACTGAGCCGGCCTGAATAATCGCACCTTCGCCAATTTTAGTCCCCGGTAATATTGTGCATCTGGTACCTATCCAAACATAGTCCCCAATTTCTACTGTTTTTTTGATGACACCTGAATCAAACGGCAATATAGTTCCATGGTCATAATCGTGATTATCAGAGCAGATGACACATCCTGAAGCAATTATAACGCGATTTCCGATAATTACATCTCCTTCACCCTGTACGACAAGTCCGTTTGTCCCGACATAATCACCGATTACAGTGTTCCTGTTAACCCTTGTTTCGTTAGCTCCTCCGCATCCAAAACCGACCCCTACGCTTTTTGCTTTTTTAAGTACCTGCATTTTGTATGGGTAACCGAGCATTTTGAACCTTACACTTGCTCGATATTTTTTCAATACAAATAATTCTACAAATATATTAACTAAAATTCTATACATAATTTAAAATCCTTTAATAAAATAAGCCGGTATAAAACCGGCTTATTTATTGTATTTGTTTTTTTACGCACAACCTGAGTAACCGCAGTTTGGACAGATAAAACATCCTTCAGCCATTTGGATTTTTGTTCCGCATTCAGGACATTTAACTTCTCTGATTTCTCCTGTAGGGTTGTACTCCTCAACTTCTTCTTTAACGACAGGCTTAATCTCAATTTGTTTTTCTTCTTTTTTCTTTGAATCAAGATTCATTGGCTGGAATTGACGTGAATTGTTACGATATACGGTAATTCCTTTCAAATTATTTCTGTATGCCAATATATATGCTTCTTTGATATCATCTCTTGTTGCTGATTCAACAAAGTTTACTGTTTTTGAAACAGCATTATCTGTGTGTAACTGGAATGCTGCCTGCATTTTTACATGCCAATATGGAGTAACGTCATGTGCTGTTACGAAAATATGTTTAATTTCATCGCTGATTCCGTCAACATGAGCAACTGAACCGTCAACTGCAATTTTTGACATCAATTCATCTGAATATAAACCGTGAGAAATCATATAATCTTTGAAGATAGGATTAACTTCAAGCATTTCGGTTTTATCCATGATAAGTCTTGAGAATACTAAACCAAACAGCGGTTCAACTCCGCCTGATGCTCCCGCAATCATAGAGATTGTTCCTGTTGGAGCAATACAAGTTGTTGTTGCATTTCTCAAACCGTGAATTCTGATTTGTTCATCAAGTTCAGCCCACATCTCATCAGAAATTTTGCCGGCTGATTTTCCTTTGTATTTGTTATACAAATAATTCGGCTGATCATAGATACTTCCCTGGAAGTTGTTAAATTTACCTCTTTCTTTTGCCATTTCAACAGATTCGGTTTTAGAAATATAATCAATAAATTCCATAACCTGACCGGCAAGTTTTGTACCTTCTTCGCTTGAGTATGAAATTTGAGCTTTCATAAGCATATCAGCCCAACCCATTACCCCAAGACCAATTTTACGGTTATTCTGAACCATCTCAGAAATTTGTGGAAGCGGATAATTGTTTACTGCAATTACATTATCCAAAAATCTCATTGCAGTTCTTGTAGTTTCTTCCAATAAATCCCAGTCAACAACCCATCCGTTTTCTGATTGTTTCATCATTCTGCCGAGATTAATAGAACCCAAATTACAAGCCTCAAAAGGTAATAAAGGAACTTCACCGCATGGATTTGTTGATTCTATAGCGCCAATTTTAGGTGTTGGGTTATCATAATTCATTTTGTCAATGAAAATAATACCGGGTTCACCGTTTTTCCACGCTCCGTCAACAATTTTATCGAATACATCTTTTGCGGATAATCTGCCTACAACTTCATTATTTTGCGGATTAATAAGGTCATAATCCGTACCTGCTAAATATGCTTCCATAAATTTATCCGTTACTGCAACAGAAATATTGAAGTTATTTAACTGGTTGTTATCTGATTTACAGTCAATAAATTCCAAAATGTCAGGGTGGTCAACACGCAAAATGCCCATGTTTGCACCGCGTCTTGTTCCGCCTTGTTTTACGGCTTCCGTTGCAGCGTTAAATACACTCATAAATGACACAGGGCCTGAAGATACACCCATTGTAGATTTTACAACGCTGTTTTTAGGTCTTAATCTTGAAAAAGAAAAACCTGTACCGCCGCCTGATTTGTGAATAAGTGCGGTATTTTTGACTGTTTCAAAAATACCTTCAAGACTGTCTTCTACCGGCAAAACAAAGCAAGCTGCTAACTGTCCGAGTTCTCTGCCTGCATTCATAAGTGTTGGAGAATTAGGCATAAAGTATCTGTTAGTTATTGCATGATAAAATCTGTTACCCAATTCTTTAACTTCTTCTTCTGTTTTACCGAATTTATAATCTCCGGCTGCAATTGTATCCGCTACCCTGTGAAACATATCAGCAGGTGTTTCGGTGCATTTGCCGTCTTTATCTCTCTTTAAATATCTTCTCTCCAAGACCTTAATTGCGTTTTCTGTCAGGTCTAATTTTTCTTCCATACATGTTTCTGACACATTAACCTCCGTAGTCTGATTTATATACTATTACGTTATTTCCCCAATCGAGCATGCTTTTTTCAAAGATGCGTATTACAATTCTACTACATGAATTTAAACTCATGCAACATGATATCTTCTTATTTAAAAATATTTTGTAACAATTTTAATAAGTAAATAAGGAAATAGGGGATTAAGTTCATTTCGATAATTGGTTCCTATTGATATTCAAAATTTTATGCATCATGCAATTATCCTATACTGTAAAGAACTTATTTTCCTGATTCCTTATTCCCATATTTACCTTATTTTGTGCTAAAATAAATATATGAAAATTTTAAAAATTCTAGCATCAATATTTTTAACAATTATCTTGGTGGTTGGTCTTACGGCTTTTTTATATTTAAAAGTATTACCTTGGGCTGTTGCCAATAAAAAAGTAATGAATTTTATTGAAAATTCTGTTTCTGAAATTTTGGGTGCAGAGTTTTCTCTGCAGCAGCCTCACTTAAAAACAGAATGGCGTTCAGGATTATATTTGAAGTTTAAAAATGCTTCTATAAAAGATGGTGATAAAGTATTATTAAATGTCGATAATTTTGACAGCATAATGTCTTTAAAAAAGATATTTAAAAAAGAGTTAATTATCAAAAAAATATATATAGATAGTGTAAATGCTGATGTTAGTGCTATTCTTTCACTCCCGCCATTTAAAGATACAAAAGAAAAACAGGGTGGTTTGGTTTTAGATATCTTTGAATCAGATATGAATATTAAAAAAGCAAATATTTTTTATCAGATAGATAAAGAAAATTCAGTAAAGGCAGATATTAAAAATCTTACTATCGCTGATAATCCTGATAAAAAATATATGACTTATGACATGCATGCAATTCTTATGCGTGATGGTCATACGCTAAATATATGGACAAAAGAAGATGGCAGAAATACAACCATTGAAAATAAACAAAAACTTGTTCTGAAAAATTCAAATCTCAAAGTTGATAAAACAAACATTCTGTTGAATGGTGACGTTGATTCAAGAAATTATAATTTAAACTTTAAAGGAGAAAAATTTAAACTTAATCATGCGATAGATATTTTAAATTCGCAGATTATTGCAAACAATTTTGGGGATTATCTTGTATATTTCAAAAATACAGACGGAGATTTTAATTTTGATGTAGATGTAAAAACTTCAGGTATTAAGGGCAAAGTTTGGTTAAATAAAATTTCCTTTATGCTTGTACCTATGGCAAATATTCCGATTGTTTTAAATCAAGGGGAAATAGCATTTGACAGTAATAAAATAAATCTGAAAAACTTTAAAGGTTATTATGACGGAAAGTTGTATAACGGAATTGATTTTGCCGGTGTGGTGAATGATTATACAAATACCGTTGATACGGATATAACAGGTAATGCTATAGTAACGAATGATTTTGCAAAAAAATATTTTTCCAAAATGGTGTCCTATCCTCTTGAAATAAAAGGAAAAGCAGATACAAGAATCATGCTTAAATCCAAAAATAACAAAATGGATGCGATATGGCTTTATAAATTTGAAAAAGGCAACGGTTTTATCATTGACGGGGAAGAACCTTTCCTAAATGACAGAGCAATACGTGTACTTGTTGCAAAAATGCATCTCGAAAATAATTTGCTTGCGTTAAAATCACTTGATTACCATATAGCAAGGCAGGATGAAAAACGTAACAGAAATCATATTCCTATATTAAGTATGAACGGTAATATTGATTTATCCGGCGGGAAACAGGCTGTGCAGGATTTTGGTTTAACTCTTACAAAACCTATGCCAAGCGGTTTTGTAAATATGCTTATAAAACAAAATCTGTTTAAAAACGGTACCTTTACCGGTTATATGCGTTATATAAATAAGGGTAAAAATCCTGTGTTGAATGGTGATTTTCAGGTAAATGAAGTCGGTATTCCAAGCCAAAGATTATTTGTAAAAAGCGGAAGTGTAAAAACTGAAAACGGAAATCTTCATATTGTCGCAAATGGCGGTTATAGAAGATCAAAATATAATGTAGATGCAAAAATTAAAAATGAAATAGTTTTTCCGATAATAGTCAAAGATGCAAATCTTGAAGTTGATAATATGGATGTTGAAAAGTATTTGCAGCCCTTTAATAATCAAACTGTCAGCGATAAAGCAAGTGAAAATGTGCATGATGCAATTTCAAAATCTTTAAAAAAGGATGTAGAATCAGATGAGAATATCCAAACTTTTGATTTGGCAAATCTTATTGTTGAAAAATGCACCCTAAAAGTTAAAAAAGGTAATTACAAAAAAATTGATTTTGCTGATATAGTCGGGCATTTGACACTTGACAAGAACAGTATTCTAAATTTGAATTCTAACAGATTTAATATTGCAGAAGGTCAGGCGGAAGCAAAAATAAATTGTGATTTGAAAAAGCATAAATATAATTTGATACTTGCATTGATTAGAGTAAATTCTGATACAATGGCAACCGAGCTTGTAAATTTGCCAAAAGAAATAAATGGTAAAGCCAGCGGAATACTTGACTTAAATACAGACGAATCATTAAAACTTAACGGTACTGTTAAATTTGTTGTTCAAAATGGTGAAATTGCAAAGATAGGTCTTGTTGAATACACAATGAAGGTTGCATCTTTATTCAGAAATCCTATAGTAATGGTTACTCCGTCTGTTGTTGCGGATTTGGTGGATGTTCCGGAGGGAAAATTTGACCGCATAAACGGTTCTTTAACTTTGGAACGTAATGTAATAAGGAAAATGGTTATAAAAACTGTTTCACCTATGTTAAGTACATATATTGTCGGCAGATATAATCTTGATAATCAGGATGCGATATTGAGAGTTTATACAAGATTTTCAAACCGTAAAAAAGGTGCATACGGATTTTTACGCAGTGTTTCCCTTAATACTTTGGCAAACCGTATTCCTTTAAGTACAAGAAACAACAGTAATTATTATGAAGCAGAGATCAAAGAATTGCCTCCGATAGAAGCGGATGAAAAAGATTGTCAGATATTTTTGACCAAGGTTGACGGTGATATTGTTTCAAATAATTTTCTTTCTTCTTTGCACAGAATAAAATAACCTAAATATAAATGTTTGTGTTAGAATAAACATGATTAATATACATTTATTTACGATAAGAGGAAAGAAGGATGTTAAATTTTATTCATAATAATGCTATGCTTATATCAGGCTTAATTCTCGTAATTGCCTATGTCTTTATTGCAAGCGAAAAAATCCAAAAATCTGTTGTTGCGCTTGCAGGTGCATCATTGACGATGCTTTTGGGCTTGATTCCATTTGAAACTCACTTTGACAAAGAAACACATACATTGATAAAAGGGGTGTTTGCTCATGTTGATTTTCAGGTAATATTTCTGTTAATCGGCATGATGATTATTGTTCATATTGCAAGCAGAAGCGGTGTTTTTAAATGGCTGGCATTGGAGCTGCTACATTTGACAAAAGGCCATCCGAAAACAGTTTTATTTGCACTTGCCGCATTTACAGCAATAGCATCTGCATTTTTGGATAATGTTACAACAGTTGTTTTGATGATGCCTATTACATTTATTATTGCAAAAGAATTTGATACCGATCCTGTGCCGTTTTTAATTACAGAGGTATTAGCATCTAATATCGGGGGTACTGCGACTTTAATCGGCGACCCGCCGAATATTATAATCGGTACTCGTGCAGGCCTTAGTTTTATGGATTTTGTGAATGAATTGACACCTGTAATTACCGTAATATTCTTGGTTACAGTAGGTATTTTAATCTTTTTATTCCGAAAAGGTTTGAAGGCAACTCCTGAAGTTATGCAAAAAATTGCGACTATTGATAATTCCCAGACGATAACTGATAAAAAATTAATGATTCGTTCTGTTATTACGATTTTGCTTGTAATTCTGGGTTTTGTAACTCATGACATTACTCATATACCCGCATTTGCATTTGCAGTTGCAGGTGCAGCATTTTTGTTATTATTTGAACAGCCGAAAGAAATTTATAAAGATGTTGAATGGTTAACGATTTTCTTTTTTGTCGGCTTATTCATTATAATTGGCGGATTTGAAGCAAATGGCGGTATAAAGTTTCTTGCAGATGGTTTAATTACTTTAACTCATGGAAGTTTGAATGTTGCGACTATGATTATTTTATGGGCTTCAGGTCTTTTATCGGGTATTATTGATAATATTCCATATACCGCAACAATGGCTCCGTTGATTTCGGAACTGATAAACCCTGCAAATCCAAATGCAATAACAGGGCATGTTCATGCTTTGTGGTGGGCATTATCATTAGGTGCGTGTTTGGGCGGAAATCTCACAATAATCGGTGCAGCTGCAAATGTTTTGGTTAGTGAAACCGCGGCTTCAAAAGGCTATAAAATTTCATTCCTAAGATTTATGAAATATGGTGCTTTGGTTACATTTATATCATTAACATTAAGTTCTGTATATTTATATTTCAGGTTTTTACACTAATAAAATGATTTAATTATAATAAAAAGCAGGGTTAAAAATCCTGCTTTTTTAGTATGCTTTTCCGATTACTGATTTATGTGCTTCGGTTTCAAAACTGTCCTCAAGTTCTGATAAAATAATTTTTTTGCCATATCTTTTTTCAAGAGCCAAACTAATCAGATAATCTGCAAAATGTGGGTTTTTAGGGAGTAAAGAACCGTGTAAATAAGTTCCAAAAACATTTTTGTACCTTCCGCCCTCAAACTTATCTTTGCCGTTGTTTCCGTTACCTACAACGGTTTTACCAAGAGGTTTTGAATCTCCTTCTAAATATGTAAGCCCGCTGTGATTTTCAAATCCGACAAGTGTATCCGGAGTTAAAAAATCTGTTTTAACGGTTACATTTCCGATAAATCTTTTATTCCCTGCGACTGTGTAGGCATCCATAAGTGAAATACCTTCAAGTTTATCTTTTCCGTGCGGTTTATAATAATGCCCGAATAACTGATATCCTCCGCAAATACCTAAAAATACCGCTCCGTCATCTCTTTGGGCTAGCAGTTCATTTTTCTTTGAAAAAAGTTCATCTTTCACTTCTTCCTGTTGTTTGTCCTGACCGCCGCCAATAAAGTACAAATCGTGGTCTTTTATATTATCCCCGATATTAATTTCTTCAAAATCTACTTCTATTCCGCGCCACTGACATCTTTTTATAAGAGTAATTACATTTCCTCTGTCCCCGTATAAATTAAGCAGTTTGGGATATAAATGTGCTATAGAAATTTTTAAACCCTTTTCTTCCATAACAAAATTATACTACAAAATATTTATGTTAGAATTTAATCATGGAAACGCCTTATATTATAAATACTCATTCACATGTAAATATGCTTAAAGAATTATCCGTAGAGCAGGCGGTGAAAAATTGTAAGGACGAAAACATTACAATTATTGTGCCTTCTTATGATGATAAAAGTATTTTTGAAGTTGATGAGCTTGTAAAAAAGTATGATAATATTTACGGTTATGTCGGTGTTTTCCCCGAAGAAGTAAAATGTTTTAGCGACAAGACTCTTTTGGATATGGAAAATATTATCAAAAATAATCCAAAAATTATCGGTGTCGGAGAAGTCGGTTTAGATTATTATTGGGATAAATCTTTTGTCGAGCTTCAAAAGGAAGTATTTATAAAACAGATTGAATTTGCAAATGAAATGAATTTGCCCCTAAATATTCACTGCAGAGAGGCTTTTGGTGATACATTAGACATTCTTAAAAAATATAATAAAAACTCTACAGCTATAATGCATTGTTATTCCGGGAGTTTGGATTTTGCCAAAGAATGTATAAAACTCGGTATATATATTGCTATTGGCGGGGTTGTAACATTTAAAAATGCAATTAAGGTAAAAGAAGTCGCCCAAAATATTCCGCTTGAGTACCTTTTACTTGAAACAGATGATCCGTATCTTACTCCCGTACCTTTCAGGGGTAAAGAAAATCAGCCTGCCTATATCAAATATGTCGCACAGGAAATTGCAAATCAAAGAGGCATATCCACAGATGAAGTTGCAAATGCTGCAACTCAAAATGCATTAAAAATTTTTGACATTTAACATTCTTTAGAGATTTTTTTCAAGAATTTTTGAACTTTTAGTGCAACTTCGCGTCTTATATCATCCGGACATAGTCTTAAATATTCAATAGCATGTGATACCTTGATGTTTTTATCGTACCATCTTCTCATGATGTAGTTATATTGATCATCAAGGCTGAGATTTTTAAGCTCGACATCTTTTAATAAGTCATCAATAATGTATTCTGCGCATCTTATTTGGACTTCTTCCTGAGCTTTTTCCATGTCATTGATAACTTTACTTACTACAGCATCCGCATCATACCAACGTTTAAACATGTTCATAATAGACCTCTCTTTTAAGAAATATTTTTAATAGGAAACTACTGATTAGTTTTGAAATGAACTTATT
Source organism: uncultured bacterium (assembly GCA_902788345.1). Classification (GTDB taxonomy): domain Bacteria; phylum Cyanobacteriota; class Vampirovibrionia; order Gastranaerophilales; family Gastranaerophilaceae; genus Zag111. The sequence goes on along the minus strand of CADAJP010000007.1, from coordinate 19,558 downwards.
TCCCTATTCCCTTATTCCCATATTTCCTTATTCCTTTTTATATTGTTAAGAATATTTAAGCAGATTTTTAGAAAAAAGTAAATTATTTTACACAAAAATACTTTATATATATGTAAAGGTAAAGGTTAGTTTTTATGTTTAACGGTTATATGTATAATGTAGTAAATCCATTGTATGGTGAAGATATAGGTACAGCACAAATAAAACGCATGTATCCTACCAGTATCGATCCGATTACCGGAATGCCGGAACTTTATATGAACGGTGTTACTATGAATGCCGGACAACCGTTAGTTGACAGTTTTGAAACTCCAAAGCAGCAAAGAGAAAAAGCTGTTATTAAAACAATTTTAGCCGGTTTGGTATTAGCAGGACTCGGATTTTTGGGAATTAAGAAAGGTTCTGCATTGACAAAAAGTGTGATATCCAAAGCAACATCTCCTTTAAAGAGTGCTTGGACAAAATTAAAAGGTTTATTTAAACATACCCCGTAGTAGTAGAAAATTAGTGTGTGAAATTTGGTAGGTAGGACAAATATCCTGCCTTTTTTATTGCAATATTTAACGGATAAATTTATCTTGTAAAATTCGTAATCCGATGAATGCGTCTTTATAGTACCATTGTCTTTCTTTGTCAACTTCCTGATAAAATATTTTTGATGATTGCGTCAAATTATCAGGATTTAATAAAAATATATTCGGCCCTTCCAGATTAAACATTTCGATTGCCAAATGTACTGCATTTTCATAGTATGGAACAGGTTCTCCCCGCCCTTGTAATTTTAAATGTTTAACACCTGATTTTACTAACTTTGATACTTCTTTGTATGTATGGGCGACATTATATCTGTATAACTCTGCGTTCTGGAATTTTTCTTTGTAGCAAAAGAATAATTCTTCTTCTTGTACATGCGTGCCTAAATGCTGAGCTGTTAGTATTTCATTGTGCAGCGGGGCATTGGGACAATTTTTTATGCAGGTTTGATTTATCAGAACTTCTATTCTTGAAATATCGTCTATAAGTTCCGGATTTTGTGTCAGGACAAGTTTAGAATATTCAGGTCTTACAACTACAATATCATATTCTTTAAGCAGTTTATTATAATATTCTGTTTCTGCTTCGGGTGTCGGTTCTTCTATTTTTTCAGAGCCTTGAAATCTGTATATCGCTTTTAAAACAGATGCTACAACTTCAGTTTCCGGACTTTTATTTTTTATATAATCTTTTAGGATATCCGAGGATACAATAAACCTTGCACCGTGTTCTATTCCAAAATCAAGGAGATAATTGGCATATTCGTCTTTTAAATCTTCTTTTGTGATATCTACTCTTGAAAAGGTAAAAGTTGGTGTCCCGTTTCTTTCCTGAATGTAATTAAAAAGTTTTTTTAATTTTTCTCTGGTAATTCTTGTTTCGATTGCAGGAGCTCGACCGCCTGACCAGACAGTCGCAGGGGAACCAAATATATTGGCGTTTATTAAATCTAATCCCATATAGCTTAAAGAAAACTGAAAAAATCCAAATAAAGGTTCATATTGGAATAAACAAGGTAGCGACCATACAATATCTTTACCATACTTATATATAGCGTTTGAAAAATCTTCGTTCATAACCAACACCCCTTATGTATAATTATTATGCATTTTTTAACAATGTTTCAGATAATTTTCCAAAGGTTTCTATAGAGAGTTTTTCACCTCTGGTATTTTCTTCTATTCCCAGTTCTGTTAAAGATTTGCTGATATTTTCTTTTGAAAATCCGCCCTGAAGAAGACAATTTTTAATGTTTTTGCGTCTTTGTGCAAAGCCTGCCCTTACTGTTTTTCTGAAATGTGTATAATCAGATAATTCTAAAAGAGGTTTTTCTTTTACTTTTAATTGAACAAGTGCAGATGTTACTTTCGGTGCAGGGTAAAAACATTTTCTGCCGACTGTTTTCAAATATTTAACATCTGCCCAAAATTGAGACAATATTGTTAATAAACCATACTGTTTTCCTTGAGATTTTTCTGTTGCAGTCATCCTTTGGGCAACTTCTTCCTGAACCATTAAAATAATATCTGTAATTTTCTGCCTGTTTTTGTTGTTTAAATCATCAATTTCGCCCAACAAATGTGCAATAATCGGGCTTGTTATGTAATACGGAATATTGGCAACAACTTTTATTTTGCCTTCGCACAATGTTGATAAATCAGTTTTTAAAATATCCTTGTGGATAATCTCTAAATTCGGAGCTTCGATTTTTTTGAGTTCTTTTATGGCTTCTTCATCAAGTTCAACAGCTATAACTTGTTTTGCATGTTTAACAAGCTGTTCTGTTACAAAGCCAACCCCGGGGCCTATTTCAAGAACGGTGTCGTTTGGTGAAATATTTGCATATTCAATAATATCTGCGATAACTTCTCCGTCAATAAGAAAATTTTGTCCCAGTCTTTTTTTTGTTCTAAAGTATCTTGCCCGTTCAAAGTAATTCATCTTACCGATTATAATATCACAAGAAAGGTAATGTTTAAAATCTTTTATTTGTTATTTTAAATATTGTTATGATAATATAAGGTTGAAAAGGGATAATGATGCTAAACTTAAATACTTCTGTTCTTGAAAAAAGTGATATTTTAAAATTATATACAAAAGGCTATACAAGACCGGTTGATTATAAAATCGGGATGGAGTATGAGCGTTTACCTATTTCAAAAACTTCTTTAAAAGCTGTCGATTATTGGGATGCAGATGGGGTAAATGCAATCTTAAGGGCTTTTGCTTCTGAAAATTCCTGGGATTATATCGTTGACGGATCAAACATCGTAGGTTTGGCGAAAGGACATGATACCATTACACTAGAACCTGGCTCACAAATTGAAATAAGTTTAAAACCTGAAAATACAATTTCACAGATAAAAAATAAAATTACTGAAATTAATGAAGGGTTATATTCAGTTATTGCGGATAAGGATATTACATTGCTAAATTATGGGGTTTCTCCTTATTCAACTTATAAAACAATAAACCTCATCCCTAAAAGACGCTATAAAATTATGGCAAAGTATCTGTGGGGAATATTATCAGATGTAATGATGCGTGAAACGGCAGGTATTCAGTGTTGTATTGATTTTAAAGATGAAGAAGATGCAATGCGTAAATTTAAACTTGCAAACAAATTAACTCCGTTTATGACTGCAATGTTTGCAAATTCCCCAATAAGAGGCGGTGTGGATACAGGTTACAAATCATTCAGGGCTTTAAGCTGGTTAAATACCGATAATGACAGATGCGGTTTTGTTGGTAAAATCAGCGAAGAATTTTCATTTGAGGATTATATCGATTGCATAATGAAAACTCCGATGATATTTATTCATCGTGATTCTCAACCTGTTGATATTGATGGCAATATAACTTTTGAAGAATTTATGAAAACCGGATACAAAGGCTTAATGCCTGTTTTAGAGGATTATGAGCTGCAGGCAAATTTGTGTTTCCCTGAAGTGCGAATGAGAAACTTTATAGAAATTCGCAACCATGATTGTGTCGGAGGAGATTTAAAATATTCCGTTTTGGCTATTTATAAAGGGATATTTTATGACAAAACAGCGATGGAAGAATGTGAGGAGTTGTTAAAAAATCTTCAGTATAATGACTATTCAAATCTGCGTTATAATGTCCCAAAACATGCATTGCAAACTCCTGTAAAAAAATATTATGTCAGTGATTATGCAAAAGAAATTATAAAAATTGCCGAAAAGTCACTCAAAAATATGCAAACAGGTGAAAATATGTACTTAAATCCGATAAAAGAATTTACGATGAATAATATGTCGCCTGCTGATGTAATTTTGAAGAAATGGAATTTTTTCTGGAATAAAGATCCGAGAAAACTTGTAAAATATTTGTCTGATTTTGAAAATCTTAAAAAGTGTTAATAATAGACTTTAAAGCCTTTTTGTGCTAAAATCTTCACAGAGGATATTGACTATGATTAACAGAAAATCTCGTGACGAAATAAAAAAAATGATACACGCCGGACACATTGTTGCACTTGTGCATCAAAAAATGAAAGAGGTTTTGGAACCGGGTATATCTACAAAAGAATTAGATAATTACGCAATGAAAGTGATAAAAGAGAATCGTGCTATTCCGACATTTTTAGGGTATCAGGGTTTTCCTGCAAGTATTTGCACATCTATAAACGAGCAGGTTGTCCATGGTATCCCTTCAGAAGATGCGATATTAAAAGAAGGCGATATAATTGTTATTGATGTTGGTGCAACATATGGCGGAATGGTTGGAGATAGTGCCTGGTCATATGAAGTGGGTAAAGTTTCCGAAGAGGTTCATAAGCTTATGGTTACGACCGAAGAATCACTTTTTGCCGGTATTGCTCAAATGAAGCCGGGCAATGTGCTTGATGACATTTCAAAGGCAATAGAGGCTGTCGCAGTGCGTGAAGGATACGGAATTGTTCGTCAATATGGCGGGCATGGGGTTGGTCATGTAATGCATGAAGATCCGTTTTTGTATAACTATAGTGTGGGCGATATGACTATGATTAAGTCAAATATGGCGATTGCGATTGAGCCGATGCTGAATCTCGGCGGGGATGATGTTGTTGTAGGACCTGACGGCTGGCTGGTATCAACTGTAGATAATAAGCCTTCTGCACATTTTGAACATACCGTAATCGCAACTGATGACGGGCCTTTAATAACGACAAAACTCTAATAGCGGGAGATTTTAAAAAATGAATTATTATGTTGGATTATCTTTAGCTTCATCATCTGCAATGGATTCGGGTGTTGCGGTCGTGGATGAAGATAACAATCTTATTTTGCTTGATAAATTATACAAAATGAATGATATAATTTATTTTTTCGAAAATTTTTCATCGTTAAAAAACTCAAAAATATGTGCTTCGGTACCTTATGATAAAACTATGCTTGACGGTAAATGGAGAATTTTAGGTAAGCCATATTTACCTGTTGCAACAAATAAAAATATTCCTAATCGTGATAACTGGACACAAAGACATTCTTCGCGAGGTGCAGAGTATTTTAAAGAATTAACTCAACGAGGGATTTGTGTAAACAGGTTTGATATATACATAACCCGTCAGAGTTTGCATTTGAATTCTTGTTATAAAGATCGTTCACCTGCTGATTGCAAATTCTTGCAGCAGGCACTAAAGTATGAGTGGGGATTTGATTCTTTGCCGTCAAATATGATGCCGATGTCCCATATGGAAGCTGTATTAGGCGCAATATTAGCAAAAGAATACCAAAAAAATCCTGAAAAAATTCGTACATTATACAATTTCAGAGGTCTTGATGTTATTGATATAAATGAGAATTTGCGTGTTTCTTCTGATGTGTATAATTTTGAAAAAGAATTGCTGGAGGTTGGTGTAAAATAATGTCTGCTTTTAGTTTTTCAAAATTAGCGAATACATTATTGTATTATATTGATAAATCCGGAAATTCTGTTTTTAGGAATTATAATTTTTTTGAAAAAGACGGGTATATGTATGACCGAATTATTCAGATAAAAGATGCGGGGATTGGTTTAGAATACAGACTAGAGCTTGATAAGAAAATTAAACTTTTCAATATAATATCCGCAATTGTTCTTTATATCTGTTATATACATTCCAAATCGTCATTTTGGATTTTATTACTGTATATAGCTGTCTATGTCGGGCTTGTTTTTGCTATGAGATATTATGCAGGCAAACTGTATGCAAAAAAACTTTTGCAATTTTACGGTTCATACAAAATAGTTAACTTTGAACCGAATATCTCTCAGGATAAAAAAGATATGTATGAAAAGAATTTCTTATCAAAAATTCTTGTTTATTTAATAGTTATTGTTATATTCTTTTTGCCGTCATTTGTTTTGTTAAAGTCAATATCTTTTATGGCTAACCGAAAAAATCCTAATATTCAATGTATAAATGCACTTACTTCAATATATACTGCGGTTTATCCAAAAACTCCTTTAATATATGATATTAATGCTGTTTCAAAGTATAAAAGCGGAGATTTTAATGCTGCGGCACAAGATTATAAACGAATATTCAAAATGACGGGTAAAACTTTCACCAGTAAGGATTACAGACGTTTTGCAAATTTGTTGTACCTTGAACGAAAGGCAAACGGAATACAGAGTGCAATTGAGGTTTATAATGAATATTCAACTGCGAAATCTATGAATTTTGAGCAAAAATTAAAGATGTTGTGGATAAAGTCAATTTTTAGTATCAGTTCACAGGCTACCGATTATGTTGTTCAGGATTATGATGAACTGTTAGAATCTGTTGCCGGAAAGAAAAACAGAGAATTTTATGTACTTGCGGATAAAGCATATATGCTTTATCTTATGGGTGATTTCAAATCGGCAATAGATATTTATAATATTCTTATACCGTATGCCCTGACAAATACTAAGACTTACGGAAATCAGCTAAAGGCATTATATCTTGAAAGAGGATTTGCAAAACTTGAATTTGGGGATAAAAAAGGTGCAGATGCCGACTTCCTTGAGTCAAAAGTTGATATCAACGAAATCGGCATCTACGAACCTGTTTTAAAACAAATAGGATTTGTAATCGGTGATTTTTAGTTTATTCATCAATCAGCATACTTGCACCGATTACTCCGGCACTGTTGCCAAGTTGAGCAGGAACAATTTCAACAGCTTCTCCTGCTATAACCATTGCTCTTTCTTTAACTATTTTTCTGATCGGATTAAGTAAAAGATCTCCACATTCTGCAACCCCGCCGCCAATAATTACTTTTTCAGGGTTTAATAAATTTACTACACTTGTTAAACCAAGTCCTATGTATTCTCCCATAATTTCAAAAATTCTTTTTGCAACCGGATCACCGTCTTCAGCCGCTTTAGCAACTAAATACGGTGTAATTTCACCGTCAACCCCTGCAAGTTCTCTATATTTTGTAGATTTACCGCCTCTGATGTAATCCTGTGCCATTGCGACTATAGAAGGTCCTGATGCGTATGCCTCCAAACATCCTGTATCTCCGCATCCGCAAATTGCACCGTCTTTTGCAACAAGTTTAATGTGTCCGATTTCTCCTGCTGCATTTGATGCTCCTCTTACAAGTTTTCCGTTTACAACAAGTCCGGAACCGATACCTGTGCCGACTGTTATACATACAAAATTTTCACAACCTTTTCCTGCGCCGAAATTTAATTCTCCTAATGCTGCACAACGAACATCATTATCTATTCTTGTCGGAATGTGGAATTCATCTTCAATCATTTTAGCGATAGGAACATTAACCCAGCCCGGAATATTTGGAGCAAGTTTCACTATTCCTTTTTTATAATCAACCTGTCCCGGAAAATCAAAGCCGATTGCTTCTATTGTTTTTTCGTCCGTTCTGGTTTCTTTCATTAAATCTCTTATTGACTGTTTAATGTTATTAACGGTATATTCATAGCCCATTTTGGCATATGTCGGAACGCTGTGAGAATATATAATTTTGCCCTTTTCATCTACAAGAGCTATTTTAACATTAGTTCCGCCAACATCTATACCAATTCTTTTTCCCATATCCTTCTCCCTCTTATATTATCTACATGTCATATTATACCGTAAAAATTATAATAATATAATTCATGCAAAAAGGAAAGGGGCTCTTCACCCCTTTCCATTCTGTTGATGAACATATAACGCAGTAACTGCTGCTATTTATATTATTTACTATTTTTTTAAAATTTCAACCCCAAATTCATTAAAATATGACAATTTGTAAATATGAATATTTGAGCATAATTTATTTCGTGTAAAACAAATTATAATTGCAAAGATGACAATATTATTGTAGAATATTGATAAAGAATACAGTTAAGGAAGGTTATTATGTCTATAAAAAGAGTGCTTCACTATGGTGAACCGTCATTGAGGGAAAAATCAAAGGAAGTTCATAAGGTTTCAAAAAAAATAAGTGATTTAGTGAGAGATTTGTTTGATACAATGTATGCGCAAAACGGTGTTGGGCTTGCAGCTCCGCAAATAGGAGTTAATTTAAGAGTTTTTGTAATAGATGCATCAACAAAGGAAGAACCTCTTGAGCCAATGGTTTTTATAAATCCGAAAATTATTAAAAAAAGCGGTGCTGTTGTTAGTCAGGAGGGTTGTTTAAGTTTTCCTGAAGCATATACGGATGTTGTTCGCTACAAAGATGTAATGGTAAAAGCAACAAATGAGCATGGAAAACCTTTTGTAATTGAAGCTAAGGGCGGAACTCTTTTAGCAAGAGCAATTCAACATGAAAACGATCATCTTGACGGAATATTATTTATTGATCATTGTATGAACCGTTTTGAAGCTGATGAAGTGCTCAAAAAATATAATTTGCCTGCAATTGAGCCGGATAAACTTCTTGATGAGGAGGAGTTAAAATCTCAGTTATGATAAAGGTTATTTTTTTCGGTACTCCTGATATTGGTTTAAAATCGTTAGATTATTTGTATAATTCTGATAAAATTGAGGTTTGTGCTGTTGTAACTCAACCTGATAAACCGTCAGGCAGGGGGAATAAAATTCAGGCATCCCCAATTAAAAAATATGCAATTGAACATAATATCCCTGTTTTCCAGCCAAAATCAATCCGAAAAGAGCCTGAAATTCAGGAAAAATTAAAAGAATTTGAACCTGATTTTTTTGTAACTTTTGCTTTTGGTCAAATATTATCCCAAGAAGTGCTTGATATTCCGAAGTATGAAACAATCAATCTTCATGCATCATTGTTGCCTAAATACAGAGGGGCAAATCCAATTCAAAGGGCAATTATTAATGGTGATAAGGAAACCGGAATATGTACTATGATTACCGAACTTGGTCTTGATTGCGGTGATATTTGCCAAAAACTCGTCATTCCTATATCCGATTCAATGAATTGTGAAGAGTTATGGGATGAAATAGCTCAAAAGTCCCCTCAAATGATTGAGCAGACTCTTATAAATTTTAAAAACGGTACTTTAAAACCTGAAAAACAATGTGAAGAAGGGCTTTGTATGGCTCCAAAACTCACAAAAGAAGAATGTTTGATAGATTGGTCAAAATCAAATAAAGATATTCATAATCTGGTGAGAGGGGTATGCAGGTGTCCGAGTGCTTACTTTATGCATAACGGAAAAATCATTAAAGTTATAGAATCAAAAGCGGTTGACGGAAACGGTATTCAAGGAGAAATATCTTCGCACTCAAAAGAGGGTGTGGATATTGGGTGCGGGAGCGGTTTGCTGCGCTTAATTACCGTAAAACCTGAAGGCAAAGGTGAAATGCGTGCTTCTGACTGGTATAACGGTATCAGGGGGTAAAATATTATGGCTGTAAAAGGTATTCGCGGAGCTATCACTATTGAAAGTAATACAAAAGAAGCAATCGAAAGCGGTGTAATTGAATTACTCTCTCAATTATGCGAAAAGAACAATATAAAAGCTGAAAATATTTCCCACGCAATTTTTACAACTACAAAAGATATTGATGCCGATTTTCCTGCAAAATATGCTCGCCTTAATTTCGGTTGGAGCGAAGTTGCAATGATGTGTTTTAATGAACTTGATGTTCCTGATTCCTTAAAAATGTGTATAAGAGTGCTTGTTGTTATAAATTGTTCGCAGGATTTTGAGCCTCAATTTATATATTTAAAAGGAGCTTCAAACCTGAGGAAATAGTTATGAAAAAAAATATTGCAATCGTTATTTTATCAATAATAATTGTCATTCTTATTTGTAAGGTAATGGCTCCGACTGTTGTGACCGAAAGAAGAATAAATTTGCAAAATAGGTATGCAAATACCGGTTTATCTGAAAAAGTTAATAAAGAGGTTCTGCCGGAATCTTCTCAAGAGAGTGAAGATGAATATTACGAAGATGATGATTACCATGAAGAACCCCCTGCAGAAAAAAATGAAAGTTTTTTGAATAAAAAAGTTATTACTTTCGAACAGTTAAATAAACCTATAAGATTTAGAAAAGACCCCCAAGAACCTCTTCAGTCTAAATTTGATCAAACCGAATCCGTAAGAATGACAAATACTCAACGGCAGGAAGTTTCGAGAAATTATAGTGTTGAAAAACGACAGACAAGCAATTCTGAAAATGCAGGTAATAATCTGCCAAATTCTTTTTATAATAATTTCAGAACATGTAAGCCATACAAAGAAAAGATGTCTGCGGAGTATATGGGTGTGAATATGGATTATGATATTGAAATTGCCGGCTGGAATAACGGTAAATGTATTTTAAACTTCACTTCAAAAATGACGAGTGTTGGGGAAAGTTTTTCTCAGCTATATGGCATTGATCCTTCGGATGCTGTGGTAAGTGCCTTTGCACCTAATATAAGATGTGAATTTACACAGGCTCAGCTTTTATATGCAGGAGATTCAATTCTTCAGGAAAAAGAACGCGATAAAGGTGCAAAAAATAATATGCTAAAAAATCCTAATGAAATAAGTTTTCCTGATTTTAAAGATATAAGTGTAGATGATGCAAAACTTTTGCAGGTTATATTTGGGGATAAGGCTTGTAAAATAGTGAATATTGATGAGTTAATGAAAGTATTCAAAAGTTTACAGGGTGAACTGGATTATTAATCATTTGCACTGGTCAAAAAGTTTACAAGTCCTTGTAATCCAAGTTTATAGCTATCAATCTTAAATCCGCAAATCTGCCCTACGCAAACATCAGCAAACATTGATTCATGTCTGAATTCTTCTCTGCGGTATATATTAGAGATGTGAATTTCGACTGTCGGAATTTTAACGGCAAGCAGTGCATCACGAATAGCAACACTCGTATGGGTATATGCTCCGGCATTTATAATTATTCCGTCAAAATTTCCAAGTGCATATTGAATTTTATCAACAATTTCGCCTTCATAATTACTTTGGAATATTTCAATATTTATCCCAAGTTCAAAAGAGTATTCGTGCAGCTCCATTTCAATATCTTTGTATGACTTAGAACCATATTGCTCAGGTTCTCTGACACCAAGCATATTCAAATTAGGACCATTAATGATGAGTATGTTTAAATCTTTATCCATATGAATATTATAATACAAAAAGTTATTTTTGTAAATTTAGTTTGTCTGATTAATATAGTCAATTTGTTATTTTTTTAGAACATCTTTAATATCGGGGCTTGACTGAATATATGTATCCAGTTGTTTAGATGCCTGTCTGAATCCGTTTATTGTACTTGAACCACCCAAGCAGCCTCCCGGACAAGCCATAACTTCTATAAGATTGCCAAATTCACATTTTTCGTTTTTAACAAATTTTTTCAAATCTCTGATGGCTGCTTTATCAAGTCCGTTTATAATATGAGCATTGGCTTTTTCGTTTTCTCCAAGCAGAGAATTAACTGCATTTGCAACACCTGATGTGATACCGAAGTTTCTTGCCTGTGCTGATGATTCAGAGCAGTATTTGGTTTCTTCGCAGTCGCCGACCTGAACTCTTAAAGCTACAAGCCATGCACCGAGTTCATCATAATTTAATACATAATCAATATTCGGGTTTCCCATAGCTTCACGTCTTTTAGCTACACAAGGACTGAAGAATACTGTTACTGCTTCAGGATTATTCTTTTTAACTATTTCTGCAGTGTAGTATGCAGGAGTTTTTGTTTCTGAACGGAATTTGTTTATTTCAGGAATGTGTTTTTTTACAAGTTCATTATACCCTGCACAGCATGATGTTGTCATAAAAGGCGCACCACCCTCAATAACTCTTTCTTTAAATTCTTCCGCTTCATTTTTTGTGGTAATATCTGCACCAAGTGCAACTTCTACTACATCATTAAAACCAAGTTTCATTATTGCTGTTTTCAATTGTTGAGGAGTGCATGGTAATTGCCCCATAAGAGATGGTGCAAGCATAGCAATTACTTTTTTACCCGCTTTAATATTTTTGATAATGTCTATAACCTGACTTTTTTTATGAACTGCACCAAACGGGCAGGCACTTACACATTTACCGCAGGAAATACATTTTTCGGAGTCTATTCTTGTTAAACCGTCTTCATCTTTTGCAATTGCACCGACAGGGCAGGCATTTTCACAAGGGACAATGATTTTTGTAATTGCCTGAAACGGACAAGCCTGTGCACATAATCCGCAGCTTTTGCATTTAGACTGATCAATTCTTGATTTCCCGTTTTCAACCTTTATTGCACCAAATTTGCAGGCTGATTCACATGGTCTTGCAACACAGCCTTGGCATAAATCTGTTACGTGTATTCTTGCAGGGACACATTCGTTGCAGGCAGTTTGTAAAAGTGTCAGCGGATGTTCTTCGGGAACTTTTCTTTCTGTTGCTTTTTTTGCTGTTTTTGAAAGATCTTCATAGTCTGCAACTTCTTCAATGTCAAAGCCTAATCCTGCAATTACTCTATCTCTTAATATGGCACGTTCTTTATGAATACAGCATCTGTACGGAACTTCGCTTCCTTTTGGACGCATGTCAAAAGGTATCATTCTTACATCTTCTTCAAAATTATCACCAAGGTATGCTCTGATAAGACGCACCAATATTTCACGTTTTAAATGTGATGTTTGTTTTGCCGGGGTATTCATTGCCATATCTTTTTCCCTTCTAAATAACTACTGTATTTAAGTATTATCCCATGAAAATATTTTTTTTCAAATTTAGACAGTGGCAAAATTTTTATTTAAGGTTTTTAATTACAATATGTATATCTCACCGGTTACAAATATAAAATACTATAACAATAACAGGTATAAGCCAAAAGCAGCAAGCTTTACTGCACATCCTGATTTTTATAAATTCAACAGTACCCAATCCTGTTATTTCAGGCGTGGTGCAGTTGTATTATCATCCAAAGGATATAATGATATAGAAAATCTTTTTGCTGATATTTTTACACGAAATGAAAATAAACCTAAAAGTATGCTTATTATAGGAATTGGTCATTCTCAAGAGCCGTTTTCATATTTATCTTCAATAAGTGGAATAATAAAAGATAAACCGTTGAATAAAAATGTTGATTTATATATTGTCGATTTACAGTCAATGCCAAGTGAGAATGAGCTTAAAAATGCTGCTTTTTGTAATTTGCGTGAATATGAAACTTACCCCAAATATGCAAAAAGAAGTATTGTTAAAGACAACTATAAAAAATGGATGGGTGAAAAAGAATATATTGAAAATTCAGATCCGATTAACAAATTTCTCTATGAGTTCCGTCATAAAGAACAAACGCAGCCACCAACTCTTTATGAGCGGGTCAATGACGAAGTGTTCGAATATTTAAAAAGTACTTATAACAATTCGCAAAAATCAAAATGGGACAGTGCGATTCAGGAAGTTATACAAGACTATCCCGATAAAAAATTTGATATGGTTTCTGCAAATAATGTCTTGCCTTACATTGTATCAGAGGCAGACATTATAAAAACAATATTACATATTAATCGTGCGTTGAAAAAAGGAGGATATTTTATCACTGACCCTTATAATTATCCGCAAAGTATGATAGATGCCGGCGTTTTGGATAATTTTAGGGAGATAAATCCGGGAATTTATCAAAAAATTTGCTGAAAAATAATTGTCAAAAGGCTTAACAACTTGTAAAAAGAACAATTTTAATATATCCTTTTATCATAAGGGAGAGTGTAGTGAGCGAACCTGATTTCAATTTGGAAGAAATCGCAAACGGTTGTGATTTATATTCGGGCAAAACAGATGATGTTGTTGCCAAAATTGACGGATTGGAAAATTCATACGATGAAGATTCTCTTGTAAATATTTATAATTATTTTTTGTCAAAATCTCAAAATCCTGATGTGTTGATGTATTTAATCCGGTGTTGTGATAAATATCGCAAAGATTCAACTTTGGAGTTTCTGGTTGATATTTTGCTTTTAAAAAATGTTTCGTCTGCGCAGGAAGAATTAAAAGAAAAATTCCAAAATGTGCGGATAATGTGTGCAAAAGCTATCGGTAATTTAAAGAATCCAAATGCTGTTTCTTCTTTGCTGTATTGTATGAATAACAAAGACGAAAATTATCGTATTCGTCTTGCGTGTGCGGATTCATTAGGCAGAATAGGCGATAGATATGCGGTAGCACCATTAATAGAAGTTGTAAATGATGAGGATGAAAAGTCCGTATATCTTAAAGAATCAGCTACAAGGGCTTTAGGATTGCTTGGGGATTCTCGGGCAATAGAGCCTTTGGTAAAACTGGTGGAAGCTAAACAGGGCATAATGGATAAATTTTCCTTTTTAAAAGAAAGAGCTATTGAAGCCTTAAATAAAATGGGTGCAGGTGCAAGTGACCGTGTATTTAAAGCCTTGAAAAATTCATTGCTTGATGAATCCCCTCAGGTCAGGATTGATGCTATAGAGGGACTAATGAATAGTGAGCATCCCGAAGCTTTTGACATTATAAAAAAATGCTTGACTGAAGATGATAATGCGGAAGTAAAGAAAAATGCACTTATTGCGTTGTATAATATGTCAGACAGAAGCATACTTGATGAAGTCATAAATTCACCGCAATATTCAGATACTTTAAAAATTAATGCGGTAGAATTGATAGAAGAATATGAAAATGAGGGTACAGAATGACAAAATCCATAGTATTACTTTCAGGCGGACTTGATTCTCTTGTAAGTTTGGGGCTTGAAAAAGAAAATCTTAATATAGAGCTTGCTTTGACTTTTGATTATGGTCAGAAGTCTTTAAGTGATGAAGTTTTTGCGTCCGAAAAGATTTGTGATTATTATAAAATTGCACACAAAACAATCGCTCTTAATTTTTTAAAAGAAATAACAAATACTTCGCTTGTATCAAATAACGATTTGCCAAAAGGAACAAATAACCCTCAAGAGAGTATGAAATCTGTTTGGGTGCCGAACCGCAACGGGCTTTTTCTTAATATTGCGGGAAGTTTTGCGGATTCTTACGGTTATGATTATATTGTAATTGGTGCAAATAAAGAGGAAGCCGAAACTTTCCCCGATAATACAAAAGAGTTTATTGACAGAGTAAATTCAGAATTTGAATATTCTACTCTAAAACATCCAAAAGTTGTTGCACCCTTGATAAATTATGTCAAGAATGATATAGTCAAATTGGCATTGCAAAACAATATTCCGCTCGAATTAACAATGAGTTGTTATAAAGGCGGCGGGAAGCATTGCGGAGTGTGTGAATCCTGCACAAGACTAAAAAATGCCTTGGAATATAATCATGCACAGAAATATCTCAATCTTATCTTTGGTTAGGAAAAATGAAAACACTGTTTATTGATAAAGAAATTAAATATATAGGCTCTCAGCTTGCACCTCATTGGATATATAAGAATTTTAAAATTCAGGGAGATGCAATAGTTGCATTTGTTGGTGAATGTGAGGTAAAGCTAACCGAAATGGTTGATATTGAAGATGTTATCAATGATGAACCTATTTACAGCAAGTATATGCTCAGTTTTATCAGTGAACAGTTTAATACTGAATTGATAGAGGGTGTCTTTCGCCAAAGATTGTTAATGTGTACTATAAAAGAATGTCTTGAAAGACGCGGTTTTAGTGTAAAACGTGATGGGGATGATTTATTTGTAAACGATAAAAAACTATCGGTTTCAATAGCGACAAAATCATTGACATCAGTGTTGATTCATACAGGAATTAATATTCTTTCTCAGGGTGCTCCGATTGAAGTTTCGTCCTTAAAAGATGATTTAGGTATAGAAAATATTAAAGAATTTGCAATAGAAGTCATGACAAGTTATAGTAAAGAAATAGATGATATTGTACTTGCAAGTACAAAAGTTCGAGGTGTTTAATGTTAAAAGATACTGACAGGTATAAACAAACCGCGCAGGCACATTTTACAAATGGTGATTATAAAAGAAAACCAAAGCGTTCATATAAGGATATTACCGTTTTCATTTCTGTGTTTTTTATAGGACTTTTAATGATACTTGGTTTTGCCAAAATATTATCTCCAAATGTTGATGTAGAAATTGCAGATAATGATGAATATTCTGATTTTGCAGACGAGTTGCCTGCAGGTTCTGTGGATGAGCGTTTAAAACACATTCAAAAAGAAGATGAAGGTGTGGCTTCTGATGATAAAATGTTCACTCCGGAATTGGATGAAAAGGTTGTTTTACCTTCTCAATCAAAGAAAACAACCGGAGAAATGGAACTTGAAAAACAGCAGAATGCTGCAAAAACTCAAGAACCTAATGCTGCTGAACATACCAAACAACCGCCAAAAGCGGAAGAAAAAGACAAAGTTCAGGGTGCAGAGCATCATGCCCCGGCTCCTGTAACTTCAAACCCTAATGTCACATATAAAGTTGTTGTTGGGCAATATGCAACGGAAAAGCAAGCAGAAGTTGCTAAATCAATACTTCAGGAAGCAAGTCTTGGAGTCAATCCGATAGTGAAAAATATCGGAGGTTCTTACACCCTTCAGGTTGGAGCATTTTCTTCCAGAGATAAGGCTCAACAGCTTTCAAACAGTTTATTGAAAAGTAATTTCCCTGCAAGAATTACAGAATAATTTAGCGGGTTGGGACATCTGCTTCAATAACTTCAGAAACGGGTACATTTTTTCTGATGTATGTTTTGCGTGCTTTTATAGTGTATTCTCTTAAATCTTTTCCTAATACATTCGGACCGTATGGGCCGTTCATATCCATAAGCCCTGTAATATCGGCATCTGCTATTTGCGGAATTATGCAAAAACTTGCTCCGCTTTTTAGCTGGCCGCAAGCACCTTTAAACGCAGGTTTATACGGCTTTTTCTTTTCATTTTTATATTTGGATGCAAAACATTCTCCCGGAGTTGTTCCGCAATATTTTTTTAAGTCAAAATATGATTTGATAAAAGTTCCGGCAGTTTCTTCATAGTTAACATTTTCGCCTTCGTCTATATACATAGGGGAATAAAAATAATCAGTTCCGCTTGCTGTCATTAAAAGCAAGGCTTCGTTTATTTTTTGAATATTAACCTGATATCCGACATCAAATAAATTTTCATTGTATCGCTTAATTCCAGCAACTACAAAAATTGTCGTTAAAATAAAGCCAAATCCTATCAAATACGCAAATGTCCTCAATCCTGACATCTGTTTTTCTTCTGCCATAAAGTTCTCCCATATATAAACCCCTTAAATTATAATATTTTTTCACGCTAAACGCAACAATTTAATATAATTTCGTTTTTTGTTGACTTGATGATATTACTGAATACCATGGAATTGATTATGGATTGTAAAAAAGTTTCTTTTAAAGGTTTTAATATATACAATGCTACCTCATATGTTCAGGATCATACTCTTGTAAACCGAGGGATTACTACTCTTGGCGGCAGCACTGCTCCGCAGTGTATTATGTCTAACAATAAGTACGAAGCGCAAGAGCGGGCGCTAATGGGCGGAATTTATTTTGTTGCATCGTATTTAACTCCAATATTACTTATTCCGCTTTATAATAAACATTTTTTGAAAAATAAAGGAATAACAAAGGCTCTTGAGGGTGCTGGTAATAAAATAATCGAGGTGTCAAAACAATATTTGACTCCTGATGCCGATATTTTAAAAGGTTTACATGAAACTGCAAAAAGATTAGATAAAGGGAATGATGGAAAATTTAAAAAAGCTTTTGACGAAATCTATAACCGCTATAACAATCCTGACAAATTAAAAAAAGATTTATTGAGCGTTCATCAAAAGGTGCTTACGACAGATTTTATAACGACTGCAATGATGTGGTCAGCTATCCCTTGGATTGCAACAGAATTTACGGAGTACAGAACAAAAAGACATGATTTTAGTGCAGGGTTTAATTTAAAAGAAAATTCGTTAAATGATAAAAATGATGTTAAAAAATCAAAAATTAAAAAAGCTCTTTGGAATGTATTTTTTACAACCGTTCCGGCGGTTGTTTTTGCTAAAACCGTTACAAGAGGTATCGGTACAAAAAGTTCAAATAAGATTCTAAAAACTATATCTGAAAATGCACATAATTTTGATTATACTTCGGGAACGAATATGTCAAAGACTATATATGCTGCAATTTGGCTATTATCAAGTTTTCCTGCCAAAATAATTTCATCAAGAGATGCAAATGAAAGAAAAGACCGTGCATTGCGTGATGCAGGATTATTTACAATGTTCTTTGGCGGAGATTTCCTTATAAATAATATTTCAGGCAGATTAGCCGACAAGTTTTTAGGTACAAGGATTATGAACGGTGATTCAAAAGACTTAAATTTCTTTCAAAGGTTTAAGCTGCAGTTAAGGAATTTCAGAAAATTGGATGAGGCAAAAGATTTACCGCCGGAAATACTCAAGAAAACAAAATCTGTCGGTGCGGGCTTATATTGGTTTGCGTTGCTCTCGAATACTGCTTTAATCGGTTTTGGTCTGCCAAAAGTATTAAATAAATTCCTGCGTCATAATATAGATAAGGAAAAAGAGAATTTATCCGTCAAAAATGCAAATGCCAAAGCCTTTACCGGAATATCAATGAATGATTTTGTAAAGCAGTAAAAAAAGATGTATAGTATTAGCAAATTTAATTTTTACTGATTTTAATATTTATATAGCAGAAAGGGGAAAGTGTAAAAATGGATAACAGAATTAGTTTTACGGCAAGAAGCAACGCTTATTTAGCTATAACAAAAAGGGTTTGGAACAGTGCTATTCCGGATAAAGCTTATAAGCAGATTGATGCAAATCGCGGACAATTGGAAAAATTCGCAAAAAATAATAATCTTAAAATTACCTTTACTGACGGTAATAATATGCTGCCTGAACTTCATTCAGGTCGTGAAAGTGCTTATTGGTCAAGCAAGTTGGTTATGGAAGTAGAGAAAAAGCCTTCATTAGTTTCAAAAATCAGAACTGCATTTTCTAATCTTGGAAACAAAATGTCAAGAAAGAAAGAAGAACCGAAAATTGAAATCACTGTCACTTCTTATTTCGGAAAAGATAGCAAGAATATTCCGGCATTAAAAGAAAAAGAGAAAATAGGTTTTCTGGTAGATTATGAACCGGATAACGGTTATATACATGAACGTATAAATCTTGATACAGTTGCGGATCTTTTACAAAAAGTTGCAGGGAAAAAATCAGATAAATCATTAAAATTACAATAATAAGTTTGTGCATAAAAATTTTATGCCAAAAGTTAACTGAGGAATTTTGCTTTTGAACGAAATTCCTCATAAATATTTATCGGGGTAAAAGCAACAAAAAAGAGGCTTTCGCCTCAATTTTTATAAATGGTACCCCCAAGCAAATTCTACAATTTTTGTAAGCGAGAATATAAAATTCGAGCGTACAAAAATGTATGCCGCAGGCTAATTGAGGAATTATGTCCAACGACAAAATTCCTAATTCGTTATTTGCAGGGGGTTAAAAAACAAAAAAAAACGGCAAACTGCCGTTTTCAAAAATGGTACCCCCAAGCAAATTCTACAATTTTTGTAAGCGAGAATATGAAATTCGAGCGTACAAAAATGTATGCCGCAGGCTAATTGAACAATTTTGCC
>CADAJP010000006.1 GCA_902788345.1 uncultured bacterium | reverse complement strand
AATAACTTCTCTTGGAGTATAGTGTTGTCCTGCATCTTCGTTATGAGCTTCTGAAAATCTTCTTATTATTTCTTCAAAGATATAACCCATTTCTAAATTTGATATTTTATTAGGGTGTAAATCAGCTTTAGGAGTAGTAAATTCTTGAATGACAATATACAAAAGGTTTTTATCTGCAAGTTTTGTTATTTCATTATTAAACTCAAATTTATCAATAATTTGTCTAACATTTTCTGAGAATCCGTTTAAGTAGTTTTTAAAGTTTGCCTCTATATTGTTTGCATCATCTAATAAACTTTCAAAAGTGTATTTGCTTGTATTATAAAATTCATAGCCGGATGCTTTCTTCAAGAATTGTTCACGCATCGGAAAATCTTCAGCCATGCTATTATGTTTATTTAGAACTGCCCGCTTGGTATCAGTCAAAATACAATCAAATCGCCTTATAACCGTCAATGGCAGAATAACTTTTCCATATTCGTGTGGTTTATATACTCCAGTTAATTTATCTGCTATCGCCCAAATTAGGTTTGCTTTTTCATTTACATTAGATGTCAAACTCATATATCATACTCCTTGCATTTAAATTATACTATAAACATGCTTGTCAGTTTGTTTATTATTAGTATCTTTAAACCTATTAAAACATTAACATATGTCAGATATGGACATATCATTTGGGGGAGACACCGTGAACCAAAGAATCAGCTAGTTATACACTTATATTTATTAAGTGGCTATTATTTTATATTTGTTATTTGTTCGTTTATTTTGTCTAAAATATACCAATTTATTCATTTTAAATAATTATGTACGGTTATTTTCCAATAAGTGCGTCAAAACCTCTCCTCCTTTTAGTCACGGCGCCCTTCTGATACAGCAATAATTTCTGTTAAAACTAAGCACAGAGACCGAATATTATGTTGATTCAGAATATATATAATCAAATTTTTTCTGGGATTGAATATAGACAAAGATTATAAAGTTTAAAAATTTTTCAATATAGACACCTATGTCTTAAGTATCTGAAATATAGATATAAAGACATTTTGTCTCATTTCTAACCAAGAAACATGTTGTATAATATTTGAACAAAAAAAGAAAGGATTTTTAACTATGGAAAACTTAATTAAATTTATTGAAAGAACATCAGATTACTTAACGGAAGAAGAAAAACTTTGGACTTTTATGGACCCATTAAGGATTTATCAACAGTCATTATATTTAGAAAAACGAGACGGGGAAAGAATTTGTATGTTTATGGACAAAAGAATTAAATTGTCTAAAGTATTATTCGAAGCACTCTATAAGATGGCTCAAAATCCAAACATTTCACATGACTTGGTAGATGATTGTGACTCAGATAATGAGAGGCAAATAAAACACCGAATAAATGAAAAATTCAAAGAGCTTGGATTTGGAAATATTGTGGTAAAACAACGCAATATTGAAGGCTACAAAATAAATACAAATTTAATACCTGCGCAATTTATTATTGTTAAATGATTTTGTCACAATACTCAGAAAAATTGTCACTGTAAAGTTGTAGGAGATATTCCCGCCAAAAGCTATTGTATATAGAAAAGGAGGGAATATTTTTATGCATAATTTAATCGAATTAGAGTATGTTATTGATTTTTTAAAACAAGAACCTTGCATTGACATGGATTTACACGAAGCATATTTTTCATGTCCATTTTGCGAAAAGGATTATCTTGATGTTTTCAAAAAAATTTTTAAGAAAAAGTATTTAAAATACATTATTGAATCCGAGATTGATTACGGGATGCTATGCTTTAATTTTGAAACTAGAGATTTTAAATGTGTTTCACTAAACGGAACGCCGTTCGGAACTGTACACGCGCTTGCATTTGAAATGGTAATACAAGAAAAATATATTCCTGAATTAACATATTCAGAATACACAGCGTTAAAAAGACAAATGAAAAAGGAGAATTCATTATGACAAAACAAAGATTAACATTAGAAATGGTCCAAAAATATTTGGGACAAGAAGGAAAGAAATACAATGGCTATGTTGTATTCGAATGCCCATTGTGCAAGGCAGAAGGCAATGATCAAAAAAAGCACAACCTTGTATTCAGAGAAAATAAAGGCGGCCTTCTAAAATGTATGAGAAAACCTAACGACAATCACGGTCAAAAAATTTATGAAGCAATTATGAAAAAAGAAAGAGGAGGTAACAATGAACTACTATAGTAACGGAGAATTTACAATTGAAGAAGTTGAGAGGGGCAATGGGTACCCTCTCAAAAAGACAGGTCCTAATCAATATCAAGGGCCCTGTGGATATTGCAGAGCAGCAGGTGGAGACAAAAAGGGTGATAACCTTCATTTCAATCCTACAAAGGGCTTTTTCTGCGGGGCTTGTGTTGATAATGAGCACGGGAAACGATTAGCACAGGAAATTGCTGATTCTAAAAAGATTAAAAAACAAACCTACAAAAAAGTAACTGAACTTGGTTACACGGAAAAAGACATTGAGAAATACCAAAAAGAATTATTCTCAAATAAGGAAATGCTAAACCTGGTGAAAGAAAAAACAGGTCTAAGCGAAGAAGTTATCCGAGAAGTAAAAATCGGTTATAGCAAAGACTCAAATGTATTTACCCTGCCTATGATAGCTTTGGATGATTCAATTGTAGGACTTGAATTCAGAACACCTGAAAACGAAAAAGGGAAATTCAAATTCATATGTAAAACTAAAGGCTTTGCTCAAGACCCGAATAAATTATTATGCAAAATCAATTCACCCCAAAAACCTGCAGAAATTTTTGTTGCTGCAGGATTCAAAGACGGATATGCAGTTTTACAAGATTTAAAAAACCACGGCAGAGAAAACGATGTTCTTATTGTAACCAATAGCAATGGAGAACCTCATACCGCCAAAGCTCTTAAACCTCATATTGATTTTCTCAGAGGATTCCAAGAAGCTACTATCTGTATGGATAATGACAAAGCCGGAAAAGCTGCAACTGAAAGGGTTGAACAAACAATTCCTATCACTTTCAACATTCTTGACCTGGGAAAACTTTCAGGAATCAATGAATACATAAACGATTTCAATGACCTGCTGAAATATATGCAGGAACACAATATTACAGAAGATGTTGTTGCAAATAATAAAAAATTATCTGTGCATTCACTTTTGAAAAAGTATATTAAATATCCTAACTCCAAGCTGAATCTTACAAAATATGCAGAAGTTGATGAAAGTGATACTGATAAATTAATCTATTTTGAACCTGGAATATACGCACATCAAGGATGTTATTATTCTATCAAATATGATAACGAAAACAAAAAATTGTCATATACACGCAAGTCTAATTTTACAATTGAAATAACACGAAAAATTGTTTCAAAATTCTTTGCATTTGGGTATAACAACGAGTACAAACTCGAAATCGTTACTCATCTTGGAGAAAAGACAACTGTACCACAAGTTTTGACTCAAAAAGAATTGTTGGATTATAGAAACCTACATGACGTTCTAAAATCAAATGAGGTTCATATTAACACATTAACAGAGGTTGAACTTAAAAATGTTGTTTTGGATGAACTCAAGAAAATTAAAGACGAATTACATATCTACAAGAATCCTTCACTTATAAACCATAATAAACAGGATTTTTGGGCATATAGTAATGCTCTTATAAATTTAACAACTGATGAAATTCTGCTGCCGGATAATAATACTGATGTTATTCTCGCAGATAAGGCAAGCTCTATCGCATTACGAGTTGATAGAGGAATGTATGCTCCTGAATTATACATACCTACATTGAGTTATGATGAATTTGTTAAAGAAAATAAGGATGATGAACTTATTCAAGAGTTTGCGCCTGTGTCAAAAACAATTCCTGAACTATTGGCTAAATGCTTGTTTGTAAGTACATTGAGGACTTATAGTAACAGACCTGAGGCATTGCTTGCTCTTGGCACAGCATTAATGAGCCCTTTTGTAAATCTTATCTTTGATAAAACTATGGGTTATCCTATAAACTTTCTGTACGGTGAAGCTGCTAGCGGTAAAAGCAACTTACTGCAGACTATTGCTTATATTTTCGGGTTTGATATGAGAATGCTAAGTAGCGGAAATGATACTGCACTAAATCTATTACACAATATGGAATACTACAGGAATATCCCCCTTTTGTATTCTGAAGTTGAAGGGTATTTGCAGAGAAATTTTGAACCTACAGTCAAAGCGGTATATGACAGAAATTCTCGCAGAAAAATGAGAGATTATGCCAAGAATCAAGACATTAAAGCAGTCAATGCAACATTGAATTTTGCAAGCAATAATAGGACCTATAGGAATCCACAAACTGCTACAAGGCTTGTTTATACTGAATTCAGAAAAGATGATTTTATTGTAGAAGAAGCCGCAAAATTCAATAATATCAGAGAGCAATATTTATCTTGTGTCTTACCTGAAATTCTGAAAAACTACAAAGATAAAAAAGGCTTAATCAAAAAGCTTAGAGCAAATATCAAGATTATTCAAAATCAGAATCCAAAACTTGATTTAAGATGTGTCAATAATATTGCCATTGCAATGGTAGGTACGGATTTACTATTCACCGCAGCAAACTTTGATAAAGATTATCTTCAAAGTGATGAGATTAAATTATTCCAATCTAATCTTGAAAATTATACCAAAGCATATCAGGATATGACACACACAGAGGATGTCTTCGAGAAGTTCTTGCGAATATTCTTACTACTTGCAAAATCCGGAAAAATTCAGTACGGAAGCGAATATATATTTAATGCCAAGAAAAAAGAACTTAGTATCTACGTTAATGGGGTATATCAGCATTTCAAGAAAGAATTCAAACAATCCGAAGATAGCGGTGTTATTATTCCTGAAGCCAAAGATATAATGGCTCAGGCACAGAAATTACCATTTGTTGAATATAAAAGTAAAAATTTTGGAGATAACAAAACTAATCGAGCTTTGGTAATAACCATTCCTGAAAATCACGAAATGCTTTCATATATCTTAGACGAGCTTGTAATCTACCAGGAGGAACTTGCCGAAAGAGAAGGTAGTAAAGACCACGCGATTCAGACTCGGTACGCCAAAGACAAATTAGACGAAGCAAATGCAATCTAACTGCAATTAGTTTGCAATTTTAAAACGCTTGTATATCAACGCTTTCGGACAAAAATTGCGAAATTACGTAATTACGAACGAAAAATAATAAATAAAAAATTAAATCGTAATTTTGCAATTTATAACCGAAAACGAACTAAAAGTTAATAATAACAACTGTTTTAATAATTGCGAATAAAATTACGATAAATTACGAAAGAAGGTAAAAATGTTATTAACAGTAAAAGAGACGGCAGAAGTGCTGAAAATATCGGAATCAACACTATATAGGTGGGTGCACAATAAAAAAATAAACTATGTAAAACTTGGTGGACTTAAGTTTGACGAAGATTACATTCAGGAGTACATAAAACAACATACGGTTAACTCTGAATAAAAATGACATAAGTTTCTAGCCGTTCCGTAAAAATCCAAGTTAGCAAAAGTATGCAAACAGGCTTACAAAAGCTCAATAACACGTTAAATTAAAAATAGGTGATAATTATGCCAGCAGTAAGAAAAAACAAACAAAAGAATAAATGGGAATTTGACTACAAAGACCTGACAGGAAAACGCAAAACAAAAGGTGGATTTGCAACTAAGGTTGAAGCAGAAAAAGCCCAGGCAAAAATGATAGATGAACTTAACAAAGGTTTATTTGTCGCAAATGACAAGCTGACTTTTAAAGAAGCTGCTGAATTATACCTTGATAATTATGCTAAAATTTATTGCAAAAAATCTACCTGGATTGGTTATGAAGGTTATCTTAAACATCACATTTATGAATACTTGGGCGACTTGAAATTGTTAGAAATTAGGCCATTGCACATACAAAATTTTATTAAAGATATGACAAAAACAGGTCTTGCGAATTCAACCATAAATCATTTCAAAAAGACTATTGGCGCAGTTTTTAATTATATGATTGATTCAGGCGTTATTTATCAAAACCCTGTCAATCGAATCAAATGTTTAAAAGTTAAGAATAATACCCTTATGCGACCTTTAACAATCAAAGAAACCAATAAATTATTGGCAGTTACTAAAAAGCACTATCCTGATTTTTATCCTGTTCTTTATATTGCAGTAAATACAGGACTAAGAGAGGGTGAATTGTTTGCTCTCACTTGGGATTGTGTTAATTTTGTTGAGGGTTATATCGTTGTTAATAAAAGCTACACCCACGGTATTTTAGGCTCAACAAAAACAGGTAAAGAAAGAAAAGTTAAAATCTCTTTAACTGTTACAAAATTTTTAAAAGAGTGGAAAATGGCTTGTCCTAAAAGCGACTTGAATCTTGTTTTCCCTAACGCAAACGGAAATTATATGGACTCGCAAAATATGATGAAAAGAAGATTTAAACCGGCTTTAGCCCTTGCGGGTATTGATAGCATAAGATTTCATGACCTTAGACACACATACGCAAGCACACTTATTATTCAACAAGTACCATTGCCATATATTTCAAAGCAATTAGGTCATTCAACAAACAAGGTTACACTTGATACTTATGTACACTTAATGCCGGAATCAGCTCAACTTGGTGATTCTTTGCTTGAAAATCTTTATGAGGACAAGGACGCCGAACTAGAAGAATCAAATGTTAGAAGATTTGGTACGTAAAAGATTTATTGTAACGTTTTTCGCCTGTCTAACAAAAGACAGGTATCTTTTTATTCTTTCCACATCATTCTCATATTTTAAAAATCATGTGGTCTAAAATGAAGTAGTTACGGCGTCCCAGTCGCATTTTTTGGTTGTTCATATATTAATTTTTTATAGTATACAAAATTCTATATGCTCATCTATATAAATTCATAAATTATGTTTTATTACTAAAATATGCTAATGCGGAAATAATTAATGCACAAAAAGCAATTAAGTTTGAAATGATAACACCCCAATTAATATGTCTCTTTTTCTTGCCTACAAAATCATTTAAACGATTTGCAATATCAGTTAAGTCCATTAAATAAACCATAGAGTCTCTTAAATGACAGTATAAATCATATTCTGAACCATCTTTTAATCTTCTGCCTCCAGTCCCTTTTGCAAGTCCAATATCTTTGTTAAATTGCATACTCGTACAACCAATACGTCTAATAATATTTACTAAATTATTGCTAATTTCTTCATCAATTTCGGATAAAACATATTTTATATCTTCGCTAGCCGTTTCCAATAATTGTTTACAACGAAAAGCAATAGATACAAAATCATCATATCCGAGTTTTTCCCAAAAACTACCTAACTCACTAATATATTTATTAGCTTGTTCTTTTTCATTATTTAAAAATTTTAAATTTTCATTTAGGATTTTCTTGATATCTTTTAATGATACATGAGAATATTCGCTATATAAATTGTTATCCGACATGTTACCTCTCAAATCTTTTTGCAACTTTTTAAATTTTTGGCACAAAAAATACGCCTGGCGCGATTCGAACGCGCGACCCTCTGCTTAGAAGGCAGATGCTCTATCCAGCTGAGCTACAGACGCATATCATATCTTGTATTCACACTGCACGACATTCGAGGAATGTTCGTATAATTATACTAACACGAAAAAATTTTTGTGCAAGCATAATTTATTTTAACTGACCATTTAACCACTCCAGATAAGACTCTGAGCCATGTTCTACATCTAACGATATAATTTCAGGAACTTCGTATGGATGAAGCTCTGTTATCTTATCTTTTAATTCATTAAATAAGTCACTTCTGCTTTTTAATATCATAAGATATTCGTCATCTTCACAAATTTCCCCCTGCCAACGATATAGAGAACAGACATTATCCACAATATTTGCACAGGCAATAAGCCTTAACTCAAGCAAAATTTTAGCAATTTCTTTTGCCTTATCTTTATCATTTATCGTACACAAAATTACTGAATAATTCATAACAATTATTATATCATATTTAGCGAAAATAATGATTATTTTTTATGTTTGGGTTATTATATTGTTATAAATATCTGTGATTTAACACGAAATACGAAATTAAAGGAAATAAAGAGAAATGCTAACAGGAAATGAAATAAGAAAATTATATTTAGATTATTTTAAAAATAAACGTCAACATACTGTTGTAGAAAGTTCAAGTCTTGTACCTGATAACCCTACGGTATTATTAACAACAGCCGGAATGTTACAGTTTTTACCAATATTTTTGGATATAACCCCTTGCCCTTATGAACCGGCAAGAGCTACATCTTGTCAAAAATGTGCAAGAGCAGGCGGAAAAGATTCAGACATTGAAAATGTCGGCAGAACTCCACGCCATCATACATTTTTTGAAATGTTAGGCAATTTCTCTTTTGGAGATTATTACAAGAAAGAAATTATCCCATGGGCATGGGAATTTGTTACGGAAGTCCTAAAACTTGATAAAGACAGATTGTGGATAACAATATTTGAAACAGATGACGAAGCTTATGAAATATGGCGTGAAGCAGGTGTTCCGGCAGAACGTATAAAAAGAAAAGGCAAAAAAGATAACTTCTGGGGTCCTCCGGGAGCATCAGGCTCTTGCGGTCCGTGTTCAGAAATTCACTACGACTTGGGCGAGCAATACTCCTGCGGACACCCAAATTGCGGAATAGATACCTGCGAATGTGACCGTTGGGTTGAAATATGGAACCTTGTATTTACAGAACTTTATCAGGATGAAGAAGGAAACCAATCACCTTTGGGCAAAAAAAATGTTGATACAGGTATGGGTTTAGAACGTATTACAATGGTTTGTCAGGGTGTTGCTTCAACATTCGAAACAGACCTTTTAAAACCTATTATGGATAAAGTTTCACAAATGTGTGGTGTTCCGTACAAAAAATCAGAAAAAACAGATATTTCTCTGAGAATTATAACAGACCACGCAAGATGTGTAACATTCCTCATTTCAGACGGAGTTATCCCGGGAAATGAAGGACGAAATTATGTATTAAGAATGATTTTACGCCGTGCATTACGTCACGGAAAAATCTTGGGTATGGAATTACCGTTCTTATACAAACTCGTTGATGTTATTATTGAAAACTACGGCGAAGCATACCCTGAATTAGTTGCAAATAAAGATAAAATTAAAAATGTTATTAAAACAGAAGAAGAAAGATTTAATAAAACACTCGACAGAGGCTATAAACTCTTGGAAGAATTTATAGAACAGAAAAAAGATATTGACGGAGAAAGTGCATTTAAACTTTATGATACTTTTGGCTTCCCGCTAGAATTAACAAAAGAAATTGCACAGGAAAACAACTTAAATGTTGATGAAGCCGGATATAAAGTTGCGATGCAGGAACAAAAAGATAGAGCAAAAGCAGCAACTGCAAAGATTTCTGTTACCGGTGATATTAAATATGCAAAACTTGAAAGAGAAGTCGGTTCAACAAACTTCATCGGATATGAACAAAATTCCTGCAATGATGCAAAAATTTTGGGATTCATTGAAGGTGAAGGTTATGTTGATATTGTATTAGACAAAACACCTTTCTATGCAGAATGCGGCGGTCAAATCGGCGATTGCGGTTTTATTGAAAACAATAATTTTAAAGCAGAAGTTCTGACAACATTCAAAGTAAATGATTTATACGTTCACCGCTGCCAGATTTTAAACGGTGATGTTGAAATCGGAGCAGTTGTTAATGCACAAATTGATGTAAATAAACGTGAAGAAATACGCGTTCACCACACATCAGCACACTTACTGCAGGCTGCATTAATTAAAGTCATAGGAGATGAAGTAAAACAGGCAGGTTCTTATGTTGATGAAGAACGAATGCGTTTTGACTTTTCATTTTCGAGAGCAATGACTCCGCAAGAAGTTCAAAAAACCGAAGATTTAATGAACAAATGGATAGGCGAAGGGTATAGTGTTAAAACACAAGTTATGGGCATTGAAGAAGCTAAACAAACAGGTGCAACGGCACTATTTGGTGAAAAATACGGCGACAGCGTACGAGTTGTGTCCATTGAAAAAGACGGAGAATCGATCTCTAAAGAATTTTGCGGCGGTACGCACGCAAGAGAACTTAAAGACCTTCGCATGATTAAAATCGTTTCCGAAGGTGCAATTGCGGCAGGCACAAGAAGGATAGAAGCCGTTGTGTCTAAATCTGCACTGAAATATATAAATTCCAAAGTATCTGTAACTGATACACTGTCAGCTAAATTTAAAGCACATTATGACGAAATTATTGACAGGGTTGATAAAATACAGGAAGAAAATAAATCTTTGCAAAAAGAAATTGAAAAACTGCAGGAAGAAAATGCACGCAGCAAGTTTGCATCTTTTGTAGACAGAGCACAGGAAATTGAAGGCGGTAAATTATTTATTTCAAAAATTTCAAACCTTACTCCTATCGGAATGAAAATAGGTATAGAACTGCTTTCACATAAACTTGGCAAAGAAAGTATTATCGTACTTGCAGGTGAAAAAATGGTTGCATCAAAAGTTAGCGAAGGATTTATAAATAAAGGCATCAATGCCGGTAAAATTGTAGGAGAAATCGCAAGAGCAACCGGAGCAAACGGCGGAGGACGTCCTAATTTTGCACAAGGCGGAGTAAAAGATTCTTCTAAACTTGATGAAATTTTATCGAAGGTTGAAGAAGAAATTAAAACGATATAACAAACGGAGAGATTATGAAAAAAACTTTAATAAAATATCCTTTTTTAACAAAAGATGTTGAAATATACGAAAATGATAACGGACATAAAATCGTTTTGGCACATAAAGAAGGTGAAATAGTAAATGTTTCTTCATGGGTAAAAACAGGCTCCATAAATGAAAATGATAACAACAACGGAATTTCACATTTTCTTGAACATCTTATGTTTAAGGGCACTCATGCACACAAAGTTGGTGAATTTGATAAAATACTAGAATCAAAGGGTGCAATAGTTAATGCTGCAACCTGGAAAGATTACACTTTCTATTATGTTACACTCCCTAAAGGGAAGAATGACGAGTATTTTAATCTTGCAATCGACTTACACGCAGATATGATGATGGATCCAATTTTTCCATCAGAAGAACTTGGAGCGCCATTTGACATAAATGATAATACAGTTACCGATAAACGCGAGCGCCACGTTGTTATAGAAGAAATCAGAATGAGAAAAGACCAGCCTTGGACAAAGGTTTACAATATTTGCAACAGAAATATGTATTCCGCTCATCCATACAAAAGAGATGTAATCGGAACCCCTGAAATTATCTCTCAGGTAACCAGAGAAGATATTGACAACTATTACAGATCTTTTTACACTCCAAAGAATGTCACAACAATTGTTGTCGGCGATTTTGACCATAAGGAAGTTTTGGAAAAAATTACAAGATTATTTACTTTCCCAAATAGAAACAATACACCAAAAATATCAAATAAACCTGATACACCGACACAAAATACAAAATATATTGAAACAAAATCAAATGTTCAGACTGCGTATGCAATGTTTGGGTGGCTTGGTCCTAAAGCTAAAGAATTAAGAGATTCGATATGCCTTGACCTTATAAGTATAATTTTTGGTGACGGGTCAAGTTCAAGATTACAGCAGAATTTAATCGAAAAACAACCGCAAAAAATATTCAATATGGTCGGAACAGAACATTATCAGTTTAAAGATGGTAATAATTTCTTTATTCAGGCAAATTTTGAGCCTCAAGAAAAAGAGAAAGCAATTGAAATGGTAAAATCAGAACTGTTTGGATTACTTGAGAATAAAATTACGGAAGACGAACTGCTAAAAGCTAAAAAGCGTATAAAATCACATTTTGCAAATGAAGCTGAAACCGTATCAGAAATCGGAGAAAATATCGGTTATTATGAAACAGTATGCGGAGGATTAAAACTGATAGAAGAATACCTCAACGATTTAGAAAATATTACGGTTTCAGATTTAGAAAATACTATAAAAAAATACTTATCAATAGATAACGCAGTAATTTCAGTTCTTGTTCCCGAGGAATAATTTTGGCTACTGAATACGATAAACAACTTGAAGAAATAAGGCAAAAGTGTCTTAAATGCGAAAAATGTCCGCTATGTAAAACTCGCACAAACACGGTGTTTTCAGCAGGCATACCCAACTCTAAATTAATGCTTATCGGCGAAGCTCCTGGATATTATGAAGATCAAAAAGGTGAACCTTTCGTTGGAAAAGCAGGTCAACTACTTGATAAAATATTGGAATGTGTCGGATTTTCCAGAAAAAAAGACATTTATATATGCAACACACTAAAATGCAGACCTCCTGAAAACAGAGATCCTCTGCCGGAGGAAAAACTTGCCTGCAGAGAATATTTGGATGCACAAATAAATATTATAAAACCAAGAATAATACTTCTATGCGGCAAAGTTGCCGTAAACTCTTTTATTGACACAAGACTTGGAATAACGAAACTAAGAGGCAAATGGTATGACGGACCACACTATTCAAAAATGATGCCTATATTCCACCCGTCATATCTATTGAGGAATGATTCAAAAGAAAAAGGCTCTCCTAAATGGCTGATGTGGCAAGATATTAAAGAAGTCAGACGAGTTTATGACCAAATGCAATAATAAAATACAGATATTAAAAAAGCGGTTCTGATAAATACCGGAACCGCTTTAAAATTATTGCATCAATGTTAAATTACTTAGCGATGCTTGCATCATCTAATAAAATAACTTTGATTTCTTCACCTTCGTGAGCAACATAATTTAAACCAGGAGTTACTAAACCTGTGATTAAACCAACAGCTGCACCAACAGGAGTACCGATTGCAATACCAGTACCGATTTTTTCAGGTTTTGGAATAAATGCAAAACCAACACCGGCACCTGTACCAACAGCAGTACCACCTACTGTGTATAATGCAACTTTACCAGCTGTCATCCAAGGACCTTCTTTTAATGCATAATCTTTATAGAAAGGTTTTGCATTCATATCGATTGTTTGACCGCTTGGAGTTACAACTCTAGTGATTTGAGCATAAACTCTTGCATTTTTATTGAACCATTGAGGATCTTTAATATCCAAAACTGTTCCGTAGAAAGTTGAACCAGCAGGGATTAATAAAGTACCTTCTTCAGTTACGATATCTTCAGGGTTAGTGAATGTGACTGTATCACCTGCAGCATGTAATTTAGATTTGAATTTTTCAGTAAATTCAATTTCTAATACGTTACCTTCTTTGATGATATTTCTTAAATTAGTGATTGTAACTTCATCACAAGGAGCTTTTTTAGTTACATTTAAGTGTTCAGTACCTAAAACTGTTTCAGTAACATTTTTGTACTGAGATTTAACTAAATGTAATTTTTGGCTTAATCTGTATAATAATACAGCAGCTTCAGCTCTTGTTAAATATTCAGTTGGTCTTAATTCATTTTCATTAGGGTGATTTACATAAATACCATAAGATAATGTTTTTGCATAAATTTTCTTAGCCCAAGATGGGATTAATTTAGCATCTGAATATTTAGAAACAATATTGTTATTTACAGGTTGATCAATAGTGATATGAGAAATTACTGATTGAGCTTCATCTCTCAAGATATTACCTTGAGGTTTGAAAGTTCCGTCAGGATAACCATATACTAAACCGATTTGTTGAGATCTTGCGATTGCATCATGTTCTGCACCTGATTTAGCAACGTCACGGAAAGAAATTTTCTTAGTGATTTTTGCTTGATCACTGCCTAAAACTTTTAACAACGCTGTAACAAAGTCAACTCTTGAAATTTTTTCTTCAGGGTTGAAGTTACCAGCATTCAAAAACATTACAGATTTGCCTACAACACTGGCAATTTCTGTTTGAGCCCAGTAGCTTGCATCAACATCATTAATTCCTGCATAAGCAAATACAGGAGCTGTAGTAATTGAAAGCATACCTGCTACTAATAAGCCTGCTAATAATTTTTTCATTTTGTACTTCCTCTTTCTTTTCTACTACTACTATTAGTCTAAACCAACATCACGCATATTATATAACAAGTAGAATAAAAAGTAAATAGCTTAACAAAAAAAACACCCCCTAAAATACACTAAATTATATACAATTAATAATTCGCACCGTTAAAACAAACAATAAAAAAGGCACTGAAATTTATTCAGCACCCCAAAAGACTGATTATGATGGATGATTCGATTATTTTTTTGTTTTTCCCCTAATGATTTTCCCCGATTGCTTGAGCCTTTATTTTCCCAATTTATTTTTACTCAAGATACTTGTTTTTATTTCCCCGATTTGTAATTTAGAATTCCCTTACATATATATAAACAATTTTTGTTATAGAAAATTGCTATATTTTGTATATATATTAAGAAACATTAAGCAATTTTGGTGGTGATATTTATGGTATCCCTGCTTGCAAAAGGATTTGAATTTACGGATTTTACAAGTGCATTAAACACCATTGGATGAACCTTACCTTCACTCACTTCTGCGGATAAAATAGTTAAAGCTTCATGAGGAGTCAAAGCACTTTTATAAACACGCTTTTCAGTTAAAGCAGAGTATTTGTCTGCTAAATTTAAAACCTGCAAATCTACATCATAAACAAACTTTTTATGACTGTCTAAATTATTGTGATGGTTATGAATAAGATTTAAAACATTATCATTTAAACCTGATTTTTTTAATAATTGATAGCCAAATTCCGCATGAAGATTCATTATTTTATATTCTTCCGGAGAAAGAGCTCCGCGTTTATTCAAAATTTCAGACGGAATCAGAACTTTTCCAAAGTCATGGAGCATGGCAGCTTCTTTTAAATCTTTCATATTAACATTTGACTTCAATGCCGGCGGAAGATTTTGGGCTATGCGTTCGCAAATATCACGCGTCACATCCATATGCCCGTCTTTTAGTTCTGAAAGCTCTTTAATATTAAGTTTTGCCGGAATTTTATTCCGTTCAAGCATTTTTGACAATTCATAATTTGATGAAAGAGCAGAACGAATAAAATCTTCACTGAAATAATGTGCAATAGCAGTACTTTGGAAACTGTCTTTTGGCTGAACATTTCCAAAACTTGCACGGTATAAGCCGTTATTAAATTTTAACCCTGATACGTTTTGTGTCGAAAACAGGGCGGAATTAAATTCTATACGCACTAAATGACCACACTACGAAATATATACACACATATAAACTACTACCTATATATAAAGTCTTTTTTTTCATGAAATTTGCTAAAAAATAAAAAAAATGTAAAGTTTTTTAATATATAAAAAATTTTGTGATAACATAAATCCATTATGAGAGAGATTAAAAATGTTGTTATATGCGGAATAGGAGCAGTCGGCTCTATTTATGCAAACTTAATTAACAAATACGACAATAATAATTTAAGAATTTTGGTTGATGAAAAAAGATACGAAAAATACATTAAAAACCCCAAGGTTTTTAACGGGGAGAAACTAGACCTAAATTATATTCTTCCCAATGCAACTGATTTTAAGGCAGATTTAATAATTATTGCAACAAAATATGACGGTCTTGGAGATGCAGTTAAAAACATCAAAAACTTTGTCAAAAGCGATACAATTATTATGTCGCTTTTAAACGGCATAACAAGTGAAGAAATTATTGCCAATGAATATGGCTGGCTTCATATACCGCATGCTTATTTTATCGGCCACAGCGCAATGAGATCGGGGAATATTATCACCCATGACGGAATCGGATATATTGTATTTGGAATAAAAAATCCGCAAATAACAAACATTGAAGACAAAAAAATAATACAAAATTATTTTGATAAGGTGGGGATTGCATACAAAACACCCGATGATATTTATCGTTCACTTTGGCTAAAATATCTTCTGAATGTTAGCAGTAACCAGTTATCAGCTATATTAAGACTGACTTTTGGTCAAATGCAAAACAATGAAAAATGCAGGGATTTTTTGACAAAAGTTATGCTCGAAATCATAAAAATAGCAAAAGCCTGCGGAGTTAATAATACTGAAACTATGATAGAAGAAGCATTTGAAAGTTTTGACAAAATGATTCCGGAAGGTAAAACATCTATGCTTCAGGATGTGGAATCGGGCAGAAAAACCGAAGCTCAAATGTTTAGCACTACAATAATTGAACTCGGGAAAAAATATAATATACCAACCCCTTACAATGAATTTCTAAAGCAAATGCTTGATATTATTGACTATAATAAATAAAACCGGCACATAAATGCCGGTTTTATAATAATAAAGCAACCCGTAAGCCGTGTTCTGTTTTAGATAATCATCTGTCTGGTCTTGGAATTACTCCCAAGCTCTAGCGATTTTTCTCAAAGTAGGCGGACAACCCTTAAAACCTTTGAATTCAATCTTGCATCCTGCATGGGTTTACCTAGCCAAAGCCTTCCGACTTTGCTGGTGATGCTCTTACCTCACCGTTGCACCATCGCCTGTGATAAAAAATCCATCGGCAGTTAACATTTCTGTGGCACTATCCACCGGCTCACACCGTCCGGAGTTTCTCCGGATGCCTGTCCTTGGATGCACGGACTTTCCTCACTTTAGAACAATCTATAAGCGCGATTATCCGATTACTTTATTAAATTTTCAAAACTATTAAGGTGAACCTGTGACATCTTTATTAATGTCAACAGCATCAATTGCCCATTGATCGACAATTTCCATTTTGCCGTCAGCATAGACTTTAATGGTATATATATCAAAATCATCTGTTCTTGCTGCACAATCAGAACCGGTTTGAAGTTCAGACGGTGCCTCGCCTGACTGACCGCAGTTTGGATTTTCTCCGCCGTTTACATCAACAGAAATCTTTGCGTATGAATCCTTATTATTTGCGGTAAAATCAGGTTCAATCGCCCATCTCATGCCGTCACGAGTTTCAAATATGTCCGAATCAGCATTTTCGGCATTATCACCTTTTATATCAAGTTTATTTTTGAACAAAACTATAAATTTGGTTGCCGAATCTTCACCATCATCAGCAACGGATTCTGTATGTTCCACACCGCCCCATTTTATACAATCTGCGTAACCAAAGCCATCGTCAAAACCTACACGTCTGTATTTATAGTTGCCGCTTGCATCTTTATATACAGACTGGCTGTTATCAGGATAACAAGCCTCATCATTTATCATATCGGAAACAAGCGTCTGAGCCGCATAATATGAACGTTTTGCCATAAGTGCATTCTGCTCGGGCAGCAAATTTGAAATAATTGGAGTCAATATTGCAATCAAAAGACCTAAAACAGCCAATGCAATAAGTAATTCTGTAAGTGTAAAAGCTTTAAGTTTCATTATAAATCCTTTCAAATACCCTCGGTATATTATAATTATATAATGATTTTGCACTTTTTTCAATATTGAATAATTTGGGTTCGAAAGCCTGTTAAAATTGTAAATTTTTGTTTACAAAATAGCAAAATAGTATATTTATACGATTTAATATTATGTCATGTATTTTAAAATACATGGAGAAGAACTTATAAACACGGATATTCGAGGTTAAGAATAAATCTTGGATTGACAAAAAGCAGAAGGTAACGTATATGGTCGATAACAGGTCTGCCGGATACTTCGGTATTGGTGGTGCTTTTAATTTTAAGAGTGGTGATATTTCAGGAACTGCAGCTAAGTTGTCTGACGATAAAATGGGACAGGGCGGAGAGTATTTTGCACAACAGCAGCAGGAAGAGGAAGAAGACAACACAAAAACCAACAGATACATGGATCAAAGTGCTGTGTTAAGAGCCACCTTAAATTCACTTGCTATGATGAATGTTGCCAATGTTATAAATTCTAACAAAAGAAAACCTGTAATCGAAAATGAAGAAAAAGATATAGAAAAAGATTTAGACGAAATGATGCGTGTTCAACGCATAAAAAATCAAATGAATCAATCAAACCCTAACAAACAATAGTATTTTGTTTTTCGTATTTAAAAAGGGGACAAAACCCAAAGATAATTTTGTGTTATAATTTACTTATAAACATGCGGGTGTAGTTCAGTGGTAGAATGTCTCCTTCCCAAGGAGAAGATCGCCGGTTCGAGCCCGGTCACCCGCTAATAAAAAGGCTGAAGCATTAAACTTCAGCCTTTTTATTATTTGATAAAACTATCTTATAAAGATTCTCTATAAATTGCAGCAACAGCTTCTTTTGTAGCCCGTGTAGGAGCAATTCCCAAAAGTCCGTCTAAAGATGGTGTGGAAAATGCGAGTTGAGTAAGTTTTTCAACATCAGCTTCACTAAATCCTTCGTCTTTTAACTTGTTAGGAACATCAACTGATTTCAGCCAAGCATAAACACCGTCAGCAGCTTTTTGGCTATCGGAAGCATCCGCATTCAAGCCTTTTACGATAGGTTCTAATATATAAGCAAGAGTGTTTGCTCTGGCTCCATAAATATTTTTAATGACGGCAGGGAGTAAAATTGCCAGCCCTAAACCGTGAGAAAAATCAGGTTTCATTGCACTGAGCGGATGTTCAAGAGCATGAGTGTAATGCAATAGCCCGTTATCGAAACATACACCGCCAATCATAGCCGCATAACATAAATAATATCTTGCTTCTTTATCCTGCGGATTTGCAATTGCTTTTGGCAAATATTTTCCGACAAGTTCAATTACCTCTCTTGCAAGTGTAATTGCGTATGGAGAAGCGACTTTTGAAGTAGCGGCCTCAATAACGTGGTTAACCGCATCAATTGAAACATATCTTGTCTGTTTTGGAGATAATCCGCACATCAAATCAGGGTCATCAATCGCAAATTCAGGATATATACAGTCATAAGCAATAGCCGGCTTATAGTTTTTTTCAAGAATTGTTGCAACCGCAAATCTGTTTGTTTCACTGCCTGTGCCGTGGGTTAAATTTATAGCAACAACAGGAACAGCCTGTGACGGAGTGAACTTAAATTCATAAAGACTACTGCCTGTTTGGTCGGGATATTTTAATAAAATAGCAACGGATTTACCTGCATCAGTCGGAGAACCTCCGCCGATTGTGATAACAGCTTTTGCTCCGAAATCACGAGCCATTTTTACTGCTTCATCAATAGCATCAGTTGTCGGATTTGGAGTAACTTTATCATAATTAATATACCCGATATTATTATTTTTTAACGCATTTTCAACAACATCCCACGCACCTGTGGATTTGTAGGCATTTTTACCCGACATAACAATTACTTTGTCTATGCCTCTTGAAGAATACAGCTTTGCAATATCCTCAATTTTGTTAATTGCACCACAGCCAAAATAAACAGTTGTACGGGTTCTGATTTCTTTTACTTCGTTGAAATCCAT
The DNA here is from genome assembly GCA_902788345.1 of uncultured bacterium. Lineage (GTDB taxonomy): Bacteria > Cyanobacteriota > Vampirovibrionia > Gastranaerophilales > Gastranaerophilaceae > Zag111. Next base: position 177,940 of record CADAJP010000006.1, on the reverse strand, counting down.
ATCTTTTTCCCAATTAGACATATAAAGCTCCTTTCGTTTATATTAACATTTTACAACAAAAAAATTAAGTTTATAGTTAATAGTTTATAGGTCGGGTTTCAACCCGACCTATAAGTTAATGTGAGAAGAGAGAGTTTTTAGTTAATAGGTCGGGTTTTAACCCGACAAGTTTATAGGTCGGGCTTTAGCCCGACAAGAGCTTTAAGTTTATAGTTAATAGTAATAGGTCTGGTTGAAACCCGACCTATAAGCTTGATATATTTTATATGCATATTACTTACGGCATAGAATCTGATACCGTATAAGTAGATTTACATTGATGAATATCTGTACATTTTGACCCTCTGCAAATCGTAACTACACAATGAGTTGGAGTACCACTGCCTACATATGCAGAACAGTCACTAGAACTTGCACCGAGAGTACAGGAATCGTAACCTCCAGATGTTGTGTAACTGCAAGGGCTATTAGTACATTTTGACCCGCTACCGCTGAATGTATCTGTTATAGAATAACTAATAGAGGTTGATTCATTACAAGACCCGCTTGACTCTTCATTTGTCTTATAACTTGCACCCGGAGTATTAGAATAAAAAGCTCGTGATACACTACGTTCAATATTCCACTTATATGTTTTACTGCAATAGTATTGAGCACAAGAACCGGTTTTTGTCTTCCAGCAGTCTTTACAACAATGTTCACTTACCAAAGATGAGCTATATGATGAACCGCAGTCACACAAACATTTATTACTATTGTAGAAGCTTGTGTAATCACAACATCCTACACCAGCCGCTGCAGTATATCTATTGTTGTTATCCCAATAATCACAACATTCTGAGTATGCTTTGGAAGAAGTTGGTGTACTGCCGCAGCAGGTACTTGGTTTATCAGATCTTATATCTGAGAATGAAGTACAACAACTGCTCTTGTCACTTGACCCTAAAGAACTCCACCAGAAATCGCAACAATCTGCAGAATTTGTATCTTTTGCAGTCCCGTGACCGCATTTACATAATGTTGAATTCTTACTCCTGAATGTTGGGGAATTCTCACAACATCCGTCTTTTGCAGCTTTATACTGAGTTTTTAAAGTATTTGCATTTAACTTACCGGTACCACAACAATATTCATTGTAATCAGCGCTCTCACCGTAGCTGCATTGATCATGACCGCAATACCAATCGCCATAATTGTATGGAGAGCAGTTTGAATCTGTCCACGAGCAAGAACCATTATCATAAGATGACCTTGTATAATGATATACGGTCAAACCACTTAACTTGCCGCGTGTTCTGTAGTCACAGCAGTTCTTATGAGATACGGCAAAGTTATTACCATCTGCAAGTAAACAGCATCTGTCCTGCCATCCTTTATCGCCTGCTTTATTTATAGAATCCTGACAGCATTTAACTTTTTCAGCATTAGTCAAATAAACTTTGCCTACGCCCTCTTTATAATAGTAATCATGACCCAATTCAAAGTGGTCGCACACAGACAAACATTCATCCTTATTCTTTAATGAAGACCAATTACAACAGTTACCCTCTGCATAGAATACGCTTGAATCTTTCGGATTTACACTATACATATATTCACAGCAGCTTTGAATTGTATTATTCTTATGACAACAACGTTGTTTGTATGTTGTACTGTCTTTGTTCCAGCCATTGTTTGAACAACATCCGTCAAAGGTTGTACCGTCTGAGAATTTATTTACTCCACGGTCGAAGATACCCTTGCTTTCACGCCATGTACAACATCCTTCGCTTTCGTTATTTCTGTTGTCTTTATGGTTACAGCAAGCATTTTGCCAGCTTGATTTTTCAGTCTTGCCAAAGATGTGAAGACCTGTTCTTGAAACGGAATTTCTTGTTTTGTTACAACAATTATCTTTCCAAACAGTTTCGCTATTATGAGCAGAGAACAACGCATCACAACAATTTGTAGTCAACTGACCTCTGTTACTTGAATAGTTATATTCACAAGTACAGAATCCGTTATTTGCATCATTGCTTGCAAATTTTGTACAACAGCTCTGACGGAATCCGCTTAATGTACCCTGCCATGGAATCCACTCATCAGGAGCATTAACCGCATCACGCCTCCATTCACAACATTGTTGTGTAATTTCATTTGATGAACTGAATGTACAACAAGACGGATCTGAACCGCCACCGAAACGAATACCTTCGCTCCTACAACAATTTGAAGTGCGGGCAATTTCGTTATGAGTAATATTTCTTGTTGTTGTTGCACTCAAATCAGAACAACAGAACCAGTTTCCTGAGCCTTTCTTTTGGTTAGAACCGCTAAGCATTGCACCTGCTGTTGTTGAACAACATCTCCAGTCTTTACCATACGACATTGTACTATTTACATCAGTTGAACAAGTCTTGTCATAATGATTGATACAACTATATTTAGAGCTGTCGCAGCATAGACTTCTGAAGTTTGCATCACTGCCGATTATTGTTGAAGTATTATTCTGTGCAACAGGACAACAAGCTTCTTTCCAAAGAGTCGTACCCGATTTACCGCCGTAAGAATTTAAGTCGGCACAACAATTAACTGCATTACCACCCAAATGACTGTTAAGGTCTTTTGATTTTGGATATTTGTCGTACAAACCTGAACAAGTACAATACTTGTCGTTAACTTTCATACAGCATTTTGCACGGAAATCACTTACTTCTTTACCATCTTTAAGCAATTCCCAAACAACAGGACCTGAGCCTTGAGTATTCAAACCTGCTGCTTTTTTACCGCAACAGAAGTCGTTTGCATTGCTTTCGCTGGTTGATACATTATAGCTGCAACATCTTTCGTCTTTATCAGTAGTTCTGTTACTATGGATTGAACCATCTGAACCTGTACCTGCAACAACACAACACAAATCTCTGTATTCTTGTTTAGAGGTTATAGCTGTTAATTGCAGAGTTTGATCGTCATTTTGATTCATTGCTCTTGAACAGCAAGTCTTTTTCCAGTCTGTAGTATATTTCATTGCTGAAGAATTTCCAGGCGGAGTATAGTTTGCTAAACAAGCACAACAATTCTGACTTTTTGTCCAGTTTGCAGCACTATTTGATTCTGCAAGAACTTTACAGTGGTCATATGTAATAGTATTGTTTGCAACATCATCAAGTGTACAGTTCTTTGGTTCAGGACATACACCGTGGGTGTTACAACAATATAATTTATATTCGTGGCTTAGGTCACTTGCTTCAGTTTCAAAGTCTTTCCAATCATGTTTTTTGAATGCTTCGCAGCAAGCTTTGGTTGGTGTTTCGTAGTTTGGTACACAACAATGCCAATCAGAAGTTGTTACCCCTGCTTTATTCATACCGTCAACAAAATCACCCGCCGCGTGAGCAACATTGCTTTGAGAATACTTACCGGCAGTAAGTTTCTTTGCCGCAGGAACATTTACATTGGCGAAATTGTCACCAGAAGACTGAGCAAATCTTTCAGCTGCTTTTTGTCTGTGAGCAACTCTTATATCTGCAATTTTTTCAACAATTGCGTGTGCAAGTTCATTAACTCTTGAAATCAGAGAGTTGAATGTATGTTTTACAAACGCAATTACTCTTTGAGCAAGTGATGACTTACTGGTTCTTGTTACCTGCATTGCAAAAGTCTGCGAACCCGAACAAGCAGTAGTTTTACCTCCGCCATATACTGATATCAAACATTCCAAGCCATCAACAGACCAATATTCACCATTATATGAATTTGAAGATATACCATATCCTCCACCATCTTTAACGATATGCAGAGAATCAGCATAGCTCATTTTACCATTATTTGTCATTTCAGCTGAATATACAGGTACATTTACAGTACTTGTAACACTACCATAATATTCATGGTGAGCATACCGACCGGTTAATTGATCAATTACAGGTAAGAATTGATCAAGTTCTTCATCTGTCATAGTTCCGCCATCAGTACAATAAATATTTGAAGCGGTAACCTTATCCGCAATAAACCACACATTATTGTTACCATAGCCGACAGTTGAGTCTGTTTGTATATTCCATGTTATAGTAGCAGTACAAGTTGCAATCTTTGGCCTACTCGATCCTGAAGAATTATTTTCAATTTTATATGCAGGACAACTTGTTGTTGGAGATTCAATACTATAATCAGAAACACCATCACAAATTAAATCGCCATCATCTTCAGAATATGCATTCAAATTTTCTGTACAACCAACACCACTCGTAGCTTTTTTACTACCCTTTTTAATGGATACAGTACCACTCTCGTTCATACTTAAGCCATTCATACGGCCGCCATAATATGTAGATTGGGTTTGGATATATACTTTTACATCTTCTTCAACAGCTTTCGATGCTTCTACAGTAAAACCAAGAGCATTATCCTTTATAACAGATAATGTAATATCGCTCTTAGTACAAGGACATAATGTTGAATTATTATTTTTAAAATTAGTAATTTCGCAACATTTAGTTAATACTGATGAATTTGCACCGTTTGCAAATTTGTTGTTATTTTTCCATTCCGTACAACAAGTTTCAGAAATAGGAGTTGACGGATTTGCAGCACAAGCATATACATTGTTCACATCATTTACAGGCAGTGAATTAGAACAATAAGTAGGCCCGCCTGTTTTATATTCGCCTGATAAGGAGGATTCACCATTATTTTCAGCACGGCCAAATGTGTAAATAGCAGTTTCACCTGAACCGGAATCCAAAGTTATTTTTGCACTTACAAATTTAGCGGTACAATTGTTATAATTTGAAGCACTGTGAGGATTTGCAACTGTTTTTGAACCCTTACCGGTGATTGTATCAAAAGACAAGGTCAAACCGTTCATACCGCCGGCACTTTGACTACCAGCATTGCCATAACAATCATAATGAACTTTTATGTCTTTAGCTCTTACCGTAACACCGGACTGAACATTTCCGCTATAAGTAAATGAAACAGTTGATGCTGATAACGGATTTTGAACATTAGAAACTGTCAAATTCCAGTTAATATCAGTCGGATATGTACAACACAAAGTCTTATTAGCTTTACCAAAACTGTCGCCTTGGCAACACTTGGTTAATACTGATGAATTTGCACCATTTGCAAATTTGCTGTTATTTTTCCATTCCGTACAACAAGTTTCAGTTGCACTGCTTGTTGTTGGTGTTGAAGGACAACCACCACCGGAACACAATGTTGAGTTACTGCTTTTGAAATTAGTATATGTACAGCATTTATCTTTTACTGATGAATAAGCAGAATTGCTTAATGAGGATTTCCACTTTGTACAACAAGTTTCTGTTGCCTTGTCAACTGTTGGGGTTGAAGGACAAGTGTCGCACAATGTTGAGTTACTACTCTTGAAACTGCTGATTGTACAACATTTATCTTTTACGGATGAATAAGCAGAATTGCTCAATGAGGATTTCCACTTTGTACAACAAGTTTCTGTTGCCTTGTCAACTGTTGGGGTAGAAGGACAAGTTTCTACCTGTGGTTCTTCAACAGGGAAATCACTTGTTCCTTGAGATTGAGCATTACATTTGTCTGAGAAGTAACCACGTTTAAAGAACCCTTTAAAATATACCGATGGGGACAACTCAATACCATCATAAGTTACCTTGGCATGAGTAATTTGCGGCCCAATACAAGAAGAAACAGAGGCAGATGATCCACCTTTAACACCAACAGCAGTTGTTATCGAACCTGCAGTTCCTGTGATATGTTGACCACCATTGGAAAAACACACATAGTTAATATCTGTAACTTTTAATTGTTTACCGGTTTCACCATAACCACTGGAAACTAAATCAAATTTTATTGCACTACTAGAATTATCAATGTATGCTTTAAGCTCCCAATTAAAATCGGCTGTATATGCACAACAAGCTTCTTTATTACTATTAAAGAAAGCCTGGTCAGGATTAGCACAACACGCAAGCCATGCATCTTTGTTTTGAGTCAAACTTATCTTTCCTGCATCCTTCCATTCCTTACAACAAACATTTGATGCATTGGCTCCAATAGGTGTTGAAGGACAAGTTGAACTAGTACATAAAGATGAATGATTATTTTTGAAGCTTGTAATAGCACAGCATTGATCTTTTACTGTCGGATATGAAGTTAATTGACCGCTCCATTCACTACAACAAGTTTCTGATACTCTGCTTGTATCAGGAGTTGAACAAACAACAGGACAATTCAAACCATGACCTAAAGCACAGCACGCAGCCTTTGTACTATCTGACAAGCCATTCCACATACCTTTATCTATCCAACATTTACAATTTTGAGCTGTAGCCGGACTTGTTATCGCAGCACAACCCGAAGGCTGAGGAGTATCCCCGCCCATACAACAATGTGCACGATATTCTGCATGGGAACCATAGTATTTATTAATGTCGGCAATTGAACGATTCATATCCGTTGTGCCTGTAACATAGTTACAACAGTTATCCTGCCACAACGGTGTTTTGTTACGAATCGTACCGTCTTTGCTTGTTTCATTATAAACTTTTGTACAACATCCTTTGAAATCATAATGCTGCCATGCACCTGAACTATATGCATCTCCCGCTACATTATATTTTTCACCGGCTTTCCATCTGATTGAACAATCAGAACAATAATCCGTAGATGAACCTACAGCATTATCAGACTGATAACAACAATCAATTTTATATGCTTCAGAAAGTGGTTTGTTATCATTATCTCTTGCGTAGTTTCCTCTGCCTTTGAAGTATGTACAACAATTAGTGCTTGGGAATACTCCTGTTGCATCCTTTGTCAATTCAGGTTTACAACAGAATTCTTTATTACTGTTTAAACCAACCTGTGAACCATGTGCAACATTTACCCTTGTATAGTCAACTTTCGGATCCTGATGACAACAAATCTGTCTGTAGTCAACATTTGTTTTATAACTCTTAGGATAATCACAGCAAGCACCACGCCAAATATCTTCGGTGTTATATTTTGGTCCTAAAGCCTCACAACAAAGCGGCAAACCATAGCCAGGGTTGTTCATTTCATCTTCTGAATTTTTACCTCTGACCTGACAAATCCACAATTCAGAACAGGTTAATTCATGAATTTTCCATCTCATACCTTCATAGTGTCTGCAGCAACGACCTCTGTACTGCTCTGATAATTTCTTATTATCAAAGTCATTTACCATTTCGTCTTTTTCTACAAATCGCTCACAGCACCATTCAGACGGAGCCTGAGCAGTTTCACCATTATCTGAAATTGTAGGGTCACAACAATATTTATTATTTTCATCAGATTTTAATGTCTGTTGTTTATTTTTATCATCTGTTCTAATCTTACCGAATTCTTTTAGACGTTTACCATCATTTGCAGTTGTTTTGTCAAATGTACAACAGTTGGACTGATAAACTTTAAATCCGGTCTTGCCGTCTAAACTTGCACCCTCATATCTATCAGGATATTCACAGCAGTTTGAATACCAGTATCTGTCATTCTGAGTTCTTAAATCCAGACCTGTTTTTACATCAACAGCAAATTGACAACAACTGTCGCTGCCGTTTTCAACCCAACGAACATTTGTACAGCAACCCGCATCTTTGATGTAGAACTTGTACTGATCAAGTTTCAATTTAACTTTATAATCACCGTTCAATGAACCGTATTTTGAACCGCAGCAACGAGAATACCAACGCTTGTCGTCACGACTGTGACCTGTGTTATTATCTTCTGCACTACCATAAGACAAACAACAGTCTTCGTTCTGGTCAGAATCCTCATCAGCCCAAGCTTCGGTTGATGCAGGATTTTCATTTGCACCGGTACAACAACCACGTACAAAATCTGTTACATCCGCATACTTATCAGAACCTTTCTTCGGACTGCGCAAATGACAGCAATTTACAAGCCACTTGTCATATTTACGCATTTCTTTGCCTTCAAAGACCTGTGTGCCCTGACCGCAACATCCGTCAAGACGGTTATTCCCAGCCTTTTTGAACTTAGCATTACGATTCCAGAACCAAAGATGATTTTCATTCTGTACACTTTGACCTGCCTGTAAACAACATTGAACTGATGGTCCGGGAGCAGTTGTCTGATCCTCATTATAGAATTCAAGGTGAGGCATACAACATACTTCACGCCACTGTTCAGCAGGCTTACGGAAGATGTTAAGACCATCTATACCCATTGAACAACATTCAGGATAATCTTTAAATTCATCAAACCCACAGCAAGCCGCACGAAGTTCACCCACACGACCTGTTCTGTCATCGATTTCCATCAACGCTTTTCTACAAGTCTGAGGATCATCTGCACGACAGTTCTGTTTTACCATAAAGTGACAACATTCTGCAGAAAGATTTGTTCCTTTATATGTCCAGTTTCCGTTTGCAGCATTTGCTTTTGAACAGCAATTCTTCCAAACTTTATCAGCCATTCCATTTTGGCTCCAAATTCCGTTGCCGGTACTTTCTGTCCAAGTACCATCAGCGTTCATTGTCGCAAGTTTTGAAAGTGCATACGGACAACATGTATCATATTTATTTGTATCATTATTTACAACAGCTTGAGTATCCGCACCAACATCTTCATTTGGTTTTGTTTTATAGTCGTGAGTTCTTAACCAAGAAACTCCGTCTAAATCCCTTTCGTTAAATCTCCAGCTGCAGCATAATTCATTCAATTTATCAGGATTTGTTCCCGGGAACTTCTGCAAACGACAACATCTGTCAGAAGATACAACATTAAATTTGTCTTTATATACATCTTCAAACATACAACATCCGTCTGTAGGACCGACCTGTATGATTTCTTTTCTTCTTGAATAGTAATCACAACAATATTGATTTGATCTTCCTTTTCTCCAATTATCCCCTAATTCAGGTCTGTTATTCTTTTCGTCTAATTTACAAGGAGGAATACAAAGCTCCTGATTAGCTAAATATATTGATTCATATTGACAACATTTGCTGTCGGTTGTCAATACAATTTTGCCACTTGCAATTCCGTTTTTACAACATTGTTCAGAACCTGCATTTGCAGTAGAACAACAATATTCACTGTAATTGTCCGGAGCACAACATTTTGGATCCTGAACAGACGCACAACAAGCATCATCCGGACCGGTTATAGAGTGGTTGGCACACTCTTCCTTTTTCTCCTCGTCATCAGGGAAACATATTTTGTGGTGAACAGCAGAAGGATTTGCGTGCCAGTTACAACAAGGATCCCCAGGACCTACAGGAACTTTTTTCTTACAACATTCTTCTGATGTAGGATCACTAAGACACGCATTTGGTGTGACACAATCAGAACCGACACAACCTTCAGCCTCATCAGGCATTATAACTTCTAACGGATCTTCTTCACTATACGCGACACGATCATTCAAATCTATATTAAAAGTTCTTAAATCACGACCATAAACATTTGGACCTTTAGGACCGTTTAAATCTAACCAGCCGGAAATCGCAAGAGTACCGCCTTCAGCATTTTTTACCTGCGGTTTTAAACAGATACTGACACCGTTTTTCAATAATGCACAAGCACCTTTTGTAGCCTGAGCAAAAGGCTTATCTGCACCACCTTCATCCGCTACAGTAAATTCCTCGCGGTCTTTATCTCTATACTGGAAATATTTTTGGGCAAAACAATCACCCGGAGAGTTTCCGCAATATTTGGAAACCTTCATGTATTTCTTGATATACGCGCCTGAACTATTTGTATAATCATTAACAGGAGCATCTACATACATCATTGTATCTTTGATGTCCGTAACATTCTCCATTACGTGCAATCCTGTCAAAGAGTTCAGTAATTGCTTTACCTGTGACTCATATGCCAAAGCAAACGATTTATTCTGAGCCCTTGTCGTAACTACAGGCAAAATCAAAACGGCTAAAATAGCCACTACAACTAGTGCAAGCAACATTTCAGTAAGAGTGAAAGCCAAGCTGCGTTTTTTCATTCTGTCTCCCAATTTTGAGTATAATGCAGTAGTTTTACTGCAAAAAACAGACCAAATACTATGTTTTTCCAGCATATTAAATTATCCTATCGCGATTTATTTGTATATACAAAACTTATATTATCATTATGTCATATCTCTGTCAATAATACTAGTGGTTGAGATAAAGTTTTTACAATAATCTTAATATTAATTTGAACAAAAAAAATAGGAGATAAATACCTTATCTCCCATTTTTTGTTACACTTTATGATTACATCTCTATAGTATTTGTTTTTACGCCGTTTTCAAGCGGTGAACCTTTTATTGAACGGCTCAAATCTTTTTTGAGTTTGCCTGATTTTGAAACTGCTGTATTTGGAACAGGTGCAGATGCGACAACTTGCTGCTTTTGTTCGACTTTCGGCAAATTTTGAGCCTGAGCAGATGCTTCAGCTTGAGATTTTTTTTCCTTTGCCTTTTGTGAATAATAAGCGACAACCGCAGGGTCAGTATGAGCCTTCAGATAATAATAACCTGACATTATTGAGGAAACAAAATTCTTTGTTTCTCTGTACGGCGGAACCGCATTGTACTTTTTAACATTCGCCGGGCCGGCATTATATGCCGCTACAGCTAACTGCATTGAACCAAACATTTGGAACATAGATTTGTAATACATTATACCCGCTTTGATGTTGTCATCAAGCGAATATGGGTTAAGCCCCATTCTTCTTGCAGTTGACGGAAGCAACTGAAAAACACCAACCGCGCCATAAGCACTTTTTAAATTGTGATTAAAACCGGATTCAACCTGTGCAATACTCAAAGTTATTGCAGGATCAACACCCATTTCGACAGAATACTTCACTATCGCTGCTTTAACCGTTTCTACGCTTGGGGCTGCCTGTACCTGTGTAAATAATGATATCACCAGAACAGCGGTAAAGAGTAATAATTTTTTTAAAGTCAAAATAAAATCCTCTGATTGTAAATTGAAAATTCTCAAAAAGTTACTTTTGCACACTTATTATTAGTAAGTTTTCACTTTCTTCGAATATGTTTGTATAACTATTATATTACAAAAATTTAAAATTTCAAGTCCATGGGAAAATTATGCAATTTTTAAGCCGGCAAAAAGCAGACTACATTTGAATTTTGCCAACCTTGGAATTAGTGTAAAAAATACATTTATCCTATCAATCTTTCGGTTGATTTTCTCTTATTGTATCAAATTTTTCTTTCAAAAAATATTTTTTATCATGGTTATCATATGAAAATAATTCATACGAATTTCCGTCAGTTGATATTTTTACCGAATTATGAAAATCTGTCCGCATAATAGTTGTATTACGCAGTAAATCAAGAGTTCCTTTATTCGGATGCCCAAAAGTGTTTATTCCCGTTGAAATAACACTAACCCTGCTTCCCAAATGTTCCAGCATATCAACGTTTACAGTTTCAGGCCCGCCATGATGACCAACCTTCAGAACTTCAACATTGCGGGGAATATTCTTTTTAACCTGTTCAAAAGAATTTACACCGGCATCCCCCATAAAAAGCATATCAAAATTTTTGTAAGAAACCAAAGTAATTACAGAACATCCGTTACTCTCATCTTTTCCTTTAATATCAGCCTTATATGTTTTAATTTTTAAATTCGGCTCTTTGTATATTAATGAGTTGTTTTTTGCAATTTCAATTTTTTGCCCGATTTTTGAGGCATTAGCAAATATATTTCGTGCAGTTTGAGTTTGTGCATTATCAGAGTTAAGATACAGCTTTTTAACTTTTGTATTTAATATAATATCAGATGTTCCTCCGGAATGGTCATTATCAAAATGAGTTACAATTACACCCTCAATATTCTTTATCCCTCTGTCTTTCAAATATTTCAGCATTATAATTTTTGCCTGAGTGTTACCGCTTTTATAAGGTGCTTTACCGGTATCAATAAAAAAGTATTTATTCTGCGGAGTTTTTATGAGAAATGAATCCGCATTCTGAACATCAAAGGCAATTATTTCCAGATTATTTGAAACAGGGGTTATGGTTGTAAATAAAAGAATTACGGAAAACAAAGACAAAGTCAACAATGCTTGCTTAAAGCGATTATATTTTATTAAATATGTTGCACCTATAAGCATTGTATAATATAAGACCAGCTGAAAGATATTCGGATGAGTTGTCTGGAGCAAGCAATGAGGTAAATCGGAAAAGAAACCTGAAATCCAAACAAGAATATTTAGAAAATAGCAACTGTAAAAATCAAAAGTAAAACATATAAAATCAGAAATCGGTTTTATCATCGCCAGTAGCGAGCTTACAAAACCGCAAAAACTGATTACACTTAATAGCGGTGCAGAGATAATATTTGCAATTATAGAATAAATACTTACAGTATTAAAATAAAACATTTGAACCGGGATAATCCATATTTGAGCTACCAAAGGGATTAGTATCGGAATTTTTAGCCAGTTTGGAACTTTAGCAAGTTTTTCAGATATTATATTTGCTGTAGTAATCAACCCAAAAGTTACAAGAAAAGACAACTGAAACCCGACATCATTAATATAAGCGGGGTTATAAATAAGCATTAACACCGCAATGAAAGAAAGCAAAGAAATACTGTGAGCATCTCTGTTTATGAGCTTACCAGCAAGAACAAACAAAAGCATTAACGAAGCCCGAACAACAGCAGGCCCAAGCCCTGTCATAAGGGTATAAAGCAAAATCATAACCATACCCAAAGAAACACTGACCCTGTACGGTACCCTTAAAAATCGCAATATGAAAAACCAAAATGAAAATATAAAAGCAACATTCATCCCTGAAGCTGCAAGAATATGAAGCAAACCGGAATTTATAAAGGAATTTTTAATGTATTCAGGCGGAGCAACGGCATCATCTCCGAATACAATTCCTCCGAGTATTTCAAGATTAGGACTCGCAAGATATTTTGAATGAACTTTTAATACTGAAGTTCGCATATCATTCAACTTCCCAAGGAATTTCCATTTAAAACTCATCTTTTCATTTAGAATTTTAAACTGCCCACCATCAGAATAAATGACGGTAAACACATTAAAATTTCTCAGATAAGAACTGTAATCAAACTGTGACGGATTAGCAGATGTAAATGGTCTTCTCAGACTCCCTGTTATACTTATTTTCTGACCAATATTAAGTTTTTCTATTTCTTCCTTTGCTCCCGTAACAGAAACAAGTGACTTGCCGGAAGCAACTGTATTATCACAATGGTCAACCTCAAAGAAAAATCTCGATTTACCTTGTTCGGCACTGTTAGGTACACTCACAATACGTCCGGTAAAAGTAGAATTTAAGGGAGCAAGAGCAACCAAATCGTCCGATTTTGAAACCCTGAAAAAAGTCAGAAAAAATCCGCAATAAAACACCAATGCAAGTAGAACAGCCCGCTTAACTGAAAAAATTTTAATACTCAAAAGAAACACCAGAACAACAGTTAAAATAACTGACATTAATATTTCTTTTCCGCCAAAATAAGACAGTACTCCCAACATAAAGAATACTGATGTTATACACATAATAAAGTTTTTATTTTGCAGATAGTCCTTTACAAGTTCAAAATTAATCATAATTCCAATGAAAATATATTAACATATTAAAAATATTGTACAATTAAAAAAAAAATGATATACTGCAAAAATAAGAGGGGAATTTTATGGCAGAAAGCACATTTTTTATTGATGATTTTTTAAGACAGGCCGTATCAGTGGGGGCTTCAGACGTACATTTATCCGCAGGAGAAAGGCCGGCGATAAGAGTTGCAGGTCAAATTATGAGAATTAATCTTCCTCCGCTTACGGAAGATGATATAGATTTTGTTATACAAACAATTTCTCCGGAACACCTGAGGGATAGAATTTCCAAATTTTTTGATATTGACTTTTCATACGAAATCAAAAATTATTCGCGTTTCAGGGTAAATTTAAGCCACCAGCTGGCAAAAAATGCTGTTGTATTCAGGGTTATTCCTTATCATATTAAAGCATTTGAGGAACTTGGACTGCCAAAAACTCTTGAAACTTTCGCAGAATTTAATAACGGGTTAGTCCTTGTCACCGGCCCTACCGGTTCGGGTAAATCTACAACCATTGCATCTTTAATTGACTTTATCAATGAAAGATATGCAAAACATATTGTCACAATTGAAGATCCGGTTGAATTTATTTTCACCAATAAAAAATCCATTATATCTCAAAGGCAATTACTTATTGATACTCCGTCATTTACAGATGGTATCAAATACTCCTTAAGACAAGACCCTGATGTCATATTTATCGGTGAAATTCGTGACAAGGAAACAGTTGAAGCAGCACTAAACGCAGCAGAAACAGGTCACCTTGTCGTATCAACAGTTCACACAAATGATGCCGTTCAAACAGTTGCCAGAATTATCAACTTTTTTGAACCATCAGAAAGAGATTACATAAGATCACAAATAGCCGGCACACTCAGAGGAACAGTTGCACAAAAACTTATTCCGACAATAGAGGCAGATTCAAGACTTCCGGCAGCTGAAATTCTTATTGTAACCCCTCCTGTAATGGACTTTATTATGAAAGATGAACTTGACAAGGTATATGAACTTGTAAAAACAGGTTCTTATAACAATATGATTACGATGAATATGTCCATATACAAACTGTATGACGAAGGTAAAATTACAAAAGAAACCGCTCTTTATTATTCTGATAATAAATCAGAACTTGAACAGATGATGAGAGGGGTTTACCACGGAACAAGAAAAGTATAACCGAACAATAATCGGGAAATAAAGGGATGCAAAACAGTTATACTACTGATGCAATTAATCTTAAAGCCTATAATCTTAGTGAATCAGATAAAATTATACTGATGTATTCAAAAGAAAAAGGGCTGATTAGAGGAGTTGCAAAGGGAATAAAAAAAACAAAAAGTAAACTTGGCGCAAGAATGGACCTACTTGTAGCCAATACTGTTATGCTCCATAAAGGCAAAAACCTGAATACAATTTGTCAGGCAGAATGTTTAAATACCTTTAAAAAAACACGCACCGATCTTGATAAAATATTTTACTCTATGTATATAGGGGAAGTAATAAGCAATTTCGGAATAGAAGAAGACCCGGGCTCTGAAAAAATATACAACTTGCTTTATCAGGGACTTGATACAATATCAAAATCCGAAAACAAAACCGAAATTATGCTTGCCGTTATTAAGTTTCAGCTAAAAATAATGGCAGAAGCAGGATTTGGTATAGAATTTAATAAATGTCTGCACTGCGGAAAACAAACAGACAACGAAACAATTTATTTTATATCCGAATTAGGCGGAATTGTATGTGACGAATGTTCTAATTATTCTCCATATCACAAAAAACAAATTCCTCTGAAATTAAGAGATTTTTTAAAACAGATGCTTTTAAATTCCTTTGACGAAAAAGGATACTACGAAGAAAAAGCTAATGAAAAGGTTTGCACGGTTGTCTTTAACCTTTTAAAAGAATACATTGAAAAAAAATGCCCTAAAAAATTCAAATCATCAAAAGTCCTGCAAGAACTTGCGTAAATATTATGTTTAGCACTGTTAAATATAATTTATAATCCTATTGCCTTATTTTTAGTATTTGTACTATAATAGACTTGTAATAAATATAATAAGATGAGGGGAATGTAGTATGACTATAAAATTTGATTGTGGAGAAGTCATTACCGCAATGGTTACGCCAATGACTTCAAAGGGCGAAATCGATTATGACATGGTAGAAATACTTGCAAGACATCTTGTTTCAACAGGAACCGATACAATTTTAGTTGCAGGAACAACCGGTGAATCTCCGACACTTACAAACTCTGAAGAAAGAGAACTTTTCAGCACCGTTAAAAGAGCGACAAGCGGAAAAGCAAAAGTTATCTTAAGTGCCGGTTCAAATTGCACTCAAACTGCAGTTGATTTTTCAAAGAATGCCCAAAAAGAAGAAGCAGATGCAATTCTTTCTGTTGTTCCGTACTATAATAAACCAAACCAAAAAGGAATAATTGAGCACTATAGTGCAATTGCAAAATCTACGGACTTACCGATAATTATTTATAATATTCCGTCAAGAACAGGGGTAAGTATTGAACCTGCAACAGTTGCGTATTTAGCAAGGGAATTTGAAAATATTGTCGGAATTAAACAAAGTTGCGGAGATTTAGATAAAGTTACTGAAATAAGAATGTTATGTCCTGATAATTTCACAATTTATTCGGGAGATGACAGCTTGACATTACCTATGCTTTCAATTGGCGCATTCGGTGTAATTTCTGTTGCATCACATCTGTTTGGAACAGAAATTAAATCAATGATAAGAAACTTCAAATCAGGTAACGTACTTGCGGCAAGAAATATGCACAAAAAATTATACCCTGTATTTAAGCAGTTATTTATGGCTCCAAATCCGGTACCTGTAAAAGCTGCATTAGCATATAAAGGTATTATTATGGATTATGTGAGAAAACCGCTTGCTCCATTGAGCGAGGATGAAAAAATTGTTCTGTTTAAGGTTATTGATCAGGTTAAACAGGATCTTGAAGAAGAATAAAATTCAGTTATACATATAAGAGGATAGAAAATTGAAAAACAAAATTATTATGTTCTGGGTTATTGTTGCAATAGTAATAGGATCAGTTTTTACTATTTGCAATAAACCAACCAAATTAGGTCTTGACCTTGTCGGCGGGGCAAGAATTATGCTTGAAGCAAAGACTACAAATTCAGTAGCAAAAATTACACCTGACGTAATGACTCGTTTACAAACAGCAATTGAAAAGCGTGTAAACAAACTCGGGGTATCAGAAACAAGTGTTGCACAAGTTGGTGATAAAAGATTGCTTGTTGAAATTCCGGGGGTATTAGATACAAAACAAGCTGAAAGAATCTTGGGTAAAACAGCACAATTAGAATTTAAACAACCTGTACTTGATGCAAAAGGAATCCAGCAGAGAGATCCAAAAACACAAAGACCAATGTGGATATCAGCAGATTTAACAGGTGAAGACTTAAAAGATGCTAATCTTGGAACAAATCAGGCGGGACAATGGACTGTTTCACTTGAATTTAACGGAAAAGGTGCCCAAAAGTTTGCAGAATTAACAGAAAAACTTGTGGGTAAACCAATGGCAATATATTTTGACGGAGAAGAAATTTCCGCTCCTGTAATTAATGAACCGATTTATGGCGGCAAAGCTGAAATTTCAGGCGGCGGCGACAGCGGTTTTTCTCCTGAAGAAGCAAAAAGTATGGTTGACTT
Source organism: uncultured bacterium (assembly GCA_902788345.1). Classification (GTDB taxonomy): domain Bacteria; phylum Cyanobacteriota; class Vampirovibrionia; order Gastranaerophilales; family Gastranaerophilaceae; genus Zag111. The sequence continues at coordinate 160,685 of CADAJP010000006.1, read as the reverse complement.
GTTAAAAGCCGGTGCATTGCCTGTACCATCAGAGATTATTCAGGAAAATACCGTAGGACCGACACTTGGGGCTGCAAGTATTGATAAATCCAAAACTGCCAGTATTATTGGTATAGGTTTAATCATTTTATTTATGATTATGGCATACAGATTACCGGGATTAATTGCTGACATTGCACTTATCATATATGGTATTATTTTATTTGCGTTGTTCAAGTTATTCGGAGTTGTATTAACTCTTGCAGGTATTGCGGGTTTCGTTTTGAGTATAGGTATGGCAGTTGATGCTAACATTCTTATATTTGAAAGAACCAAAGAAGAATTAAGATCCGGCAGGAATTTGTTTACGGCAATAAATTCAGGTTTTGACAGAGCGTGGACAAGTATTTTTGACTCTAATATGACAACTCTATTAACCTGTGTAATCCTTTACTTCCTTGGAACAAGCGTTGTTAAAGGTTTTGCATTAACATTGTTCATAGGTATTATAGTTTCTTTATTTACTGCAATCACAGTTACAAGAAACTTTATGCACCTCATCTTCGGTACAGGAGAACTTAAATATCCTGCATTGTTCGGCTTGAAAAAAGAAGAAATCGGACAGGCTGCCGTATTTGAGGAAACAAAAAGAGAAAAAGCACGTTTTGGTATATTAGAGTAAAGTAATAAGAGGAAAATATAAAATGTTTGAATTTAAAAAAGACGGAATACACGTTGTAAAATACAGAATTTTATGGATGTGCCTATCTGCAATGTTATTATTACCGGGTATTGCAGCAATGATATATTCAATGATTAATTATCCGACACATTCACCGGTAAAAGTTGGTATTGATTATACCGGCGGTTCTATTCTGCAATATGAAACAAGTGCAGATGTATCAAATTCTGAAATTGCTACCTTGCAGCAAAAATTGGCACAAAAAGGAATTACAGGAACATATATTCAGGTTCTTAAAGATACCGGCAGTAAAAAAGCTGAAGCAGTCGAACAAAAAGAAAATTCAGCCGTAAATACAGAGGAAAAAGCACCTCAAAAAGAAGAAGTTAAAGAAGAAGCAGCTGAAACTCAGCAAGCTAAAACATCAATGATTTCAGTAAGAACAAAATTTATTGATGAAGGTTCTGAAACAGCTGATAATATTACGGCAGTTATAAAAGATAAATTCAGCGATGCACAGATGGTTCAGTTTAGTTCTGTAGGCCCAACATTAAGCAGTGAATTATTCAAAACTTCATTTATTGCATTGATTCTTGCAATACTTGGTATTATTGCATATATTTCATTCAGATTTGAATTTAAGTATGCGGTATCAGCTATTTTAGGCTTAATACATGACGTAATATTTGTACTTGGTGTATTTTCTATATTGGGTATATTCTGCAATGTTGAAGTTGACGGCTTATTCTTAACCGCTATTTTAACGGTTATAGGTTATTCTGTTAACGATACAATCGTAACTTATGACCGTATCAGAGAAAATTTAAGATACTACGGAAAGAAAATGACATTTAGTGAAATTGTTGATGCTTCTGTTCAACAGACAATCACAAGAAGTATCAATACTTCATTAACAACATTCCTCGCACTTGCTGCATTATATTTCTTTGGCGGCGTAACCACAAGAGATTTTGTACTTGCAATGATGCTGGGTGTTCTTATCGGAACATACTCAAGTATTTTCTTCTGTGCAATGCTTATTGATTTTTGGACAGAAAAAGCAAATGCTCCGAAAAAACCTGCTATTGCAGAATAAGGACAAATATAAAATTATAAAAAGAAAAGGTTTTAAAGTAATAAAACCTTTTCTTTTTTATTTTATTTCCTGCGACATTTGTAACAAAATATTCATAAACTAGCAAATTGTTCGGAAAAAATGTTTTAGAAGAGGCGGAATGTGTGAAATATATAGGTAATATTTCTGAAAGGTAGGTAAATTATGTCTCTTAGTGTTGCCCCAACAAGATTAGCTTCAGCTGCTTCATCAATCGTATCAACTCAAAGACCACCGCTGGTTTTTGGTGAAGGAATGCCACGCCCTAAACTTCCGGTAAAACAAATTACTATTTCGATTATGGATAAATTGGTAGAAAACATAAGAAAAAAACCTGATTCAGAAAGAAGATTACTTGATTACGCAATTTTACTTGCAGATCAATTAATGAAACTTAATCCGAGAATGTACGCATCATAATAATAAATAAAGGCTTAATTAAAAAAGGCATATATACAGTTACCTTAAAAAAAAATTAAGCCTTTTTTATTTTATATGACAAAAAATTTTTTTATCGATTTTTACTATTGTATGAATGAAATTAGTTTTACATCAGGAATAAAACCTATTACCCTGCAGGATTTTAAAACAGTAGTATCCACTATAGACAGTACTAAATCGGTAACATTTCCATGGCGGATAAGTTCAAGCAGAAGCGGTAAAGATGTAGTTACAATGGGCATTTGTGATTGCAGCAGTTGTCTTATCACTGACGGGAAAAAGAGTTTACTGATGCACTTACTACCTCAATATGAGGGAAACCACAACCATAAAAAAATTTTACAATATATCAGCACAAACTTTGACCTCAATGATAAAAACCTGCAAGCTGTTCTTGTAGGCTCTCAACCTGAAAAACAAAGCATAGATATATTCAAAATATTTAAAAATTTATTAAATACATTCAAAATTCCGACAACCATACTAAAACATGGCACATCACCGACAAGTCTTGCCTACAAAACATCAACAGATGAAGTTTATATATCTAATATTAATATAGAAAAAGCACTATATGAAGGGAAAAGCAAAACAGAAGCACTTAATCAAGGCTTTGAGCAAATAAAACTGTCAGAATATGATGAAATAATTTAGTATTAAAAAAGCCTCCCGATAGACAGGAGGCTTATATTATTATCACTTATCTTAAAAAAACTATATAAGTTCTTTTACTTCCGCTGCAACATTTTTAGGATCTAACTTGATACCAGGTCCCATAGTAGTTGATAAGTAAACAGATTTAACATAAGTACCTTTTGCAGAAGATGGTTTTGATTTAAGAATAGCATCAGCTAAAGTTGCATAGTTCTTAATTAAATCTTCTTCAGCAAACTGGATTTTACCTATAGGGCAGTGAATCATACCCTGTTTGTCAGCTCTGTATTCAACTTTACCTGCTTTAGCATCTTTAACTGCTTTAGCAATATCCATTGTTACAGTACCTGTTTTTGGGTTTGGCATTAAGCCTTTAGGTCCTAATACACGACCTAACTTACCTAACATACCCATACAGTCAGGAGTTGCAATCAATGTATCAAATTCAAACCAACCGTCTGAAATTTTATCAATGATTTCTTCTGCACCTGCAAAATCAGCACCTGCTTCAGTAGCTTCAGAAGCCTTTGCACCTTTTGCGATTACACAAACTCTTACAGTTTTACCTAAACCTGCAGGCAATACAACTGTTGAACGAATTTGCTGGTCAGCTTGACGAACATCAATACCTAATCTCATATGACATTCAACTGTTTCATTAAATTTAGAAACTTCTTTTGAAATTTCTTGCAATTTCTTTATTGCATCAACCGCTGTAGCCGGTTGATTAAAACCTTCCATCAGCTGTTGAGTTTTTTGTTGTTTTTTAGTTAATTTTGACATTTTAAGTTTTCCTTTCATGGTATTAACGGACATTTATGTCCTTCCATATTGTACTAATCTTCTTTTACTGTTACACCCATCGCTCTGCAAGAACCTGCAATCATTTTAACTGCAGCATCCATTGTAGTTGCGTTAAGGTCGTTCATTTTAATTTTTGCAATTTCTTCAAGCTGAGCTCTTGTAATTTCGCCAACTTTATCCTTGTTTGGAACAGAAGAACCTTTTGGAAGGTTTAATGCTTTCTTAATCAAAACCGGAGCCGGAGGTGATTTAATAACAAAAGTGAAACTTCTGTCTTCATATACATCAATGATTACAGGAATAATATATCCTGCCTGAGATTCAGTTTTAGCATTGAATTGCTTACAAAAATCCATAATGTTAACACCATGCTGACCTAATGCCGGACCAACAGGTGGTGACGGATTTGCTTTACCTGCTTCAATCTGAAGCTTGATTTTTCCTACTACTTTTTTTGCCATTGTTTTCTCCTTTTGTGGTAATAACGGGGCTTCGATTAGTCCCTTCCACAGTTTGTATGTACCTTTGGTGCTATCAGCACCTTACTTTTTATTATAATTTATTTATTTGATTATATTCCAATTCTACCGGAGTTTCACGACCGAAGATTGAAACATTTGCACGAAGTTTTGACTTATCAGGATAAACTTCAATAATATCAGCATCAAAGTCTGCAAACGGACCGGATACGATTCTGATTTTATCACCGACTTTAACATCAAGTTCAACTTTTTCAACCTGAGAAGTTGTTCTGTGTAAGATTCTTTTGATTTCGCTTTCACGAACCGGAATAGGTTTCTTAACGGAACCAACAAATTTTGTAACACCTGAAGTGTGTCTTACAACATACCAGCTGTCTTCGTCCATTATCATTTCAACAAGAACATATCCCGGGAAAATCTTTTCCTCTTTTTCCTGTTTTTTACCGCTTTTTACCTGAACAACAGTTTTTTGAGGAACTTCAATTCTAAAGATTTTATCACCCATGTTCATATATTCTACGCGTTTTTCAAGATTTACTTTAACCTTGTTTTCATAGCCTGAATAAGTATGAACTATGTACCATCTTTTCTTGTTTTTCTTTGCTTCTTGAGCTTCCTGTTCTTCAGCTTCTAAAGCCTTTTCAGCTGCGATATCTTCGTTTAGCTGTTCTTCCATTGTCTTTTCTTCTTTTGTCATAAGCCACCCTTTTGGTTAGATTACTTGAGTAAACCCAATATATACTTGAATATCAGGTCTATTATATATATTGCAACAGTAAATACAAAAACAATAACTATTACAGAAAAAGTTTCGGCAACAATTTGATTTTTTTGCGGCCAGCTGATTCTGCCCCATTCGGTTTTTACACCGTTGAAATAGGTTTTTATTGATGCTATTGTTTCATTAATTTTACTGTTTTCGCCATTCATTATATTGCAATTCCTTTTATTATAATCCGCGCCCTGAAGGACTCGAACCCTCGACATCCGGTTTTGGAGACCGACGTTCTACCAACTGAACTAAGGACGCTTATTCTAAAGTAAATATCGGAATAAGGGAATAGGGCAATAAGCACAAAACATAAAATGAACTTATTTCCTTATTTCCCTGTTCCTTATTTCCTTTATTTTGTTTCCTTGTGAGTTGTGTGTTTTTTACATTTCGGACAATATTTGCTTAATTCCATTCTGTCCTTGATGTTTTTTTTGTTCTTTGTAGTTGTGTAGTTTCTTTCTTTGCAATCTTCACATGCAAGAACTACCATTTTGTCATTTTTTCCTTTGATACCCATTGTTTTATTTCCTTTTTATTATTGATTTTTTCGACCATTTAAAAAGAATGTGGTTCTCACATTCTTTTTTAATTCGGCTTATAGCACTATACTATATCAAACCTAAAAAAAAATCAATCAAATTGTAAACAAATTATAATAATTTGATATTAAAAAACCGGAATCTAACTTCCGGTTTTTATTTATAATTTTTTGCTATCTCTTGATCTTGGGTTTGACCATCCGCCGCCTTGTTCTTGTCTTTGCTGCGGAACCTGAGGAGCATATTTGCTTAACGTATCATTTCTGATTTGTTCCATATAAATTTGACCGTTTTTAACAACCTGCTGGAGCTGAGTCAAATTTTCTTCCAAATTGGTAAGAACCTGTTTTGCGTAGATTTCTGCACCTTCACGAATTTTCATAGCTTCTTCGGTTGCCTGAAGTCTGACCTTTTCAGCATCCTGCAAAGAAGTATGTTTAATATTTTCGCAATCGGAAACAACTTCGTTTTTCAATCTGATACCATCACGTTCAATAGCTTTACGAAGCTCTGATTCAGAAACAAGCCTGCTGGCTTCATTTTGAGCATCCTGAATAACTTTTTGAGCCTTTTGTTGAGCTTCATTCAATAATTCTTCTTTTCTTGTAGAAAATATTTTTGCTTCGCGCATTTCTGTCGGCATGGCTTCATAAATTCTATCAATTAAAGATTCAATTTCTCTTTTATTTACAATTGTATATTTAAAAAGTGAATAGCCGTCATCTAATGCTATTTCAACCATTTTAAGTAAATCATAGACTTCGTTCTGTGACATCCCTTTATCCCTTTAATGTTTATTTATATATTCTTCTACTCTATATATTACATAAGCAATTTTTAATTGTCAAATAATTTTCTGCATGGCAATTACATTATTTAACATGTAATAATTACACCACAAAAGGTATAAATCTGTGCTTAACCTTTTGCATATAATTTTTATAATCATCATCTTTTATAAGATTTCGTTCCTCGGTAACAGCCCTTATGACATATACCAAAATCCACATAAGCATGCCCGCAGTAAGAACAATATTTCCAAGAACACTCAACTCACCGATTATATACATCGGAATTATTGTAAGTATTATATATAAAATTCTCATAGCGTATTCCGGATGCCTTACAATGTTATAAGGAAAACCGGTTACTACACCTCTGTTTGTAAGATTTCCTGATTTTGTCCCCAAACGCAGAACAGAAATCGTCATAATTAAATTTGCAATGATTACAAGTATATATAACGAAATACGCACCGGAGCATTTTCTACCGGTACAAGCTCTTTTAGTGTAACCGGCATAATTTTTTCTGTTAGTAATATAAACGGATAATAACAGATTATACAGCTAAATACCCCCCAAAAAGAAGTATCTGCATATTTTATTTTATTTTTGAAAATATTTGCCTCGGTTAAATAGCTAAATGCCAAAACAAGATTTGTAATCATAAACATTAAAATCAGCCACATATCCGCAGTATCGTCAATAAACTGTATAACTCCGCCCAAAAAACCGTTATTCTGGGCATAAAACATACTGTTATTAAATAATGCATTCAAAAAATCAAAATCGTAAACAAGCTGCGGCAAATATTTATTACACAAAAGACTTAAACAATAACTGCCGAAAAAAGCCTTAATAAACAATATGACAAATGCCTGTTTTTCATCTTCATTCATGGTTAAGACTGTCAATTTTTCTTCGGGTGGAAGTTTTTTAAATATTTTTTTTAAATATTCAACAATAACCACACTGCGTGAAGTTAATACAGATTCAGGCCTTAATTTTTTGAATATGGGATATGCAAAAACCACATATAATATGTAATAAGTCAAAAGTACTGTTAACGAACTTATATAAGGATTTGGGACATCCTGATTAAATGCCGGAATTATAAATAACAAAACCAAAACCAATCCATATACAAGAACTGAAGATAAGTAATGTTTCAATATATCTTTATTTGTAACTTCCATTATAAATGCTCTCCCCTGAATCTATATGTATTATACACAAATTATTTTATATCAACAACACTAACTCCGTCACCGCCCTCGGAGTCTTCCCCGACTCTGAATTTTGCAACATAAGGAGAAGTTTTCAAAAAATCTCTGACAGCTTGTTTTAGCGCCCCTGTACCATGCCCGTGAATTATATAAACAGGGCTTAAATTTGCAAGGCTTGCTTTATCTAAATAATTTTCAACTTCATCAAGAGCTTCTTCAACTCTGTATCCTCTTAAATCCAGTGTTTGTGACATTGCATATTTTTTTAATTCAAACTTATTAAAAGATGTACCCGGAATTTTTACTTTCTTGGTTTCTTTATAATTTTCATCAAGCACCGCAAGTTCATCCTGCTTTACTTTCATTTTCATATTGCCCATATCAACCGTCAGACGCCTGCTTTTATCAGGCAAAGATACAACCGTAACCTTTTGATTGAGATTTTTGAGCATTACAACATCACCAATTACAACTTTATCCCAGTCAATTTCTATATAGTTTTCCTCATCTGAAACTTCTTCAACATCACCTCTAAAGTTCTTTTCAAGTTTTGCAAGGCGGGAGTACGCTCTGCGGGCAATTTTTTCTGATTTCTCTTTTCTCATCTCGTCAAGAATTTCTTTTATTTCAGCCCGTGCTTCCATCATTTCAGCATCAAATTTATTTTTTATATTTTTTAAAGTTTTCTTTTTATCTTTTTTAACCTGATTTAAGTTTTCCTCATATTCTTTTTTTAATGATAATGATGTTTCTTTTATTTCTTCAACCTCCTCAAGATTTTGGGACAATTCCTGATGGGTAATCTGCAATTTTTCAACAACTGCAATTGAAGGATCTTTTTGAGTTATAAGAGAGTGTTTTGCATTTTCTACAATTTCCTTATCAAGACCTAAATTAGAAGCAATAGAAATAGCATTACTCAAACCCGGAATCCCGATTAACAACTTATATGTAGGCTGAAGCGTATCAGTATTGAACTCAACAGATGCATTCTTAAAAAACGAATTTGTATATTCAAGAGCTTTTAATTCTCCGTAGTGAGTGGTTATAACACTGAATACCCCGTTTTTTGCAAGTTTCAATAAAATTTCTTTTGCAAGAAGTGCACCCTCAACAGGATCCGTCCCTGCACATATTTCATCTAATAAAACAAATGAATCCTCGTCACTCTTATTCAGAATTTCAATAATATTTGTCATGTGAGAAGAAAAAGTTGACAAGCTTTCAAGTATGCTCTGGCTATCCCCAATATCTGCAAAAACATTTTTGAACGGATAAATTTTTGCATAATTACACGGTAAAAACATACCTGACTTTGCCATTAAAAGAAACAACCCGATAGTCTTTATGGTAACAGTTTTACCGCCCGTATTAGAGCCTGTAATAATTACCGAACCATATTTACCCCCGCCGATTTCAAAATCATTTGCAACAACATCATCACCTTTAGATATTAATAGTAAAGGGTGTTTCATTTTCTCAATTGATATGCTGCCCCTTTCATGCGTAATCTCGGGTTCTATGGCATGAATTTTGCAGGCATACCTGCCTTTTGCGAAATGGAAATCAATTTCTGCCATTATATTCTCACAATTACACAAAATATCCATATTTGATTTAACTAAATTCGTAAGTTCTACAAGAATTTTTATACATTCCTGACGAATTTTTGCTTTTAGTTCTCTTATTTTGTTATTTAACGGAACTATTTGGGCAGGTTCTATATAAAAAGTTTTTGAAGATGATGATACATCATGAATAATTCCGGGTATTTTTGTTTTATTCGAAGCTATTACCTGAAAAACAATTCTGTCATCTCGTTCAGTATAAATATTATTTTGCAGATATTTAGAAAAACTTGAATTACTTAACAACGAATTTACGGTATCTCTCAAATTTTGCTGAGTATCTTTTAAAGAAGAATAAAGGCTTTTTAATTCAGGTGTTGCATTTTGTTTTATTCTGAAATTTTCATCAAAAACATCAAAAATTTTGTTTTCGGCTTCTCTGTCTGAAAACAAACAATCCGCAACAGAACCAAGCAAAGAATTTTCGTCAGTATTATCTGCAATAAATCTTCTTAACAATCTTGACGAACGCATAGTTTTTGCAACATCAATAAGTTCATCTTCCTCTAAATATGATATTCCGGCATTCGATTTTATTTTCTGCATATCCGCAATAAATTCACAAGGAGTTTCTTTTGCGCAATCCAGAATTTTTTTTGCTTCTGCCGTATATTTAAGCTGTTTTCTTATTAAATCTTCATTATCAGCAGGACATAATAAAAGACAAAGTTTTTTACTTTGTTCAAACTTTGCACATTTTGATAATTCTTCTTTTACCTTATCAAATTCAAGAGCTTTTAAAGTTTTTTGCACAATGTCCATAAAGGTATTGTAATATAAAAGTAAACATGTGAATAGGGTAATAAGGAAATAAGTTCGTTATATTGAAACAAATTAAACGCACTTAACCAAGTTTATTTAATCTCTTTAAAAAACTCATTAGAAATCAGCTGAGAATATTTTTCACCCTGATTTGCCGAAACCAAAACCTTATCGTGACCATCTTTATCTTTTGCAACAGAAATTATGCCTGAAATTTCACCCACAGGAAGCTTTTTAATTCTTGCACTGAATTTTACATAAGGAACTTCCTGACCGTATGATTTCATCATACCCTTATCAATCACACGAAAATCTTCTATCGCCGCAGACTGATATTTGAATTTGCTTATTGCTTTTTTAATTCTTTCTTCAGAATCAGACGCTTTTAAATCTTCCTGAGATAAAATGGTTTTCTTTGCACTGTCAACAACAACCATTTTTTGCCCTGATGCCTTATGTTCAGCAATAACAGCATTATATCCGAATAATCCTGCTGCTTTTTCTATTTCAAATTCTTTATCGACTTTCGAAAAATCACCGACTTTTTTAGCTTTTTCCATAATAGTATCTTTTGAAGGATTAAAAAAATCGTTTATTGAATTTTTAATCCAATCCTGACCGCCAAAAGCTATAAAGCCAACAATTATCACTGTTAGGAATATTGATCTTGTAATATTTTTTAAACAACCCATATTGAAATCCTTGTGTTTTTATATAATTATTATAGTATGAGCAAAGGGGAAATCAATATAGTAAACAGTTGGGATGTGAATATTGAAGATGTTACTCCCGCAATGCAAAGATTTCTGGAAATAAAAAAACAATATCCGGGGATATTATTATGGTACAGAATGGGCGACTTTTACGAAACCTTTTTTGAAGATGCCGTAATTATGTCTAAAGAGCTTGAGCTTACACTAACAGCCCGTGACTGCGGAGCAAAAGTCGGTAAAATTCCTCTTGCCGGAATACCTTTTAAAGCGGCAGATAATTATCTGCAAAAATTAGTACAAAAAAATATAAAAGTAGTTATATGCGAGCAATTAGAAGATCCTAAAACGGTTAAAGCCGGCGAAGTTGTAAAGCGGGGAGTTGTAAGAGTTGTAACAGCAGGAACTCTAACCGAAGGCAATTTTTTAAAACAAAATACTAATAATTATCTTTGTGCAATATATAAAGACGACAAAAAAGATTTATACGGTTTTGCTTATGCAGATATTTCAACGGGAGAATTTAAAGTTACACAAGCTCCGTATAACCTGATTATTTCCGAACTTGCAAGAATTGTTCCGACAGAAATAGTTGCACCTGCCCAGAAACAAGATATTAAACCATTTCAGATTGTTCCGGAAGAAGTTGTCGATTTACCGGAAGAAATCAGACAAAAATATAATTGCTCAAAAGTTCCCGCATCAGTATTTGAAGAAAATTTTTCAGCAAATAATTTAAAAACCGTATTTAAAACAACAAGTCTTGAAGGTTTTGGGTATTCAAAATATAAAATCGGATTTCAGGCAGCAGGAGCGTTACTTGCTTATGTTTGGGAAACACTAAAAGGTAATATGCCTAAATTTGAAAGAATTGAAACTTATGAACTTTCAGAATATATGATTATCGATTCTTCCACAAGAAAAAATCTTGAATTAACAGAAACTCTCAGAGAAAAAAATAAATACGGATCTTTATTATGGGCAATTGATAACACAAAAACCAATATGGGTGCAAGGCTTTTACGCAACTGGATTTGCCAGCCGTTAAAAAATGTGGATGACATTATGGCAAGACAAAATTCAGTATCCGAATTAGTCGAAAAAAGTGATATACGTTTTAAACTTGCGGATGCACTGGAAAAAATTTACGATATACAAAGACTTGCAACAAGAATGAGTAATTCTTCAGCAAACCCGAGAGATTATATCAGTCTTAAAACATCTTTGTCTATGCTTCCGGAAATATTGGATATTTCACAGAACCTTCAGTATGATATGTTTACCTCAATCAGAGAATATAGCAAAGAAATTAGCGATTTTGTTCAGGTTATTGAAAAAACAATATCCGATGACCCGCCTATACAAATTAAAGAAGGCGGAATTATTAAACCTGAAGTAAGTGCAGAATTGGATTATTTCAGAGATTTATTATCAGGCGGAGAAGAATGGCTTAAAAACTTTGAGGAAACAGAAAAAGAAAAAACAGGAATTAAAACTCTAAAAATCGGATACAACAAGGTTTTTGGTTACTATATCGAAGTTACAAATGCAAATTCCGATATGGTTCCTGAAAATTATATAAGAAAACAAACACTTGTTAATGCAGAAAGATTTATAACAGAAGACTTAAAGAAGCACGAAGATGATGTACTGTCGGCAAGATTCAAATCTACCGAACTTGAATACAAAATATTCACAGATTTCAGAGAATACTCAAAAGAATTTGTAACAAAGATAAGAGAAATTGCAGATGCAATAGCAAAAGCAGATGTACTGTTATCATTGGCAAATACAGCTGTTGAGAACAATTACTGCAAGCCAATCGTGGATAATTCTAACGATTTATTTGTAAAAAACGGCAGACATGCAGTACTAGAAAAAATATTACCTCTTGGACAATATGTTGCAAACAATCTGGAACTGCAATCTGATGTAAAAAATTCCGATGCAACCCAATTTATGATATTAACCGGACCAAATATGGCAGGAAAATCAACATATATGCGTCAAAATGCTTTGATAGTTATACTTGCACAAATAGGTTCCTGGGTTCCTGCAGACAGCGCTAAAATAGGTGTTGCGGATAAAGTATTCACCAGAGTCGGTGCAAGTGATGATTTAACGCTTGGTCAGTCAACTTTTATGGTAGAAATGATTGAAACCTCATATATTCTTAATACCGCCACAGAAAAAAGCTTTATTCTTCTTGATGAAATAGGCAGAGGCACAAGCACCTATGACGGAGTTGCAATAGCCTGGTCTGTTGCAGAATATATAGTAAACAAAATCAAGGCAAGATGTATATTTGCAACGCATTATCATGAATTAAACGTAATGAGTAACAATTATCCGCAAATTAAAAATTACAGAATAACAATTGCAGAAAAAGACGGAGAAATAGAATTTTTACGCAAAATTGTAGAAGGCGGAGCAAGCAGAAGCTACGGTATTCAGGTAGCAAAAATGGCAGGTTTGCCTAAAGGGGTAATAAATCGTTCTCAGGAAATCATGACAAAAATGCAGGGGAATTTCTCAAATAACCTTGCAAAGAAAAAGAAGGTGTTAGGAAGCGAATTATCAAAGCCGCAGCTATCACTTTTTGAAATGTAAACTTTTGTATATGCAATAGCAAAAAAATGTTATAATCTGTTTTATAATGGTCAACAAGGAGTGTGTACTATGAATGTATCTTTCAATCCGGCAGTAAGTTTTAAATCTGATACAAATTTAATATCAGCAAAATTAAATGAAGCTCAAAAGCCAAAAACTATAATTATTCAGGATAGTTTTGAAAAATCTCCGGAAGTTAAATCTCCTCATTCTTGGGAATCAGAAGAAGATCGTCAGGCAAGAATAGTAAAAGAAAATGAAAATATGAAAAAGGTTTTAACCGCACTGGAAGAAGGAAAAACCTTTGACGGAATTATAAGAGGTTCAGGCTGGGAAAAGAAATATGATAAAGCATCAAATACAGTTCATATAAAAATCCCTAATTCTTATGACGGAAATGAATTTACGGTTAAGGCTGACGGAACCGTAATAAAAACAAGCGGCTGGTCAAATCCTGAAATCATAATGGAAGCTAATCAGGAAATGGCTGATTACGTAAAAGCCGTAAAAAACGGAAAAGTTGATGAATATTTTGCCCAATCGGATAAATTGGCAAATATGTCTAAAGCAGATATTTTTAAAGAAACACTGCAAAATCATCAATGGAAAAAAGAGTACCTCCCGGAAAGCGATATAATCGCTATTAAACAAAGAAAAGCTAATGACGGTGTTGAATATATGATAGAAAAAGACGGCACCGTAAAAGAATGCGGAGCAAACAGAAAAGCAGAAATTATAATTGAACCGTCAATTGATGGAGCAAAAGAATTTGGCAAAATAAAAGCTAAATTATCCGGAGAGAATGATAATGTTAAAACTTCGCTTTGGTATAAAATGAAAAACGCAGTAGCAAATATATGGAAATTCTTCTCCGTAACGGGAACAATGGCAGCGGCAACCGCAAAAGGTGCAGCTGAAGGTGTTGTTGCAGGTGCCGGAGCACTTGTAGCTACAGCATTGTTACGCGGAGCATATAAAGTTATTGCAACTGATGCTAAATTTAATGATGTTATTAAACATCCGTTCAAGACTGCCGGAAAATTCGGAGCCGCAATGGCAACCATAGCAGGCGGTGCTGTTCTTGCGGCAGAAGTAATTGCCGGAAGAATGAGGGCAAATCAAAATTCTGCAGTTATTGAACACAAAATGGATGTTGCCCACAATCTTGATTAATAACACATAAAAATATTCATTTAAAAACTGTATTTCAAAATCGAAATACAGTTTTTATCGTATAAATGGTGTATTTTTCATCAATCTGCGTTAATAAATATTAATATATACCGTATAATCAGAATAAGCTATGTTGACTTTTTGAAAAATATTATTAAAAGTTCATCAGGTAGATAAAATTTATCAGAAAAGAGGTAGAACAATATGGGCATGGCAGCTTCTCAGGCAAGATGGATTTCACTTGCGGCAAGAAAGACAAATGTAGAATACGAAGGGCAGCAGATAAACCAAGCAAGAACAGCTCTTTCTAATCAGAGCTCAGAACTTTGGAACAGACTTTACCGTATGGATGTACCTGTTCCGCCAAGTACTGCTGATTTTACAAAAACAAAATATACTTTCAATGTCGGGGACAGTTTAAAAACTATTACCGATATTCAGTCTACTACCTACACAGATCCTGATGACGGCATTACATATAATGCATATGTAACATACACAGCAGATGTAATTGAATATAAGGGTATAAGAATTACAAATTCAAATCCTCAGGTTCAGTATGTAGAAAATCCTCCTGAAGGAGATCCTTACTACATGGTTGGTACAAGAAAATTAGTTTGTCTTAAAGACATTGACCCAAGCAGTGATGAATTTGCAACATATTCAACCGCATTAGACCAAATCCTTGCAGATTGGCCGGATGCACCTGTCAGTAAAGAATGGAACAGGGTAAAAAATGCAGCTGGAGATGATAAATATGCAAATATTTACTTCTGGCAGGACGGACAAAATGAAACAAACTTTGTAACAAAAGGTTCAGCAGGCGAACCTGATACACTTGAATATAGTATTGCATTTAAAAGTGAAGCTCTGCACTCATACTATGCAACTAACCAATTTGAAAAACAAACATTATCAAAATATGCGATAGTAGAATATGATCCGACAGGCCGTGCAAAAACCATTCAGCTTGAAAAATCAAGTGCTGTTTATACATTAGATGCATCAACCCAAACAGATGATGCAGCATATGCAGACGCAATGAATCAGTATAATTACTATAAACAGGTTTATGAAAAAAGAGTTCAGGACATCAACGCAAAAACAGAACAGATCCAAACAGAAGACAGAACTCTTGAATTGCGTCTGAAGCAGCTTGATACAGAACAAAATGCACTCCAAACAGAAATGGATGCTGTTCACAAAGTTATATCCAAAAATATTGAAGGTACATTCAAAACATTTGAAAGCTAATAAACAAAGAAGAGGTTTAATATGTCTTATAAAAATGACAGCGAATTAGTAATTGCAAACAGATTTTCAGAAGCAAGCGGAAACGCAAAAGCAATGCTTTGGGAAACATATGACAGGTTGAGAGATTTGACCGTATCAGGCAGTGGTACAGGTTCAGGTTTTGAATCTGCAGGTAATCTTTTGTATAATATGGCAAGCTTACTTGCACCTTCATCATTTGCAACTGTCTTTGGAGCTTCAGAAACAATGAATGTTCCGGGTACTTCGTATTACTCAAAAGGCAATACAGGAAGTGCGTATGGGGTAGATGCACTCTATAATTATTCAGGTTTCCCTAACGGTGCGGCTTCAATATCTTCTGTTTATGGCTTAGCAACAGGCGGTGCTTCCAATATATTTAACGGTTGGGGCGGAATGTCAACATCAGGAAGTGCAACCGGATATGCATCAAATATTGCAGGTATCGGCGATATTTCAAGTGCCGCAGCATATGGTATCGGTACAGCTTCAGGTTTAGGTAAAATCAATTCAAATATCGTTATGCCGTTTGCAAGTACAATTTCCGGATTTGGCGGTATATTAACAGCCATTTCTCCATATTTGGGTGTATATGGTGCAGGTACAACAGTTTTGGGTAACTTAATGCAGGGTACAACTTCTGCGGCATTAGCAGCTTACCAAAACATTACAGGAAACATTACAACAAACGCTGACGTAATTCTTTCAACCAAAGTAAGAAATATTGAAACCGTTTGTAAAATGTTAGATGCTCAGGGCGACATTGTTAAAAAGATGCTTAAAGAAAGTATGGAAAGCAGCAAAAACGCTCTGCAAAACTTATAATTTTATTTTATGTAAAAGATGTTTTACCCCTTTAATCCCCCCGAAAATAAGGGCACATGTTCCGATTAAACCTCCTAAAACTTTTAATACAGGAGGGAACTTGCCCTTGTTAGATGTTACATGTTTTTGTAATTCACAAGTATCATAATCAAGTCTATTATACAAAGCATTACCGTCATGATAAGAATAGAAATTTTTTACAGGTGAAAAATCAGGAGGAACAATCACACCGACATCAATTCTGCGGCTATTGTGCATAGACGCATTTGCAGGATTTTCTACACATAAATTTTTATCTATATCTACCATACATATATTAAAACAATTCCCCGCAAAAAATTGCCGATTTTACGGGGATTAATTTTATTTTGTAACAATTGATATTACATAATTGTTATTAAAATACTTGTTGGCAACTTCAAGAATATCAGTATCTTTTACGCTGTTAATCATATTCGCAAAATCCTCTACATATTCATATCCAAGTCCGAGAGTTTCATAAGTTCCTGAAACAGAAGCCTTTTCAAGATTTGTTTCAAGCCCGATTATAAAATTCCCGATAAGTTTCTCTTTGGCTTCACTCAATTCCTTATCGCCGACATATTCGCTCTTTAACCTTGCAATCTCACTAAACAAACCTTTTTTAGCTTTATCAAGTGTTTGAGGATTAGTCCCGATATACAAGACAAAACTTCCTCTGAGGTAATGTTCCGAGTACCCTGTACCTAATTGATAAGCCAAACCCTCTTTTTCTCTTAAATCTTTAAAAAGTCTTGAACTCATACCGTTGCCCAGCAAAGAATCAATAACTTGTAAAGTGGCTATTTCTTTTTTATTTGTAATTTTACCTGTCTGCCAGCCTAACATAATCCACGCGGTTTCAGTTGAAGGCATATGCTGAACAACCTCTTTAGCAGACGAAATATAAGGAACTGCAGAATTATAATCATTGTAATTAAATGCTTTTGCATTGTTTTCTTTAAAAATTTTATTAAATGCTTTTACTGTTTTATCCTTATCAACATTCCCATTTATAGAAATAACCAGATTTTGAGGTTTAAATATTTTGTTATAATACTGCACCATATCATTTCTGGAAATATTCGGAATATTACTTTCAAGAATATTTGCAGATATTGAATAGTTACTGTTAGGGAAAATTAATTCTCTGTATTTTTCTAACGCAACTTTCAAAGGTACATCTTTATTTGCTTTAATTTTATTATATGTATCTGATTTAATCTTTCCTATTTCAATTTCATCAAATATCGCATTATTTACAATTTCATCAAGCAGCTCAAGTGTTTTTTCATACTCATCTTTTGTTGTAAGTACAGAAATTGAAAAAGAATCAGCATTAGTTGACGGAGAAATCTTTATACCATGATCCTCCATTACCTGAGACAAATCAACACGGGAATAATTTTTTGTACCCTTTAAAAGTGCTGCAGCAACCAAATCAGAAGTTCCGTTCAAATTTTCAAGCAGCTTTCCGCCCTTGGCATCAATACTTATTGCAATAATATCATTTGAACTGTTTGGCGTATATAACATTATTGCACCGTTTGAAAGCTTATACTTCTGGGTAAGTTTATTACTTGAAAGTAATTCTGCTGTTCCTGATTCGGACTTTTTTGTATTTGCTACAGGAATATCCTCACTTCCTTTTGGCAATATAATTGAAATTGCACTTTTATTTTTTCCCAAATATTTTTGGCAAACCCTCTTAACATCATCTTTTGATACTGATTTTATATTGTTTAAATAATTATCATAATACTTTATATCACCTGTTAGCGCCATTGTATAACCAATTTCATTTGAAATATTTGAAACCGACTCTCTTGAATAATAGGTATTTCTTTCAATAATGTTTTTTGCAAGTCTTAACTGATCTTGCGTAACACCATCTCTCTGTATTTTCTTTATTTCTTCGAAAATCGTATCCTGAACGGCTTTACATTTTTCCGGCTCAAAATTAGCACTTATATAAAAAATTCCGTCATCTTTCATAGTTGAATTACCCGAACCGACAGAAAATGCCAAACGTTTTTTATCCTTTAATACCTGATACAAAACAGAAGAACGGCCTTCGCCAAGAATTGTTGACAAAACATCCATTGCATAAGAATCTTTATCGGTTATAGAAGTTCCCCTGAAACCAATCAGCATATATCCGGACTGAGAATCAATATAATTTACGGCTTTTTTTTGTTCTGACAATTGCTGTTCTCTTTTATATACAGTTTTAGGTTGTTTTTTATAAGGTTCATTAAATACTTCTTTGATTTTATTTATTGCATGGTCAGAATCCACATCCCCGACAACAAGAGTAATCATATTTGACGGAGCATAGTGATTATTATAAAATTCCAAAACTTTCTCTCTTGTAATTGTTTCTATAACATCACTGCGTCCGATTACTCGTCTTTTATACGGATGAGAAGTGTATAGCATTGAATCAATATTTTCATACATTATTTTTGTCGGAGAATTTGAATCTTTGTTAATTTCTTCCAACACAACCTTACGCTCTTTTTCCATTTCATTTCGCGGAATCATAGGATGCATAAGCATATCTGCATGCAATTCCATGGCCAAGTCAAAATCCTTTGACGGCAGAGTGATATAATAATGAGTAAAATCCTTACTGGTTGCAGCATTAGTAATAGCACCTTTAGTTTCAAGAATTTTATCAAATTCCCCCGGAGAATGAGTTTTTGTGCCTTTAAAAAACAGATGCTCCAAAAAATGAGCAACACCGTTATTTACATCAGTCTCATCAATTGAACCTGTTTTTATCCAAGTATCAATAGTTACAATCGGATTATTTTTAACCTCTTGAATAACAACCGTCTGACCGTTATCCAGTTTATAAACCTGAGCAGATGCGCCATATACAAATGTCCCGCATAATATTACAGCTAATGTTAATACAATTTTTCTCATATTATATCCCCTTTGCTCTTAAATTATATATTAACACCGAAGCAAAGTCTATAGGATATCTAGGGAAGACAGTAATTTATAATTTACTTACAACTCTTTTTACATAAGAATAGTATTCATTATTCTTAAAGCCTTTAATATTTTTCAAAACAGCTTCTTTTGTTATGAAACCCATTCTTACGGCAATTTCTTCCAAACAGGCAATTTTTATTCCCTGATTTTCTTCAATAGTTTCAACATACTGACAGGCTCTTAATAATGAGTGGTGAGTACCGGTATCAAGCCATGAAAAGCCTCTGCCTAGAACTTCTACCCTCAATTTACCTTTTTTAAGATAAACATTATTCAGGTCAGTAATTTCTAACTCCCCTCTAGCCGATGGCTTTAGTGCCTTTGCATATTTTACGACATTATTATCATAAAAATATAAACCTGTTACCGCATAATCAGATTTTGGTTCTTTAGGTTTTTCTTCAATTGATATTGCTTTACCGTTTTTACCAAATTCAACAACCCCGAATCTTTCAGGATCTTTTACCTGATAACCAAAAACCACAGCTCCGCCGTTTTTTTCAATCCCTTGAATTGCATTATGCATCATAGAAGAAAATCCCGGCCCGTAAAAAATATTATCGCCTAATATCAATGCAGCCGAATCATCACCGATAAATTCTTCTCCCAAAATAAAAGCCTGTGCCAAACCGTCAGGAGAAGGCTGCTCTACGTAAGAAAAATTTACACCAAACTGAGAACCGTCTTTTAAAAGTTTTTTGAAATTCGGCAAATCTTCAGGAGTTGAAATTATCAAAATATCTTTTATTCCCGCAAGCATCAAAACAGACAACGGATGATATATCATTGGCTTATCATAGATGGGTAAAAGCTGTTTTGAAACAACCATTGTACTAGGATATAACCTTGTACCTGCACCGCCTGCAAGAATAATTCCTTTCATAGTTACTCCTTTTATTATTTCTCGTTTTTACTGTTCATCAACTTATTTGAGGTATCCAAATCGGCATTTGCACCGTCAAAATCGCCCAAATCCAATTTTACACAAGCTCTCATAGAATATGCACTGCTGTCTTTCGGATCTAACTCAATTGCTTTATTATAATCCTGAAGTGCACCCTCTTTATCGTCTAATTCTGATTTACAAATACCTCTCAACACATAAGCCTTTGCATTTGCAGAATTTAATTCTATTGATTTATTCAAATCTTCTAAAGCCTTTGATTTATTACCCGTAGAATTTTCAATTGAAGCTCTCCAATAATACAAAAATGCTACATCCGGATATTTTTGTATAGCCGTATTACACTTTGCCAAAGCCATTTGATACTTTTGAGCATTTACAAGAGTACCTATTTCCGTAATTGTTTTATTAATCGCTGCTTCATCATCAGCACAAACCATGCCTGCAGGAATCAGCATCAAACCCAACACACATGCACCTAATACCACATATCTCTTCATCACTTAACCCTCCATGAAAGCAAAAATATTATAACACATTAATGAAAAACATGTTACATTTATTCTTTAACCCCGCCCTGCATAATATCGTTTATAAAATATTTTTTACCAAGCATAAAAACTGCAATTACAGGCAGAGTACAAATTACGGAGCAAGCTAACAAATCACCCCACAGCGTAATTTCACGAAAACTTCCTTTAAAAATTGCAAGTCCGACAGGTAATGTTCTCATACTTTCAGTATTTGTAACAATTAACGGCCACATAAAACTATTCCATGAGCTTACAAAAGTAAATATTGCCAAAGTTGAAATTACGGGAATTGCAAGCGGTAAGGCGACCTTGCAAAACATTGTGAATATATTACACCCGTCAATTCTTGCAGATTCCTCCAAATCTTTAGGTAAACCGAGGAAATACTGCCTCATCATAAATATACCAAATCCGCCGAATAATCCCGGAATAATTAATGCCTGAAAAGTATTTATCCAATGTAATTGACGCATTATAAAAAATAACGGAACAATATTTACCTGAGGAGGAGCAAGCATAGTAATAAGTATGATAACAAATATTCCGTCACGGAATTTAAAATTCATTCTTGCAAAGGCATACCCTGCAAATGCAGAAAATAAAACCTGACCGGCTGTTGTTACCAAAGCTGCAAATAAACTGTTTGCAAAATATTTCCACAGAGGTATTTTTTCAAATACGCTTTCATAATTTTGGGCAGATAAAGGGGAATAAAATAATTTCCCGCCCTGATTAAATATTTCGCCGTTTGGAACAAAAGATAAATTCAACATGGCAAAAAAAGGATAAAGCATACTAAATGCAATAAGTAACAATATTAAATATCCTAAAATTTTTCGCCAATTCAACATGTGTTAATTATAGCATAACTTTTAAAATTTAACCCTCACCCGCATTTGCACAGCTCATACTTCGCCTGCAACTGCGACCTCTCCCCTAAAGAGGTAATGCTCTAAACCCTCTCCGAGGGAGAGGGAAGAAAATCAAGTTGAGCCGGTGTGAGCAGAGGATGAAAGGCGAAGCCGATATCCGTTTAGTGCGAACACCGGATGCGAAACTTAGATTTTCGGGTGAGGGTTAGTTTATAGAATTAACCGCGTTAACAACTTTTTCAACTGCTTCTTGCGGAGTCATAGATATTTTTTCACCGTTTGAACGCTCCACAAATTCTACGTTACCTTCAGATATAGTTTTACCGACAGTAATTCTGAACGGAAATCCGATTAAATCTGCATCTTTGAATTTAACACCGGGTCTTTCATTTCTGTCATCTAAAACAGCTTCCACTCCTGCTTTCAAAAGTTGTTCATAAACTTCAGTTGCTACTTTCATTTGCGCTTCATCCTGCGTACTTACAGGCACAACAACAACATGATATGGTGCAATCGCTAAAGGCCATTTTATACCCCATTCATCATGATGCGCTTCAACAGCAGCTGCCGCTGTTCTTGTAACACCGATACCGTAACAACCCATAATATAAGGCTGAGTTTTACCGTTTGCATCAAGATAAACAGCATTCATAGGTTTAGAGTATTTTGTACCTAATTGGAAAATATTACCAACCTCAATACCTCTTGTAACTTTTAACGGCTTACCGCATTGAGGACAAAAATCACCTGCTTCAACTAGTCTTAAATCTTCAATTTGTGATGGGAGTTCAACATCGACACCCCAATTTGCACCAACCAGATGCTTATCGGTTTGATTTATTCCTATTACAAAGTTTTTGAGTTCGGTTACAGTCTTATCTGCTATAATTTTTACTTCATATTCACCGTATTTTTTCAAACCTTTTGGCCCGATAAATCCGGCAATAGCATTAAAACCATTTTCTTTCATCAGTTCTTCAATTTCACCTGATGTTGCAATTCTTATATCAAGCCCTCCGACTGCATTCATTAATTTTGTTTCTTCAACGGTTTTATCTCCTCTTATAAGAGCAATAACTGGTGCTTTATCGACAATATAAACTAAAGCTTTACAAATAACAGTTTCAGGACAATTTAAAAATTTACTCAATTCTTCTATCGAACCGACATTTGGAGTATCAACAATTTTTGCTTCACTAAATTTGCCATCAACCACGACTTCGGGCAAATTTGAAACCGCATGATTTGAATTTGCACTGTAATCACAATCATCACAATAGAAAACATCATTTTCGCCCGCATCAGTATCAGTGATTACCATAAATTCATGTGAAACACTTCCGCCTATTGCACCGGAATCAGACTGAACAGCCTTTGTATCCAAACCGCATCTTTTAAATATATTTGTATATGCATTCCACATATTTTGGTATTCTTTTTCAAGTTCTTCTTGCGAAGTAGAGAATGAATAAGCATCCTTCATTATAAATTCACGACCTCTTAAAAGTCCGAAACGAGGGCGTCTTTCATCTCTGAATTTGGACTGAATTTGATATAAATTAACAGGTAATTGTTTATATGATTTTAGAACATCTCTGGCTACAGAAGTTATAATTTCTTCGTGCGTTGGTCCAAGGCACATTTCTCTGCCATGACGGTCTTTCAATCTCATCAATTCACCGCCGTAAGCATTCCATCTGCCTGATTCTTCCCAAAGTTCTTTCGGCTGAACAAACGGCATCAAAAGTTCCTGAGCACCTGCTTTATCCATTTCATCACGGATAATATTTTCGACTTTCTTTAATACTCGCCACATTAAAGGTAAAAAAGTATAAACACCGCTTGTTAATTTTTTTATATATCCTGCACGTGCAAGCATCTTATGAGAAACAACTTCCGCATCAGAAGGAAATTCCCTCATAGTCTGCACAAACATATTTGACATTTTCATAATCTTATATCCTCTTAATCCTTATAACGTAATTTCATATTATCATAAACAGAATTTATGATAAAATAACAAAAAAGAAGGGAATATTTATGCAGGAAATTATTATCGGTAAAATATACAGACATTTTAAAGGAAATTTATACAAAGTTATCGGATTTGCAAAACATTCCGAAACATTAGAAGATATGGTTATTTATCAGCCGCTTAAAACAGGTGCCAATTGGGTTCGTCCGCTATCTATGTGGAATGAAGTTGTAGATGATAAAGGGACATTAAGATTTACTCTTATTGACCAATAACGAGCATAATGAGATAATTATTTTATGAATATCATTTTTTACATTTTAATAGTTCTTTCAATTTTGATTGGTGCATATACAGGAAAACTTCAGGATGTTGTAAATGCACTGACAGAAGGTGCAGAATTGTCAGTAAAAGTCGCATTTTCGCTTATTGGGATTATGGCTTTTTGGCTTGGTATAATGCAAATTGCACAAAAATCCGGCATCATTGACGGAATTTCAAAACTTTTAAAACCAATAGCAAAAGTTTTATTTAATGATATTCCTCCGGATTCTCCTGCGGTTGGCGATATTGCAATGAATTTCACCGCAAACGCTTTCGGACTTTCTAATGCGGCAACACCATTCGGCATTAAAGCAATGGAAGAATTACAAAAAGAAAATAAAGATAAAGTATCGGCATCTGACTCTATGTGTTTATTTCTTGGAATGAATACGGCGGGATTTCAGCTTATACCGACAACTGTTCTTGCGGTTTTGGTCGGCATCGGCTACAAAAACCCGACAGAAATAATTGCTCCGACAATGCTTGTTACATGTATTGCTTTTACTTTTGCAATAATTTTTTCAAAAATAATGCAAAGACTATGGAAAGCTCAGGAAACTAAGGAGGTGCATAATGATAAAAATTCTTAACCTCATATCCCTATGGGCATTACCGGCAATTATTCTCGGAGTCTTAACTATTGCAATACACAAAAAAATTCCTGTATATGAAGAATTTATTACCGGAGCAAAAGACGGGTTTAAAGTAGCGGTAAATATAATTCCGTATTTAGTTGCCATAATTGTTGCAATATCAATGCTCCGAGCAAGTGGTGCAATTGAAATGACGGCACAATTACTCGCACCTGTTTTGGAATTTTGCCACGTTCCTGCAGATATTCTGCCTTTAACAATAGTTCGCTCACTTTCCGGTTCGGCAACTTTGGGAATTTTTTCAGATATTGCACACCATCTTGACCCGAATTCTTATGCTGTAAAACTTGCAGCAATAATGGTAGGAAGCAGCGAAACAACTTTCTATGTTTTGTCAGTTTACTTTGGAGCTGTAAATATTAAGAAATTCCGTTATGCAATGCTTGTCGGAATTATGGCGGATATAGTCGGGATTATTTCAGCAATTTTGGTTTGTCAAATGATGTTTGGATAGCCTCAACCCAGCTTTGAGAATATTCTTCCGCTTCATTTTTGACAACAGCTTTGATTAAAACTGCATAATTTATATTTATACAGTCTATTTTTTCCAGCCGTTCTACTGTATATTCAGAACTGCCACAGTTATGACAAAAATCATTCAACGGCAAAACTTTACCGTTTTTTACCGTTGCAATTTCTTTTAAACCGCAGGATGCACACCTTACAAGATACCATTGATTTTCTATCAGCTCACCGCAATCAGGACAATAATAGTAATCCTGTTCAATAGGAACACGGTCATGACTACACTCTCTTGTAAAACCTAAAATCTGACTCCATCGCATACTGACTTTTTAATAATCAATTTTAAAAAGTCAATAAAATATTACAATGCGAACCTAAAATGAGCCAAATCACCGTCTTGCATAACATATTCTTTACCTTCAAGACGGGTAACCCCTTTTTCCTTGCAAGCATTATAAGAACCAAGTTCAATAAAATCTTTGCATGGAGTAATTTCTGCTCTGATAAATCCTTTTTCAAAATCCGTATGAATAACACCTGCAGCCTGAGGGGCTTTTGTTCCTGCCGTAATAGTCCAGGCCCTTACCTCTTTTTCTCCTGCGGTAATAAATGTTCTCAATTTTAATAAGCTGTATACAGATTTTATCATTCTGTTTATTCCGCTGTCTTCTATACCCAAATCATGCAAATATTCTTTTGCTTCATCAGAACCTAATTCCGCAAGTTCTTCTTCTATTTTTGCAGAAATTATAACCATTTCCGCACCATGATTATCGGCATATTCCTGAACTTTTCTTGTATAATCATTGCCGTCTTTAAGGTCATATTCGGAAACATTTGCACAATAAATTACAGGCTTTAAAGACATCAAATTCAGCATTTTTACAAACGGTATTTCATCTTCGTCAAAATGCTCTTTCATATTGATAAAAGTGCAATTTTGCAATAAGTCCATCAGCTTTGTCAAAACTTTGTTTTCTAAAACAGCATCTTTATCGTTACCTTTTGCCGCTTTTGAAATCCTTTGCTGACGGCGTTCAACAGATGCCATATCCGCAAGTGCAAGTTCTGTGTTAATAGTTTCAATATCACTAATCGGGTCAACCTTGCCTTCAACATGGATTGTATTTACATCATCAAAACACCTGACAACCTGAATAATCGCATCAACTTCTCTGATGTTTTGTAAAAATTGATTACCTAAGCCCTCTCCTTTACTTGCACCTTTAACAAGTCCGGCAATATCCACAAATTCAATTGCAGTAGGTATTATATTTTCTGTTTTACATAATTTTGCAAGAATAGGTAATCTTTCATCCGGCACTTCAACTACACCAATATTCGGTTCTATTGTGCAAAACGGATAATTTGCACTCTGAGCGTTTCTTGTACTTGTTAAAGCGTTGAATAATGTTGATTTGCCTACATTCGGAAGTCCGACTATACCTGTTCTAAGCATTTATATTTCCCTTTCAAATATCCTAGTCTATAAATCTATACTACCCCAAACCAAAACAAAAATCATTATTTTACATATATGTAAATTAATATTAAGGTTCGGCAAATATTTATGGCAATTATTTGAAAAAAAAATACTTTATATATATACAGGGGAAAAATAAGATTAATTAGGGGAAAAATTTAGAATTTATTAAAAAGCTTCCGAAGAATTATACAATTAAACCACAAGGTTAATAGGGGAAAATAGAATGGAACAATTGAATAGAAATTTAAGGCAAGACGAGGATGTCGGATTGCCGAACAATAAAGGCTCGGATATACGGCGGCCCAAAAATCCGTATATCGATTCAGCAGGTGCACCACAGCGGCTCAAAAGGGACATAGGCTTTGCAAGTATTGTCCGAAACAAATCAGCACCGCCGGGACTTGAGAAGAAGCTGCGAAAAGAGAATCGAAGGCCTACAGAAGTCTATCAGGATATGATAAGACTTGAAGTCTTTAAATCAGAATATGAGGTATTCAAAAACTCACTTCTTGAAGCAAGCAGTCTTTCCAGAGTTGACAGCAGAGATTTTTCAACAATGATGACTGTTAAAGAATACTCATCAAAACTAACACAAAGTAATGAACTATATAAATACAGATAAAGGGGCTCGATACTATATCGGGCCTTTCTTGACGGAATATTTTACTGCAGGTTTTATAAACCAACAGATACAATAAACCCTTACACATATTGAGTTTGTGTAAGGGCATTTCTTTTTTGAAATTTTGGCTTATTTTTAGTTATTGCTTAATACTAATCTCAAAGTAGCCAAGCTTTCTATTGACAACATAACATGGTGGTTATGTTGTTCTTCTGATATGTCAAAAATTCTGATAATTCTCTGAATTTCTGCCAAATCTTTATATGAATCAACTTTATAAACATTTTCTATTGGATCTGTAACTACTGACATTAATGTATTTAATTCTTGTTCTTTCATTGTAACCAAAAATCCTCTTTTCCTATATACATATATATAAAGTATTTTTGATTTTTAGAATTGCCTTTTTGGAGTTTAGCATGTTTACATATCTTTACATCAAAATATTAGCAATTTTTACAACCCCAAAACTCTCATGTTATAATCACTCAATAAAGAGTGTTTATATGCAAAAATTTATGGATGAAAACGTTATAACCCACAATCTTATGTCCTTTAGCGGATTTAAAGGGATGTTGATTTTTACAATGCTGGTTGAAAAACCCTGTACTTATAAAGAAATTCAAAGCGCAATAGAACAAAATGAATACCTTAAAGAAACAATCTCTTTTGACACAATCAGAGTTTATATAAATTCTTTGAGAAAGATAGGTTGTGATGTTCAGGTGCTGCAGGACGGAAGAACAAAAAAGTATTATATTGCAAGCCACCCGTTTGAACTTTCTTTCAGCGATAATCAAATTAAAAGTATTATAAAAATATATAAAGCAATTTCTAAATCTATAGACATTTCGGACTTTATGCTCTTAAAAGGATTTATAGATAAGATATGCCGATATATAAAAAATGAAGAATTAACAAATAAACTTGCTAAAATTTCACCGCTAAACAAAATTAACGATAAACTTATTGTTCAACTGCAAGAATGTGTGAAAAATAATGCACAAATAACTGTTTTATATAATTCAAGTACATCAGGTAAAAAAGAAATTAACATTCTCGTCAATAAAATGTATATTTCCAACGGGAAGCTCTACATTGCAGGTTTTAATTCCGAACATAACAATTATTCTTCTTTTTTGGTTTCAAAAATTGTAAAAATTTTAAATATAAACCCGAACACAAATTTAACAATACCTGTCCTTAAAGTTCAATACAGATACAAAAAGAATGACAACACCTCTTTTGAAACAATTAAAGGTGAAAAAATTGTATCAGAAGACGATAACAGTCTAATTGTAGAGATATCAAACGAAAACAAATTTATGATAAGCCAAAGAATATTCTCGCTGGCAGACAAATGTGAAGTTATCTCCCCGCAGGACTACAAAGACGAAGTTATATCATGCCTGAAAAAAATGAAAGAAGGTTATCTTGAACTTTAAAGATTCTAAAAAATTAAATCAGGGATGTATAAATATGTTCCGCTTTTTGACATTGCTATATGAAGACAGGGCATATTATAAAGATGTTGTAGAAATTTATAAAAATGATGTTGACGAAAAATCAAACAACACAATACAGGTTGTCATAAATAAAGCAATTAATGCACTGAAAGTATTTGGAATAAAAATCATAAAATCAAACAACAAATATCAACTTGAAAGCAGTTTATATTCACTCAATTATAACATTGATGACCTTAAAACCATCAGTCTTCTTATTAAAGCAAATGAAACCTTCCCGGATGAAAAAGTTAAAGAAGACATATCACAAATAATAAAAGAACTTCGGTTCAGAATGGACAATAATACCAGGAAAACCCTTTCCACCTTGTCAAGTAATCATGATTTTTCATTTTTTTATAACAATCTCAAAGACCAAATTAAGCAATGCAAAGAATTATGTAAAAACAAGACAACATTTGATATCACATACATAAAAAAAGGCAAACAAATTTCAACAAAAGGCTGCGGGAAGGATGTAATTTTTGACACTAAAAATGCGTATCTGCAAATGTATGACTCCACAAACAATGTTATTATTGAAATACCATTACCAAATATTCTGAAACTTGATATCGGACATTCAAAATTCAACATGCCCGAAACAGCAACAACTGTTACATTTAAAATATCAGGCAGACTTGCCAAAACATACAAACTAAAAGAAAATGAAACCCTGCTTGAAATCGACAAAGATAAAAACCTTATAATAGTCAACAGGGATGAACCAATCAACAAACTTATTCCTAGAATTATGAGATATTCCGATTGCTGTCAGGTAATCGGTCCAAAAAGTTTGAAAGAGGAAATCAAACATATAATAAACAACACACTTGCTCAATACGACAAAGAAAAATAATATTTAATTTTTCAAATATGTATTTTTCGTTTATAATTTTTTTGTGTATTATTTAGTCTTCATGACACAGAGGACAGAAGGAGAATAATTATGAAAAAGATTTTTATGGCTCTGTTTTTGGTTATCGCAATTGCGGTTCCGACTAATGCTGCAACTTATAACTCCTCTACAAGAGTTCAGGCTGTAGGCGAACAACTTTTAACCAAAAGCGGAATACCTGCAACAAACATCAAGTTTACGGTAGTTTCAGACGAACCAAACAACTCAAACTTTATTTCTACAAAAGTTATCAATGTTTCATCCGCACAACTTGCATTTGCAGGAAATGACAATGAAACAGCTGCTGTTGTAGCTAATGAAATCGGGCACATCATTCTTGGTCATTCAGCAAGAAGCAAGGTAGTTTCTATGCTTCAGGCAAATGCGAATGCTGAAATAACAACTTCTGCACAGGTTCAAACTTTTGCAGCTAACTACAAAACAACAAAAGAAGATAAAGAAGCTGATTTAGTTGCAGTAAACTTAATGGTTAATGCAGGATACAATCCGCTTGCCGCAATTGTTGTATATACAAAACAAACAGGAACATACTGGGATACAATTATAGGACGCCCTGCAAATGCTGAAAAAGCTTTAAATATTTATGATTACATTGAATACGCATATCCTGAAAAATTAAAAGTCGGTTACGGCTGCAATGAATACAGAACATTTTTAGAATTTGCAAAAGCTCAAACAGCAACAAGAAACGAATCTAAAAAGTTAGTAAAAAAACATGAAAAAAATTACAAAAAAGCTCAAAAAAATACAGCTAATGCCATTACAAAATTTAAAACCCGCGGAGGAATCAGCGGATGGGATGCTGTTTATGGCTTATTAAATAATACTGCTCAATAGACAATATTTTAAAATTTTAAAAAAGGCGGTCTGCATATGCAAATCGCCTTTTTATATGCTTATAACACAATCACTTTTTACATCATGCTCATCGACCGGTAATTTATCAATTAATAATTCCTTCGGTATCGGAATAATCGTTTTTAACGACTTATTAGAAGAAAGAAACCTGTCATAATACCCTCCGCCATAACCAAGCCTGTAACCGTGTTCATCGCACATTAAAGCAGGTACAATAACCAAATCAAGGCACTCAGGGCTGACACTTTCACATACAGGTTCTTTTATTCCGTAATCGGAAATTTTTAATTCATCCCCCAAAGAATATGGACAAACTTCAAGATTTTTTCCGTTTACTCTCGGGAGGTAAAAATTTTTATCATCTTTTAATAAATTTCTTAAATCAACTTCATGCCCAAAAGGATAGAAAAGCATGACATTTTGTGAATTTTTATATAGCAGATTTTGTTGAATTAATAATACCAACTTATCAGAAATAATACTCATTTGGAGATTTTTTCTTAAGTTTTTTGCTTTTATTCTTAAATAGTTTTTGTCTTCCATAATTTTAATATATAATAAAAATAGATTATGACTGAATATAAACAAATGAAATTAATAAATCCGAACTGGGATCAGCACGGATACATACAGGTCTATACGGGGAATGGAAAAGGGAAAACGACCGCATCATTAGGACTTGCCATGAGAGCTTTAGGCAGAGATTGGAAGGTCTTGATTGTCATGTTTACAAAAGGCGGAAACGATTACGGAGAACTTAATACCTTCAGACAGTTTTCTCCGAGAATTTCGGAAAATTTAAGAATTGTTCAAGCAGGATTAGACAGAGTTATATATAAAGCAAACGAAAACGAACAAGACCACAAAAAAATTAAAAGAGGCTGGAATATCGTAAAAAAAGCTGTTAAAAATGACGAATATCAGCTTATTATAATGGACGAAGCCAATATTGCCATTGATATGGGAATATTAGATGTTGATGAAGTTATTGATGTTTTAAAAAACAAACCGGATGAAATGGAAATTGTATTAACAGGAAGAAATGCACACCCTAAAATTGTTGAAATTGCACATTTGGTTTCTAAAATTGAACCAGTTAAACACTATTGGGATAAAGGTATTTCAGCAAGAAAAGGTATTGAATACTAACTTTTTTGATAGCGGAATGAGTTTTAACAAATCCTACTTTTGATTTATTGAATTAGCTTTAAAAATTACATAAAATTTTAATATGCATTTTAAAAAGTTTGTTCAAACATTTTTAGTATTATTTTTTGTATTTGTTGCAAATATTTCATTTGGAGAAGATATGCGTATTGCAGGATTTCGCAGTAAAACTCCAGTCAAAACCGTTCAGAATAAAATATCCACTGAAGACGTTATGAATTCTTATATGAAGGATATGGAACACCGCATAAAATCAAATTGGCTTCCTGCTGACGACAATTTCAGAAATAAAACAGTTGTCAGCTTTCAGATTATGCGTGACGGCACAATAAAAAGTTCAAAGGTAAGCGAATCATCAGGGGATAAGCAATTTGACACAGATGCCATTAAAGCTGTTAAGCAGACCGGTAAAGTTGCCCCGTTACCTAAAAATATTTTAGATGAGTATATAGATATTACTTTTACATTTGAGAGAGTTTCATACTTGGTAAAAAAAGATCGTTATGATCGTTAATTGCAATATTTAATAGCAAATTTTATTTTTACGGGTTTTAGAACATGTGTATATTAATAGGGGGAAATATAAATGGCTGTTACAGAGATACGTTCGGCTCAACCGACAAACATTACTCCGAGGGAATTATTAGAAAAATTTAAAAAAGGCGAAAGACCTGAATTTCAGAATAAAGATGATGTATTAAAAAAAGAATTAGATACTCTTGCAGAACAATACAAACAGTCAATGTCAGTTGATAAAAAAGCAGATTTAATAAGCAAAGAACGAGAAATGCTCTATGAAGAACTTATAAAACCTGAACTTACACTCTCTCGAAATTATAAAGAAATCTCGGATATTATGCCAAAAGAATTCACACCGCAAGAAATTGATGACACTTTGAGATTATTTAATATTACAGGCATAGCCAGAATAGAAAGACTAAAGGGTGCATATCAACATAAAACTCCAAAAGAAAATGTTGCAGTTCTTAAAAATGCTTACACACAATTTGATGAAACAACTGCATCTGGTAACAGAGGCAGAGATTTTGTTATAAGAACTTTAGCATCAATTGAAGAACAAAATCCAAAATTAAAACCTTTTATTCAGGAAACATATAATGATTTATTAGACATCACAAAAGATAAAAATTTAGTTGAAAGTATAACTCAACAAAAAGAGGATTTTGATACTTCCTCAGCATTGAAACAATTAAAAGAAAATCCGAATAATGACTTTTTATTCAGAACAGTAATTAAAAAAAGCTCTCCTAATAATAATGAGACAAGAGAATTTATAACCGAAATATTAAAAAGTGAAAAAGCCGAACCTCAAATGGTAAGAACAGCAATTTTAGGTGGCGGCAAGTTCAGAAATGATGAAATTTTTGGAATTATTAAAAACATTGCACTTAATACAAAAGAACCTGACATCAGAAAACGAGAATTTGCAGTTCAATCAACCGCACTTTATTTGAAAGATAAGCCGGAAGAAGTTAAGGAAGTATTGGGACAAATCAGCAGGGAAAAATCAGAATTCGCACCGTTAGGTAAAATTCTGCTTGATAAAATAACAGGAAATTATCATGGGCAAAAAGACAGAGAATTAAAATATGCAGGTATGACAAAAAAACAAGCCGATAGGTTTAAGAGTTTGTTTAATCGTTATTATCAAACAGAATCGCCTTTAAATACTAGACAAGAAAATGTATGTCAGTTGAACACTTTGCCGTTCAGGAAGCAGTTAGGAAGATTTGTCGGTAAAGGCAGGCATTATTTAATCCAAAGTGATACTTATACAAAACAAGCACCTGAAGATGTTGCAAAAAGATATTTCTTTGCAAATGCCGGCATCTATAATTCAGGTGATTATATGGATGCGTTTGACGGAATTGCCGCTGATAATTACAATATGATGAACCCGTACAGAGTAAGTTCGGCAAGCCACCAAAACCAAATGGCACACGAAAACGGACATACCGTTCACGATATGTTTGATAAATCTGATATGAAAACACTTACACGACTATATAAAAAAGCAATGCGTGAGAACAGGACTTTGGATTTTTATGCTGCGGCAAATAAATATGAATATTTCGCACAGGGTTGTGATGCGTTTGCATCTGTTTATAAACCGCATAAAGAAATATTCGCAAATAGTGGACTTGCACATACAATTTATGAGTTAATGGATAAAGATCCTGATTTGTTGAAGTTTATTAAAAAAGTACTGAAAAAATACCATTAGGGGTAAATGAATAGCAAATTTTATTTTTATGCTTTTTATAACAAGTATAAAGATTTGTAAAATCAGGTTAATAATTTAGTCAATTTCTAAAAGCAAAATGTTTTTAATATAATCGTGGACAGTAAAATACATCAGTGTAGGAAGGAAAAATAAATGATTACTTATCCAATGATTCGTAGGGCAGTCGAAAAAACTACTATAATGAGAAGACATGTAAGACAGGTTGCTCAAGGTATAAAACCATCCGAATATACCGAATTTGACCAAAAATTAGCAAAAAGCATAGAAGAAGAATCCGGTAAATATTCAAAAAATCCTATTAAAAAAATTACAAGCTGGGTTAAAGAATTTGTAATCCATATTAAAGATGAAAGAAATTGGTTGAAAAACAACCCTCCTCAAAGTGCAATTAATACCAAAGCAGAAGACGAAGTTTTAGATTATATGGGATTTCAAGCTCCTTTGAATGCAATTAAAAAATTTGAAAGAATGAAGAATGCTCAAAAATTAGAAGCAATAGAAGCATTAGACAAGTCGTCATTTCAAATGCCATTAGCAGCAAGAGATGCTCATTTTATAACTAAAGACCTTGATACAGATGTAGCAAGTAATATGGGACGAAGATTGAAAGAACAACTGCATCGTGAACAGGGGTTTGGAACTTGGAAAAAATAGTGTGTAGCGTGCATTTTAATGCACGAAAATGATTTATGTTATTATATATTACATGGCTACATTTAGGAGATATTTCAATAATCAGCAGATGTTCGTTTTTATAACATTTGTTACACATAATCGCAGAGAAATATTGATACCAAATATAGATTTATTAAAAGAAAGCATAAAACATACAAAAACAAAATTTTTATTTGATATTTTTGCAATCGTTGTAATGAAAGAACATTGTCATTTGATAATTTGTACAAAAAAATCTGCTGAAATTCCACAAATTATTAAATCCATAAAATATTACTTTTCTTCACATATTTCTGATGAATATGTTTGTAATGATATTTCCGAATCTGCTAAAAAACGGAATGAAAAAGGGATTTGGCAACGAAGATATTATGACCATATAATCCGAGATGAAGAAGATTTGCACAAACACATTGACTATATTCATTACAATCCGACAAAGCATTATAATATTGCACCTAAAGATTGGAAATTTTCATCTTTTAATAAATTTGTTCAAAATGGATATTATGAAAAAGATTGGTGTAATTTTAAAAATGAATATAACATTGATGAATTGGATTATGAATAAGTTTTTCGTGCATTAAAATGCACGCTACTACTAATCAAAATGATATTCCAAAAATAATAAGAACCATAAAATTTAATTTTTCTGTCAATGTACCGAAAAATTTTATTTGCAAAAATATTTCAAATTCTGCGATATTATGAATAATTTTTGGTGCAAAAAATTGCACCCTGCCAAATATCCCCTCGCCCAAGGGTAGAGAGTTAGTTTGTGATAATTTTCACTTCCTATTCTATACACCTGCACCATTTTTACATTAACAAATAAATCACCATACAAAGCGCAACAAACAAAAATACACCGACTGTAATCCAAAAACCATAATTAAAATTCTTTTTAGGTACTGATTTCATTGAAGAAACCTGAGGTTTTTCTTTTTGCTCTTTTTTCTTTGTTTTTTTAGGTTTTTCTACAGGTTTTGCCTTGTCTTTTGCTTCAAGATATTTATCTGACAAAGATTTCTTTGACCGGTTACCTGTAACCAAAAGTTCAACATCATATTGTAGCTTCAATATATCAGCATCATTTTTTTGATAATAAACAGCATAATTCAACCCTACTTCAAATGCCCTTTGCAGACATTCAAGAGCAAGAGTTCCGTTATGACTAACCTTGCCGGAATGAACAGAAATATTGCCGTTCTTTTTTAAAAAATATAAATCATCTATAAACTCTTTTTCCTGTTCAAACCCCTGAATTTTGTCTTTTAAAGTTGCCAGCATTTCATCAAAAGTAACCTCGGTTGTACGATTTTTGCCAAGAACATTACGACATACATGTTCGCCAAAGCGTCTTGCCTGTCCCATTGATTGCTCAAAATATTCATCACGATATAATTTTTCCGCATCAGTAATTATTTCATATAAATCGCTGTCTGCTTCTTTTAAATAATCAAAATTTGTCTTTGTCATACCGCACTATTCTATTACAAAAAATAAAAGAGTACAATTTTGTACTCTTGGAAAATAATTTACCCGATATATAAATAATTTTTTATGATTTTTCTGACTTATTTTCTTTTTCTGCCTTATGCTTTGTCATATAAATATTTATTTTCGGTAAAACAATACCGAGCATAATGGTTGAATAAGCAAGCCCCACAATATGAGAAAGATTTAATTTCCAAATATTCTTTTTGGCAAATTCAGCACCTTTTGATGCAATTTCGGTATGAGTTTTCAAACTTAAATCATTTAACCAGTGCATTATACCTTTGCCATCTTTTTTAATATTGAATAAGTTTTCTTTCTTTGGATCAAGAATATTTGCAACGCCTTTTGCCGCAAAACCGCCTAATACGAGCCAATTTAGGAAACCAAAATAATCTCTTACTACGGTTTCTCGAAGCTCGTTATCACTGTCTGCCGCCAAAAATCTTCCTATAATAGTTGACATATAAACCGTTTTAATTGCGTTACCGGTAGAAACAGGCCCTGTAAACTGCAGTTTTTTAACAAAATCTGCAGGATTTTTAACTTTCATAACACCCATAACCATCATTGCCATACCAACACTTGCAAGAATTTTCTTTGCCCAGAGTGTTTTATTTTTGTCATTTGATTCTACTGAAGCAGTCTGTGAATTTGCTTTATTTACCCTGTCCAAATAATCAACTTCGCCAACAAACCCCTTTTGACCTGTGCGTTTTTCGGTTAATTTTCTGTTTAATCTCTGAACACTTATACCTACACCTGAAGCAAGAGCCAATGCACCGAAAATTTTGGCATTATTTACTTTTCGAATTTTATTTAACGCACCCTGAATATCAACTTTGGGATTTGTAAACACATCATTTCCCAAGTCATAAATATCTCTTATAAGATTTGTAAGATTTGTAGAAAGAGTATATTTACCCGATTTGACTTCAATATCTTTATTAGCTTTAAGACCATTTGTTATTCTCGACTCTATAATACCAAATGCCTGTTTTTTATCATGAACAGTTAAATTTTTATCATCAATAAGACTTGCAGTATGTTTTATTATACTGTCTGCAGTTTTTAATTTATTATGCAAATTAGCATATACAGGGTTGTCCCATCTGTATTTTAGCCATTTATCTTCTTCAAACCACTGTGTTTTATCCCAATTTATATCAGAAAATTTTACGGTTTTTAAACCATCTTTTGCACTTATACCGTTTAAAACATTTTTTACATAATTGTAAGTATTATTCTGACTTCCGTCCCAAGCGGATTTTAGTACATTTAATGAATCATTACTAAACCAGCTTTTCGGATTTATATTAACATTTTTATCTATATGCTTAACAACAGCTTTTGCAATAAGTCCGCCAAATATACCTGCAGAAAAGCAGTTAATAAATGTTCCGCAAATTTCTCTTATAAAAGTTTCTGCACCTGCATATTTGTTTCTTTCTTTTGAATCAAAATAAGTTCTTGGAGCGACCATTGTCCCCAAATCAAGCACCGCCGCATTTGCCATCTCATTTGAGTCTAAAACCCTTAATACTGATGTCAAAGGTGCATCTAAAATTCCTTTAAATTTCGGCTGATAATTATTTGTTTTATTGTTTCTGATTTGATTAATTGTTAATTCCATTTTGTATCCTTATTTTCCCAAGTCTTATTTTTTACACACTAAAAAAGGCTTCGCTTTTGCGGAACCTTTTTATCTTTTTATATTCGTTATAAATAACTCACATCAAAAAATCTCAAGTCCCGCCATTTGCTTGCTTGATGATGAGGATGATGAGCTATTTGATTTTTTATTTAATAATAATGTCATGTAATTTATTACCTCTGTAGTATATTACCACTTGTGATTAATTTTGTCAAATTATAAAATTCCTATTTGATTTTTTATAAAACTCCGGATGAATTCAGGTAAATTTTTCAGATTATCCATAGGATTTTTTGTAATAATATTATCTTCATCCATGGATTCACAAATTAATTTCGAAACAACTTCAGGAAACAATTCGGCTTTTGATTTACTTGCATATTCACCTATTTCATCTCTTATTATACACCTGTCAAAAGACGGCATTTGACCGGACATCTTTTTCATTTCAATTAAACCTTTGTCATAACCTGATTTATCAAATACAAGTTTCATATGTATATTGTGCATAAGTTCATGTAAAAAAGGCAAAAATACCGAATCTGAAGATATGATATTCATCTTATACCACTTATCCACACTATCATTAAAAATAGATGCACTATCTTTTATATTTTTGATAAAAACAGAACGGACAGGGTATTCGGGTTCTTTTTTTAATACTTTAAATTTTTCGCCTATGCAAAATCCGAAATGAACATCTTCATAAGATGCAAGCTCTTGATTATTATAAACTTTTATCTTCGGCGGATAAATATCAAAGGGAAGTTTATATTTTTCACTGATTTGTCTGCAAATATTTAAAGAATCATGCATCAATTTTGCCAAAAGTTTATTCCCTGCAAAATCAGCTTCAGTTTCAAATGTATCTTTTATAATATTTTGGACTGCTTTGCAATCAGTATGCTGAATTTCTTTTCGCAACACAGGAGTAAGTCCTGCCTTAAAAGAAACTTTATTTGTATTAAAATTCACTTCCATAAAAACAATAAACCACGAAAATATATTTTTTGCTTAAAAAAAGACATCGGAAAAATCCGATGCCTTTTTTATTTTTAACTTTGACTTTATGATTATTACATCATACCGCCCATTCCACCCATGCCTGCAGGCATAGCCGGAGCAGCCGGAGCATTTTCTTCAGGCAATTCAACAACTGCGGCTTCTGTTGTCAATAACATTGAAGCAACTGATGCGGCATTTGTTAATGCTGAACGTGTAACCTTTGCAGGATCAACAATACCTGCCTGGAACATATCAACATATTTGCTGTTTAATGCATCATAGCCATATGCACCTTCTTTTGATAAAACACAATCAACTACAACATCTGCTTTTGCTCCTGCATTGTTAGAAATTGCTCTTAAAGGAATATCCAATGCGGCTGTTAAAATTCTGTAGCCTGTTTTTTCATCATCAGAATCAAATTCAACAGCATCAATACCATTAACCAATTCCTGCTGGATTCTTAATAATGCAACGCCACCGCCCGGAACGATACCTTCTTCGTTTGCAGCTCTTGTTGCATTCAAAGCATCTTCAATTCTCAATTTTCTTTCCTTTAATTCTACTTCAGAAGCGGCACCAACTTCAATTAATGCTACACCGCCTGATAATTTTGCTGCACGTTCTTGCAGTTTTTCTTTATCATATTCACTATCAGATGCTTCAATTTGTTTTTTGATTAATCTTATTCTGTCAGCTACTGCCTGTTTTGTTTCTTCACCGACAACAATTGTTGTTTCGTCTTTTGAAACAGTAACTCTCTTTGCTTTACCAAGCATTTGAGTTGTAACGTTTTCTAACTTGATACCAAGTTCATCAGTGAACATTTGACCACCGGTTAAAATAGCGATATCTTCCAACATAGCTTTTCTTCTGTCGCCAAATCCCGGAGCTTTTACTGCAACTGCTCTTAAAACTTTTCTCATTGTATTAACAACTAAAGTTGCCAATGCTTCACCTTCAACATCTTCTGCAATCAACAATAATGATTTACCATCTCTTGCAACCTGTTCTAACAGCGGAACTAAATCTGCAATTAAGTTAATTTTCTTATTGCAGCAGAATACATAAGCATCTTCTAACACTGCTTCCATTCTTTCAGCATCTGTAACAAAATATGGAGAGATATAACCTTTATCAAACTGCATACCTTCTACAACCTTTAAGTTTGTACCGAAAGATTTTGATTCTTCAACAGTTATAACACCGTCATGACCAACTTTTTCCATTGCTTCAGCAATTAATTCACCGATTTCTTTATTGTTGCCGGCAGAAATTGCTGCTACCTGAGCGATTTCTTCTTTTGTATTTACAGGTCTTGACATAGCTTTAATTTTTTCAACTGCATGATCAACAGCTTTATCAATACCACGTTTAATTGACATTGGATTAGCACCTGCAGTTAAGTTTCTTAAACCTTCTCTTACAATAGCCTGAGCCAAAACTGAAGCGGTTGTTGTACCGTCACCGGCTACATCATTTGTCTTTGAAGATACTTCTTTTAATAACTGAGCTCCTGCATTTTCCAATGCATCTTTTAATTCAATTTCTTTTGCAATAGTAACACCATCATTTACAATTTGAGGTGCACCGAATTTCTTTGTCAAAATTACATTTCTTCCTTTTGGTCCTAATGTAACTTTAACTGCATCTGCTACTGCATCTATACCTTTAAGAAGCGATTTTCTTGCTTCTTCATCAAAAACTATTTTCTTTGCCATTTTTATTTCTCCTTTAATAAGGTAGATAAGTATTCAGGTATATAAGTGGATAAGTTCGTATCGTGTTATTTATTATTGGTAATTTCTGAAATGAACCTAACTACCTGACTACTTATCTACTTAACTACTTCTACTCAATTATTGCTAACGCATCATTTACTGATAAAATTTTGTATTCAGCTCCGTCAACTTTAACATCAGTTCCTGCATATTTTGCATATAAAATTTTATCGCCGACTTTAACATCCATAGGTTGTCTTTCACCTTTATCATTTGGTTTACCTAAACCTACTGCAATAACTTCACCTTTTTGAGGTTTTTCTTTTGCACTGTCAGGAATAAAAATTCCGCCTGATGTTTGTTCTGTGTCCTCAATAACTTTAATAACAATTCTGTCACCTAATGGTTTTATCATGATATAAGTCCTCCTTTTAACTAACCTTATATTATTTATATAACAACTTTTTATAAAATTTTAGAAAGTTAAGGAAAAATTAATTATTTAGAATAAAAAAATGAAAAATACATTTTAAATTATAATACCGTAAATAACTTATTCCCCTATTCCCTTATTCCCTTTTATGCTATAATTTTTACATGAATAAAAAATTATTTGTAATTTCAGGATGTTCAGGTGTCGGCAAAGGCACTGTTATAAATGAATTTATGAAACGGAATAAAGACTTTATTTTGTCTGTTTCCTGCACCACAAGAAAACCTCGTCAGGGAGAAGTTGACGGAGTAAATTATTTTTTTATAACCAAAGAACAGTTTGAAAATAATATTCAAGAAGAAAAATTTTTGGAATATGCACAGTTCGCGGATAATTATTACGGAACCAAAAAAAGATACATAAAAGAAAAATTTGAAGAAGGTTTTAATATAATACTTGAAATTGAAACCAACGGAGCCCTGCAGGTGAAAGAAAAAATGCCGGAAGCTGTTTTAATTTTTATAGCTCCGCCAAGTGTTGAGGAACTTGAAAAACGCCTGCGCGGACGCCACACAGAAGACGAAGAAACCATACAAAAACGCCTTGCACAAGTTAAAATAGAACTTGAACGCTCAAAAAATTATGATTATACGGTTATAAATGACAATATTGAACGTGTAGTTAATGAAATTGAAAGCATTGTAAAATCAAATGATACAAAATAAAAACATTTTAATAGGTATAACAGGCGGAATAGCAGCATACAAAATCTGTGCTCTTATTCGTGACTTTAAAAAATCAGGTGCAGAAGTTAAAGTTGTCTGCACCCCGAATGCACTAAATTTTGTTACAAAATTAACCCTGCAAAACCTTACTCAGAATAATGTTTTCATTGAAGAATTTGACATAAAAGACTGGAAACCTGAACACATATCACTGTCAGACTGGGCAGATATTATGCTGATTGCACCTGCAACGGCCAACACGATAAGTAAAATTGCACAAGGAATTGCTGACAATTTATTAACATCAATAGCCTGTGCATTTTCTAAAAAAATGATTATTGCACCTGCAATGAATTGCAAGATGTGGCAAAATGAAGGAGTAAAAGAAAATATTAAGAAATTAGAAACGCGCGGGGCTGAAATATTAGAACCCGAAACAGGTTTTCTTGCGTGCGGATACACAGGAAAGGGCAGACTGTGTTCGCTAGAAAAAATCTACAACGCTGTTGATGAAGCCCTGAATTATTCAGATAAACTTAAAGATCAAAAAGTCGTAGTAACCGCCGGTGGAACAATTGAAGACATTGACCCTGTAAGATATATTTCAAATTATTCTTCCGGCAAAATGGGATTATCAATAGCTAAAGCAGCCTATGATATGGGAGCGCAAGTGGTTTTGATAACGACAAAAGATTTTGAATGTCCGTTCAAAACAGTAAAAGTAAAATCGGCTATAGAAATGCAAAACGCAATTTATGAAGAATTTGGCAATACAAATTATTTGATAATGTCAGCAGCTGTAGCTGATTACAGGGTAAAGAATTATTCGGATCAAAAATTAAAAAAAGGAAACGAAGAAACTATCACACTTGAACTTGTTAAAAATCCCGATATTTTAGCTGAATTATGCAAAAATAAAACATCACAGGTTGTTGTCGGCTTTTGTGCGGAAAGTGAAAACTTAACAGAAAATGCAAAATCAAAAATAGAAAAAAAAGGATGCGATTATCTTGTTGCAAATGACATTTCAAGACGGGATATAGGATTTAATTCTAATGATAACGAAGTTATAATACTTGACAAAGAAGGTAACATAAATAAATTTGAGAAAGCATCAAAAAAGGTTATTGCAAGAAAGATACTGGAATGGATAAGTACGAAATAACAAGAAAGATACAAGAGTTTGCTCCTGAATATACGCAGGAAGAGTGGGACTGTTCAGGCTGGGCGGTAGAGGTCGAAGGATACAATGAAATCAACAAAGTTATGCTGTGTCTTACCGTAACTAACAACATTATTAAGCAGGCAAAAGAACAAAACTGCGATATGATTATTTCACATCACCCTTGTTTTTATGTGCCGACAGAATGGTCTGATATAAATATATACTGTGCTCATACAAATTTAGATAAAGCAAATGGCGGAACAACCGATACTTTAATCGCTAAACTCGGATTAGAACAATATAAAATTCAATCAAACCACGAATATTTGAGATTTATAGAAAACAAGTTTACAATTGAGGAATTTTCAAATATTATCAGAAAAATTTCACCATATGCAAGAATCATAAATAATTCCGGAATAAAACA
Source organism: uncultured bacterium (assembly GCA_902788345.1). Lineage (GTDB taxonomy): Bacteria > Cyanobacteriota > Vampirovibrionia > Gastranaerophilales > Gastranaerophilaceae > Zag111. The sequence goes on along the minus strand of CADAJP010000006.1, from coordinate 117,357 downwards.
ATTTCACAAAATTGCATTCTGTTCAGGATCAGGTAGTGAATTCATACAAGATGCCAAAGAAAATGGTGCAGATTGTCTGGTTACGGGAGATTTGAAATTCCACACAGCACTCCACAGTCCGATTGCCATATACGACATAGGTCATTTTGAAAGCGAAATAATAATTTTACCCGTCATAAAAGAAATTATTAATCAAGGATGCAATATTATATATGCAGATGAAAAAAGCCCATTTTGCAATATCTAAATATTATTGCCCTTTGGATAGTTTTAAGTTTATAATATAATTATTGGAAGAGAGAATGAATATTTTAGAATCCGTTAAAGACTTATATAGAGGAGAAGACAATAAAGCAACTCACTTGTCAATTTTTGCATTGACAGGAATTATGGCTGTTGCGTTTGTAAATATTACATCTTTATTTATAGGTAATTCTTTATATTCTGTTTTCTCTGCCCCAAGAAGCGAATACATTATCGGATTTTCAATTTTGGCAATAATGCTGGCTATATTTTTTACGGGATACAAGTTTAAATACGCTAACAAGCTTTTAGAAAATGAGGAATCTCCGCTTCCGACAATCTCAATGGATTGTTTTATGATATTTGCAAAAATATTACCGTTTATAATAATTTGGATAACATATTTTATAATATTTTGTATTTTGCTGGGGATAATAATCGGAACAGTTCCCTTAAAAAGCAAAATGGTAGGGTATCTTGTATTAATGTTACTGCCGTTTTTTAACGCAATTTTTATACTATTTTCACAAAATTTTAAATACCGAAAATTTTTATTTAATCCCACATTAATATTCAAAATAATCAAAGGCACCTATATAAAGGTATTTCTATTGATTTTTCAATTTATTATATTATTCTTTTGCGTATTTATGTGTTTTAAATATCTGTTTAAAATACCGTATGTATGCAATACAAGATTATTCAATCTGATATTTGTACTAGCATTAACATGTTTAAGCGGATATGCACAGGAAATATTAAATTTGACATATTTTAACGGGCTTACAAAAATCGTCAGGGAGTATTTGGCTAAAGAATCTTAATTCTGCCGTCATCCTTAATATCTATAGGAGTTTTAGCTCTTTCTATAATATGGGCAACACATACCCCTGAATCTATGGCACATTTATCTATAATTTGTTCAGGACGATTCAGCATTGTAAGTTTATCATTACCCTGAGCACAATAGTCATTTATTACGGTAGTATAAAATTTATCACTTCTTGGATTTTCAACATTTATAGAATGTTTTTTACCCTTTTTATCTATATATGCCATAGATGTTAATTTACCGGTACCGGAAACCGTATATTCTAACCCTGACACATAAAAAATCCCGGGCTTATTTGCACTTGAAGAGAACGATTTTTCGCAGGAAAATTTTATTGCATCCACAATATCTTTTTCGCTGTATTTTATTTTATATAATTCATTTTTAAACGGCAAAATATCATTTATCATACGTTCATCAATTTCGCCTTTTTCAAAATACCCTCTGATATTTGCAGCCTGAATTAAAGCAATATCACAGTTCAAATCATCTTTCATACAATCAGCTATGAAGTTTCCATGAGCATTCGGTGAAACCAAATATCTTTCAGGCTCGGGCGGAGCCGAATTTATAACCCCATAAACTTTATTATTGCCAAAAAGTTTGTCAAATACATATTTTACAGGCATATCCCTGTGGAAATTTTTTGTATAACCTATATTATTCTGAACTTTTTTAATTATACCATTCTTATCAAACTCTAAATTCAGAATCCCGAAGTTTTTGCCATCTTTCCCGGCCTGCGTAATAATAACAGGTTCTCCATCTTTGTTATAGAAGAGATTTTCGCCTTCTTTAACATCAAAAATCAAATCATGAGAATGACCGCCAAGAATAACATCTACACCGGAAGTTTCTTTTGCTACGATTTTTTCCAGCTTGTTGCCAAGGTGAGATAATAAAATTACTTTATTTACTCCCTGTTTTTTTAATTTATCGGCTTCCAGCTGTATATCATACAGGGTTGTTTTGGCATCATCAACACTTATATCCCTTTGAAGTGTTCCTAACTTTGTTCTTGTATATAAATCGATTGGAGTTGTTCCGATTATACCGTATTTATGACCGTTAATCTCTTCTACAACAGATGATTTTACAACTCTTCCCCACGGACTTCTCGGATTAATTTTTACGTTGTTTGCAAGTAAATTATATTTAACAAAGGGAAGAACCTTTTCGACTCTTCCCTGCATATCGTGTTCATGATTTCCAATAGCTGATGAACTTATACCTATAAAATTTTGAAACAAAACAGCTGCCTTATTAATTAAAACATCCTCGCCGACCATAACATCTCCGGAGGATAATTTCAGGGTATCTGTATCTTTCTTCTGCTTATTCTGAAAATCAAAAGAACGGGAAGCCGCAACCGTTTTTTCCATATTTATAGACTTTCCGTGAAAATCATTTATATAAAAAATACTTGTTTTGATGTTATCCATCCCAACAGAATTTATCATATTTTTGAAATCCCTTTGTTATATGAAAACACATAAAAAAAAATTATGCGGGATTATTACAATATTATTTACAATAGTTAAAATTTGACCTGCAGAATTTATAATCTTTTTTATTTTTCAATATAATCCTTGAACTCTTTAAAATTGACCTTATACCCACACCCTTCGTGCAATTGTCCCCTGTAATTTATACGTTTTGCAGGATAATTTTTACACATTCTTAACCTGTGTTTGTAATCAGAACATAAGCCTTCCGGAGTAACAAGTTTACACGCAAAAATAAGATTTCCGTATTCATCCCTCCCTTTTATATAAAACCTTTTATATTTGGGAAATATTTTTTGCATTATTTCAAATTCTTTTTCGGTATAAGTATCCATACTATACATATAATTACAGCATTTACCGCATTTAAGACAATGACCTGTTATTTCGTAACTCTGTCTTTGAGGTACAAAATAAGATAAAAATTCATACAAAACAGATTTAAGCAAATCTAACATTTCTACATGATAACTTAAAAAGTCTGTTTTGTGTATAATGTTTATATGAAAGATTTTGATGAACTACGTGTTTATTCTTGGATTGAATTTGCAATTTGGATGCTTATAGTTGCCATTTGCGTATTTTCTATCAGGTTTTTATATCACAAAAACCAACAACAATACAAAAGTTATCAAATTTTTATGAATGATGTTGACGGTTTAATTGTCGGCTCTCCTGTAAAATTTTTAGGCACACAAATTGGTCATGTTACAAAAATCCAACTTGTATCATCTGATGTATATTCAGATATTTACATAAAATTTATCATAACGGAAAAAGGATTAACCCTTCCGAAAGGCTCTATTGCAACAGTTGAAGGCAGTGGTCTTGGCGGCTCAAAATCACTTGAAATATATCCGCCGGAAGATGATAAAACCAATAATATAATTGTCGCAAAGGATTCAACCCGACTTAATAAAATCTTAAGCCTGTTTAATACAATCTTTAAAGATATTGAAGAAATATGCACAAACATTGTGCATGCCGGCAAAGAAATTTCAAAAGATGCACCGCCAAGGATAGAAAAGAATGTAGTAACCCCGGCACAAGCAGATGATAAAGTTGAAAAACTTAATAAACAATTAGATGAATACATAAAAAAAGAAAAAGATTTTAGAAATAAATACCTCAAAGAAAAGAAAACAACCCCATCAGACAAGCAATAAAACTATGGTTCTTTCATTATATGTTCGCTGACAGCTTTTACTGCAGCCTGAACTCTGTTATTTACTCCCAGTTTTTCAAAAATCTTTTTTAAATACATTTTCACCGTATTAGGAGATAAAAATAACTCATTTGCAATCTGTTCATTCGTCATTCCTGAAGATAAAAGCTCCAACACCATTAATTCTTTTTGATTAAGCCTTTTCATATATATCCTTCCGTTAGTATTTTACATAGTATAAACTATTTTACATTAAACACCTTAATAATATTTCCACTTAATAAAAATTTACAAACGGGTTGTGCATTGATTTGATATAATTTAGCCTGAAAAGAGGAATAAAATGACAACAATTAAAATTACAAAAATGCAGGGACTGGGTAACGATTTTGTTTTTATGGACTATGAAGAATTTGAAAAAACAAACCTGCCATTGAATGAACTTGCACTAAAACTTTGCGACAGGCATTTCGGGATAGGGGCAGACGGCTTAATTATACCTGTACCTTATAACGAAAGTGATGCGGATATAAAATGGCACTATGTAAATTCTGACGGTTCGCTAGCCCAAATGTGCGGAAACGGAATGAGATGTTTTGCAAGATATGTATATGACAAGGGACTTGTTAATAAAAAATCATTTAAGGTTAAAACACTTGCAGGGATTATATGTCCTGAAATTCTTGATGACGGGAATATAAGAGTTAATATGGGAAATCCTATACTTGAAGATGAAAAAATACCGTTTAAAAGCGCTGAAAGAAAACTCACCGTAAAAGATAAAACTTTTGAAATTAATCCGGTATCAATGGGAAACCCTCACTGTATAATATTCACAGATGAGAATACTCTTGAACTTGCAAAGACTTACGGTCCGGAAATAGAAAAACACCCATATTTTCCTGAAAAGACAAATGTTGAATTTGTAAAAATACAATCCCGCAAAGAAGTTGAAATGTGCGTATTTGAAAGAGGCTGCGGAATAACACTTGCCTGCGGAACCGGAGCTTGTGCAACTGTGGTTGCCTGCATTTTAAATAACTTAACAGAAAATAATGTGAAAGTTAATCTGCTCGGCGGAGCCGTAAACATTGAATGGCAGGGCTCTAAAGACAACACTAAACACAATGTGTTTATGACCGGAAGTGCAAATTATACATTTAATGCAGAATTTATGTTGTAATTATAATTTTTTTCATGGTAAGATTTATTTACACTTAAATATAAATAGTAAAAGGAGAAATATAAATGAGAAAGTATGAATTAATGAGCATCTTCAAACCAAATTTAGATGCAGAAGAAGTAGAAAAATTAATTGAAAAAATTAATTCAATTATTGTGGATTTCGGCGGAAGCGTTGAATCAACAGACAAAGCAGGCAGAAAAAAATTAGCATATGATATTCAGGGTTTCAGAGATGGTTTCTTTGCAACATCTATTCTTTCATTACCTGCTGATAAAGTTGCAGAATTTAAAAGACAATTAAGACTAAATGACAACATTTTAAGAACAATGTTTATGGAAGTTGAATCAGTTAACGCATAAGTAAAGGATTAGTTATGACAATAGCAAAAGCTGCCGTTACAGGCATTGTTTACAAAGAACCAAAAACAGGATATACACAGAATAATATTGCAGTATCTTCTTTCGTTTTAAATATTTCAGAAAACGGCGGAGAAACATTGGTTCGGGTAATATCTAAAAGACAAGCATTATCAAATGTTATTGACGGTCTTTCAAAAAATCAAAAAGTTTTGGTTGGCGGTAAATTACAGACAGCAACCAATAAACTTGATGACGGAACAGAAAAGAAAGTCTTTGAAATTGATGCTTCTTCAATAGAAGTAATCGGCGGAAGCTCAACTGCTTCATACGGAACAGAAAGTGAAGACGGTTCAATTTTAAGCTTTGGCGAAATGGAACAACCTGCACCGGCACAAGCTGATGTCTTAATGAATGACGAAGAAGTACCATTTTAAAAAATAAACACAATAGAGTAATAATAAGGCTAGAAAGGCAAATTAAAACAATGGCAAAAGCAGAAGACAAAAAAAAGCATAAGAATTGTAATTTATGTGCAGACAAAGTTGAAGCTATAGATTACAAAGATGCTTCAAAATTAAGAAGATACTTAACTGAAGCCGGAAAAATAATTCCTAGAAGAATTACCGGAAATTGCGCTAAACATCAAAGAATGGTAGCAAAAGCAATTAAAAAAGCTAGAGAAGCAGCAATTATCAGCTACGTATTTGATTAATTTTCAAAAAAAGATAAAAAACTCTTATTCTTTACAGAATAAGAGTTTTTTTATATGTGTGTTATAATTACATTATTATGAAAGAGAATGAAGCTGATAAAATATATAAACTTATTGATAATAAAGAATATGCGCACGCAAAAGAATTAATAATGGAAATTTTACACCAAGACGACAAAGACATTGATGCGTGGAAACTTTTAGCACTTTGCGAAGTTAATGTTGAAAATTATGATGACGCAAGACAAATACTTGAAGATGTAATTAAATTCAAACAAGACGATGCAATTTGCTGGTATTATTTAGGATGTTGTTACGATAATCTTGAAGATTATATATCTGCAATACACGCATACAATATGGTCATCAAACTCAGACCGGAATATGTTGATGTCTATAAAAGTATGTCCATAGTGCATATAAAAAACCAAGAACCTCAAAAAGCACTTGAATATGTAAACGAAGGCTTAAAATATGCAAAGGAAGATGACTATTCTTTCTATTATATTGCAGGAACAGCCTGCATGGCTTCACAACAGTTTGAAGAAAGTATTAAATACATTGAAAAAGCTATTGAATTAAACCCTGACAATGTTCAGCTTTATAATAATCTTGGTACTGCCTATCTTACAACCGGCAAACTTGAAAAAGCACTTGAAATATATAAAAAATCAACAGAACTCGCTCCTGATGATTCACTTGCATATTTCAATATTGCATCTATATTGCAAATGCAGGAAGATCACGAACAAGCCTGTGAATATTTTGAAAAAGCTCACGGACTTGAACCGGAAGATGACAGCTATATTGTTGCATGGGCAATTTCTGAAGTTAAAGCGGGCAAAATTGAACAAGCTATTGAGCACTACAAATATCTGTCAGTAACCTATCCGCAGAAAACAACATACAAGTTTAATCTTGCAAACTGCCTTCAGCTTATTGGAGAATATGAAACCGCAATATCTATTCTGAATCAATTACTTTTACTGAAGCCAAAATCCGCAAATATATTGAAAAAACTTGCATCTTTATATATAGGAACAGGGCATTTATCAAGAGCAAAAGATATTTATGAAAAAATAATCAAAATAGGCATTACCGATTATCGCCCTTATTATGAGTTATCGCTTCTTTGTGTAAGAACAGGTGATACAGACAGGGCAGAACAAATGCTCAAAAAAGTATGCAAACTTCAGCCTGATTTTGCACCGGCTCATAAGGATTTAGGTGTTCTTTACCTTAATAAACGACTTTTTGATTACGCAAAAGAAGAATTTGAAAAAGCATACGAATGTGATCCAAACGATTATCAAATAATTATTGAATATGCAAATTATTTTCATGCTACATCCGATTTTGAACAGGCAGATGCAATGTATCAAAAGGCTCTTGAAATTAACCCAAACAGTCCTACGGGTTTAGCCTTTTCAGCACTAAATAAAACGCATCTTAAACAAATAGATACAGCTCTTGAACAAATTAAGCTGGCATTAAACTTATCTCCTGCTTCAGCATTTTTGTTTTTCATTGCAGGCAGAATATATTTTCTTGCAGATGATTTTGAAAGAGCAAAAGACTATCTGATTAAATCATTTGAAATGGAACAAATTCCGGAAACACAGAATTTACTTGGTTTATGCTATTTCAATTTAAAAGATTACAAACAGGCAAAAACAATATTCCAAAACATGCTTGAAAAGGCACCTTTAAATATCAATATGCTTTTAAACCTTGCAAAATGTTCACACGAGCTTGAGGATAACAAAGAAGCTCTCGAATATCTTGATAAAATTGTTGAAACCTTCCCTGAATGTGAAGAAGCTCACGAACTTATCAGAGAATATTCATAAACATAAAATAGCTAAGCACTAAATGCTAAATTTCTCGGAGTAAAATTATTGTTATTTTGAGGAGGGAACGCCGGAGCTTTGTATTTATCGTTTTCTTCTTTCAGGTTTTTTGCAATCTTTTTGCCTATATTATAACAGATTGTAGATGCACCTATTGAACCGATAACAAAAGCAATACCCCTTACAATCGGTTTCCATTTTTTGCTTATCGGAAGTTTATCGACAATACCGTCTAAATTCTTCTTCATCCAGCCTTCCATTGCGAACATACCTGCAAGGTTTCCGGTTTCTGCAATAATTGCGGATTGTTTATCTTCAGAAGTCAGTACATTTATACCGCTTGAAACACAAATTAAAGGATTTATATGCTCACTTGCAAATTTTACTCCTTTTGAAATACCTCTGAAAACCTTATCATTTTCAGAAATTCTGTTAAAAGCATTTATTGCACTTCTTGTACCTTTACCAAACATATTGTCATAATTACTGACCTGCTTAAAGAATTTTGCAGCCTGTCCGACAGTAACAAGACCTCTGCCGCCTTCACCGTTGTTCGCACGGTTGCCGTTTCTTATTGTAAAAAGTATGTTTGCAACGTCAATCATAAAACACTTCAATTTCACACTACTACACTTACATTTATATAAAGTATTTTTATTCTAAAAAATTGCTGACACTCATTTATTTGTTACAAATGTTTACTGATTTTTTAGCCTGCTTCCACAATTTGTCATATTCCTCAAAAGAATACTCCTCCAGCGGTTTTGTAGCTAATTCTTCCATTTTGCGAAAACGTTTTTCAAATTTTTTATTAGCATTTAAAAGAGCCTGCTCTGCGTCAATTTTGTTCCATCTTGCAAGATTTACAGCGGCAAACAATATATCGCCAAACTCCTCTTCCATATGATTTTTATCATGCTCATTTTCTGCCTGCTTAAATTCATCAATTTCAGAATATAAACAGTCATATAAAGATTCCTCATTGGGCCATTCAAAACCGACTTTTATTGCTCTTTTTGATATTTTTTGAGCACTCATCAGTGCCGGCATGCTCTTTGACAAACCATCCATAACAGATTTGCGTTCAGTTTTTTCTTCCGCTTTTAATATATCCCAATTCTTTTTTACATCTTCGGAATTTTTTACCTTTGCATCCCCGAATACATGCGGATGCCTGTGAATAAGCTTGTCTTTTAATTCTTTTGCGACATCTTCAATATTAAAATCATTTCTTTCGGAGGCAATTTGGGAATGTAAAAGCACCTGTAAAAGAACATCACCAAGTTCCTCTTTTAAATGCTCCATACTATTTTCATCAATAGCATCAACAGCTTCATACGCTTCTTCTAACATGTTAGGGCGTAATGACTGATGAGTTTGTTCTCTGTCCCATGGGCACCCGTCAGGGGCTCTTAACTTTGCTATTACTGCTATCAGTTCTTCCAAATTCGCATATTCCATACCCTAATTTTACCACAAATCATACAAAAGGTTGATTTATTATCAGAGAGCTATGATAGACTAAAATGTGTGGATATAGACAAAGAAAAGAGGAAACAGTATGTCAACTATAGAAAGAATAGGTCAACTTAGCCACCGTATTTTTAATACAACAGTAAATGAACAAAATGTTCGCAGAGATTCAAATCCGTTTGCTAAATCAAACTTTCAAAAAAACATCTTAACTGAAGATGTATTTGAATCAAATGCAAAGAAAGATTCTGTAAGTTTTACGGGTGGCATTACCCAGGGGACAAAGAGGATTTATTCAACTTTTGTAGGCTCAATAGCCAATTTAGGAAAAAGATTTTATGAAGGTATTGAATCCATAAAAGAATTTGGTACAAGAATGAAAGAAGGCGTTGTTAATGTATTTAATAAAGTGAAAGAAATAGGCAATACCGAAATTCATCTTGGTGAAGGCATCAAAAATGGTTATAACATAATTAAAGAAAAATTATCTGTAGATATAGCAGATTTGATTAATACACGAGGACGCAATGTTGCTAAAATGGCAAAGATGGACCCTCATACAGAAGTAAAACCTATGCTTATTGAAAGTATAAAAGCTTTAGAAGAAAGCATGGCAGAGGCAGCATAAGGAGAACAGATTAATGAATATGACAATGATGAAATCAAATAAACAATTTAACAGAGTGGCAGATATTATCGACTCTTTAACAATTAATCCAAATCCTGATTCTGTCAGTGTTCTTGAGGAAATCGGAACAAATTCATCTATTGATGAAGTAAGAGAAATGACTGCTCGTGCATTGGTAAAAAGAAACGAGCCGCACTCTTTATCTGTTGTAATTTCTCATAGAGGCAAAGGAATAAATGACATGTCAACAGTGGTTGCAATGAGTACAATTAATTCATTGTTATCACTTGAAGATAAACAAGAAGCAATGAAAGTGCTTGAAAGTACAATCTGCGGTGATTTTTCAGATGATGTAAAAGAAAACGCCCGTTCCGTAAAAGCACTTATGGCTTTGAGCTAATTTATTATAAATAATAAGAGAGAGAGAAAGATGTATAGATAAATTCTATACATCTTTTTATTTAAAGCAAAAATTTTTCTGTTATAGTTTTAATAAGCATATGAAAATACAAAGAATCCAAAATTTTACATATAATACTCATTTTAACGGCGCAGCAACGCCTAATTACCACATAAACGATATTTCCGGTAATAACAGCGAAAACAAAACACCTGATAATCAAATACCGGAATGGGCAAGAAAGGGCATGCTTGCACTTTTAATATTTTTTGCAGTCAAAAATGATCCGTCTGTGCAAAATCTTATGAAACCTGAAAGCATTAAACGGGAAGAAAAGGCAAGAACAGAATACTTTGAAGATGTGCATAAACTCGGAAACGAAAACAAAATATACCCTGCAGTATATCATTTAAACAGATTGGCAGATGTCGATAACATCGGCATTAAATCAAACGGCAGAGAAACATACACGCTGAATTTAAAATTAGACAGCATAAATGCAGATATACTCATAACTCTTTCTTCCGTTGCTGATAATACGTTATCAGGAACAATAAAAATTAAAAATGGAGAAAACGCAAGATTTAAAGCTATATTTTCAGACAAAAAACCTGATGAATTTGAATTGCAGATAAGAAATCCAAATAATGAAAAATTTACCCTCGGAAGAACCGCTAAAGGTGAATTTTATCAGGTAAAAAATAATAAAAAAGTTGTTCTGAATAAGAAAAATGTCGAAAAATATCAAAAATCATTAGAAAATATTCCAAATTATGAGGACATGGAAAACATATCATTTTTTACAACAAAAAATGACATGTGGAGAAAATTAAACCTTATATTATTGAGCTTTTTACTATTGGCAGAAATGAATCACGACAACAACAAAAGACGCGAAAAGCAAAAAGACTGATAACTTAACCCTTTACGGCGCCCTCATTTTCGCCTGATATAAAATATTTTTGCATAGCCAAAAAGAAAATTATTATCGGAATAGTTGAAATAACAGAACCCGCTGCAATATAACGCCAATTTGAAGAAAACATCCCCTGCAAATTATTTACTCCGACAGGCAAAGTATACATAGCCTCTTTAGTCAAAACAATACTCGGCCATAAAAATTCCCCCCACGAACCTATGAATGTAAATATTGCAAGTACCGCCAATGAGGGTTTAACCATAGGCAACAATACTTTCCAAAAAACCTGAAAAACATTACACCCATCAACAATTGCAGCTTCTTCCATTTCTCTTGGGATGGTTAAAAAAGCCTGACGCATAAGAAATATTCCAAATGCACTAACCGCAAACGGCATAATTAAACCGATAAATCCGCAAACATCACCATAAGCATCAGTCAAATGCAATTTTAATGTTATTAAATATACAGGAAGCATAATCGCCTGAAAAGGCACCATGATTGTGGCAAGTATGGTGAAAAAAGTAATTCGTTTTCCTTTAAATTCCATTCTTGCCAAAGGATATGCCGCAAGAGAAGACAAAATAAGATTAAGCAAAACAGTTCCGCCTGCAACAATTACAGAATTTATAAAATATCGCATTAAGTCAACTCTTTTCCAAACTCCGACATAATTATCCCAAGTAAAATCATGAGGAATTACAGTCGGCGGATAAGCAAAAATATTTTCACCCGCACCCTTTAATGAGGTTGATAATAGCCAAATAAAAGGGAATATCGACAGCAGCGATACCAAAATTAAAATTATATGCGTTGGTATATTTTTTAAGTTCTTCATATTTTATACTTCCCACGCTCGAATACAAATATATTTAACAACGAAAATACCATAACAATAACCAGCAAGATTACAGCCATTGCACTTGCGTACCCTAAATCCAGATTTTCAAAAGCCTTTTCATATATATAATATACAATAGTTTTTGTTGAATCTAACGGACCACCTTTTGTCATAACATATATTTCTGCAAAAATCTTTAATGCTGATATTGAACTTATTGTTGAAACAAGTGCAATTGCAGGCATCAAATGAGGAACAGTAACAGTCATATGCTTTTGCCAAAAATTCGCACCGTCAATATCGCATGCTTCATACAATTCATTTGGTACACTCATCAATGATGCAAGATAAATCATCATATAATAACCAATACCCTTCCAAATAGTAACTATTATTACGGAATATATTGCATATTTGGGATCTGTAAGCCACCCGAGAGGCTCAAGATGAAATAACTGCATTATATAGTTTAAAATACCCTCCTGTGCATAGAGCCATTTAAAAGCAATTGCCGCTACAACAATAGATACAATTACCGGCAGATATATAAGAATTTTATATAATGTAATTGCGCGGATTTTTTGATTTATCAATACAGCAATAAATAACGGAAAAATTGCAAGCACCGGCACAGCAACTACAAGGTATATTAAAGTGTTTACCATAACCTTATAAAAAACAGGATTATGCAAAATATCAATATAATTTTTTAATGCCGTAAATTCAGGGTTGTATATGCTCGAAGAATAATCAAAAAAACTTAACCCAATAGTCTGAAAAAACGGTATAAAGAAAAATACCGCCAATATAACCAGTGCCGGCAGCAAAAAAAGATAAGGTGATAATTTCCCGTAATATTTGAACATAACACCTGCCTGCAAAAATATTATATATGCCTTTGTCCCGGATTTAAGAGCATATCAGATAATCTGTCCGAGCCTATAAAATCCCTTTGAGCCATAATTTGTGCAGCTGTATGATTGTCATATGGTACATACCTGTGAACAAGCTCAAATGACCCATTTTCAAAATCAATAATACAATAACAAGCAACAGGTTCTTCTGTCATAGGACGTCCGACAGAACCGACATTAACTACAGTTTGCCCTTTTGTAGTCTGATAACCGCATGGGATATGGGTGTGGCCGCATAATATAAGCTTTTCTTTTGTACCCTCAACCATTTCTTCAACTTCTTCTAACGGCATATTCGGAAAAATATCTTCATTATTGGCTCTTGGAGAACCATGAACAAATAATACACTGCATCCTTCGATTTCTTGGCTTAATGCAGGCGGCAAGTTTGCAAGATATGCCTTGTATGAATCATCCAGAATTTCAACATCACTGGCAATTGCATTTGCCATAACAGGATACTGAGCTTCAAGAAACTCCAAAACATCCTGACCGAAATTTGCAATCATCTTATCTGTATTACCCTGGATAACAGTCCAGGTATCCTGGTCCATGACATAGTCCATAACATCTTTTGGCTGGGGACCTGCAAGAGCAAGATCCCCAAGACAATACACATGCTCACAACCCTGTTCAACAACATCTGTCATAACAGCTTCAAGACCCTGAACATTACCATGAATATCAGATAAGACTGCAACTCTCATAATTTATCTCCTTAAATAACTTTATTACTAATATTTGATAAATAAAGTATATCATAAAAAACAATAATATCAGTTAAATTCAATAAATATAAGACAATTAAGCAATAATAAGAGTTCTCTTAACGCTAATATTAAGTTTTGTAAAGTGTATTTTTTACACTATTGTTGGGTTTTAGGGGATTGAATTAATATATTAAAACATATTGTTGACAGCAAAATTTTATTGTGCAATAATAATTACATGAGCCGAAGGCGAAAGGTGAGCAATAATGTCAGCAATGAATATTCTGACTTATTGCGAACGGTACCGTTTACTGCGAGGGCGTAAAGCCCGAGCAGAGCCACGAACGAAGTGAGAGACGAACAAGTATAAACAAAAAAGTTTATCTTTTTGTTTTACATGTGAGCGGTGGCGTTTACTGCGAGGGCGTAGAGCCCGAGCAGAGGTATGAGCCGAAGGCGAAAGGTGAGCAATAATGTCAGCAATGAATATTCTGACTTATTGCGAACGGTACCGTTTATTGCGAGGGCGTAAAGCCCGAGCAGAGCCACTTGTATTTGTGACCTATCAAACCTTACTTGTAGAGCTTCATTGTTTATGTTATTTTATAAAAAACAGAAAAGAGGCGAAGTATGTATAAAGGATTAATAGACAAATACAGACAGTATTTACCGGTAAGTGATTCAACTCCGATTGTAACTTTAAATGAAGGTAATACACCTTTAATTAAGGCAGACAATTTAGCAAAAAAGATTGGACTGGATGCTGAAATATACTTAAAATTTGAGGGATGTAATCCTACAGGAAGTTTTAAGGACAGAGGAATGACAATGGCAGTAACAAAAGCCAAGGAGTCAGGTTCAGGTGCAATTATATGTGCTTCTACCGGCAACACTTCAGCTTCTGCCGCAGCATACGGTGCTAAAGCAGGATTAAAAACATTTGTATTAATTCCTGACGGATATATAGCTTTAGGGAAATTATCGCAGGCAATGATGTATGGTGCTGAAATTATTGCAATTCAGGGCAATTTTGACAGGGCACTGGAAGTGGTAAGAGAAATAGCTGACAAATATCCAATAACACTTGTAAACTCTGTTAATCCATACAGAATTGAAGGACAGAAAACAGGAGCATTTGAAATATGCGAAGCATTGGGACAGGCGCCTGACTATCATTTTATTCCTGTTGGTAACGCAGGAAATATTACTGCATATTGGAAGGGTTACAAAGAATGGTTTGAAGCCGGGAAAATTCCTTTTGCCCCAAAAATGATGGGGTTTGAAGCAGAAGGAGCTGCAGCAATTGTAAAAGGGGAAAGAATTATGAACCCTGAAACACTTGCAACCGCAATCAGAATAGGCAACCCTGCAAGCTGGCAAAAAGCAGAAGCTGCACGAGATGAAAGTAACGGTATGATTAATTTCGTAACAGATGACGAAATAGTAAAAGCTTATAAATTAATCGCATCTTGTGAAGGTGTTTTAGCAGAACCTGCATCAGCCGCATCAGTAGCAGGGCTTATAAAAGTAAAATCACAGGTTAAAGAAGGATCAAAGATAGTCTGCATATTAACAGGAAACGGCTTAAAAGATCCTGATAATGCAATTAAATATTCTAATGCAAATGTTAAAAAGACATCATCTGAATTAAATGACATATTAAAAGTCATGAATATTTAGTTCAGAATATCATTTGCTATAATTAAACAATTTAAAGCAGGCATAAATAATTACGCCTGCTTTATTCAATTACTAATTTCGGCAAAACAAACTACCAGCTTGCTTTTGTTACGCCAGGCAATAAACCTTGGTGTGCCATTTTTCTTAAACAAATTCTGCAAAGACCGAAATCTCTGTGATAACCGTGAGGTCTTCCGCAGATTGAGCATCTGTTATGAAGTCTTACTGCCGGATATTTACCTGCAGCTACCAATTTTTCACGTTTTGCTTCTTTGTCAATCATCGCTTTTTTAGCCATGAATTTCTCCTTTATGTTTTATTGTGTATTATTTTCGTTTTTAATTAATTTCGTTTTACTTTTTGAAAGGCATACCGAGAAGTCTTAACAATTCTCTTGCTTCTTCGTCAGTATTTGCTGTTGTAATAACAGAAACATTCATACCCTTTACTAAATCAACTTCTTCGTAAGAAATTTCAGGGAATAATGCTTGTTCTTTCAAACCTAATGTATAATTACCTCTGCCATCGAAACTTTTTGCACTAACGCCGCGGAAGTCACGAATTCTTGGAAGAACAACGCAGATTAATTTCTGCATGAAATCATACATTCTTTCGCCTCTTAATGTAGCCATAGCACCAACAGGCATACCTTCTCTTAACTTGTATGATGCTATAGATTTTTTAGCTTTTGTAACAACTGCCTTTTGACCGGCAATTTTTGTTAACTGATTTTCAATAGCTTCTGCTATTTTTGAATTGTGAGAAGCTTCACCAACACCCATGTTTAAAACGATTTTAACGATTTTTGGTACTTGGTGAATGTTTTTGTATCCGAATTTTTCCTTCATTGCAGGAATAACATCTTCTACATATCTTGCTTTTAAATTTTTTGTTGTTGTCATTTTCCTATTTCCTTTACTATTGGTATTAATGTCGTACCATAAAGCACACATTAAGCATCTAGCTGTTCACCGCATTTTTTACAAACGCGTACTTTTTTACCGTCAATAACTTTCATTGCCGGTCTTGTTGCTTTATCACAAGCAGGGCATACAATCATCACATTTGATGAATCTACAGGAGCTTCTAATTTGATTAAACCACCTTGAATACCCAATGCCGGTTGAGGCTTTTGAGCTTTGGTAATCATATTAGCACCTTCAACAGTAACTCTGCCTGTTGTACGGTCAACTTTTTTAATGTTACCGATTTTTCCTTTGTCTTTACCTGCAATAATGATAACTCTGTCACCATTTTTTACATGTAAATCTTTCTTATCTGTGTTTGCCATTTTTCTTTCCTTTTTTTACTAATTTAATTGGATTCCGAATATTATTTCGGTATCATTTAGCATATACTAAATAACTTCTGGTGCTAAAGAAACAATCTTCATATAGCCCTTGTCACGCAATTCACGAGCAACAGGTCCAAATACACGAGTTCCTCTAGGGTTGCCGTCTTTTGCAATAATAACGGCTGCATTTTCGTCAAATCTGATAACAGATCCATCCTGACGTTTAATATCAGCCTTTGTTCTTACTACAACTGCACGAACAACTTCACCTTTTTTTACAGTCATATTAGGAGTTGCATCTTTTACAGAAGCTACAATCTCGTCACCTACGGCTGCAAACTTTTTATTTGAGCTGCCCATAACACGAATACACAAAAGTTGTTTTGCACCGGTGTTATCAGCTACTTCTAGTCTAGTTTCTTGTTGTATCATTTTTCTTTCCTTTATTTTGTGCCGGCAAACTACCGACCTGTCTTGTGCCTCTCATTACACATAGGTAATGCTGCGACCTGATGTATCATAATAAATACTATCTGGCTTTTTCTACAATCTCTGCTACTGTCCAACGTTTATCTTTAGACATTGGCTTTGATTCAACGATTCTTACGATATCGCCTTCGTTACAAACATTTTCAGCATCATGTGCTTTATAATGTTTATTGGATTCCATAATCTTTTTATATCTTGGATGCGGCTCGTAGTCTGCAACTTTTACAACTACAGTCTTATCCATTTTATTACTGATTACCATTCCTTGTTTTTCTTTTTTAGGCATTTTCCTTACCTTTCTCTGTTATTATTGTCTTTGCTTGTGCGATAAGTCTTTTTGTTTTTGAAATTGTTGCTGTGTTTTCCAATTTATTAGTTGCGAGTGATAGTCTTGATTCTAATAATTGTTTTTTCCAATCAACAATTGCATTTTGTAACTCATCGACTGATTTTTCACGCATTTCACTTAATTTCATTTTTATATTCCTTTGTTATTTATGCTTCGTCTGTTTTTACAACTATCTTAGTTTTGATAGGTAATTTTTGTGCAGCAAGCTCAAGTGCATGAGTTGCAACACCTTTATCAAAGTATTCCAGTTCAAACATTATTCTGTTTGGTTTTACAACGGAAACCCAATATTCTACATTACCCTTACCTGAACCCATACGAGTTTCAGCAGGTTTTGCAGTAATCGGTTTATCCGGAAATATTTTAATCCATACATTACCGCCACGTTTGATTTCACGAGTCATAGCACGACGAGCAGCTTCTATCTGACGGCTGGTGATCCAACCCGGCTCTACTGCCTGCAACCCGTAATGACCGAATTCAAGTTTTGTACCTCTGGTTTCAGTACCTCTCATTCTGCCTTTCATCATTTTGCGGTATTTTGTTTTTTTAGGCTGTAACATTTTATATTTGCTCCTATTATTTTATACCTTTTGTATTACTTACTGTGCTTTGGCAAATCTATTTACCATACACATTTTTAAGATTATTCTTCAGTAGTTGCAACTGCTTTTTGACGTCTTTGGCGTCTTGCAGGTCTTTCTGAATTATTTTCTCTGTTACCTTTGTTAGACTTGATGTTTTGATCAGCTAATTCACCAGGCATTAAGTTGCCTTTGAAAATCCAAACCTTAACACCAATCTTACCCATGATTGTATCAGCTTCTGCAAAACCAAAATCAACATCAGCTCTTAAAGTCTGAAGAGGAATTCTTCCTTCTTTAGCCCATTCGCTACGTGCGATTTCAGCACCACCCAAACGACCTGATACCATAACTTTGATACCCTGAACGCCTGAACGCATTGTTCTTTGCATAGCTTGTTTCATTGCACGGCGGAATGCTATACGTTTTTCTAATTGTTGAGCAATATTTTCTGCAACTAATTGAGCATCAGCATCAATTCTTGCAACTTCAACAACGTTAATGATAACTTCTTTACCAATGTATTTTGATACATCTTTACGAAGATCATCAATACCTTGTCCGCCTCTGCCAACAACAATACCGGGTTTTGCAGTTACAACGGTGATAGTAATTTTATCCATTTTCTGATTTTAGCGTCTTCCGCTACGAATTCTCTGTAGTCTTTCACTTTAGCAAACCAAGAGCTTGCCCATTTTTGAATGATTCCTACTCTAAATCCGGTTGGATGTGTTTTTTGTCCCATTTTATCATTTCCTATTTTGTTGTATCACTAACTACTAATGTAAGGTGTGATGTACGTTTCATTCTTGAGTACATACGACCTTGAGCTCTTGTTCTTGCACGTTTGTAAGTAGTACTTTCATCAGCAAAGATTTGAGAAATCTTTAAAGATTCAGCACTTGTGCCATACTGTTCTCTGGCATTTGCAACAGCAGCCTTCAAATTCTTTTCAACTACTCTTGCTGCGAAGTAAGGCATGAAACGTAACATATCTTGAGCTTCAATAACAGATTTACCACGAACTTCGTTGATTACTCTGCGTAGCTTACGTGCTGTCATTTTTATGTCTGTTTGTTTTGCTTTTGCTTCCATTGTTTTATCCTTTTTCATTTAATTAGATTGTACTAAGCTCTTTTTGCTGTTTTATCAGAACCTGCATGACCTTTGAAAAGTCTTGTTGGAGCGAATTCACCCAATTTGTGTCCTACCATTTCTTCAGTGATGTAAACCGGTACGTGAGTTTTACCGTTATGCACTGCAATTGTATGGTTTAACATATCAGGTACTACCATTGATGCTCTTGACCAAGTTTTGATAACTTTCTTTTCAGAGTTAGCATTCATTTTTTCTATCTTTTTCTGTAGAGATTCTTCTACATACGCACCTTTTTTTAATGAACGTGCCATTTATTTCTCCTTTTTGTTTTTGAGTGTATTTAATTGAGATTATTATCTCTTATTTCTACGTCTTACGATTAACTTATCAGACGCTTTTCCTTTTTTACGAGTCTTATAACCAAGTGCCGGTTTACCCCAAGGAGTCTTAGGATTTCCGCCAGGACCTGTTTTACCTTCACCACCACCGTGTGGGTGATCGCAAGGGTTCATTGTAACACCACGAACAGTTGGTCTGATACCCATATAACGTTTTCTGCCGGCTTTACCGATTGATAAGTTTTTAAATTCTGCATTACCTAACACACCGATAGTTGCTAAGCATTCTTTTCTTATCATTCTCATTTCGCCTGAAGGAAGTTTTATTGTTACATAATTACCTTCTTTAGCCATTACTTGAGCACTGTTACCTGCTGCTCTTACTAAAATTCCGCCACGACCAGGAGTCATTTCAATATTATGAACAAATGTACCTAACGGAATCAATTCAAGCGGAATAGCATTTCCTGTTTGAACAGGAGCTTCAGGACCGCTTACAATAGTATCACCTACGTTCAATCCTTCCGGAGTTAAAATATATCTTTTTTCACCATCAGCATAGAAACATAAAGAAATTCTTACATTTCTGTTTGGATCGTATTCAATAGTTTTAACTGTTGCCGGAATACCGAACTTTTCTCTTTTAAAATCAATTACACGGTAAGATTTTTTTACTCCGCCGCCTTTATGACGACAAGTAATTCTACCTGTATTGTTTCTGCCTGATTTTTTATTTAATGATTTTAATAAAGATTTTTCAGGAGTTGATGTAGTGATTTCTGAATAATCACTTCTTGTCATACCTCTTTGTCCCGGAGATGTCGGATTAATTTTTCTTATTGCCATTTTATTTTCTCCTTTTGGCTTTTGCCGAATTATATTTCGGCCTACTACTTTTGAGGACTTGTGCCATAACGCCCTCGTCTATTAGAAGATAGACTATATAGCCATAAATTCTAATGGTTCGCCTTCGATTGTTACTACGGCTTTTTTGGAAGAATCAGTTCTTCCGAATTTATAACCCATTCTCTTTGAATGAGATGGCATATAAACTGTATTTACGCTTTTTACCTTTCTTCCAGGGAAAGCAAGTTCAACAGCTTTTGCAATTTCTACTTTTGTCGCATCTTTTCTTACTTCAAATGTATATTTGCCGCTTTCAGTTGCTGATACTGACTTTTCTGTGATTAAAGGTTTTTTGATTACATCATATAAATTTTCTTTACTCATTTTTCTTTTCCTTTATATTCGACTATGAAAGTCTTTCTGTAATTTCATTAACAGCAGATTCAGTCATTACAACAAAATCAGCTTCAAGTAAGTCTTTAACATTTAAGTTATTTGGAAGTATAAGTTTTACACTTGGAATATTTCTTGCTGAAAGTTCCAAATTCTTGTTTTCTTCAGCTTTTGTATTCGCAACAACTAAAACTTTACCGTTAACATTTAAAGATTTTAATGCACTAACCATCAATTTTGTTTTTGGTTCAGAAATAGTAGAAAAATCTTTTACAACTACTATTTGAGATTCTCTTGCACTAAGCGCAGATTTCAATGCTAACATTCTTGCTTTTTGAGGCATGTTGAAAGCATAGCTCCTTGGTTTTGGTCCAAAGATTATGCCGCCGCCTGCAAATAAAGGTGAACGCAAAGAACCTGCTCTTGCACGGCCTGTACCTTTTTGTTTCCATGGTTTTCTTCCGCCGCCTGATACTTCAGAACGAGTCTTTGTGCAAGCGTTACCTGAACGTGCATTGTTCAGCTGTCTTCTTAATGCTAAATGCATTACATGTATATTAGGTTCAACACCAAATACTTCTTTAGCTAAGGTTATTTCACCTAATTTTTCACCGTTTGTACTTAAAATTTCTTTTGACATTTTTATTTTTCCTTTTGCTTTCCGTCTACCCCTTTCGCACTGAGCGTTTTATATGGCAGAAGCGGGTTATTACTGTTTGTATTGTTTTTATTGCCATGAATTATATCGGGCTCGACACACCCTATATAAAATTCATTAGTTCCATTTAGTTCTTGTTGGAACGATTGTAACCAATCTTCCTTCACATCCAGGAACTGAACCTTTTACTAATACTAAACCGTTATTAGAATCAACTTTAACGAGTTTAAGCTTAGTAATTGTAACTCTTTCATTACCCATGTTACCTGCCATTCTTTTACCTTTGATAACACGTGAAGGAGTTGTACCTGCACCGATTGAACCCGGTTCTCTGTGATTTTTAGAACCGTGAGCCATAGGTCCTCTGCCAAAGTTCCAGCGTTTTACTGTACCTTGGAAACCTTTACCTATTGACTTACCGGTTACATCTACTTTTTCAACATTATCTAACACTGATAATTCAACTTTGTCACCTACTTTGAAATCCTGAGGATTATCTACTCTGAATTCTTGTAAGTGTCTGTAATTAGATAAGCTGTTTTTCTTAAAGTGACCCAACTGAGCCTTTGTTAAATGTTTTTCTTTTGCTGCAACAGTACCAACCTGGATAGCATTGTATCCGTCAGTATCAACTGTTTTAACCTGAGTTACAACAGTTTCATCAACTTTGATAACAGTTACAGGAACTGCCAAACCATTTTCGTCAAAGATTTGAGTCATTCCCACTTTTTTACCTATTACACCTAGTGTCATAATTTTACCTTTCCGTGCTCGTCCTACTTGATGCAGAATTTACTGCCTCATTTCAGATTTGCATCCTTTCGCTTGCGAGCGCTACTATCTCTTTACCTTTAGGGATTTTCACCCCATCACCCGTGGATTAATCCTCGGTCGTAGTTCACATTATATGCATAATGCTTATTCAATTTTCATTACAGGAATCAAAACAACTATTTTGCTTCGATATCTACACCTGCAGGTAAATCTAATCTACGTAACTCTTCCATAGTGGAGATTTTTTATCTACGTGTGGTGAACGCAAAACGCAATATATACGTCTTTTTGTAGGTAAAGGAATAGGTCCGGCTACTTTAGCGTCTGTTCTTTTTGCTGATTCAATAATTTTTTCAGCTGATACATCAATTAGTTTGTGATCATAAGCTTTTAAACAAACTCTGATTCTTGATTTTTTTGTGCTGGTTGCCATTTCGCATTCCTTTTTCTTTTCTATGTACTACTTTAACCAAAGACTCCGAAAAAGCCTTCAATTACTGCTCAAATTGCTATTTTTATATATTTCGGACAATACTTTTGAGCATAACAATCGTATTATAAACAATTTTCACTGTCAACAAGCTTTTTGCATGATTGTAAAGAATTATTAAAACAAAATCATTATAATATATCTTATTATTAGCGTTTATGACTTTCAAATTATTAATAACAGTATTTTTAAAACTTCTAAAAAAATAATTTGCCTTTAATTATTTTATTAATTCTCTTGTTTTGATTCTGATTTCGTTATCGAGAGAAAAAATATCATCAATATTTGACACTTTTGGAATATCATAATTCATAATTTTTTGAGTATATTCATATATCTCATAAAGACGTATTTTACCGTTTAGAAACGCAAAAACACTTTCTTCATTGGCAGCATTCATTACAACCGTTGCCCCGTTACCTTTTTTACCTGCATTTATTGCCAATTTTAATGACGGGAACTTTTCATAATCAGGTTTTTCAAAATCAAGACGCGCTATTTCACTAAAAGAAAAACTTTTTGATTTTATTCCCTCATATCTGTCAGGATAACAGATTGCATACTGAATCGGGATATGCATACTCGGTAAACCGATCTGTGCAACGACACTTCCATCTTTATACTCAACGGCAGAATGAACGATACTCTGCGGATGCACAACAACTTCAATATCATCATAATCCATGTTGAACAGATGATGTGCCTCAATAACTTCAAGCCCCTTATTCATCAAGGTTGCACTATCAACAGTAATTTTTTTACCCATATTCCAGCGCGGATGACAAAGTGCCTGCTCTACGGTAGCTTTTTTCATATCATCTGTTGTTTTTCTCAAAAACGGGCCGCCGCTTGCGGTAATAATAAGTTTATCAACATCATTTATATTTTTTATACATTGATGAATTGCACAATGTTCACTGTCAACAGGGATAATATTCACCCCGTTTTCTTTTGCTTTTTGCATGACAATATCACCTGCCATAACAAGAGTTTCTTTATTGGCAAGTGCAATATCAATACCATGTTCTATAGCTGTTAAAGTCGGTTTTAAGCCTATTTTACCTGATACTGCGACAAGAATTATATCATTTTCTTTGTCGGAACAAATTTGCTCTAAACCATCCTGACCATATAATGTTATAACTCCGTCAGCTTTAAAATCTTTATCATTTGAACAAACATACTTTGGCTTGAATTTTTGAGCCTGTTGTTTCAAAAGTTCTGTATTACTGCCACCTGTCAGGGCAATAATTTCAAACCTGTCTCCGAGCTTTTCAATGACTTCAAGTGCCTGAGTACCAATTGAACCGGTTGAACCCAATATGCTTATTTTTCTTTTTTTATTAATATCCATCTTGAAAATAATTATATCATGCTGATAAATAATGTTAAAAATTTTAATTAAAAATAAAACAGTGCTATAATTTTTTGCAGAAAGAGAGGGAAAAATGGATATAAAATTCGTTGAAAACATTAAAGAAACAAAATGTGATGCAATTATTATTAACAAATTTATCGGTAAAGAAACATCCAATCAAATGGCAAACAAATTTTTACCGCAAGATTTTGAAGGTAAGAAAGGCGAAATATTCGTACTTCATACTCACAGAGAAATTCCTGCCGAATACATTATGGTATTGGGTTTGGGTAAAGAAGAAGAACTTAATAACAACATCATAAGAGAATCTGTTTCAAAAGTAATTAAAAAATGCAACGGTATGAAATTAAAAACCGTTTCAATAGATTTTACAACTTCATACAATTACGGTGCGCCTGCTGTTTTGGGCGCTGAAATTTCAAATTATAATTTTGACAAATATAAAACAAAAAAAGAAAATTCAATAGCAACATTATATTTATCAAAGGTTGACGAAAATCTTGTAAACAGGGCAAAAATCATTGCAGGAGCAATGGAATTAACAAGAAATCTTGCCAATGAACCTGCAGATTATTCAACACCTTCAAAACTTGCTGAAATTGCACTAAACATTGAAGGGATAGAAACAGAAGTATTTAACAAAGAAAAAATTGAAGAACTTGGAATGGGTGCATTTCTTGCTGTATCAAAGGGCAGCTCACAACCTCCAAAATTTATACACATGAAATACACACCGCAAAATCCTAAAAAAAGAATTGCAATTATTGGTAAGGGACTTTGCTTTGATTCCGGCGGGCTTGATATTAAACCTGCAAATTCAATGCTTACAATGAAAGACGATATGTCAGGCGCTGCAGGAATTTTAGGAGTTATGCAGGCAATCTCAAAACTAAAACCTGATGTTGAAGTTCACGGTATCATTGCTGCATGCGAAAACATGCCGGGATGTTCCGCTTATAAACCTGGAGATATTTTAACCGCAATGAACGGAAAAACTATTGAAGTTGACAATACTGATGCCGAAGGACGTCTAACACTGGCTGATGCACTTTGTTATGCCTGCAAACTTAATGTTGAAGAAGTTATTGATATGGCAACCTTAACAGGTGCTTGTATGGTAGCTCTTGGTACGGCTGCATCAGGAATTATGGGTAATGATGAAGAATTTGTTAATAAATTAATTGAAACAGGAAAAATTACGGGCGAAAAATACTGGGAACTTCCGATGTGGCAAGAATACAGAGATAACATGGATTCAGATGTTGCAGATATGAAAAATACAGGTACACGCTACGGCGGAGCATCTGCAGCCGGAATGTTCTTAAAAGAATTTGTCACCGACAATGTAAAATGGGCACATCTTGATATTGCGGGAACAGCATTCTTGGAAAAACCTCAAAAAGAATTCCAATGCAAAGGTTCAGCAGGTGCAGGTGTGAGAACATTAATTAAATATATTATTGAACAATAAATATTAGTTTTATAAAGCCGAGGAGAAATCCTCGGCTTTTATATTTTATTCAATGTTAACAACTCAGTTTTAATGCCAATTTAATAGCCTCAATCGTACTGTCGGGATTTGCAATATTTTTACCTGCAATATCAAATGCCGTTCCATGCGCCGGAGAAGTCCGTATTATATCAAGTCCGATGGTTGTATTTACCGCCTTATCGCCTGCAACGGTTTTAATAGGTATCAACCCCTGATCGTGATAACAAGCAATATAACAATCAAACTCATCTTTTACATTGTTATAATAATTTTGTCCGGCTTTTATAAACAATGTATCAGACGGTTTTGGATAAGATACATCAATTCCTTCTTTTCTCAAATATTCAACTGCGGGAATTAGTATTTCAATTTCTTCTGTTCCTAAAATTCCATCTTCGCCTGCATGTGGATTTAGCCCGCATAGTGCAAATTTAGGATTTTTTATTCTAAATTTATCCTCAAAAACTTTTGATAAATTTTCGATTTTATTAATAACAATTTCTTTGGTTAATTTAATATCTTTTAACGCACAGTGCCTTGTTAAAAGTAAAACCCTAAAATCACCCGCAACAAAAAGCATTTCGGCTTTTTTGTTATCTCCGCCCAAATATTTTTGCAGAACTTCTGTCTGACCGTTGTAAAAATGCCCTGCAAGATGAAGTGCATTTTTGGCAACAGGCGCGGTTACAATAGCCTTTGGCTTTAATTCACAAACTTTTTTTAAGGACTGAAAAGAAAATTCCCCCGCTTCTTTTGTAACCTGTCCAAACTTTATATCTTCCTTGTTATATGGAATTTCGATTAATTCATAATCATCATAATCACCGATAATACTCTTATTAGAAATCAAGACAATCTTATCTTTTGGTAAATTTAAAAATTTTAATGCTTTCAGAGTAACTTCAGCACCAATTCCGTTAGGATCACCGGTCAAAATGGCAACTTTATCCATTCAACTAACCCTCGCGGCTTTCAAGATAACGCAAAATATCCATAATTGTAGTATCTTTACCAAGATTTCCCGATTTTGTAATAATTAATTGTTCTGAATTTTCACATCTGCTTAATGCAATGGCTGGGAGCACTTCATCAACAAGTTTTAATTGATTTACTCCTATTGCATTGCAGCATTTATAAGATGTTTCACCGCCTAAAGTTATCAAAATTGCCTTTATTTTTGAAAGAACTGATGCGGTCAAATTTGCAAGATACCCTGTAATAAGACTTACAAATTCTGCCTTTGTCAAATCCTCATTAATTTTATCATTACTAAACCCATTGAAATTTTTAAATAAATTTGAAGTGTGAACCAAAACAGCTTCATAAGATTCAAGATTTGAAACAATTTTGTTTACAAGCTCATCTCGGACTCCGCCGATAATATCATCCACCTCAAGCTCTATTATTTTTGTTTTTTCAGAATAGATACAATTATTTTCCAAAGTCTCAATTTGATTTGCGGTAATATGAGTTGCACTTCCGGAAACAATTAATTTAGGCAATTTCGGAATTTTTATTTCACCCGATTTTATGCTTTCGGCTTCCGGAGGGAAACATTCATTACTCAAAACTTTTGCACCTGAAGCATTCCCGACAGGCAGAATTTTATAATCAGATTTCTGTATTGCCAAAACTATCTGTTTAATATCAGTAACCGAAGTAGAATCAACCACAATGATTTTTTTACCGTCAGCGATTAATTCATTTAATTTTTTCAATATCGGCCCTGCACCGTCTAACACCGTTTTTAAATCAATCACGCCGACAATATGCTCAAGATTTTCACCTAATTGCATTTTTAACATCGTTGGCAAATGAGATTCACTAATAGGAGAATGAGGATCAAGAGCCATTTCCGTACGTTCTATAGGCACTCCGTCCTGAAGCTGATAACCGCCTACGGTAATTCTTTTGGCTTGAGGAAATGCCGGAATTATAACAGCACTGTCCCAATCAAGAACCTCCAGCATAGACAAAACTTCAACCGCAATATTCCCGCGAACAGTAGAATCAATTTTTTTATAAAATAAATCAGGATTAAATTTCTGAACTACAAGTTCAGTTATTTCTTTAACCTTTTCGAATGCAACCTGAGGTTCAACATTTCTTGATTCTGTTGAAATCGCCCAAACGCATGGACTATTATCCTGTTTATCTTCAATATTTTTATCAAGCAAAATATTGGTTTCAGCACCATTATTGTGGAACTGCAACCCTGTATCATTTGCGCCTGTCAGGTCATCTGCAATTATACAGACTACATTAGAATTCGTTATCATAATACAGCTTCTTCAGCATCCCTTTTTGAACCAAGTAACCTAATATCATTTGCAACAATATAAAACATTTCTTTTTCATTTCCTGTTGCAGGATCAGTCCATTTTCTGTTATCAATTCTTCCGTCAATAGCAACAAGCATACCTTTTTTTACATATTGAGAAGCAAATTCTGACAATCTGTCCCATACATCTACGCTAAACCAATCCGTTACCTGAGATTTTGTTTTTGAATCCCATCTGTTTACGGCAACAGAAAAATTAGCTTTAGTTTTTCCGGATTCAAACGGTTTAAATCCTTCTGAAGCATCTCTGCCTACACGACCCGCAATTGTTACTGTATTCATAATTTTACCTCTTATATTTTTGACAGATTAATATCTGCTCTATTACTCTATGTTATTTTAATGGGCGGAAACAGGCAAGATAATTTGAAATGAACTTATTGCCTTATTCTCTTATTGTCCTATTCCCTTATTTATATATTTTCACTAAATCTTTTACATTGTCAAGGACTTCACTTGCCTTTTGACGAGCTTTTTTACTGCCGGAGCGAATAATTTCTTCAACCTCATCAGGATGATTTTCATAATATGCTCTTTTTTCACGTATCGGTGCAAGTATTTCGTTAACCTTATCGCCAAGCTGACGTTTACACTGAGCGCAGCCTCTTTGACCTTTTTCGCATTCACAACGAACAGTATTTATATCACTTTCGCTGCCAAAAATCTGCCAGTATTTGAAAGCAACTTCACATTCATCAGGATGTCCCAAATCGTCTTTTCTAAGACGTGAACGATCAGTAATCGCTGTCATTATTTTTTTAGATGTTTCTTCGGCGGAATCAGATATTTTTATATCATTATGATAAGATTTTCCCATCTTATTGCCGTCTAAACCGCAAATTAATGCACAATTATTTAATAAAGGCTGAGCCTCATGGAAAAATTCTCCGTATAAGTTATTAAATCTTCTGACTATATCGCGTGTAATTTCTATATGAGCAACCTGATCACTCCCGACCGGAACATAATCAGCATTCATCATCATAATATCCGCACTCATCAAAACAGGATACCCCAAAAGACCATAATTCATCTGCTGCCCCTGACCTTCTTTGGTTTTTAATATTTTTACCATATCTTTAAGAGTAGGATCGCGTTCTACCCAATTTTGCGGAGTAATCATACTTAAATATACATTTAACTCTGCAACTTCAGGAATCAATGACTGCACATATATAACGGCTTTTTCAGGGTCAATACCACAGGCAAGCCAATCCATAACAACATCATAAGTATTTTGTCTTAGTTCATCAGTTTTATCATATTTTGTAGTAAGAGCATGCCAGTCCGCTACAAAAAAATAACAATCATATTTGTCCTGAAGCTCAACCCAGTTTTTGATAACTCCAAGATAGTGACCTAAATGTAATTTTCCTGTAGGGCGCATCCCCGATACAATGACTTTTGACATAATAAATACTTAATCCTTTCGTGCTTGAACAATTATATTACAAAAAAATCTCTTTTCTAAATTTTACTTGCAATTGTTTACAATCTTCAAAGCAAAAATATTTTTTATCAGGTTTATAAAAAGTATGAAAATCCAAGCTGTAAATAATAATTACAACCCTTTAAATATAAATCGAAACTACCCATATTTTACAGGCAAAGATTTGATGAATATGCCCCGCGATGAAGTATTTAAAGAAATAAAAAATTCAATCAACAAGGATCAATTTGTTGGTTCAGGCAGACACGCAGCGGTATATAGAATAAGCGATACACCGTATTGTGTAAGAATTCCCGATATGTGCGAAGATGAATACGAAAATGATTTCAACATTCATTTAGCCCCCTGCGATATTGTTAATCACGTAAAAATTAAACTTGGTGCAGGAGCATCCATTATGGATTATTTTAAAGGTAAAACCCTTTTTGCATATCAATTATATGATGCTCCCCGCTACGAATTACAAAAAGAAGTTGCGAATATGCCGGTGAAAACATACTCGAATCTGCTTCATCAACTTGCATACGCAATAGACAATGAAATGGAATTTGACAAAGGCGGCGGAAACATAATTATTGACACGGAAAACCAAAAATTAACAATTATAGATTTCTATCAGGTGGCAGATAATCCTCTTAAAACAAGTCCGTTAAAAGATCTTTTTTATACCCTGACAAGTTATGGTGCCGAAAGCACAACCGCAAAAAAAATTGCTAAAAATATTATTTCAGCAGGCCTTGAAGAATTTAAACCAAACATAATTCCGTGCATGGATGTTGAACTATTTGATTTTAAAGAAATAATTGATGCAACATATTATCTTAAATATCCAAAAGCAGATGAAGAATTAAATAACCTTATTAAAAACTTTGAAAATATGAAAACTATTAAGAAAAAAGAGATAACAGACAAAAATTATTCACCGATTCTTGAACAAAAAATAGAAGATTTGAAAAAATCCGTTTCAAAATATTTGCGATAAAAAAACAATTTGTTTGAGAATTTTTAAGATAGATTATGAGAATTATTCTGTGCAAAAATTTGCACCCTGCAGACTTTCCATATTAAAAAGACTTGGGCTGATTGCTCAAGTCTTTTTAATCTCCCGGAGATGGATTCGAACCACCGTTAAAAGAGCCAGAATCTTTCGTCCTGCCACTAGACGATCCGGGACTATTTATTGCAAGTTTATCTGCATGAATAATTCTACCATTTGAAAATTTAATTGCAAGAGTGAACTATTAATTGTATAATTTCGTTATAATTGAAAGAGTCGAGGACGATATGAAAAAAATTATTGCAATATTTATTACTTTATTATTTTTAGGAACAAATTCCGCAATGGCTTTCAGCGAAGTATATTACTTAAAAAATGCAACTGTTGAAGCTATGAAACCGGTAGTTAAGGATGCTATTGAATCTTATAATTTTAAAATTATAAAAGAAAATCCGTATTATGCGCAATCTGTCAATGACAGTTCTGACTATGCGGTAATAATATTACAGCAAAGCGGTAACAATATGTTCTATTATTACAATTCAAATGATAATAAGAAAATCAACAAAAAGATTTTGAAAGCCGTAAAAAATTCTGATATTGAGTGTGAACAATCTTTCAACACTAATATTATAAGTATTTACGATAATTTAGCTCAGAAAACAATAAATAACGAAGCAACAAACAATTATGTTTTCAGAGATAATGAACCTAATTATTATTCATCATCAAACAGTTCAAGCGCTCAAAAACAATCCTCAAATTCTTTACGCGGATATGTTGCCAAAATTGAAAGCGGAACAAAACTCAAAATATATTTACAAAGTGCAATAAATACGGCAAATGCGGTTGAAGGCGACAGGGTAATCGCAGTAATTTCTCAAGATTTAAAACTAAACGGTGTATCAGTCATTCCGCAGGGCAGTCTTGTATATGGCATATTAACAAAAGCTCGTCACGCAAGTCACGGTTCGCGTAACGGCAGAGTTGTAATAGATTTCAACCAAATAGTTACACCTGACGGAAAGACTTATGACATTTCTACAGAAAAAATTGATTTTACGGTAACAAATGACGGCAAAGTAGCTTCAGTTGCAAAAGATGTTGTAGTAGGAGCATTGGTAGGCGGACTTGCCGGTTTACTTATCGGAGCATGTACTAAAAACATTGGAACTGCAACAGCAATCAGTGCAGGAGTAGGTGCAGGAGTAGGTGCGCTTTCAAATGTTGCAGAAATGGGTGTTGATGCAGAAATTCCGTCTTTTACAGAAATGGAAATTGAATTAACAAAACCACTTTCAACAAATGTAAGCTATTAGGAAAGGTAATTTTTAACTGATGAATAAGCGATTGATGATGATAGGATTCGCAATTTTAGTTGCTGCAATTGTTTTAAAAACAGCAATCGTATTGATTTCAAATATAAAATTGGATGATTTTCACAAAACTGCAGTAACATTTATCATTGATTCTTCTACTCAGAACAGGGAAAAAATACCCTCAGAAATCAAATATATCAAATCTCTTTGTGCAATTTTAGATCCGGAAGATGCCGTAAAAATAATCAAAACAAGTGACAGTGCGTACCTAATTTATGAAGGCAGTGCAAGTGACGGTTCGGAAATTACACAGGCAATGCAAGAATACACAAAAAATACCCTGCCTCAAACTTCATACGGCGAAGCAATAAAAAAAGCGTTTGATTATTCTTTGACGATGAAAAAAGATGGCTACAATACAGCAATTGTAGTGCTTGGGGCTCTTGAAGAAAGCGGGAGTGCTTCAAAACGTATTAACTGGGAAACCCTGCCAAATAATATTAAAAAATCACAAAAATACCTGCCTGAAATTGCATTAATGTTTATATACGCAGAACCCGAAAAACTCGATTTTGTCAAAACTAAATTAAATCCTGTATTGGGTGAAAGTAAATTAATTGTTGCAAACGAGGTTAATATAGATAAGGTAAATTCACGCTTTTTGAGGGCTATAGGACGATAAAGGAGTAAATATGGCTTTTGCAGTAATCACAAAAAACAAAGAGAAGGTATTTAACCAAAAAGTAATAAACATAAGCTCTAAAGACAATTATGATTTTCAGCTTATAACAGGCTTTGATTACTTATTAACCATTCAATATAGTGCAGAAAAAAATAAATGTCTTGTTACAAACAGGACGCATTGTAATAATTTTCTGTTCAAAGGGGAAGTTTTACCCGAAAAACTGCTTGTTGAAAAAGTATGTAAAATTATGGTCAAAGATTCTGATGAATTTATCACAATAAAAATTCTTGAATCGTCTGAAGTTCCGCAAAAACCGTCAAACACCGGTAATAGTACTGAATTTTCAGCAGACAGAGATAAAATTGAAAACGAAAGAGTAAAAATAAGAAAAGAAATTTCCGCTAAAATTGATGAACTCAGGCGTAAATTGTCAATGAACTCAAAATTCGGAATATTATTGCATATTGCATTATACATTGCATCATTTATTTGCGCTTTCGGGGTTTCAAATTACCTAACCGGTTTAACTCCCGAAACATCTTCAGAAGTAATACAAATGCCCGTAAATTTAAAACTTATTTTCTTATACTCATTAATAATATATTCATTGTCACTAATGCTTAAACAGGGATTTTTCCTCTTGTTACAGAATAAATCAGGAAAAGGCGACAATTCCTCAAAAACAGCTGAAAAAATTATGATAGTATTGTCATTAATCTTTTTCATTGCGATATACCTTATAAATGTAGCATATTACCTTACACCAAAAGGTATGCCATTATTTGCAGTATTTATATCACTATTTTATACCGGCACTTGCGCAGGACTCGCTATCGGATGCGGTTATGCAAAAAATGCAAGCACAGACGCAAGAGCAGAGCTTAATACATATGAATACAGAGAAGATTTTGAACGCGTAATAAGGGCATATCAAGGATGGATAGAACAATATACCAATTCATTGTCGGAAAATAAAATTCAAAAAATCAATGATAAACTACTACACCTTCAAATGAAATCAACAATAGAAATAGGACTGGGGATAATTACTGCACCATTTTTGGCATACGGCGTGTCAAATACTTTAGCAATGTGTTTTCCTGAAGCTGCAGGCTGGATAAGGATTGGCGGATTACGTTTCAGTCCGATATTTCTTGTACTCGCCACCTTTTTAATTATTTTTGCATTTTTCTCTTTTGTTAACGGTTTTGTTACCAAGAAAAAAATAAGAGCATCTGAAATAATTAAACAAGACGGTTTTAACAATTATCTTCAGCATGGTGTTGATATCTACGGACTTGAAGGTGCAAAAAGACTTGATGAAGAAATGAGAAGATTTTTCTTAATCGGACTCGCCATTATTCTGATAGAATTTTCGATGAATGTATCATATTTTATGGGAGAAATAGGAGGAAACCTATACGGAATACTAATAAGCTGCGTAGCGGCACTTGTTCCTACAGCACTTTTAATTGCTGAAACAGTTATGCTTTCTCAAAGCAAATTTGAAATGTTTGCAATAGATGAATTATTATCAAAAATAGACAGGTAAAAATGGGTTATAAAGGCATTTTACAAATATTGCTTATACTTGCAATCATATCTACAATTTGCATTTGTATTATGAAACCGCAAATGCATAAACCCGTAATGGTCTATAACTCTGATTTTGAAGTTGTTCATGACGATACATCGGTAAAAATTGAAGAAAATAATATACCTGTAATGGTTCAAAACAGTAATATTGAAACTAACGACAATTCGCAGGGAAATGTTATTAATCAGGTTCCGGTATTTACGGATAACACCGAAAATACAAAAATTACAAATAATACGCAAAATATCAATTTTTCAAATATAAATAATACCCCATTTTCAAATCAGGGTATTAAAACACAAAATGCAGGAATTAAACAAAACAATATTAATAATGTGAAAAATAATATTTCTCCTGTTAATACAAAAATTAATACTCAAAAACCACAGTTTTCAGAACCAAAAATTGACTTAAATAAGATAGTTGCAAATAATCAAAAAATGCAAAATACACCGGTTCAAAATGCTCAGCCTCAACCAATTCAACCAAAATATGAGCCTAAAACGAACCCACCACCTCAACAGCAGCAAAAACCTGCAATAAGAGTAGAATCAAATACAACACAAACTCCTGTAAAGACAACTTCTGCAACAAGTAACACCCCTGTTGCAATGAGTGCACAGGAAGAAGAAATTGCATGGAACAGATGGCGTTCTAATCTGAATAACCAAATAATGAAGGATTCAAAATTACCTACAATGCCAAACGGCGTAATTTTTAAATACAAATTTACGGTTGATAAATACGGGAAAGTATCGAATGTGCAAACCTGGTCACCGACATCTTCTTACACCCCTTATGCAATACAATTCATTGCACCTGTCATAAGAAGTTATCAGGGACACTCAATTTTGAATTTCCCTTCAGGCTCAAACAGAGTCACAACCGAAGTTACAGGAGCATGGAAAATATCCAGCAACGAAAGATATTCAAATCCGTCAGATTATAACGATATAGAAAAAATAAAAAAATAAGGAAATACATAAATAATGTTTATATGCAGTGAATGCGGAACAAAATATGAAATAATGCCTAAATTTTGCGATTGCGGAAACGATATTTTTATTGAAGAACAAGAGCAAAAAACCACAGACTACGCACCACAAGAAGAAAAACCTAAAAGAAAAGGCAGAGGAAAAGTTGAATCATTTTCACCAATGGCTATTGGTACATTTGCATTTTGTTTAATTTTATCCTTTGTAATTTTATTTTTTATAGGAAATCCCAAGAAAGATATAATTACAGAAGATAATCCGCAAACGGAAGTTGAAGAAAAGATTGAAATACCATCCATTGACACTTTTTGGGATAACACTATTGCAAAAGTTGAGCAAAAAGAAGAAATAAAGGAAGAACCACAGGAAGAAAAACCTATAATTGAAATTATGCCGAAATTTGTTCAGAACATTCTTCCGCCGGAACCTGTTAAAAAAGTTCAACAGCCTCAAAAGGCTCAACCTGTCAAAAACTCTCAGGCGCAAACAAAGCAACAGTCTAAAGTTCAGACACAAACACCTAAAACCACAACAACTGTTCAACAACAAACGCAAAAAGTAAATACTCAGGCACAGGCAGTAACAAACAGAGTTAAAAATAATATTCAATATAATAACCCGACAACAACAGTTCAGCCTAACGCAAATAAAACACCAAATATGAACACAACAAGCGCACCATCATCTGCAAACATCAAAACAACTACAACAAATACAGTTCCTAAAACAACAATAACGCAGACAACTACAGCAAATACACACAATACAACACCTGCACCGACTCCTGTTGTCAGAACAAAATCACAGGCAGAACTTACAAAAGAATTAAATACCTACAAAGCAGGATTGAGAAACACTATCGGTAAAAAAATTGATTTCACAAAAGTTGTAGGTGACGGAGATTGCACACTGTCATTTAAACTGACTTCCGGCGGGAAACTGACATCAAGAGCATTTATAAAACAATCATCAAATATAACTCTCAATGATGCGGTTTTCTCTGCAATGAATTCTACAACAAGCTACAATCCGCCGCCGGAAGGATACAAAGGTCAAACATTAACCTTAAAAATAAAATTCTATAACGGGAATTTTGAAATAATACTTAATTAAAAATACATCAAATATATGAACGCAGAATTTACAACTTATAGTAATATTGTTATGTAATATTATGGCTAATCTGGAAAACAAAACATTACAAGAATACATAGATATCGTACAAAAGGTAGCGAGAGTGGAACACAGGCGTATTCCATCTCACATGGTTGAGTACGAGGAATTGTTGTCCATTGGTATTATCGCAATACAAGTCATGATTAAAAACAAAACCCCTGAACAACTTGCAAAATATAATTCTGCATACATTGCAACTGCGGTACGCTGGGCTATAAGAAATGAATTGCGTATTCGTTATAAATGGTACTCAATTAAACATAAAGCAGAGGATGATTATGATGAGGAAGAAGCAGTAGAAGGCATGGATATGCGTCAGGCAAAAGTCCGTGAAGCAATCTACGAAACAGTTTTGTCTATTGACGGTTTAGCTTCTGATGCTTCCGATAATGATTCTCCATTTGATTTTATAAAAGACACTCATGCCACACCTGATGAAAACGCAGAGCTTTCTGAAATGGGTAAAATGATAAGGGTTGCTATTTCAAAACTTCCGCCAAAAGAAAGAACTGTCGTTGAATACAGATTTTACAGAAACATGCAGGTTAAAGATATTGCAACACAAGTCGGCTTATCCCCATCAAGAGTTACACGTATAGTTCAGGCATCTTTAAACGAAATCAGAGAATACTTAAACGCACACGAACAATACGGTTACTAATATAAAAATATTTACAAAAAAGGTGCAGATAACTGCACCTTTTTTATTATTAATATATTTTATTAGTCAGCATCTAAATATTCTGTGACCAATTCAGACATGCATTTTCTTTCATCATAAATTTCTGATTCATCAAAATAGATAGCAATTTCTCTTTGCGCACTTTCAACAGAATCAGAGCCATGCACAACATTATATTCCATTACCTGTGCAAAATCAGCACGAATTGTGCCGACTTCAGCCTTGTCAGGATCTGTTGCACCCATTAAATGCCTTACGCCTGCAACGGCATTATACCCTTCAACAACCATTGCAACAATCGGACCGCTTTGAATATATCTTATCAAACGAGCATAGAAAGGTTTACCTTCATGCTCTGCATAATGAGCTTTTGCCTGAGCATCAGTAACAGTAAGCATTTTTAATGCAGTAACTTTATATCCCTTTGTTTCAAATCTTTTAATAATTTCACCGACAAGTCCTCTTTGAACCCCATCAGGCTTTACGGCTACGAATGTTCTTTCTTCAGCTCGCATATCTTCTCTCCTCTATAACTAACATACTCTCTGATTATACCATGAATAAATATCAGGTGGCAAATTATAACCATTCTATTAAGGCTTTCACTTCCCCGAAATCCAAATCCATAATATCTTTACCAAACTTTTCCATTAAAAACTGAACACCTAAATTATAAGCAACAGGTTCTGCTTTATATCCTGTTTTTTTAAATAATTCGGTAGAGAATGTATTTTTTTCTTTATCATATACTTCGCTGTAATTTAACCCCTCATTCATACAGAAAGGGACCTTTAGGGTATTTTTCTTTGTTTCATCATCCTTATCATAATAAGATAACCCGAAGGTTCTGCAAATAATCATCCTGTGACGATAAATACTGCACCTGTTATCAATAAGAAAAGGACATTCATATATGAACTTCTGTCCTTTAGGACATTTTTCTTTTTCTTGCTTTAAATTTATCACCTTGTTTATAATTACTTGCTGAATATCAGGGGAAAGCGTCATAAAACCCAGTTTTATAAATTCAAATTCTAACTCAGAGCATGGGTATTCACCGTTTTGGCAGCAATGAGAACATCCTTCCTTACAATGAATATACTCTTTTTGGGCTTCAAAATGAGCATTGATTCTTTCCATTATAACGCGTATAAACTGGAAATAAGATTCCATCTGATTTTCTTTCATCATTCTTCCTTTTCATGAGCAATTATATTGTATAAAAACATTAACGATAACACGGCAATAACACCATATACTTTGAAAAACATCACCAAAAAGGTTACCACACAAGAAATTATCACTAAAAGTGCGGCATGATATAAAATTCTTTTGACCTTTCGGTGTTTTTTACTATTAATATATTCATAAGCCATGATTTCTATATTTGATTGTTCTTTGGCTTTTTCTTCCGTTATATCATCGATAACATTTATATTCTTTAGTTCTTCAACAGCATCCTGATAGGTTCTGTTTACATATCTTTCTATAACACTTAATACAACCCCTTCCGGAGCTTCGTTTTGAATACAGGCATACATTACTTCCCACATTGTGTACCAAATTTTTTGCATCACAACTTTCCAGTACTTTGCAGGAATACCCGAGCGGAACAAATCAATTTCCTTATGAA
The DNA here is from genome assembly GCA_902788345.1 of uncultured bacterium. GTDB lineage: Bacteria > Cyanobacteriota > Vampirovibrionia > Gastranaerophilales > Gastranaerophilaceae > Zag111. Next base: position 78,882 of record CADAJP010000006.1, on the reverse strand, counting down.
AGGACCACTCTGCCATTATCTGAATATACACACATTGTTTTTCAAAATCCAGACTTTTGAATGTGCTGTCGGTTTCCATAGAATGAGCAAGCAGGGTTGTAGATTTTTTAATATTATTTTCAAGGTAATCCTGCTGCAGCTTATTTACATCATCAGGAAGCAAATCCCTCATCTGATCAATAAGTGAGTTTATAAAATCCGTATATTTTTGCTCTACGACAACTTGTTCTTCCATTCTGCAATTATAATGCAGAAATCTAATTTATTTGTCATATAGATAGACTAATTTAGTATGTAATAATTTGATTATATTCAGGATAATTTTGTATAATAAATCAGTTAATTAAAATTAAAGGAGAAAACATGGATACACTTGAAGAAATTAAATGTCCCGCATGCGGTAAAATTATGGAAAAAGTTTTTATTAAATCTGAAGGGATTAATGTAGATATTTGCACAGACGGATGCGGCGGAATATTCTTTGATAACAGAGAATTTGACTCATTCAATGAAGACAATGAAGATGTATCGGCAATTGAAGAAAAGTTAAAAGGAAAAACTTTTGCACCTGTTGATGAAGAACAAGTAAGAATTTGTCCTGCCTGTGGCGGTAAAATGGTCAAAAATACTTCAAAAGTCAACGGAGATGTTGTGGTTGATGACTGTTATATATGCGGCGGGAAATTTCTTGATTACAGCGAATTAAATAAAATCAGAGCAGAATATGTAAATGACAACAGCCGTACGGATTCAGCAATGGAATATTTATACAAAGAAATCGGACAAGAGCTGACACAAATCGACATGGAACGTGCACGCAGAAAAGCTGACAGAAATCTCGGACAAAAATTATTTTATTCCATTATGAATTTAAAATAATCAGACAAACCGGATAACTCTTTATAATATCCGCAGTTTAAAAGTTCAAAAAACCTTTTATAACAATTCGGAGCAAGTTTTTTGATTTGCTCTGAATTTATATATATACCTTCCGTTAATCTTGCAAAAAGCTCTGTAGGACGGGAATAATACTTTGTAAGACGATTAATTTTTGAAGAAATCCGTGATTGTTTTTTTTGACAGGATTTAAGTCTTATATATGCACAAAATTCTTTTGGCATCCCCGGAAAATCTTCTTCAATGTTATCAACCGAATAAACTGCCGTTTTACTATTTAACCCACGTTTGACAAGTTTTATTCTGTCATATTTTAAAAGATATTTTGCATCCGAATCTTTTATATACTTATCAAATTCTTTAAAATCTTTTGAACGCATGAAATCAGGATACCTTGCTTTTATAATCTCCTCGTAATCACTGATTTCATTTTTTAATAACTCTTTATGGTAATTCAAAGTTTCAAATTTTGAATTTTTATCAACAAATTTTGTTACTTCTAACAATTCATCTGCATAAAATTTTGGTTCATTATCATCAAAAATTTTTTCAACAGTACCGCCGGTCTTTTCCATAAACGGCTCGATTTTTGAATGTATATAGTGGGTAAATTCGTGAATAAGGGTAGGTATAACTCGTTCTTCGGGAATATTTTTTGAAATATCTATACGATTTTTTAAGAAAAATCCCTGATTTCCACGAGCTTTGGTAGTAGTATGCACATCAACCCCTACGCTTCTTATATATCTCACCAATTTTCTTGCTTCACTATTCATAAGGGCATTATACAATTAAATAATGCAATAATAAAATTGTTACATAACAAATATTATAAGTATAACCTTTTTATATTATTATTTTTTAATAAATGCTCCGCAGGGTCTTTCAGACGGAGGAACTTTTGGTGTCAAAAGTTCCACAAAACCACGACCGGCACTTCGTTCGCTAATAAAGGTCGGTATATATAATCCGACCTTTGCGAAAGTGAGTAATCATTGTTTGCGACACGATGTCAAAGCGGAATTTGTTTGAGCGAATGCGAGTTATTCCACTCAATGTGGAGCAACTACAAATGATTAACGAGCGAAGCATCAGGTCGGAGAGTTTCTTTGCGCCCCGTTTCTTTGCGGTCAAAGAAATGGGGCATACATAAAATACTTATAATATTTGTTATGTAAATTCCATATAAAAAAGGTCAGTTTATTAAACTGACCTTTTTGTATGTGAGTTTTTATAACTAAATTTATTATACAATTTCAGGCATAGGATTTTTTTGTATATTAGAAGCAATCTCTAATTGCTCAGCAAATGGAACTTTTACATATTTTTGCAAAGTATTGAAATCTTCCAATTTTGCCACATCATTTTGATAAGCCTGAACAGCTTGGCTTGTTCTTTCAACAGCACCAGCTGTGACTTTATAATTTTTATAGCCCAAACTTGCCATTATTTTATTTGTATCGTTTGCAATTTCTTTTGCACCTGAAATTGTCATATCCCAGTCATTGAAATTGTTAACCAATGATAAATCTTTTCTTCCCATTTCTTTAACTTCACTAAAGTTAAATACTGGATTTTTAATTGTTGGTTGAGTTAATTTTACATCACCTGATAAACCTGAACTTTTAACATTTGATTTTGGTGTAAATCCGTTAATTGGAAAAGTCATTTTCAATCTCCTTTTGTACTCACATACTCTTAATAAGTATTTTAATCGTTCATCCTATTATAGATTTTCCATCTGTATATATATAAAGTATTTCAATTTTAAATAATTGCGTTTTTTATCTTTTTTGTTAACATTTGTTAACATTAACCAAAAGATAGAAAAAAGGAATAGGGGAATAAGTTCTTTACAAATTAGATTATACAAAGATTCTATATTTAAAATATCGACATAATCTAAATAATAAAATAAACTTATTTCCTTATTCCCTTATTCCCTTATTTCCCTATTCCCTTTTTCCTTATTCCCTTAATATATTTCTATTTATCAACCTCTCTTACTGTTTCCGTTGTAACAGTTGTTGTTTCAATGACTGTTTCGGTTTTTACAGACTTGGATTTTGTAATTTCAGGATTTTCTTCAGTTTTAATAATAACTTTTTGAGCACCGTCTCTTAATTTTTTAGCAGTCCAATTTGTTGCTTTTTTAGCACCTTTTTTGGTAGCTTTACCGGCTTTAATTGCACCTGATTTTATTGCTTCACCGGTTTTTTCGGCGGCAGCCTGTGTTTTTTCTTCCAATGTATCCATCATTGTAGGTGTTGTACTTTCTGCATTTATATAATAAACCTGATCTGCTAAAACAGTTGTGCCTATTAATAAACATGAAATTATTAATAAAGTTCTTTTCATAATAGATTCTCCATATATATATTGATAATCATGGTATAAAATTATTCACAAATTGTCAATTTTTAGAAATTATTAAAGATTTAATATAATTGTTCCGTATTAATACATGTGGAACTATAAAAGTAGGAGTACAGTTATGACATTTGATTTTAACGCAGGGAATCCAAGAATGATTAGAAATGGCAAATCTCCGGACTTACAACCTGAACAACCATCAAGACCAAAAGTAAGAAAAGCAGGTAAACAACCCGATACAATGCCGAATAAAGCAAAACCGGACAAACAGTCTAAACCGCTTATTTTTGGGGATAAACAAGCAGAAGAAACAGACCCTTATGAGTTTGTAATCGAAGATCCGGCAGAAAGATATCACCAAGAAGAACTTGAACTTATCAGACGAAGTCAAGAAGGTTATTAATATATTAAAGCCCTGATATTAAATATCAGGGCTTTATATTTTCACTCAGAGTATAAATAATTATTCTATACTCTGCTTAATGGCTTTGGGCCTGCATTAACAATTTCTGAAGGCATGTTCGGATATTTTGAAGTAAAGTTATCATTGAACATTTGAGCCAATTTATTAGCAGCTTCATCATAAGCAGCTTTATCAGACCACATTCCTCTTGCATCTAACATTTCATCAGGAACATTTGGACAAGATGTCGGATAATCTACATTGAATACATCATGGTGTTTAAATTCAACATTATCAAATGAACCGTTCAATGCAGCAGTAACCATAGCTCTTGTGTAAGATAATTTCATTCTCTTAGCACCTGAAGATGCACTTCCGCCTGCCCAACCTGTATTTACTAAGTAAACCTTAGTACCGTATTGGTCCAATTTATCACCTAACATTTTAGCGTAAACTGAAGCATCCATTGGCATGAATGGTTCGCCAAATAATGTTGAGAATGTAGGAACAGGTTCAGTAATACCTCTTTCAGTACCTGCTAATTTAGAAGTGAAACCAGTTACAAAGTGATACATAGCAGCATTTTTGTCTAATCTTGAGATTGGAGGCAATACACCGAATGCATCAGCTGTTAAGAATACAACAACTTTTGGAATACCGCCCATTGAAGGTATAGCCGCATTGTTGATGTAATTAACAGGATAGCCTACACGTGTATTTTCTGTTAAAGAACCGTCTGCAAAATCAAGTTCTCTTGTTTCAGGATTCATAATTACGTTTTCTACCAATGAACCGAATTTGATAGCATGATAAATATCAGGTTCATTTTCTTCAGTTAAGTTAATACATTTTGCATAGCATCCGCCTTCAAAGTTAAATACACCGTCAGGTGACCAACCATGTTCATCATCACCGATTAATTTTCTTGAAGGATCAGCTGATAATGTTGTTTTACCTGTTCCTGAAAGACCGAAGAAAACAGCTGTTTCATGAGTTTGCGGATCCATGTTAGCTGAGCAGTGCATTGGAAGAACATTTTTCTTTGTCATTACATAGTTCATAGTTGCGAATACAGATTTTTTGATTTCGCCTGAATATTGAGAACCTGCAATGATAATCATGTGAGCCTCATAGTCAATTGCAATACATGCTTCTGAATTTGTTCCGTCAACTTCAGGATTACATTTGAATCCCGGAGCGCAAATAATTGTATAATCAGCTTCACCGTAAGATGCTAATTCTTCTGCAGTTGGTCTGATTAATAATTGATGAATGAACATGTTTTGAGATGCCATTTCATTAATAACTCTGAATTTTTGAGTGTATTTTTTATCTGCACCTGCAAAACCGTCAAAAATAAATACTTCTTTACCGTTCAAATATTCAATCATTTTAGATTTAATTGAATTGAATGCTTCACGGCTGATTGGTCTGTTAACTTTACCCCATGCAATATCATCATGAATTGACGGAGTGTCAACAATAAATTTGTCCTTAGGTGAACGACCTGTATATTTACCTGTTGTAACAACAAGCGCACCATTGTTTGCCAATGTACCTTCACCACGTCTTAAAGCTGCTTCAGTCAACTGAGCAGGTGTCCAGTTTCTGTGAACTGCTGATGGAGAAGTGATACCTAATTTTTCAATACCATAAGTTTCCATATTAGCTTCCTCCTTTAAAAGCATTATATACAGAATAACTGTACTATAAACACTTTTCTAATGCAAGCGTTTTTCTTGCTATATAAGAACTTTAATATTTTTTTAATCTTTCATACTTTTAAATGATGTATAAAAATCAACATATAATAAAATAATAATGTAAGAAGGAAAAAGGGTTAATGGAACAGGAATTTGATTTCTCCTCATACAGCCACATAAAAAGACTACCTGAAGAAGAATTATCAAACCTTTGGGACAAATATCTTGCCAATAAATCTGACAAAGAATCAAGAGATTTATTAATAGTGCAGTATATATATCTTGTTCGTTATGTTGTCGGGCGTGTAAAAGTATCCCTTCCATCAACCATTTCAATTGAAGATATTGCCGGTTATGGTGTAGAAGGATTAATTAATGCAATTGAAAGATTTTCTCCTCAAAAAAATTCAAGATTTGAAACATACGCACTCATAAGAATCAGAGGGGCAATTCTTGATAAAATTCGCTCCCAGGATTTTCTTCCGAGAAGTATCCGCAGAAAAATAAAAGAAATTAAACAAACTATAGAAATTCTCAAACAAGAATACGGAAGAACTCCAACCACCGCAGAAATTGCAAACTATTTGGATATGGAGCCGTCAAAAGTTACCCAAATAATGTCAGAAGATGTAACAATAACATCAATCTATGATAAAAAAGGCACATCAGATGACAGCATGGAAATAATAGATACAATAGAAGATACGGAAAAATTAACTCCGCATGATGCGGCAGAAGAAAAGAATGTTAAATCAGACTTGCAAAGGGCGCTTATGAGATTACCGGAAAGAGAAAGAGTTTTAATGGTCTTGTATTATCAGGAAAATATGACGATGAAAGAAATCGGCGAAACATTGAATATGTCCGAATCAAGAGTTTGTCAGCTTCACGCTCAGGGACTTATGAAACTGAAAAATATCCTTAGCGAAAATCGTACCACAAGACTTCAGCAATCTATCGTATAAAATTTCAGCATTTGAAACGACAAAAAATAACCCCGAAAACACTGGCTTTTGAGATTAGTTTGTTAAGATATGTTAACAGATTATATACTTTTTAACTACAAAATAGCAATTTTTGATTTACGAAATACTTTATATAGATGTCGGGGAAATATATAGGGAAAAATAAAGGAGAAAAACATGGCAAGAGTATTGATTTCCATGCCGGAAAAATTTTTAGATGAAATTGACTCAGTAGCGAATAACGAAAATCGTACACGTTCTGAATTAATTCGTGAAGCACTGAGAACTTACATGTACAGAAATCAGTTGAGAAACTCTCAAAAATCAGTATCCAATGCTGAATTGTTAGATTCTCTGCTGGGATAAAGTACAAACTATCGTATGCAGTAATTACTGTATATAGGAGAACCGGGAAATGAACAGCAAATATCAAATGACAACAGTGTATAAGTACGCTCAGCTGCTGGAAAACGATTTACCTGTTAAAGAAAAATCAATCAAAACAGCAGTTGAAAAATACTTATTAAAAGCACGCAAAGCAAATTCTAATGCCGATTTGCTTGAAGAACTACTGGCATAAAGCTGATAATTCAGCACAAAGAAACTTCTTTGAAAAAGTTATAACTCAGGTAAAAAGGTAAGAAAATCTCTATCAGGGGAAAATGAAAGAAAAAAGGTAAGAATGGTAAAAAAAGACTTCGCATTTTGCGAAGTCTTTTTTATACATGTACTTTTGATAAATTTACATTATTATTCATGTTATAATGTAATTATCAGAAGGGTTAAAGAACAATGGGTGATGAGGACAAGCAATTTGATGCCACCCCTCGAAAACTGGAACAGGCACGAAAAGAAGGACAGGTTGTAAAATCAAAAGATTTTTCAACCGCTGTATCGCTGCTCGTTTTATTTTCGGTAATTTTTGGACTTGCACCTTTTATATGGAAAGAAATCGTACAGGTTTTTACACTTTTATATGAGCAAATCCCCAACGCAAGTGTAAATAAAATAGGGTATATGTATATCACTTTTATTGCCATTAAAGGAACTGCATTAATTATCGGACCGATACTTGCGATTGCATGGCTTGTTGCAGTGCTTGCGGATTTTATTCAGGTTGGACCGCTTGTTGCGGTTGCACCGCTCGTACCAAAACTTGATAAATTAAACCCTACAAAATATTTTAAAAACATAATGTCTATAAAAACATTATTTGAATTATTTAAAAACATAGTAAAAGTAGTCGTACTCGGTTATATCGGTTGGATGGTTTATAAAGAGCATATTGAAACAATATTGATGCTTGCTGCAATAGACAACAATTTTGCTGTCATGATTGAATTTGGCAAACTTATGACTGAATTTATTTTTAAAGCCTGTATTGCCTTTTTAATAATTTCAGCTGCAGACTACGGTGTTACTAAATGGAAATTTTTAAAAGACCAAAAAATGTCATTTAAAGAAATTAAAGATGAATACAAAAACTCTGAAGGCGACCCGAACGTAAAAGCTGCACTGCGTCAACGCCGTATGCAGATGCTTCAGCAAGGTGCAATGGATTCTGTTCCGACTGCGGATTTTGTCGTAACCAACCCGACACATGTTGCCTGTGCCCTGAAATATGTAGCAGAAGAAATGGATTCTCCTATGCTGATTGCAAAAGGTACAGAACTTATTGCAAAGAAAATTATTGATATTGCAAAAGAACACAATGTTCCGGTTATAGAAAACGCTCCTGTAGCAAGAGCTTTATTCAGAATGGTAGATATTAATATGCCGATTCCTCCGGAATTATATAAAGCTGTTGCTGAAATTTTGATGTTCGTTTATAAGATGAAAAATAAAAGACCTTCATAAAGAAGGTCTTTTAAATTATAACTCAAATTTCTCTTTAGAAAATTTTTCATATTCTTCAGGAGTAACGGTATCTTCTGTCATTCCCTTATTCTGAAGTGATTTTTTGGCAAGTTTTGGTAAGTTTGCTTCTAATTCTTCTGAAGCACAAACAAGATCTCTGCCTTTTTGTTCCGCAATCACACGGATTGTAACTTCTGACGGAGAGCCGTCTTTACCCGCCAATTCCTGCACTTTATAACTTGCCCAATCTTCAGGAATATCTTTTATAAATTGATAATCCTTATCCGAGCCGAGTCTTTTACCAATTTCATCATTTAAGATTTTTGCTACATATTCCTTTTGGGAAGTAAAATGACAAGGATGAACAACTTCCTCTCCTATAACTTCTTGCGGATCTCGTTTTTCATATTTTTTAAATAATTCCGCGGCTGTGTGCAAATGATCTAATTCCATTGCCAAAAATTCTTCCCATATCGGCATCAATAATTCATCATTTTCATCAATCATACAGTTATGATAAGTACACACCTCCGTAAATTCGTGAAGCAGTAATTTTTCATAGAATGATTCAGACGGATCAATTAAGGACTCATACATTGTAACGTGTTCTTCTTCAACATCTTTTATTTCCGCATAAGTTTCTCTTAATAACTCACTGCCGTAAGTAAATCCATGTTCTCCGTAATAGTTATGGGTTTGCTGTTCACCGGAAACAAGAGTCAAAATATTTACTTTTGTCTGCGGAGATGCTGATTTTTTATCGTAATGTTTTCTCAAACGCACAATATTACAGTTATGATGATTTTGTGTCGGACGCCCTAAAATTACATCCGTCTGTCCCTGAACAACATCATTCGGCGTAATACCGTGAATCATATATGCCCATTGACTATACCTGTATAAATGGTCAAAATCCTCCAATAAACCAAAATCAAAAGTTTCTTTTACATAAGGGTCAGGTTCATTTTGAGCCATCCACGCAGTTAAATCGACTGCAACTTGTTCATAACCCAAAGTAGTTTCCAATACTGACTGATCTGACGGTGCAAGCCAGTTTATAGTAGTTTGCTGCGCATCTTCTATACGCTTTGTCTGAGCAAGAAATTCCATTGTATCCTGATGTTCGCACAAACGAGAGAAGTTATGTTTAAAATTCCACGCTTCTACTTCTATACCGTTCATCAAAATTTGACGGGTTCTGGAATAACAATCCACATCATTTTTATTATATTTTCGATGGGCAATATCGTGCCAGGTTCTGATTTGTTTTTCTAAAGGCATACCTTTTTCTTTTAACGGATTAAATTTCATCTTGTACTCCTTTCTTATACTTTTGACAAAATAAGATACAAAAATAAAAATTTAATCACCCAAAAGAGCAAAAAATTATTGATTTTTGTAAAAAAAACATTAAAAAACACATGCAAAATATGAAATTTCTCCTCCATATGATTGATTTTTTATGTATTAGTTGATAAAAAACCAAAAAATGCAGTATTATAAGAAAGAAAGGTAGTATTTTATGTATTTACACAGTTACATACCAAAATATGACTTGGCAGGCAGAATTCAGCATACAAAGTTCACATCAGGATTTGATATGCCAAGTGCACGTTTGGCTCCCGTAGAAACAAACGAAACACAGGATTTCAAACAGGTGTTTTCGGGACTTGTAGAACATTTTAATCAGGACTTAAATGCTCCGGATGATTTGTTAAAAGACGTTATGCAGGGAAACAAAAATGTTGACATTCACGATGTTATGGTTGCAATGTCAAAAACGGAAATAAGCGTAAATATTGCCACTCAATTAACAGGGAAAGTAATCAACGCATACGACAGAGTTATGCAGATCAATATATAGTTAATTTATTAATTAACTAAAAAAGTAGTGTAAAAATAAATCAGACAGCGGGACGAGAGATGGATTTTAGTAAGATTACAGAGAATAAACCTCTATTTTATGGAATTATTGGCGGTGCGGCATTAATATTTGCCGTAATACTTATGGCAATAATTATTGCAGCGAGTGGCGGCAAAGGGGAAAACGGAAAAGTCGTAGGGAATGAACCACTGCCTTCTAATGTTGAACTTTTAACAACAGACAATATTGGTAAAGCATTAGAAATTCAGGCAATGCTTGCAAAACAGGGCATAACCGCCGAACGTCAGTTAGATGGTACAAAGTCAAAACTGGTACTTAATAAGAAAAATTGTTCTACACTGACAAATAAATGCACAATCACTGACAGAGATAAAGCTATTATAGCAATTGTCCAGTCAGGACTTGTTGATCAGAACGTGGGACTTGAAATATTTGATAAAGGTGATTTTACTTCCACAAAAGAAGATAAAAGAATAAGACTTGCAAGAGCAATGAACGGCGAATTGGCACGTTTAATAAAACAAATTCCGCCAATTCAGAATGCAACAGTATTCATTTCTATTCCTGAAACAAGTTCAATGTTTGACGAGCAGAAACCACAAACTGCAACTGTTCAACTGGTTATGCCGATTGGAGAAAAACTTGATCAATCTAAAGTTAAAGCAATCAGCAATTTACTTTTAGGCAGTATCTCCGGATTAGATGCTGAAAACATAGCCATCACCGATACAAACGGTAATGTTTATCACAGCGTTATGGATGCCGAAGACGAAATGATACAAAAACTTGAAGAAAACGACAAATATATGCAGCAAAAAGTTTCAAAACAGTTAGACAGACTTGTCGGACCGGGAAACTATGTTGCAACAGTAAGTACATTTTTGCGTCAGGCTCCTGTTGAAAGATTTACAATTGATTACGATCCCGCAAGAAAAACTGCAGTATCCGAACAATCCTTTTCTGAAGGTCTGGGAGATAAAACACAAGACCAAAGCAAAGCTGTTAATGCAGTAAGTACATATCTTCCGAACGGATTGCCAACAGGCGGAACAGATTCAACACAGGACAGAAATTATTCAAGACAGGCAACAGAAACCCAATATGGAGTAACAAAAACCCAAACAAATGAATACATAAAACCTGGTGTAATGGAAGAAATTTCAATCGCAGTAACCTTGGACAGAAACAGTATTCCAAGCGATACAACAATAGAAGAAATGAAAGACCTTATCGCGCGTGCAGCAAGTCCAAAAGTTTCAGCCGCAAATGTATCAATTGCATTTTCAAGTGCAAACGATCCTTATTTATCTCCGGACAAAAATCAAAACCTGCCAAAAGTTGACGATTCCGGAAATCCATGGTGGCTTGCACTCTTAATTACTGCAATCGGTATCATTATGACATTTAAAGCAGTATCTAATAAAGTTAAACAACTTAAAGATGAAAATGAAATTGAAGTTGAAGCTCTAAGACAAAAAGCACTTATGCAGGAACAACAACTTAACGATATTAACAATCGTGCAAGCCAGTTAACACAAAGACAGTCAGAACTTGCACAAGACTTAATAAATGCACGACAAACTCAAGGCGCATTACCGCAAAGCGGACCCGGATACCACTTTGACGAAAGCCTGCTTGATGATTCACTTGAGGCAATTTCTAATGAACTTAGTGAAGATGCGGCTGACAGAATAAAAAGCTGGATAGAAGAAGGCGGAAAAGCAGGTGCAGGTGCTAACGGCGGGGAAGGACAAGAACAATAATGGCAGCAAAAGGTTTTAAATACGAAGAATTTGCCCAAAATTTAGCGGCACAAGCACAAGATCTTGTACCTGCGGAGTTCAGTCCGGATCAAAAAGAGTATGTTATAAACACTCTTGGCAACTTCTCAATGATGGCAGGTAAAGCACTTGCCGAAGATAAAAACCTCAATTTTGATGTTGAAACATCAACATACATCACCCAAATTATTGCGGAATGGTCTTTTCATAAATCAGTTGACGTAATCCGTTCAGGAATTCCAAGACGACACTGGGATTCTATAATGCAAAGAATTGCATACACCATTTTTGAAGTTGCAAAACAAACTTTTTCACAAGGGATTCCAAACGATCAAATAATCGAAATTATAGAACATCACGTCAATAAAGCCTATGTTGATGCAATAACAGAATTAAAAGACAAGGGTGTTATAGATGAAAGCCTGATGGAATTTGCCGCATCGCAATCAAATATGAATAAAATGGCACAGGAAATGCAGCAGCAACAAGCTCAGGCTCAGGCACAAGCTGAAGCACAAGCACAAAATCCTGATCAAATGCCGCAGGGGCAAGCTGATGCTCCGTCTGATTTACCTCAACCTGTAAATGCCGGAGTGCCTGCACTTGAAAAAGAGGATGAAATTCCGCCAAAAGCACTAAAACTTGCAACTGTTGCGATGCTGTTTAAGCGAATGAACCAAGACAGAGTTCAAGTATATCTTGATAAATTTGAAGACAACGATGCTCAGGATGTTATAAAATACATGAAACTCCCTGATTTATCTCAAAGAATCGGGGTTGAAAATGCAATGAAATGCTTGCAGGAAATTAAAATGAATCTTCCTAAAAGCACGGATCTTATTCCATTAAAAGTTGTTAAGAAAATTAAAAATTTTGCATCTCAATATTCTGAAAAAGAATTGGAAACAATGCTTATAAAAGAGCGTCTTGGTGTAAAAAGACTGGTCTTTACCGCTCTTGAAGATAAATACTATGAAAAAATACCCCCGAAAGTTGCAAGTATTGTTGCCACACACTTAATTAGTAGTGTATAATGATAGTGTATCATGATAATTAAGAAGAACAGACATCAAAATCAAGGGGCGGATAATCCTGTTCTTGACGAACAGGAAAACAATCAAAAAGAAGAGGAGATTAATTTATTCGACCTTGATAATATCGATTTCAAACAGCGAAATGAACGCCGCAGGGGTGACCGCCGCAGAGGATTTCGCCGTATTGACGACCGAAATTTAATATCCAGAGCAAGAGAGGAAGCAAATTCAATAAGAGAAGCCGCATCAAAAGAAGGCTATCAAGCCGGATTGGAAATGGCTCAGGCTGACATTGAATTGCTAAAAGACAGTCTTAATACATTTTATGGCGCAAAGCAGGAAGTATATAATGCTATTGCACCGGACATACTGGATATCAGCCTTGATATTGCAAAAAAAATTATTAAAAAAGAAATATCTGAAAATCCTGAAGTAATCCTTGAAAATATTAAAACAATTTTGAAAGGATTATCAAAAGAGGAAACAAAAATTATGCTTAAAGTAAATCCGGCACAGGTTGCACTATTACAGCAAAAGGTTCCGGAAGAAGTTGCTCTTGCAGGGTTAGAAGCTAAAGTAGTGGTAATTCCGGATGAAAATATTATGGAAGGCGGTTGTCTTGTTACAACCACAAACGGTGTTATTGATGCCACCATAGAAACTCAGACGGAAATAATAAGTGAAGCATTGAAGGAAATATAATGGCAGCACCGGAGGGACAAGCAAATCCAATAAGTGAAATTTTAATGGCAGTATTCGTACTGTTTCTTATTGTTATTTTGCTGGTTGAACTTCCTACCTGGGTTATTAACATTTGTATTTGTTTGAATATCACACTCGGCATTGTACTTTTGATGTTTGCCTTGTATGTCCAAAAAACTCTTGAATTATCATCATTCCCGTCAATTATTCTTGTCGGAACAATGTTCAGACTTTGTCTTTCTATTGGTTCTACAAGATTAATTCTTGCAAAAGGTCAAGCAGGCGAAGTAATTCAAGCTTTTGGGGAATTTGTTACGGGCGGTAACATGATTGTCGGGGGTGTAATCTTTTTAATTATCACAATAGTTCAGTTTATGGTTATCACAAAAGGTGCGGAACGTATCGCCGAAGTATCAGCACGTTTTGCCCTAGATGCTATGCCCGGTAAACAGATGACCATTGATGCAGATTTTAACGCCGGCTTGATATCTCCGGAAGAAGCTACAAAACGCCGTGACGACTTATCCAGAGAGTCAAATCTTATGGGTTCTATGGATGGTGCGATGAAATTCGTAAAAGGGGACACCATTGCAGGTATTATCATTACATTAGTCAATATTATCGGAGGCTTGGCTATTGGTTGTTTAATGGACCAAATGCCTATAGCTGACGCTGTTAGCAAATACACACAATTAACTATAGGTGACGGTCTTTGCTCTCAGGTTCCGTCTTTATTGATGTCAATTGCAGCCGGTGTATTTATGACCCGTGCATCAGCAAAGAGTTCTTCACTCGGTGGTGATGTTGCAGCTCAAATTACAAGCAAACCTTATGCATTGTTCTTTGCTTCAATCTTCTTATTCTTCCTTGGACTTACTGGCAAAACATGGTTCTGGGAAGGGACAGGTTTACCAAGTCTTCCGTTTATAATTTTTGCACTGTTAATATTTATTGCAGGTTTTCAGGTTCTTATCAATGCGGATGTTCAATCGCAATTGGGACAATTGGAAAATGTCAAACAGAACATGCAGGATTTGGTTAACCCTAACAGAATGTACGAACGTTTGGGTGTAGATATATTAAGTTTACAGGTTGGATCAAATCTGCTTGTAATTGCCGATCCTGATCAGGAAGGTCAACTTTTGGCAAAAATTGCCGCCCTTCGTCAGAGAGTTACGGATGAATTAGGCTATATTTTACCAAATATTCGTATTATGGATTCATCTGCACTTGATGCTAATGAATATATGATATTAATTCGTGGTAATACTGTTGCTACAGGTTATGTTTATCCTGGGAAATACATGGTAATTGCAGACCAATGGGATTCAATGAAAAAAGAAGTTCCTGATGATGCAATTATCGGTATAGACCCTACATATCAAACACAGGCATACTGGATAAATTCTGATGATGCGAAATCAGCTCGTCTTGTTACCGCAGTTGATGCAACTGACGTTATTGTTACACATCTGCAAGAATGTGTAAGAAAACATGTTGATGATGTTATGACTAAAACAGATGTTCTTAAACTTATGGAACTTGTACGTTCACAAGATCCTACACTTGTTAATGACCTTGTTCCGACAATCATTTCAACAAGCGACCTGCGTAAGATTTTTGTTAACCTTATAAGAGAAAAAGTATCTATAAAGGATATTATCTTTGTATTTGAAAGATTATGCGATTATGCAAGATTTTCTAAAGAACCTGATATTTTATCAGAACGATTGCGTGCGGCTTTAGGCAGACAAATATGCTTATCTAATGTTCAGGAGGATAAGGTTCTATATGCCCTGACACTTTCACCTGAATGGGAAAAAATACTTGATGACAGCTGCCAGAGAACAGAACTTGGCACCATGTTTTTACTAAATCCTGTTCAGGTACAAGAATTAATTGAAACTACGGCAACCACATTAATGAGAGCTCATCAAACTTGCGGCCGTCAGCCTGTTGTATTGTGTTCTCCAAGAATCAGATTACCTCTTTATCAATTGTTAGAACGTCACATTCCGACTATTGTTGTTATCTCATATTCAGAACTTATCACTGATATTAAAGTTGAAGCAATTGATACTATCGGCGATGCTTATGTTCAGTAAATGTAAAGTTTTGTATTAATCCATTAAAGTTTTTACCAAACCTGTCGATATACTTGATTAGTGTACGATAGAAAGCAGGTATATAGGTATGAGTGATTATGTAATTAAAAAAGGTGACAATCTTACCAAGATTGCGAAAGAATATGGAACAACGGTAAAGGCATTACAGGAAGCCAATAACATTAAAAATATCCACAAAATTATTGCCGGAGAAAAACTCATAATCCCTACAGAAAAAGGGCTGAAAGTTGAGCATGATGAAACAGCAGTAAAACCTGATGCCGGACAAAAAGCGGCAAGAGAAGCGGCTCATGCAAAAGAAGTTGAACAAATAAAAAAATTAAAAGAATCAAATACACAACTTCAGGAAGTCACAGTTATCGGAAAAAAGAAACCTGCTGCTCCTGTTATTGAAACAAAGCCTGAAACAAATGTTGCAAACACAAATACACAAAAAACAGAAGATTTAATCAGAACTGAAATAGATAAAAGAGGTTTGAAAAATATAGATATTGCTTATTGGACAGAAAAAATAAATAATGTTGCCAATAAATATAACATTTCAGCAAATATTTTAACATCTATTATTTCAAGAGAAACAGCCTTCAAGAAAAATGTTACCGGAGTAAACGGCAAAGGTGCAATGCAGCAAACAACAATAGCTGTAAAAGACTTTTTCCCGGGGAAACAAGGCAGATTTGATATATATCATGAACTAGACTCTAAATTAACTGAAGACATTCTTTTTAAGAAAGATGCAAAGGGTAACCTTATAAAAAATGAAAAAGGAGAACCTGCATTGAAATACGGCTCTTATAATGAATTATTAAGAGCTTGTGCCAAAGATGACGAGTTAAGTATTAAAGTCGGAGCATTACTTTTAAAAATGCAATATGCAAACGCAATATCAAGATCCAGTGGTAAAAAACTTCCTGATGTTATAGACAACCTCAAGGATTCAAAGTATAACTTTTCCGAAGCTACAAATAAACAGCTTATAGGTTCAGCAGTTCAATGGTACAACGGTTCTCCTCGCTACATGCACAACTACAGAAAAGATGTACTGGATTCACTAAGAAGACAAAATTTTGATTTTGCAGAACCGATTATAAGAAAAAATAGCTAGAATATAAAAAACAGGCGGATAATAAATCCGCCTGTTTTTATTTGTAACATTTTTGTTAACATTTTTAAATAAAAAAGCAATTAATTATTAAAAAAAAACTTTATATGAATATAGAGGAATTAATAGAAAGTAAAAGGGGATAATTAATTGTTTATGATTAGTACGCCATTATTTGCATTTGGCGGTTATACACCAATGTATTGCTGTCAGGATTTTAACACCGTTAATTCAGTATATCAAAATGATAATGGAGGGGCGGTAAGGGAATTTTTTGTAAAAGATGCAGGACCGTATATAAATCCATTTTATGCACTTTTCAGAACTATGCCGCAAAATTGTGGGTACAGTATATTTTCAGGCGGAGGCGTATGCAGTTCATCTGAACCTGCACCTAAAGCACCCGTTTCGCCAGATCCGGAACCTGCTATTGTATCAAATCCGGAGCCTGAACAAAATATAAATTCTGAAAACAATTCAAAATCAAATCCGTTCAGCAGTACACCTAAAGCAAAAACCGAAACAAAGAAATCAACAAGTATTTATAAACCAAAAACAACAGCAGCACAAACCAATCCGATAAAGCATACTGCTCCAAAACAAACAGATTATCAAAAAATCAGCAGTGATTCACTTGGCAGATCTATAATTAATGTTGCATATAAATATTCAGATTGCAGCGAAATGAACGGATCACATCATAAATTCTGTGTAAATCCGTCATGTAAAGAAGAAGATCCGTATGATCAGGAATGGTGCACCGATTTTGTAACTTATGTTGTAAAAGAAGCATACAGAAATAAAGGAATATCTGTACCTGCAGGATTTGGTGACCACGATGTAGAAACAATGAAAAACTGGGCAATAAACAAAGGTATGTTTATCAGAACTTCAGATAAAAGAAACAAAGAAAGTTATATTGCTGCAAACATTAAACCGGGTGACATCTTTATAATGAATGAAAATGATGCTTCTCATACAGGTATAGTTACATCTGTAAATAAAGAAAAAGGAACATTTAACACAATCGAAGGCAATAGAGATGACATGGTAAAAACATATTCTTATGATATGGACGATACTGATTTATCAGGATTTATAAGATTAAAGCCTTAATCTCTTTTTCCAAATCAGCTAGCGAAGTATTATTATATACCACAAAATCAGATTTTAAGACTTTCTCATCCTGAGAAACCTGAGAATCCATACGAATTTTAGCATATTCCTCGTTATATTTATCCCGCAGGATAAGGCGTTTGAGCCTTATCCTGTCGTTTGTATATATAAAAATAATTTTATCAAATAAGTCCTGCATACCGCTTTCAAACAACAAAGGCACAGCAACAAAAACCATTTCTTCGTTTGCGTTTTCTTTAAAAAATTGCTCAATTTTTATTTTTATTAAAGGATGCAAAATATTTTCTAATCGTTGTTTTAAATCATTATCAGAAAAAACTGTTTTGCCTAATTTCTGACGGCTTATTTTTCCGTTTTCAACTATATCAAAGCCCGCAAATTCGCGTAATATTACATCTTTCTGCTCATCTAATAATTCATGCGCAGCTTCATCAGTATCAAGAACCTTTTTCCCGTACTTTAGCAGAATTTTTTCCGCTTCGGATTTCCCGCTTGCGATATTCCCGACTATTGCATACTTAATCATTTTTACACGTTATCCTGTTTAAAAAGTTCCGCAATTCCTTTATCTGCTGTGGTTTTATAGGTTTGAATTCGCCCCTTTTCAACCCATCAAGATTTAAGGTTGCATGTTGAATTCTTTTTAAAGATACAACTTCATACCCGAGATGCGCAAGCATTTTACGAATTTGTCTGTTCATTCCCTGATACAAAAGAATTTCCATCACTGTATGAGAATTATCAATTTCTAAAACACTCACTTGTGCATAGGCAGTTTTACCTTCTTCTATTTCAATCCCTTTATACATTGTATCTATATCGTTTTGAGAAATTTTACCGTTAACAGAAACTCTGTATAATTTTGGCACTTTTACAGAGGGATGAGTCAATTCATTTATCAATTCACCGTCATTTGTTAATATCAATAAACCTGTTGATTCTCTGTCTAATCTGCCGACAGGTTTTAGATTATGCAGGTTTTCAGGCAGCAAATCATATATAGTTTTTCTTCCTTTTTCATCATCAGAAGTTGTTATATACCCTGCGGGTTTATAGAACCTGTAATATTGATGTTTGACAGGATGTATAAGCTGTTTATTTACAAAAACTTTATCTTTTGGCTGAACACTATAGCCAAGCTCTGTTATGGTTTTACCGTTAACCATAACAACACCTGATTCAATCAGTTCATCTGCTTTTCTGCGTGAACACAAACCCGAAGATGCTATATATTTATTCAATCTAGTTCCGGACATATTATTTCTCCATACCTGTATATTATCATAAATTTAATATTTTGTAACAATATAGCAAATTTTGTTATAACATAATTTTATAACATCATAGAAATTGAAAGGATTTTACTATGGCATTAAAAATAACCCCGAATACAAAAGCCGCATTAAAAAATACATCTGTATACTGTCAGCCTGCAGGTAAAAAACTTGCGATGAATGAAACAAAAGCAGAACATATTACACCTGCAATAAAACATGAAACTTACCCGACATCAAAACAAGAACTCCAAGCTCGCCTTGAAAATGTTGAAAAACAAATTAAGCAGAATCCTGATGATATTAATTTAAGAAAATACTATGAAGCTTTGAAAAATATTACTGACTAATTTCTTTTTCAAACAATGAATACAATGGTTCGGGTATTCTGCGATATAATTTCCCGTCTGAATGAACAGCTACAATAACAACATCAGCCGTTATAAACACTTGTCCGGTTTCTTTTGATTTAATTGTCTGTTTGAATGTTGCAGTTAATCCTCTGAATTCAGATACTTCTGTTTCGACAACAACAATATCTTCCAGCTTCGCAGAGGCTTTATATTTTATATTTATTGAAGAAACCGGAAGCAAAATATCCATACCCTCAAGTTCTTTTAAGGTATATCCTAAAGCAGAACAAAAATCTACCCTGCCCATTTCCATCCAGCGTAAATATGAACCATGCCAGACAACACCGTAATTATCCGTATCGGAAAAATATACCTTTTGCTCAAATGTATGTATCATTTTAATATCCTCTTTAATCTTTCAAACCTTTTAATATTATATCACGAGCTTTAATTGTATCTTCCTTTGAGAGCTGATTTATATTTTTTAACGGGTAGTCAATTCCCAAATCCTCATATTTTTTTACCGCCATATTGTGATAAGGCAAAACATCTAAAGCCTGAACATTCTTTAAAGTTTTTAAAAATTTTCCCAAATCATACAAATATTTTTCGCTGAAAGTAATTTCAGGAACAACAACATGCCTTATCCATACGGGAATATTATTATCTGAAAGATATTGTGCAAAAGATAAAATATTTTTATTTGAATGACCCGTCAGTTTTTTATGTTCATCATCATCAATATGCTTTATATCAAGCAAAACAAGATCCGTATATTTTATAAGCTCATCATATTTTACACAGGCATCAAACATTATACCTGATGTATCAAGGCAGGTATGAATTCCTTTTTCTTTTGCTTTTTTGAATAATTCGGTAACAAAACCTGTTTGTAATAAAGGCTCTCCGCCGGTTACGGTAATTCCGCCTTTACAAAACTCCTTTACGCCGTCATAACTTTCAAGAATTTGAGCAACAGACATCTTTATATTGTCATTTACTTCCCACGTATCAGGGTTATGACAATATAAACATCTCATCGGACAACCCTGCATAAAAACAACAAAGCGTACGCCGGGCCCGTCAACCGTTCCGCAGGTTTCTATTGAATGAATGTTACCATATAAATCATTCATTTACATCTGACCATGGAAGGTTCTTGATATTACATCTTCCTGCTGCTCTTTTGTCAACGTATTAAATTTTACGGCATAACCTGAAACACGAACAGTTAATTGCGGATATTTTTCAGGATGAGCCTGTGCATCAAGTAATGTTTCTCTATTAAGCACATTTACATTCAAATGATGTCCGCCTTTTTCAACATATCCATCAATTAAATTTATTAAATTTTCTTCTCTAGTTGTAGTCATAGCATCTCCTTAAAATTACTGTTCAGTTTTACTTATAAATACAAAACTGCTTTCATTACCGGCACAACAACCCTGATCCAAACTCAAATCCAAATCACCCATATAAACTTCATCTTTACCCAATGCATTCGGTATTATAGAAAAAGTATTTGATATTCCATCCTGTGCATCACCAAACGGCAGCTTTGAAACTGAAGATAAAGAAGCAACAGCACCATTTTCATCTCTGCCATGCATCGGATTTGCCCCCGGAGCTAACGGTACTCCTTGTTTTCTGCCGTCAGGAGTATTTCCTGTTTTCTTTCCGTAAACAACATTTGATGTAATTGTTAATATTGACATTGTCGGAATTGAATTTCTGTAAGTATAGTGTTTTCTGATTTTATTCATAAAACGATGAACCAAATCAACAGCAAGCTGGTCAACCCTGTCATCATTGTTGCCGTATTTTGGATAATCACCTTCAACTTCATAATCAACGACAATACCATTTTCATCTCTTATTGTTTTAACTTTCGCATATTTTATTGCAGATAAAGAGTCTGCAACTACAGACAAACCGGCAATACCGGTTGCAAAATATCTTTTAACATCTCTGTCATGCAATGCCATTTGAAGTTTTTCGTAGCAATATTTATCATGCATATAGTGAATAACATTCAATGTATTAACATACAACCTGGCAAGCCATTCCATCATATCATCATATTTTTCCATAACTTCATCGTAATCAAGATATTCAGAAGTAATAGGACGATATTTCGGACCAACCTGTTCTTTTAATCTTTCATCCACACCGCCGTTTATAGCATACAGCAAACATTTTGCCAAATTGGCTCTTGCCCCGAAAAATTGCATTTCTTTACCGACAACCATTGATGAAACACAACATGCAATTGCATAATCATCCCCATGAACAGGTCGCATTAAATCATCATTCTCATACTGAATAGCTGATGTTGTAATTGAAATATGAGCAGCATATTCTTTAAAATTATGCGGCAATCTTTTTGACCACAAAACAGTCATATTAGGTTCGGGAGCAGGTCCTAAATTCTCAAGAGTATGCAAATATCTGAAAGAATTTTTTGTAACCATTGTTCTTCCGTCAACCCCCATACCGCCAATTGATTCAGTAATCCATGTTGGGTCACCGGAGAATAAAGCATTATATTCAGGAGTTCTTGCAAATTTTACGAGTCTTAATTTCATAATGAAATGGTCAATTAATTCCTGAGCTTCAGATTCTGTAATTACACCGTTTTTCAAATCTCTTTCGATGTAAATATCAAGGAAGGTCGAAGTTCTGCCAATACTCATAGCTGCACCGTTTTGTTCTTTAACGGCGGCTAAATATCCGAAATATAACCATTGAACAGCCTCTTTTGCATTGCTTGCAGGTTTTGATATATCAATCCCATAGTAAGAAGCCATTATTTTTAAATCTTTGAGCGCTCTTATTTGTTCAGCCAATTCTTCTTTTAGCTGAATATTTTCAGGACGCATTTCCCCTTCTATTGAGGCATGTTGTTCTGTTTTATCCTCAATAAGCCTGTCAACACCATACAGGGCAACCCTTCTGTAATCACCAATAATTCTGCCTCTGCCATAAGCATCAGGCAGCCCTGTTAAAATTGCAGCATGACGGGCTTTTCTCATTTCGGGTGTATAACAGTCGAAAACACCCTGATTGTGAGTTTTTCTGTATTTTTTAAATATTTTGGAAACTTCGGCATCGACCTTATAATCGTATGCTTCACAAGCGCTTTCAGCCATTCTTATCCCGCCAAAAGGCTGCAGGGAGCGTTTTAACGGTTTATCTGTCTGTAAACCTACAATTTTTTCCAAATCTTTATCAATATATCCTGCACCATGTGAAGTTACAGTGGATACAATTTTTGTATCCATATCCAAAACACCAAGATTTTCTCTTTCCTGTTCAAACAGGTTAAGGCATTCGTTCCAAAGCTTTTGCGTACTTTCGGTCGGACCTGCCAAAAAACTTGAATCACCTTCATAAGGTGTGTAATTTTTTTGTATAAAATCTCTTACATTGATTTCTTTTGACCACAAACCCTGAACAAATTCAGCCTTCGGGCAAACTTTTTCCTGATCAAGAACTTCCACTATCTACTCCTTTGTATGAACTGTTTATATAAATCTGATATAAAATAAATCGGTAAAACCCTAATCAATACTTATGATACACCATGAGTTGAATGTTGTAAAACTTTTGTCAAATGTTTATACATATTTGTTAACAATTAAAAATTAAGCACGGCTTTTACTTTTTTTAAACAATAACAATAACGGGATAAGAACAAAACACGCAATTCCAAAGATGCGGAATGAATCCATAAATGCCCACAAGGTAGCCTGTTTTATAAGTGTTCCATACTGAGAATACTGTGCCATATGCATAGCTACATCCGGACTTGTATATTGCGACAATGCGCCGGCAACAGCCTGAACTTTTGCACTATATACAGGATTCAAGTCATTCAATTTGCCAACCATCATATATTGATGCACCTGAGCAAATCTTGTTAAAAAGGTTGCAACCAAAGAAGTACCGATTGCACCACCAATATTTTTAAACAAATTCTGCAACCCTGAAGCATTTGTCATTTGCTCATTAGACAAAGTTTCCATTGAAAGATTTATAATAGGAACCATTGACATACCAAGCCCAAATCCCATCAAGCAATTTGGAATCATAATATTCATCTGTGCTATTTGCAAATTCAAAAATCCGAAAATCAAACTTGCAGTTCCTATGCATATCAAACCGGCAACAACCAATTTTCTTTTATCAACCCTGTCAGCAATAAAAGCACAAAGAATTGTTGCACTCATACTTCCTATACCGCGCGGCATCATTGAAAGTCCGCTTAAATATGCCGTATAGCCCATCATACTTTGCAAAAACTGAGGTAAAATTGCTATTGATGCATACAATACAGACTGCATAACAACCTGTATAAATGTACCTATAACAAATTCTTTATTTCTGAAAACACTTAAATCAACAAGAGTATTTTTTCTCTTTGCCTGAGATATAAAAAAGCAAATTCCTGATATACAGGATATTGAGAATATCCACCTTATCCATGTTGCATTAAACCAATCCGCATTGTTTCCTTTATCAAAGAACACCTGCAAACACAACAGCCATACAAATAAAAGAAAGAAGCCCAATCCATCGAGTTTAACACCTTTTTGACGCCTTGCATAAGGAGGATTAAATAACAAATTTTTCGCTAAAATTGCGGCAATACAACCCAGCGGAACATTTATAAAAAATATCCACGGCCATGTCCAGTTATCCGTAATCCATCCGCCCAAAACAGGTCCGATAATAGGAGCTAAAATTACCCCCATCCCAAATATTGCCATAGCTGTCCCGCGTTTTTCTTTCGGAAAACATTCCATCATAATAGCCTGAGATAACGGAACAATACCACCACCGCCGGCACCTTGTAAAATTCTGAAGAAAACCATTTGAGCCAGCGATTTTGCCATACCACAAAGCAAAGATGCAACCGTAAACAGCAAAATACTGATTATATAGAAATTTTTTCTTCCTAATAATTTACTGAAAAAACCAACAGATGGAATTACGATACCTGACGCAATTAAATAACTGGTTAAAATCCATATACTTTCATCACGGGTTGCCGAAAAGCTTCCTGCCATATGCGGCAAGGCAACATTTGCAATAGTACCGTCCATTACATAAACAAATACTGCAATTAATACCGGCAAACATGCAAGCCATGGATTTTCGGGCAGGTATTTATTTTCATCTTCTACTGTTGGATTTTGAACGGACATTATTATTTTACTTTCACCTTCGGAACTACACTCATACCCGGAACAACATTATATTTTTCCGGATCAATTTTTTCTGTAAATACAATTTTTACAGGTATTCTTTGTACTATTTTAACAAATGAACCAACTGCATTTTCAGGCGGGAATAAACTTGCTTTTGCGCCCGAAGCACGCTGAATACTGTCAATTTTACCTTTAAATACATGATTTGGATAAGTATCAATTTTTATATCAACTTTTTGTCCGGGCTTCATATATCTCAACTGGTTTTCTTTAAAGTTTGCAACAACCCAAACTTCATCAGGAACAAGTGTAAATAAAGGAGTTCCCACATTGACATACATACCTTTTTCTGCTCTTCTTGAAGCAACCGTACCCGATTGAGGTGCATAAACCTTTGTATAAGATAAATCTAACGCAGCCTTATCTTTTGCAGCTTTGGCAGTTAATAAATTTGCATCCGCAACAGTTTTACCTGAATTATCGGAAAATATAGCCTGCTGAGCCTGTGTCAATCCTGCCTTGGCTCCATCATATTTAACTTGAGCAGCATCAAGAGTTTGTTTTGAAACCGCGCCCTGTTCATACAATTTTGTATATCTTTCCAAATCTTTTTTTGCTAATTCAACATTTGACTGAGATGCAGTCAAATTTGCCTTTGCATTTGCCTGATCAAATTTTATTTTTTCGTAATTTGCATCTGCCTGAGCAAATTTAACTTTATAATCAGCATCATCAATTATTGCAACCAAATCACCGGCCTTAACCTTCTGATTATCAGATACAAATACTTCTTCAATCTGTCCTGATACACGAGGAGCAACATTTACCGAAATATTCTCAACATAAGCATCATCAGTCGATTCATACTTCATTTCGTTTAACAGATAAATACCGCCAAAAACAAGTAAAATTATAACCGCACATAATGCAATTTTTCTTTTTACTTTTTTGGGTTTTACAGTTAATTCCGGTTTTTCTTCCGGCTGTTGATCATAATTTTGTTCTTCCATTTTTTACCTCTATATATTCATTTCTACTTCTTTTTCTAATATTGCTCTAAATTCACGCATATTATTTTTCATTTCTTCAATTTTTTCTTCTGATAATTCATGCGGAATTTTTTCCAAATATTTTTTCAAAACATTTGTTACACTTTTAAGTATTTCTTCTCCGCTCTGCGTTATTGATATTTTTCGCACGAGACGGTTATTTTTTGTATCAGCATTACGCACAATATAACCTTTTTCTTCTAATGCTGACAAAATTCTGCCAGTTGCAGGACGGTCTTTTAAAATTAATTTTGCCAAATCTCTTTGACACAATTCATCATGCAAAAATATAGTATCAAGCGTTACAAGTTCCTCAACCGACACCCCTATATTTAATTTACTAAACAATTGCGAACCTAAATAACGGCAATATTTTGCCGTTTGCTCTATTTGATAGTACAATGTATTTATATAATGTTGTTCTTTTACCATATTGTGTTGAAAAAATAATGTGTTGCATTTACAACAGTATTATGCTAACATGCGAATATACAAATTGCAAGAAAAATTTTAAGAGGATATATAAAATTGAAAAAGATTTTAACTACACTTATTTTAGCTGGAATAATCTTAACGGAAGTCACTCCTGCTGTGTGTTTTGCAAAAACAAAGAAAACATCTGAGCCTAAAAAAATCTCTATTATGAAAACTCATAATATGAGAAAGAAAAGTGACCAGTTTAAATATGAGTATATTAATTATAGCTGGTGGGCAAATTTTAATGATCCGATTTTAACAGGATACATAGACAAAGCAATTAAAAACAACTATTCTCTTAAAATGGCATCAATTGCGGTGGATGAATATTATCAGGCAATTAAGATACAATTTGCAAACGAACTTCCTCAAGCCGGAGCAGGATTTTCTCCCGCATTTGCAAAAAGTTCAGGAAAAACCACAAGTGACTGGACATTTGCTCTGCCGGCATTGGTAAATTATGAAGCTGATATTTTCTTAAAGAATCACGACAAAACTAAAGCTGCAAAAAAGGAATATTTATGGGCTTTACAGGATGAAAGAGCTGCATATATTTCAATTGCAAGTGCAGTCGGAGCAACATATCTCAACATTGTAAAGCTTGATAAAATGATTGCTCTTCAGGAAGAGATAGTAAAAGACAGAAAAATTATATATGAATTAATGCTTTTAAGAAACAAAGAAGGTCTGACTTCAACATCTGATACGGTAAAAGCTAACAAATCATATATTGCAGGTCAAACAACTCTTACCGAATATAATAAACAAAGAGAGATTTTATTAAATCAATTATGCGTGTTACTTGGTGAAAATCCTGAAAACGCACAAAGTCTTGAGAGAATTTCTTATGATGAATTAAATTACAGCGGAGTTATACCTGAAGAAATTTCATCAGAAATTATTGCCCAGCGTCCTGACTACATAAAAGCAGAACGACAAATTGAAAAAGCAGGTATTGATGTAAGAGTAGCCAAAAAAGAATTTTTACCGACAATAAACTTAACAGGAATTGCAATATTTTTATCAGGAAATATGGGCAGCCTGTTTACTACCAAAAATGCTATTGCCGCACTTGCGGGCGGAGCATTACTGCCAATATTTACGGGCGGAGCAAGATTAGCAAATTTAAAACTTAAAAAAGATGAATATGAAAGATTATTAAACAATTATTACCAGACAAATATTACGGCTATTCAGGAAGTAAATGATGCTCTTTCAACAATAAAACACGATGACAAAAAATTCCGTGACACAAAGCAACAGTCAGAACTTGAGAAAAAAGATTTTGGAATAAGTACAGCAAGCTATGACGCAGGTGTCATATCAAAACTTGATTTAATTCAGTTAAAAGAAAATGTACTTTCAACAGACAAGCTTGTAGCCGACCAGAAAATTAATTGCCTTGTTGACTATATCGGATTGTATAAAGCTGTAGGAAGCCAATTATAATATTATAAAAATATCCACATCATAAATTTATAAAAAGCAACTAAATAAAATTGCAGATTTTTGAATTGCAAAAATATAAAAATTCAAAAAAAAGATATTTTTTGCATAAATTTTTAATCAAATATGCAAAAATATTATAATTTTATTTAATTTTTTGTATTATTAATAAATAAATCAGTTAAAAATTCATCAAAATGATGTAATTTTTTATTAAATTGTTGACACAAATGTAAACATTTATTAAAATCGAATTATACCAATAGCAAAATTTTGTTTTTCGTTTTTTATAATTACTGCAATATATCCAATTGGTAAAGGCAATAAAACATGCGAGTTCCGGCAATCAACACATACAATACGACCAACAGGCGTTATACAAATCAAACGGCATACGGGCAATCTCATTATGAGGCTCAAAACACACCGCAAGTCAGATTACATGTTATAACTTTTGGGAAACGTTACACAAGCCAAGTCGCCGAATTTACACCGGAATGTAAAGGAACAGGGTTACCTGAAATGGCAATCGGAGGAGAGGGTGTTGTCGGATATGAACTTGGAGAAAGCCTAAATAAATACGAAACAGTAAGAGGGAAAAAGGTTGACGACAGACGGTTTATGCCGATTTGGAATTATAACAACCCAAATGGGGGGCATAAATTCCTGTTACACAAAGGAATTAAAACTCAGGATCTGCCTGACACCATGCCTGCAAGCCATTTTATGAGCGGACATATAGGAGATACAAAAGAAAGTATCGCAAAAGCACTTGGTTACAATGTGGATGAAATTGATTATGTTGTTCAAAGCAAACCTAACGGGAGCAACCAGTCAAAATATTGCATTATAGAACCGACCGGAGTCAACGGGGTTGTAAAATGCCCTTCGACAATTCATCTCGGAGAAATGAATGAAGTTCCGTACCAATTAATGAGAGTATCTGAGAATAATCCTAAATACAATACTTTTGGGAAAAGAGGAAATAATTATTTTATTTATACACCGGAATGGGCAAGAACCTCAAAACCGTATTCATATGATTGTTTTGGTAATACACCGTTTGAAGCGGAAATTATAAATTCAAACGGAATGCGAGCTTGGGCAGAAATTCTTGAAAACAAAATGAATACGGAAGAATTTGGCTACTTCAAACCGGCAAATGTTATATGCCACGACAGACCGGCTTCAGCCTTTATGGTACATATCGCAAATATGTCAGCACAGGGTCATAAAGAAATTAACGGTATAAAAGCACATAAAGTTGAACATAACCCGAGCAGAGATTATCAGGGAACTACATACGATCCGTTTAAAATGATATCTGTTGTAGGGACAGAAAAAGATATGGAAACCCTGCGTTCTAATCCGCACTATTCAATTGTAGAAAAAGCATTTTATAACGGAGGGCTTGACTCAGGAGCTTTAACAGACAGAGAAAAACAAATCGCAAAAAATATTATTGAACCATTCGTTGCACCATTTAGAGATTATTTTGGCTCATATAATATTACCAAAATGCCGATAATCGGAGTAAAAAGAAATCCTGACAATATGTCACTCGGTTCTGTATCTTGGAATTATGACGCCGAAATGAGAAGCCTTGAAACTCCTGATACAGCAAAGGGCTTGACAGGAGATTACGCAAGTATAAAAACTATACCGGTTGCAAACGGCGTTACAACCGCAAATATGAGATTTAATGAAAGAGATGTGCAATTCGGTCGAGGGAACAACGGACTTTCAAAACCTGAAAATCTTAAAGGGTTTACTCCTTTCGAATATGACGGAACAAATATTGAAGAAATCATAAAAGCAAAAGAAAAAAATGCAAAATGGTTTACAACTTTAATGTACGAAGCCGGAGAAAAAGGACAGGATGCTCTAAACAAACTTATGTTTGACGAAGCACAAATTAAAGAAGGTCACGAAGTTATAGGTTACTTATCACCTCTTAAAAAAGGTGAAATGCTTGCTTTAGGGCTTGGACGTCCGGACACTCAAAAAGGTTACCCGATATCAACCGGCTCTGCACTCCACTTTTTCAAAAGAACAGACATCCCTAAAGAAATGAAACAAAAGGTTAAATTTTTCTTTGGTATAGGACTAATGGATAAAAATCATCCTCACTATAAAATGATTGAAAAAGATTACAAAGAAATTTGTGAACTTGATAATGGTGCATACAAACATAATATTGCAATCAACAGAGGCTTTACACCAAACAGGCTCAATGCCTGCTCTCAATTTGGCGACTACACTTCATTATATGAAATGTTTGGTATCACACCGATAGAAGCGAAAGCAGCAGGCTCTCCGTCAGTATTAACAGCAACCGGCGGATTCAGAGATTACACAAAAGACGGAATAAACGGCTTTATTACAAAAGATGTTGTAATGGGAGCCCCTGAAAAATTCGGTCTAACTTATGCCAACTCTGCAGAAGAACTGGAAAAAGCAAGAATAGACAGACAAATCCCTCAAATGAGCGATAATATCAAAAAAATGATTGAATTATACACCAATGACCGCAAAGGTTATATTGAAATGTGCAAAAGAAACATTGAGGAAAAAGTAGATTGGCACAACAATTCCGAATATAACCACGGCACAAGTGCAAACAGACGTTATCTTGATACAATTTTTGAATCAGAAAAAGGCTGGGATGCAAGATTTAAACAAAAAATGAACCGCCTTGTCGGAGAATTTGGAGAATTTAAAGATAATCTTGAGGAAATGGTACACAAAACAAAATCACGCCCTGCAAAGATAATTTTATTATCCGTAATCGCAATGCTTGCAATTGGTTCTGAAATATATTTATACCTTTTACATCAAAAAAATAAACAAAAAGAACAAACTCAGGCAGCTCAACCTGAACAAACTCAGGCAGCTCAACCTGAACAAAAACAGGCTGCTTAATTTAAAATGGAGTTAATAGAAATTTACAATACGAATGAAACAATTTGTATTATGGTATAATATGTGTAATCGGTAACGGTTTAGATATAGAAATTAAGGGATATATTTATAAGGAGAGATATATGAAATCATTTACAGTTGATGAAATTACGCAAATCGTAAACGGCATGCTCACAAAAGTTGAGGATCCTGAAATAAAACAAATTGCACCTCCGTTACTAAGTGACGAAAATACGTTGGCACTTGCTTTAGGAGAAGATGAAATCGCAAATTTGGCAAAATCCGAAGCAAAAGCAGCCTTGGTTCCGCTGGGAGTACAAATTGACGGATTGACAACTATTGAAGTTGAAAGACCAAGACTTGCAATGATGAAATTATTAAATCTTTTCTACGTGCCGCCGGTAGTAAATAAAGATGTTCATCCAAGTGCAGTTGTTGACCCGAGTGCAAAACTTGGTGCAAATGTTTCTATAGGACCAAATGTAGTAATTTCACCAAATGCTATTATTGGAGATAATACAAAAATATTAGCTAATACATATATTGGCAGCAATGTTAAAATCGGTACAAACTGCTTTTTCCATGCCGGAGTTAACATTGGTGACAGAGTAAAAATCGGTAATGATGTTATCTTACATCACGGTGTTTCTTTAGGTGCTGACGGTTTCAGCTTTGTTACAGAAAATCCTAACAACATTGAAAATGCAAGACAAGACGGAGAAATAAAAAAAGATAACTCCAATCAGGTTATTTTCAAAATTCCTTCAATCGGAGCAGTTGAAATCGGAAACAATGTAGAAATCGGTGCAAATACTACAATCGACAGAGGAACTATTGAAAATACCGTAATTGGCGAGAATACAAAAATTGACGACCTTGTAATGATTGGTCATAACTGCAAAATCGGTAAAGGATGTTTAATTGTTTCTCAGGTAGGTATTGCAGGAAGCTGTATTATCGGCGACAGAGTTGTTATCGCAGGTCAGGCAGGCTTGGCTGATCACATTGAAATCGGCTCTGATACAATTATTACAGCAAAAGCAGGTGTTACAAAATCATTCCCTGAAAAATCTATCATTGTTGGTATTCCTGCTGTTCCAAGAAAAGACTTTATTAAACAGCTTAAAACAATGAAGGATGCACAGGAAATATTTGCAAAATTCAGAAAATTTGAACCGTTATTAAAGGAATTTGAAGAAAACGCAAGTAAATAAGGTATTTCACACAGCAATGACTATTACGCTAAAAAAAGAGGTCAAGATAACAGGCAATGGTTTAATGAAAAATAAACCATGCGAAGTCAGGCTTATCCCATCGCAAAAGGGACAAATAAGATATTTTGTAAAAGGGAATGACCCGTTTGTTGCAAATGTTGAAAATGTTATAGCAACAGATCATTGTGTTGTTTTGGGAAATAAAAACACAAAGGCAATGCTTACTGAACACTTGACAGCGGCACTTGCTTTTTGTCACATTGATTCTGTAGATATATGTATGACAGAAGAAGAAGTACCAATACTTGACGGAAGTTCAAAAATTTGGGTTGAAGAATTTAAAAAAGCCGGAATAGATAAGCCGTTTATGTATAAACCTAAACAATATACGGTTTCAGAACCTGTTTATTACCTTAATGGCAAAACAAGTTTAGTAATCTTACCGGATAAGGAACTGTTTATGTCCTATGCCGTAAACTACGATCATCCGCAGGAAGTAAGAAGGTTTGTCAATTATAATTCTAAAAATAAGGAAGAAATTATTGAGGCAAGAACTTTTGGCTTTTATCGGGACCTGAAAAAATTTCAGATGCTTGGTTTTGCACAAGGTGCTAACATTGATAACACCCTTGGGTTTATGGATGACGGCGGATATTCAACAGAATTGCGTTCCGATAATGAACCCATAAAACATAAAATGCTTGATCTTGTCGGAGATTTGTATCTGACAGGAATAAATCCGCTCGATTTAAAATGCCAAATCCTCGCAAAAGAAGCAGGACATGCTGTGCATATTAAACTTGCAAAAATATTACAGGAAAAAATAATAGAAGTATAAAGGAGAGAAAAATGACAGAAGAAATTAAAGAAGAATCTTTTAGTATGGATATAATGGAAATTATGAACATGCTGCCTCACAGATATCCGTTTTTGTTAGTTGACAGAATCACCGAATGTGTTCCGGGAAAATATTGTAAAGGATACAAAAATCTTACAATGAATGAAGAATTTTTCCAGGGACATTTTCCGGGAAATCCAATTATGCCGGGAGTTTTACAACTTGAAGCTATGGCTCAGTGCTCTGCGCCGGTATTATTAAAATTACCTCAATATCAAGGTAAATTGGCACTTTACGCAGGTGTTGAAAATGCAAGATTTAAAAACATTGTAAGACCGGGTGACAAATTTGAAATGACAATTGAACTTACAAAAATAAAAGGACCTGTCTGCAAAGCTCATGGCACCGGTAAAGTTGACGGAAAAGTTTGTGTCGAAGCTGATATGACTTTTGCTTTAACATAATTCATTCTTAAAATCAGATAAATAAAAAGACCGATAAAAATATATTTTTATCGGTCTTTTTGTTTTAAAAATTCTGATTAATTTGGATATTTCCATCCGTTTGTAACAATATAGCCGTAGCAAGATCTTGGATTTCCCGCAGAGCAAGCAGCCAAAGATGTATCTTCTGTTCCTGAAACTATTTTTCCTTTTTTGGTTATATTAAATACAAACAAATCTTTACCGATAACATTTGGACCATCATTACCGTTTGCATCCATAATAAATGTTCCGGTAGCTGTAGCACTATTACTTAGCGGTGCATATACAAGAACAACACCATTTTTTAATAATGCTGATTTACCGTCAATACCGTCAATTGTTTTATCTTCATTTGAAAAATTCTTATAAGTTGATGTTAATATACCGTTTTCTTTTTTTACTATAGCAAAATGTTTCGTACTTAAAATCTCATCAGCATTGCCAAAATCCGTATCGGACAAGTTACGTACACGTCTGTTCAACATCTGGTCTGCAGCAAGTTCTTCTATTGTTACAGACATATTTTTAACCATATTCAGATAAACTCTTGTGTGAATATCGTTCATTAAAGGCGGAATTGCAAATACCGCAATCGTACCGATAATAGCCAATGATACAAGTAATTCCGTTAAAGTAAAAGCTCGTTTTTTCATATTCATAATACTATTTATCTCCATTATTTATATTCTTGCCCGAGAAAATCCGGATCATATCCTGTTAATTCAACCAACCTGAAACATGATTTTCCGTTTCCGTTTAAGCAAGCCGTTCTAAGTGCATTTTCAGATTCTGCCGTATTACCTAAACTATCGGTAAAACCATGAACATCACCAACATGAATACCTTTATCTAAATCTTCATCCCAAAATAATTTTGCGACAAAATAATCTATGCCCACGGTATTTGGTGCTTTTTCTCCGGTTAAATCAACAACAATTGTTGTAAATCTGTCCCCTGATGAAGCTTCAGGATTTTTTATACCTATTCCTACACCATTTTGCAACAATATTTTTCCGCTTCTTGCACCGCTAAAATCTGTGATACAGTTTACCTGCTGACCGTTATAATTTTTATATGAGGCTGCAAAAGGCTCTCCTGACGGTGCAACATTAAACTTGCTCAAAAACAATTGCGGATTTACATATACATCAAGATTTATTATATCTTCAGACCTTTTATGAGCAATGTCTTTATGGATATAATCATCTATCCCGACAAAAGTACTTTTTAAAAGGTTCATACGCGATTTACTCTGCATATCTTTTAATAAACTCGGCAGAGCCAAACCTGCAACTATTCCGACAATAACAAGCGCAAGTAATATTTCAGCCAAAGTAAAAGCTCTCTTTTTTCCAAACATATATAATCCTTTTCAAATTTGTATTTATATATTTACTTTAACACCATTTTACACAAAATTCAATAATCTTGACTGAAAATTTTGAGCAAGTTACAATTTTAGAGTATATAAGGTGAAGGGAGTAAAAAATGACTAATATACAAGTTACTCAAGAAATTCAAGAAAAATGCCCTGTAAGACGCGGGGTAAAAGGTAGTCCTGCTCCTATTCCTCAAGAAGGAGAATGGACAAAATGTAAAGAAATCAAAGATATTTCAGGTTTAACTCACGGTTGCGGATGCTGTGCACCTCAACAAGGTACCTGCAAATTAACTTTGAATGTTAAAAACGGTATTATTCAGGAAGCATTGGTTGAAACAATCGGATGTTCAGGAATGACTCATTCAGCTGCTATGGCAGGTGAAATTCTTCCGGGCAAAACATTGTTAGAAGCTTTGAATACTGACTTGGTTTGTGACGCTATTAACGTTGCAATGAGAGAATTATTCTTACAAATCGTTTACGGCAGAACTCAATCTGCATTTTCTGAAAACGGTTTACCTGTTGGCGCAGGTCTTGAAGATTTAGGAAAAGGCTTATGCTCTATGTGTGGTACAATTCACTCTACCGCTCAAAAAGGTGTAAGATACCTTCAATTAACAGAAGGTTATATTCTTAAACTTGGTTTAGATAAAAATAACGAAGTTATCGGTTATCAATTTATCAACATGGGCAAATTCATGGATGCTATCAAAAAAGGCGTTAATCCTCAAGAAGCTTATGACAAAAATATCGGTACTTACGGCAGATTTGCCGATGCGGTTAAATATATTGACCCTCGTGAAGAATAATTAAAAAGAAAAGGAAAATAAAATGACAGTAAAATTTGAAGGACAAGATAGACGTGAAGCTACTTTGAAAAAAGTTTTACCTGAATATGGTTTTAAATCTTTGGAAGATGCTCGTGAATTATGTCTATCAAAAGGCATTGATGTAGATGCCATTGTTAAAGGAATTCAGCCTATTGCATTTGATAATGCGTCTTGGGCTTATACATTAGGTTGCGCTATTGCAATCAAAAAAGGAATCACAAATGCAGCTGACGCAGCTGAAGCTATCGGTTTAGGTTTGCAGGCATTTGCAGTTCCGGGTTCAGTTGGTGACAGACGTCAAGTTGGTATAGGTCATGGTAATTTAGGCGCTATGCTTTTAAGAGAAGAAACAAAATGCTTCTGTTTCTTGGCAGGTCACGAATCATTTGCAGCTGCTGAAGGTGCTATCGGTATTGCAAGAAACGCAGACAAAGTAAGAAAAGAACCTTTAAGAGTTATCTTGAACGGTTTAGGAAAAGACGCTGCTTATATAATTTCAAGAATCAACGGTTTTACTTATGTTGAAACCGAATACAACTACAAAACAGGTGAATTAAAAGTTGTTAAAGAAACACCGTTCTCTGAAGGTGAAAGAGCAAAAGTAAAATGCTACGGTGCTGATGATGTATCAGAAGGTGTTGCAATTATGATAAAAGAAGGTGTTGATGTTTCTATTACAGGTAACTCAACTAACCCAACACGTTTCCAACACCCTGTTGCAGGCACTTACAAGAAATGGGCTATCGAAAACGGAAGAAAATACTTCTCTGTAGCTTCAGGCGGCGGTACAGGAAGAACACTTCATCCTGACAACGTTGCTGCCGGTCCTGCTTCTTACGGTATGACAGATACTATGGGAAGAATGCACGGTGATGCTCAATTTGCAGGTTCTTCATCAGTTCCTGCCCACGTTGAAATGATGGGCGTTATCGGTATGGGTAACAACCCAATGGTAGGTGCAACTGTTGCATGTGCCGTTGCTGTTTCTCAGGCAATGAATAAATAATTATTATAAAATTTAATAATTAAAATAGCCGTTAAATCAATAATAACGGCTATTTTTTATTTGGAAATTAATACACTTTACATAAATTTTGTTATATTATATATTTATGTTGAAAAGGTTTAAAAAAAGGAGTATGACAAATGAGTTTTATTGAAGAAATGCTTTGTTCAAAATCTCACGAGTATGTTGTAGAAGACGGAAATGTTTACACTATCGGTTTGACAGATTATGCAATAGAACAGCTCGGAGATATTGTATTTTTAGAATTACCAAAAGTTAATGACACTTTCAAAAAAGGTGAAACATTTGCAAATATTGAATCTGTAAAAGCAGCATCCGAAATATATATGCCGGTGGGCGGAAAAGTAGTAGAAGTTAATGAAGAAATGGTTGATTCCCCTGAAAAGTTAAATGAAGATTGTTACGAAGGCGGATGGCTTATAAAAATTGAAGCTGATTCATTTAATTCAGATTCAGAAGATTTGATGACATATGATGATTATAAATCAGAACTGGAATAATTAAGATATGAAAAACTTTTTAGTACACGATAAAGATACTATCAGACAAATGTGTGAAATGGCAGGGGTAAAATGCGTTGAGGATTTGTTTTCTCAAATTCCCGAAAATGTAAGAATGAAATCGCTCAACCTTCCTGACGGAATTTCTGAAATGGAAACCCAAAGACGTATTAAAAAGCTTGCTCAAAAAAATAAATCTGATTATATAACATTTGCAGGCGGAGGAATTTATAATAAATTTATACCTGCATGTATAAATCAAATCGCACAGAGATTTGAATTTAACACTGCATATACCCCATATCAGCCTGAAATTTCACAAGGCACTTTGCAGATTATGTATGAGTTTCAGACAATGATTTGTCGTTTAACAGGAATGGATATCTCTAACGCAACTGTATATGACGGGGGAACAGCATGCGCAGAAAGTATTTTAATGGCTTGCAGAATCGCTAAAAAATACAAAGCATGCGTCTTAAATTCAATAAATCCCGAATACAAAAAAGTTATTGAAACATATACAAATCCTCAAAATATTCAAATCGATTGGGTAGATGAAATTCCTCAAAATCAGGAAGACTATTCCTGTGTATTGATTCAGACACCTGATTATTACGGAGAAATTATTAAACCTGTTAAAGATGAAAAATGTCTGCTGATTATTTGCACAGATGTTTCAACTCTGTCGATATTAAAACCTCCGTCAGAATACGGTGCGGATATAGTTGTCGGAGATATTCAAACTCTCGGAATACCAATGAATTTTGGAGGACCAAGTGCAGGATTTATCGCCTGCAGGGAAAAATTTATGCGTCAATTACCGGGCAGACTTGCAGGCAGAACCGTTGACAAAGACGGCAAACAGGCATTTTGTTTAACAATACAGACAAGAGAACAGCATATTAAAAGAGAAAAAGCAACAAGTAATATATGCTCAAATCAGGCACTCATCGGACTTTGCGCGACTCTTTATTTGTCCGTAATGGGTGAAAAAGGATTTTATCAGGCGGGGTATTTGTCAACCTTTAATGCTCATAAACTTGCTCAAAAATTAGAATCTAAAGGTATAAAAGTATTAAATAGAAATTTCTTTAATGAATTTGTTATTGAAACAGAAGATGCTGATAAATTATTATGCAAATTAGAAAATAATAATATTATGGGCGGTATAAAATTAAATAATACTCAAATATTAGTTGCCGTAACCGAAATGATAACAGACGAAGATATTGAAAACTACATTTCCTGTGTGTAAATACTTGTTTTCATGCTAATATATTATAAGAATTTACACATTTAAGGGATATTTTATGTTTGATAATTTGAGTGAAAAACTGCAGAGTATAATAGCAAAAACACAGGGAATGTCTGAATTAACACAAGATAATATGCAAGAAGCCCTGCGTGAAATCCGCAGAGCCTTATTAGAAGCAGATGTTAATCTTCGTGTGGTAAAAGCGTTTATTTCTGCAATAAAAGATAAAGCTGAAGGCGAAAATGTCCTAAACGGCGTAAACCCGGGGCAACAGCTTGTCAAAATAGTTAATGACGAACTTGTAGAACTTTTGGGCAAAGAAGCAAAACCTCTTGATTTATCAGGTCATCCGTCAATAATCATGATGCTTGGGCTTCAGGGCTCAGGTAAAACAACATCAAGTGCTAAACTTGCCGTAAAATTAAAAAAAGAAGGCAAAAATCCTTTGCTTGTTGCATGTGATGTGTATAGACCTGCCGCAATTTCTCAATTACAAACTCTCGGACAAGAAATCGGATGTGAGGTATTCACAATTCCTGAGAGCAAAGATGTTCAAAACATTGTGCAGTCTGCTTTAAATTATGCCAAAGATAATGGTTTCAACGTATTGATTCTGGATACAGCAGGCAGATTACAGATTGATACTGATATGATGGCAGAACTGCTAATTATAGACAGAATTTTTCACCCTCAGGAAAAATTACTTGTTATTGACTCTATGACAGGTCAAGAAGCGGTACATGTTGCAGAAAATTTTGATGCACAAATAGGTTTAACCGGTTTGGTTCTGACAAAATTAGATGGCGATTCAAGGGGCGGTGCGGCATTATCAGTTGTATATTGCACAGGAAAACCTGTCAAATTAACCGGTACGGGCGAAAAATTAAATGCTCTTGAAAATTTTTATCCTGAAAGAATGGTTACAAGAATTCTTGGCATGGGCGACATTGTTTCATTGGTTGAAAGAGCCCAGGAAGTTTTTGACGAAAAAGAAGCATTAAGAATGCAGGAACAAATGCAAAAAGCTGAATTTTCATACAATGATTTCCTGCGTATGCAAAAACAAATGAAGATGTTTGGTTCAATGGATCAATTATTAGGTATGATTCCGGGACTCAACATAAAAAAAGAAGACAGGGAACTTATTTCTCATAAGGGAGAAGAAGAGTTTAAAAAAATCGAAGTTTTTATTCAGAGTATGACTCCTGAAGAAAGAGAAAATCCTGCGCTTATGAATACCAGTCGCAAACGCAGAATATCACAAGGCTGCGGAATTGATATACACACAATTAACCTTTATGTGAAACAGTTTGAACAGATGCGTCAAATGATGGGCGGAATGGGGAAATTGCAAAAAATGTTTGGCGGCTTCGGGCAAGATAAAAAAGGTAAAAATAAAGCAATGGTTCAGGCAATGAACATGATGCGTAAATTTAAGTAGCTTTATATTTATTCACAACTGCTTTACATTCTTTGATAAATATAATAGAATAAAATTATAGAAAAGCAGTATTGCTTAGGTAAAAAAAGAACGGTTCCCCCGTTCTTTTTTTCAGTAATAAGGAAGGTCGAAGGATGAAACAGGAAATAAACAGGTTGGAAATTCTTGAAAAAATCACACCGCTAATTGAAAATACGGCAATGAGATTTAACCTGGTTCCAATAGAAATTGATTTTTCAAAAGAGAATCATCGCTGGTTTTTGAGAATATTTTTATATTCTAAAGAACATGATGTAACGCTTGATGATTGCGAAAACGTAACACGCAGCCTTGATACATTTTTAGACGAATTAATCCCTGTTAAATATTATCTTGAAGTATCTTCACCGGGATTAGAGCGAAAATTCAAATCAGAAAAAGAATTTATAATCTTTAAAGGACGCCGTATCAGTTTAAAACTGAAAGAAGCTTTAGAAGGCGAAACCGAAAAAATATTCAAAGGTGAACTTGTTGACTACGACACAAACGAAGGACTAACATTTTTCAGATTTGATGACGGACAAGAATTACACATTCCAAAAGAGAATATTCAATCAGCAAAATTATATATTGATTAAGATAAAATGAAAGGATAAAAACACATGATTAAAATCGGAGCAGGAAACTTAAACGAAGTTTTCGAAGAGTTAGAAAGAGAAAAAGGAATTTCAAGAGATGTAATCATATCATCATTGTGTGATGCAATGGTTGCAGCTTATAAAAAACATTTAAGAGTAAAAGAACTTACAAATGTTGAAGCAATCCTTGACGAGCAAGGCGGAGAAATCGGCATC
This sequence comes from uncultured bacterium, assembly GCA_902788345.1. Classification (GTDB taxonomy): domain Bacteria; phylum Cyanobacteriota; class Vampirovibrionia; order Gastranaerophilales; family Gastranaerophilaceae; genus Zag111. The sequence goes on along the minus strand of CADAJP010000006.1, from coordinate 38,382 downwards.
TTCAAAGGTAAAACAGTTGTAAAAAAAGTTGAAGATCCGGAAAATGAAATATCCCTCAAAGAAGCAAAAGAAATTGACGAAGATGTTGAATTGGGTGACGAAGTAAAATTAGAAGTTACACCTGAACAATTTGGCAGAATCGCAGCACAGGCAGCTAATCAGGTTCTTGTTCAAAGAATAAGAGAAGCAGAAAGAAATCTTGTATTAAATGAATTTCTTGATAAAAAAGGAACACTAATTACGGGTATTATCCAAAAAGTTGATGACAGAAGAAATGTTATCGTAAATATCGGTAAAATTGATGCAATTATGCCAAGAAAAGAACAAATACCGGGAGAATATTACAAACCGGGTAACAGAATAAGAGTTTTTGTACTTAACGTAAAAGAAACAACAAGACTTCCTCAGGTAATTGTTTCACACGCACATCCTGAAATCGTAAGAGAATTATTTGAACTTGAAGTACCTGAAATTGAAGATAATATCGTAGAAATCAAATCAATTTCGCGTGAAGCAGGATACAGAACAAAAATTGCCGTATGGTCAAACGACCCTGAAGTTGACTCAGTTGGTGCCTGCATAGGACCTCGTGGTTCAAGAATTCAGACTATCGTTGGCGAATTGAAAAACGAAAAAATTGATATAGTAAGATATTCACTTGATCCGGTTGAATATATCGTTAACGCACTTTCACCGGCAAGAGTTGTATCCGTTGATATTATGGCTGACGATGAAGAAAACCACGAAGCACTTGTAGTTGTTCCTGACGACCAATTATCACTTGCTATCGGCAGAGAAGGTCAGAATGTTAGACTTGCTCACAAGTTAACCAACTGGAAAATAGACATTAAATCAGCTTCTCAAATGGAAAGAGCAGAAGCAGAAGGACAAGGCTACACCTCTGAAGTTAACTACGAAGAAGAACCTGAAAATGAAGTTGAAGATATTATGAATTCCGAAGAACTTCAACAGGAAATTGAAGAAGAAATGAACCAAAGTGCTGTTGACGAAGAAGATTTTGCAACTGAGGAAGAAGTTGCAGAAGAATCTTCCGAAGACGAAGCTGAAGAATAAATTTTAAATATTCAAAAAGCAAAACTTAAATTAACATAAAAAATAACCTCAATAATTATATTGAGGTTATTTTTTATTTGTATTTATAATCTGATTATTTAGATTTTTTCTTTGAAGATTTTGCAGGGTAATAATCTCTTACAACACCGTTAAATGCATCAATATAAATTTCTTTAATATCGCTCATTAACGGATATGCAGGGTTAGCACCTGTGCATTGATCGTCAAATGCAAGTTCTACCATTTCGTCTAACTTAGCATAGAATTCTTCTTCAGTTACACCAAAGTCTTTAATTGAATTTGGCAAGTTTATAGCCTTCATCAATCTGTCAACTTCTTTAATGTATAATTCTACTTTTTCATCATTAGTTTTACCGCCTAAACCTAACTCATCAGCAATCTGTGCATATTTTTCTTTTGCGTTAGGGAATTTATACTGCGGGAATGTAGCTTGCTTGTGAGGGTAGTCAACTGCATTGTATTTAATTATTTGTCTGAACAACAATGCATTAGCTACACCGTGCGGAACATGGAACATTGCACCCAGCTTGTGAGCCATTGAGTGACATAATCCCAAGAATGAATTTGCAAATGCCATACCTGCAATTGTTGCAGCATAGTGCATTTTTTCTCTTGCTTTAGGATTATTAGCTCCTTCACTCCAAGAAGCTTCTAAATATCTGAATACTAATTTAATAGCCTCCAAAGCATTTGAATTTGTAAAGTTAGTTGCCATACAAGATACATAAGCTTCAGTTGCGTGAACTAAAGCATCTATACCAGAAGCTGAAGTCAAGCCTTTTGGCATACCATCAACAAAGTTAGGATCGATAATTGCCATATTTGGAGTTAGGGCGTAATCAGCGATTGCATATTTTACATGAGATTCATCATCTGTAATGATTGCAAACGGAGTTACTTCAGAACCTGTACCTGAAGTAGTAGGGATAGCAACCATTGTAGCCTTTTTACCCAAATCAGGAATAGAGCAAATTCTCTTTCTGATATCCATAAATCTCATTGAAATATCACTAAAATCAGTATCAGGCTGTTCATACATCAACCACATAATCTTAGCAGCATCCATAGGAGAACCACCACCCAATGCGATAAATACATCAGGTTCATACGGTTTAATGATATCCATTGCCTGTCTGATTGTTGATAATGTCGGATCAGGTTTAACATCAAAGAAGATTTCATGATCAATTCCGATTTCATCCAATACTTTTGTAATAGAATCAACAGCACCGGAGTTGAATAAAAATCTGTCAGTTACGATAAATGCACGTTTTTTGCCTGCCAATTCACGAAGAGCCAAATCAGTTGCCCCGCGTTTAAAGTAAACCTTTGAAGGAACCTTGAACCACAACATATTTTCTCTCCTTTCAGCAACTGTTTTGTAGTTTAATAAGTGTTCAACGCCAATGTTACCTGAAACTGCATTACCACCCCAAGAACCACAACCTAATGATAATGATGGTTCTAATTTAAAGTTATACAAATCACCAATACCACCCTGAGAAGATGGAGAGTTAATTAATACACGGCAAGATGGCATTAATTCTGCGTATTCATCAATTCTTTCAGATGTTCTAGGATCAGTATATAGAACTGATGTGTGACCTGCACCGCCTTTTGATACTAATTCGTAAGCCATTTCTGTTGCTTGTTTAAAGTTCTTTGCCTTATACATAGTTAAAATTGGAGATAATTTTTCTCTTGAGAACGGATCATTCCAATCTACTGAAGGTCTTTCACAAAGCAATATTTTTGAATATTCAGGAATTTCAAAACCTGATAATTCAGCAATCTTAACTGCGCTCTGACCAACAATAGCAGGATGAGCAGTTCCTCTGTTTGGATCAATAAACGGCAAGTCAATCATTTTTTGCTGTTCAGCTTTAGAAACTAAATAAGCACCTCTGTATTGAAATTCTTTTTTAACTTCTTCATAAACATCTTCAACAACAACAACTGATTGTTCAGAAGCACAAATCATACCGTTATCAAAAGTTTTTGACATTATGATTGAAGAAACAGCCATTTTAATATCGGCAGTTTCATCAATAACAGCGGAGGTATTACCGGGGCCGACACCTAACGCAGGATTACCTGATGAGTAAGCTGCTTTGACCATACCCGGACCACCTGTAGCCAAAATACAAGCAATATCAGGATGCTGCATCAATTGATTTGAAAGTTCAATTGACGGAACATCAATCCAGCCGATAATATCTTCAGGAGCACCGGCTTTAACTGCAGCTTCCAATACAACCTTTGCAGCTGCTATTGTTGATTTTGTAGCTCTCGGGTGCGGTGAAAATATAATCGCATTTCTTGTTTTTAAAGCAATTAAAGATTTGAATATCGCAGTTGATGTTGGGTTTGTTGTAGGAATAATACCTGCAATAATCCCTAAAGGTTCTGCAACTATTTTTGTTCCGTTTGCTTTATCTTCACTTATAATACCGCAAGTCTTAGCATTTTTGTGTTTATTGTAAATATATTCGCTTGCAAAATGGTTTTTGATAATTTTATCTTCCAAAACACCCATTCCTGTTTCTTCTGCAGCCATACGAGCTAAAGGAATACGTGCTTTGTCTGCAGCAGTTGCAGCTGCTTTAAAAATTGCATCAACTTTTTCCTGAGTAAATGTTGAATAAATTTTCTGAGCTTTTTTTACTCTTTCGATTAGCAGTTCAAACTGCTCAATGCTATCTACAACCGTTGATTTGTTTAATGATTTTTCAAGGTTTTCGACAGTTTTTTTACTTTTTGTTGTCATATTTTATTCTCCTTTTAAATATTATGATAACATAATCATGTCATTTTATTCGTGATTTTTTTCACAAATTCATTGTAATATTATTCTACATTAAATAACATATTAAATCAAGTGTATTTTATACAATCTTTATATGATATTAATTTTTTCTTTTAATGCGATAGCCGGGGCATATGCAGGGAGAATATTCAAACAGGTGTCGATTTCTTTTCTGCATTTTTGAATTTCTTTATCTTCCGTATAGTATATGTATGCAAGCAAATAGTGTAATTCAGGGTCATTATACAGTTTGTCTTTTGCTCTGTTTAAAAAGAACATGGCCGGAGTTTTTATCCCGTGCGACCAAAATGCTCTCCCGATAAATTTATAACATTCTAAATTATAAACAGCCAAAAAATCGCAATATTTTATTATTTTTTCAACAAGATCACCTTTACAATAGGTTATAAAAATATCTAAATCAATTTCAAGAAAGTTTCTCACTTCAAAATATGTAGGCACCATAGATATTTTACCGAGTATCATTTGTATCAAAAGCAGCCCCCAATGAGCACGAATATCTGTTTTTACGGATTTTTCGAAACATTCTTTGGCTTTATCAATTTTGTCTAATATCAAATAACAATAGCCTGCTTCCGTATAATAATTATTTTCCTCAAAAAAAGCACGACAGCCTTTGAATTTCCCGGACAAAAAATTTTCTTTTACTTGTTGATAGTTATCTGACATACATTTTAGAATGAATTATTCCCGTCAATATTTACAATATCGGGCATTACAGATTGCATCATCATCATTTGCATAGCCTGTGGAGAAAGTTTTTCATTTCCCTGGCTCAAAGCAGGAATTATATCCATTAAATCATTACTTCCGTTTTCTGACTTATAGTCGCCAAACATCATCCTAATCTGATCCATTTCTTTTTTTTGCTGGATATATTCGGGACTGTTGAAAAAATTTTTCAGTTCATCTTCATCAGCCATTGCAATTTTTATACTTTCTGACTCGGATTTTTTATCAATCATTTTTCTTAAATTTCTCAGGTTTTGGAAATATTTACCCGGATTTTCTTCAACATTATTACCATTATTGAGATTTTGCTGGAATTCTTTAAGTTGAATTTGTTTATATTGTTTTTCAAGTTCAGGGGACATACCGCTGCCATACGGAGCCCTGATAAATTCATCCAACGCAGAATCCTGAGTTCCGAACGGTAACTGAATTTGAGGTTTATCGCCTTTACCTTTCTTATCACCGGCATTTGCCGTTTCTTTAGGTGGAGGCGGAGCAAGTCTTTGCTGTAAGCTGTTTATATTTCTGTTTATCAATACTTGCGGATCAACCGGAGTCATTTCTATATTTTTTGCAACATCTCTGTACGGATACAATAATTCCGGTTCATTTACATTTTCAAAACATTTTAATTCTGATTTTTCCTTATCCTCAGGGGATAAATCTTTATCATCTTCAACCTGAGGAACTGTTGTTTTTATAACACAATTACGACCGTTTGTAGCATATTTTACAATCATTGGGTTTGCATTTAATGATATAACTTTTTCATATGCTCTTATGGCATTATCCTTGTCATCTGCTTTAGAATAGCACATTGCAAGATAATAAAAAGCCAATGTATCATTCGGATGAAGTCTTACATATGCTTCACATTCCTGCATACATCCCGCGAAATTACTTGCGCGGTATTTCGCTTTAATACTTTCCAAATCCGGATTTTTATAAAAAGTATCATCTCCTTCTGTCCATCTTGCGGCACCGGCAGGAGCGTATTTTTTCTGCGCAGATTCTCTTAAATACTCATTCCTTCTTTTAGGAATTTCGACCTGCACTTCTTCAATTTTTTCGTTTAATCCTCCATTTTCTGCGGTAGGATTAGCTTTAGGGGGAGTTTTACGATTCGCATCAGCATTGGAGTCTTTTCCCTGTTTATTCAATCCGTTTTGGCTGTAAAACATTTCTCCCATTACAGTTTCACGATCAGGATTATCTTTATAATCTTTATGAACATCTTCATATAAATTATATGATTTCAGCGGATTTGTGAAACCGTAAGCCATTGGAGATACAATGCTTACTGACAACATAATTGCTAATACTATACTAAAACTCTTGTGCATTACTTCTTCCTTTTAATAAAAGTTTATTATAAGTCAATCCTATTGTATGACATATAACCATTTTAGTCATAATCCAAATGAATGAATTATCCGTGAGTGTAGTATATTGATATTTTAACACATATTTTATAAAATAGGAATATGGAAACAATCATTTTAACAGGTATGATGGGAGCGGGGAAAACTACTGCAGGCAGAATGCTTGCGCAGAAACTTTTGTGCAGTTTTTCTGATTTAGATGAATGTATTGAAAAAAATGAACAAAAATCTGTTTCCGAAATATTTGAAACATTAGGAGAATCATATTTCAGGAATTGCGAATATGAAACACTTAAACAAATATTCAAGCCGGAAAATACTATTATTTCCCTTGGAGGCGGTGCTTTTGAAAATAAAAAAATACAAAATATGCTTTTAAATAAAACAAATATCATATATTTGCAAACTTCACCGCAAAGCATTATAGAAAGAATAAAAAACGACCAAACAAGACCTTTATTAAAAAACAATATGACGATTGAAAAAATTTCTGAACTTATAAACATCAGGGAGAAAAATTACAAACTTGCCACATATACAGTAATAACGGATAATAAAAATACAGATGAAATAGTTTCGGAGATTATAAAATGTGTCTGCTAAAAGTAGAAGTTTCTGAAAACAAAAAGGAATACCAAATTCACATAAACAATAAAGAAATTTCTTTATTGAAAGATATCGTATGCGAAACTCTTAAAGATAACAATTATATTGTTGTAATCAGTAAAAAAGTACATTCTTTATACGGCAAAATTCTTAATTTCCCAAAAGAAAGAACATTTATACTAAAAGACGGCGAAAAAGAAAAGAATTTTAAAAACTATGAAAAAATAATGGACTTTGCCCTCCGTTGTAAACTAAAAAGAAATGATGCAATTATAGCAATCGGCGGAGGAGTTGTCGGGGATATTTCAGGTTTTGTCGCATCCACATATATGCGTGGAATTAAATATATTCAAATTCCGACAACACTGCTTGCATGCACAGACAGTTCTGTCGGAGGAAAAACCGCAATAAATACTAAATACGGGAAAAATCTTATCGGAGCATTTTACCAGCCGGATGAAGTTTTTATAAATGTAAACTTTTTAAAAACTCTGGACAAACGCCAGTATAACAGCGGTTTAGGGGAAGTATTAAAATACGCATTTATTGAAAAAAGTTGTCAATGCGAAGAACCTATCAACCTTATGAATTTTTTGTCCGAAAACTACACAAAAGTCCTCAACAAAGACACTTTGACCTTACTTGAACTTATTAAAATGTGCGTAAAATTAAAAATATCGGTAGTTAATAAAGATGAAAAAGAGAATGGTTTAAGACGAATACTAAACTACGGACACACATACGCCCACGCTCTTGAAACCTTCACAAATTACAGAAAATATACCCACGGTGAATGTGTGGCATACGGAATACTATTTGCAATAAACCTTGCATACACACTTGGGAAAATAGACAAAGAATACAAATTTTTATGCGAAGACATATTATCAAAATACGGCTATACTGAAATGCCAAAATACGATAAAAATAAAATTATCTCAATTATGGATGAAGATAAAAAATCCACACACAAAGGTATTCACTACATTTTAGCAGACAGCTATGCTTCCGTACAGGAAGAAATGCTTACAACAGAACAAATAAAAGTATTAACAGGAATATAAATATGGATATAAAAGATTTACCAAAAAATCCGCTTGAAGTAACCATAAGAATGACAGGATGTAAATGGAAAATTCTTATTATTTCTGAACTAATGACGGGTACAAAAAGATTCAGCGAATTAAAAAAATCATTAAAAGGAGTAACCCAAAAAGTTCTTTCAGCTAAATTGAAAGAATTGGAACAAGACGGTTTGCTGACAAAAGAATCTTCAACAAACAAATCAGAATACACTCTCACCAATATTGGCTACACTCTTAACCCTGTTATCACAAGCATTAAAGACTGGGGAAAAGATTACAAAAGATATATAAAACTTTTGAATAAATAATCTTATTTTTTTACATACCCATGTAAGAAGCAAACAACGGTAAGTATAATGCAGCTGCCAATACGAATACAATTGCACCGATAACAATAAGCATAATCGGTTCAATCATCTTGGTCATAATATCAATAACATTATCGAGTGCTTTATCAATATAATTAACTGCCTGTCCTAACATATCACCCAAACGACCTGATTGTTCACCTGTTGCAATCATAAACAAAATCATTTTAGGCATTGTTCTTGTAGCACGCAAAGCTGCCGACAAATGCTGACCTTGTTGGATTTTTGTAGTTGCTTCCTCTACCCTTAACTCCAGTGTATGATTAGACAAGGTTAAATTTGCAAGATACAAACATTCCAAAATAGGAACACCCGCATCATACGCAACCTGCATGACAGACAAAAAGTTTGAAAAGTTTGAATACTGAATTAAAAGGGTTAATACCGGAATTTTTAAAACCAAATCATCAATTCTCCATCTGGTCGGTTTCCATCTCATTAAGAAACCACAGAAGGAAATGAACGCAATAAAACCTATCGGTATTGCCATCCAGTTTTTCTTCATCCATAAGCCCATTTCCATCAACACTCTTGTAATCCAAGGAAGCTCCATACCCATTTGGTCGAACATATCTTTAAATACAGGGAATACGAACACAAGCATAACTACGACAATAAACGCAGCCAGCAAAATTACGAACATTGGATACATCAAAGTTCCGATAACCTTTGACCTTGTATCAGCCTGTTTATTCAAAAGCTCTAATAAACGATCGAGTGTTTTTTCAAGTTCACCGGCATCTTCACCTGTTTTAACAAGACCAATATATACATGTCCGAATTGTTCAGGATATTTTGCAATCGTTCCGGCAAAAGTTCCGCCGTTCATAATTTGTCGCCTTAACTCACCTGCAACCTGACGGATTTTAAGTTTTGCCGCGTCATTCTCAACGAACAATAAAGACTCAATAATAGGAATACCTGCCGCCGATAAAATCTGAAGCGTTGATGTAAATTCTATCAAATCATGAAGCCCGAGTTTTGGCATCTTACCGGTTAATATACTTTTTTTCGATTTATCTTTTTTCCCGCCTGAAGATGCTTCTTCAACAATTGATGTAGGAATAAAGCCCATATTGCGTATGGCACTTCTTGCCTCACGCATATTCTCTGCTTCGACCTTACCCTTTATTATTTCATTTGTACCGTTTTTATAACCGGTATAATTGTAACTTACCATACTATTCGCCCGCCAAACCTAATACTCTGACAAACTCATCAATTGTTGTATAACCGTTCATAATATGTTTATAACAAGCACTGTGAAGTGTATCCATACCGTTTGCAACCGCACATTCTTCGATTTCAAGGTCGTGCGCACCCTGAGCAATAAGTTTTTTGATTTCTTTGGTTATAGGCATGATTTCATATACACCAAGTCTGCCCTTGAAACCGTGGAATTGACAATGGTTACATCCTACAGCCTTGTATATAGGAGTTTCCATCAGTTTTTGGATTTCATCTTCCTTTAGAGTAACCTTCATAGCTTCTTCTCTTGTGCAATGATATTCCTGTTTACAATCATCACACAATTTTCTTACAAGACGTTGTGCAATTACACCTGATAAAGTTGATGAAACCAAATAATCCTTTGCACCCATTTCAATCAAACGGGTAACAGTAGCAGCTGCAGAGTTTGTGTGAACGGTACTTAATACCAAGTGACCTGTTAGTGCAGCTGAAATAGCTGTTTCTAATGTTTCATAGTCACGAATTTCACCGACAAGAATAATATCAGGGTCCTGACGAAGTATAGCTCTCATACACGAAGCGAAAGTAATACCCGCTTTGACATTAACCTGCGACTGATTTATACCGTCTAATTTAATTTCTATAGGGTCTTCAATTGTCGTAATATTTACGGATTCATCATTAAGACTTTTTAAAATTGAATATAAGGTTGTTGTTTTACCTGAACCAGTAGGCCCTGATGTCAAAATAATACCGTTCGGACAGGATACCATTCTTGTTATTTTGTTAATATCTTTCATATCAGCACCGACAAGCCTTATTTGCTTATCCTCTGATTTAAGGCTGACAGCAGGAGCAAGTACACGGATACAGACTTTTTCTTTTCCTGAAACAGGCAGTGTATTTATACGAAAGTCGTAATTAATATTGTTATACGGCATTGAGAACGTACCATCCTGAGGACGCCTTTGTTCTGCAATATTCATTCTTGATAAGACCTTAAAACGCGTGATAACCATTGATTCAGCTTTATCCGGAATATCAATGGTTTTTTGAAGCATACCGTCTTTTCTGTATCTGACAATATAACCGCCCAAACGAGGTTCTATGTGAATATCGGAAACTTTGTTATCAATAGCCGTTGTAATAATCTGATTTACGAATTTTGCAACCGCACCTGTTGAATTTAAAAGCTCGTTATCCAACTGTTCAGAAAGTGATTCACCTTCTTCAACTCCAAGATTTTCAGCTTTGATTTCTTCAATGATTTTCTGTGTTTGTTTTTTATGACGGGAAAAGAAAGTTTCCAATGAATTATTAAACTCATAGTGAGTCATTAATAATTGTTTTGGATTTTGCCCCGTTAAATAAATTATAGCTTTTAAAATATCTTGTTTTAAAGGTTTTAAAACACCGACAGTTAACATTCTGCCATCAGAAGTAATCGGTATAACAGAGTTTGCTCTTATAAAATCCTCCGGTAATATATTAACAAATTCTTTTTGATTTGCGAGCATTTCAGTTGAAACAAGTTCATATCCTGTCTGATCACCTAATGCATTTTTCAAATCAAACAGAGTAATATACCCCATTTCATACAAAGTAGAACCAATCGGAACACCGGTTCTGTTCGATTCAGCAAGAGCATCCTGCAGTTGAATTTCTGTTATTACACCTTTTTCTTTAAGAATTTCACCAAGTCTTACACCCTGACGATTAGGTTTTTTAGAAGATTTTCCGTCATCATCACTTGATTCGGCATTTGAAGATTCTGATGGTTTGGCAATTTTATCCGAAGGGACAAGCTCCTTTAATAAATCCATAATATCATCTTTACCGATATTCATAAATTTAATAGGATTATTGAAAGATTTTTTTAAAATCTGATTGATTTTCTCTTTATCTGAAGTTTGGCAAACAGCAACAAATAAAAAATCCTTTTGACTTGTTTGATCATGCTTTATACTTATAGGCACAAAAGTCAACTCACCCATTGATGCTTTATCAACAGCTGCAAGAACCTTTTTATCTATACTGTTTTTTAATCGTGTTATAACTTCATTCATTTTTTATACTGTTCTAAAATACTATAATGTAGCCTCATCTTTTGCATCTTCGGTATCTATAAGAATCTGAGGAGTTAACATTATAATCATTTCTTCTTTTTCTCTCTGAGTATCAGTACTTCTGAAGAGTACACCCAAGATTGGTATATCACCTAAGAAAGGTATCTTTGTTGTCGTTTTACTTTCAGTTTCCTGAATTAAACCACCGATAACCAAAGTTTCTCCGTCTTTAATTCTTATACCCTTCAATTCCAAATTTCTTCTTTGAAGTAATGTTGCAGCTAAATCTTTATTACCCGTTTCACTGCCTGAATAAACCTGTTCTTTAATCTGACTGTATTCCGGACTGATGTCCAAAGTTACATAACCGTCAGGACTGATAAACGGAGTTATTGTAACTTTTATACCGTTATCACTTTGAATATCATAATCTTTTTGAACCTGAGAAGAACCCGTACCGGTAGAATCCAAATATTGAGATGTTACTTTTGATACATAGTCTGAAGTCAAGTCTATAGTAGACTGTTGACCATTAGTAAGTAATACTCTAGGATTTGCGAGTACACGTCCTTTTCCGTTTTCAATAAGATAATTCATTGAATATGTAAGATTTATAGCATTATGAATTCTTGCATAAGTTACAGGATTTTGAGAACCCGAACCTGATGTATTTGGTTCGGTGTAGCCATGACCTGTTAAGAATATAGGATTTGCCGTACCCAAACCGCCTTCATTAGCATTGAATGAGAAATTGGTAGATACATATTTCCACGTATTATCAAACTGTTTACGGCCGGATTCGGATAATGTTACAATCTGAACTTCTAAATATGCCTGAGGAGATTTAATATCATTTGCTGTTATATAATCTCTAATCATTTCAATCTGTGATTCAGAACCGCCAATTATCTGAATAGTACCAAGTGTAGGGAAATATGTTACGGTTAAATTTTTAAACGGCAAAGAACCTACATCTTTTTCGTCAGTTTTTTGATCTATAGAACAAACCAAAGTACCGCCGCCGATAGATATACCTTCACCGCCGCTGCCGCCGGAGGAACTTGATGAAGAACTGCTGAAGCTGCTGGTACTTGAAGATGAAGAGCTTGCAGTATCAGAAGCAAATCCTGTCGGAACACCTGCAGCTCCACCTGTAGCCTCTCCACCGCCTGAACCTTCATCATCAGAAGTCATGAAAGACGGAATAAGAGAACTGCATATTAAATTAGCCATCTCCGCCGGAGTAACGTGGTTTACTTTAAAACTGACAATTTGAGGCTTTTTATCAAATTGTTCTATTATACGCTGAGCAATTAATGCATCCTCACGCGTACCTATTATCATTAATTCATTCATCGCAGGGTTTACTGTTGCAACAGGTTTTGTTGAAACCCCGGGATTTATACCTTTTTTGCTGAAAATATTTTTATTTAAGAAATCAGCGATTGATTTTGCACTTACATATTTTACAGGTAACAGAATAATGTCTTTTGACATTCCGCCCAAATCAAATTCTTCATCCTTACCGGCAATAATAAGAGTATTCGCCTTTATACGATATGTAAGATTATTTGTAGCCATCACCAAATCAAGAGCTCTGCTCAAAGAGATATTTACCATATCCATTGTTACAGTACCTGAAACAGACGGTGCAAATATGATATTCATGCCGGCCTGATCGGCAAACATTCTCAAAACCTGCTTGATATCAGCATCACGCAAACTCAAATTTACTAAAGAATCACCGTTCTTCAGTTGAACTTCAGAGTTTATATCCAGAGTTGTAACCGGATTTTGCGTTCTTACAATAGGCATCCCCAAGTCCGCCGCAATAACCATGGTAGTATTACTGATTGCAAAAACAAGTAATATTAAACTTGCAATAACTTTCTCTCTTAATTTATTTTTCATATTTGCTCCTGATTATTATTAAATTTTTCTTCCGCCAAATCTGTTTTTCAAATCATATATATCAGTTTGGTTTTCATTTATACCGTCTTTAGAAAACAGCTCGCCGATTGCCGCAGAATATACATTCGAGCCCATAGCTGCCGTAACCCAAGTCGGATTAATTTTAGTCACAATATATTCCTGACCGATAATTTTATCACCCGGTCTAACAAGATAATCCTTATTATCGACATTTATAATTGCTGAAGGACTCTTGTCGTTATACATAATACCTACAACTTTTGTTTTTGTAATTCTTGCTACTGCAGAATTTGAAGGCCCAGGAGATGTCGGAGGAACCGGCAAATTGAATGAATAAGGACTTATATCATCAGCCTCTCTGACAGAAACATTCTGCAGCTTCTTTATTCTGAATATTTCTCTATTTTTCGCATTTGCTTCAGAAATTGCAGAGGAACGGGCATTTTTATATTCCATTTCTTCTCCTAAAGGCATAAACGGATTTGCTCTGCCCATATAAGATACTTCGTAAGTAACCATTTTACCAAAATTATCTTCTAATTCGGCATTAGTTTCATTAATGGCCTGACGGGTTGTTCTGTAGCTTTTCGGTCTCTTTGTATTTGCGGCTGCAATCCTGTTATCCATGACAAAATCATCTTCCACATCCAAATTCACAGAAGCTGAAACAGTTCTGCTTGGAGGGGCATCAAAAGAAATATCCTCAGATTCTTTTTTGCCGCATCCACTCATTAATAGGGATAACGAAGCAAATAAAATTACAAATATTCCGCCAAATTTATATCTATCCGTAAATAACTTTTTCATATTATATTTCTATATTCCCGATTAAGTCTGTAATAATTTTTGCGGTTTGCATACAATTAACCACTCTTACATATAATATTAACATATTCACATATAATGGGCAAAAATAAGATTTAGATTTGTATATTTAAGCAAAAACACACTCAAAGACAGTCAATGAGAGCATTTGGCAAGTTTATATTTTGTAACAGTTTTTAAATTTTACAAAATTTCAATCAACAGATTGATATTAAATCAACAAATTATGCCGTTTATTTATTGTCATGCTTTTTGATTGTAATAAGTTTTTCCAAACTGAATTTTACATTCTTATCATTTGCGGCAGATTCTTTTAACCCCAAAATACTTTCCAAATCAGATTTTAAAGATGGAATATCGTCATATTTTTTCAAAGTCCCATCCATTGTAATTGACACATCACCGGTTTCTTCAGAAACAACAAGACAAGCAGCTTCAGTATTTTCAGTCATTCCAATAGCTGCTCTGTGGCGAGTTCCGTATTTCCAGCTTAATTTAGGATCTTCTGTCAACGGCAATAATACGCCTGCTGAAATTATTTTAGAACCGCTTATAACTACTGCTCCATCATGCAAAGGAGTGTTTACATGAAATATTGTGAGCAATAATTCGGTAGAAACATCAGCATTCAATACAGTTCCGACATCTTTAAAAGTATTACTCAAATCACTCTGGAACACAATCAACGCACCCGTATGAGTTTTTGACAAATATTTAACTGCTTCTGTCACTTCTTTAATCACATCAATTGATTTACTTTCATTATGTTTTTTATCATTCCCGAATAATCTTTTAAAGAAATCAACCTGCCCCAAATAACCCAAGAATCTGCGTAATTCCGGCTGGAAAATAACAATTAAACTCAATGCAATGAAAAGAACTACAGATCTTAAAAACACACCTATTATTTGCAAATCAACAGCGATTAATACTTCACTGAAAATCCACAAAAATACAAGAACAAATGCACCTTTGACGAACTTTTCTGAATGGGTATTTCGGATGAAACGCTGATAAATCAACATTAAAAGCGAAATTATTATAAGAATTTCGAAAATATTTTTCCATCCGAAAGCACCCTGAATATATGAGTGCCAATCTACTATTAAATTTTGAATTGCTGCAAGTATTTTTTCTATCATTTTCTTAACCTGTCAGGAATTATATCCTGTCTTATTAAATCATCTAATGTTTCTCTTTTGACAATTTCGTCACTTGTACCATCGTTAACTAAAACCATAGCAGGTTTTTCAACCCTGTTATAATTTGATGCCATAGAATAATTGTATGCTCCGGTATTAAATACGCACAAAATGTCACCTTCATCAAGTTTTGGAAGATTTATATTCTGAATCAAAATATCACCGGACTCACAAAATCTTCCGCATATTGTAACATCTTCAGTTTGCGTATCTTCTTTTTTATTGGCAACCTGAGCATAATATTCAGCCTGATACAAACTTGGGCGCGGGTTATCAGACATTCCACCGTCAACTGCCACATACTTTCTGCCATTTGGAACCTGTTTTGAACTACCAACGGTATAAAGTGTAACACCGGCAAATGATATTATGCTTCTGCCCGGCTCTAAGAAAATTCTTGGAGTTTCTATACCATATTTTTTAACACTTTCATTCAACTTATCAATAATCAAGTTACCTATTTCATAAGTTGACGGAGGCTCATCTTTTTGCATATATTTAACGCCCAAACCACCGCCTATATTGATTTCATTAAGTATTATATTAAATTTTTTGTCTATTCTTGCAATTTCACTGCACAAAATATCAATTTCATCTGCATAAATACTTGTTTCAAATATTTGAGAACCAATATGAGCATGTAAGCCATGCAGTTTTAAGTTTGTATATTCATTTAAAATAAGTTCAATCGCATCATCAACTTGTGTTAAATCAAAGCCGAATTTGGAATCGAGATGTCCGGTTTGAATATAATGATGTGTATGACATTCTATTCCCGGAGTTATCCGCAGTAAAATATCAACTGTTTTATTTTTATTCTGCGCAATAGTGTTTAAAAGAGCCAGTTCATAAAAATTATCAACGGAAATTCTGCCAACACCCAAATCCAATGCAAGATTTAATTCATCAAATGATTTATTATTACCGTTAAATAAAACCTTTGACATATCAACACCGGCTTTATACACAGTATAAATCTCTCCGCCTGAAACAACATCAAAACCTAATCCCTCACTGTCAAGTATTTTAACTAAAGCACTTGTGCAAAGTGCTTTTGAGGCATACATTATACTTGTCTTGGAATAACTTTTAAACGCATTTTTGTAATCATTGCAAATAGCTCTAATAGTAGCTTCATCAAGAACATAAAGCGGAGTGCCGTATTTATCCGCCAATTCAACCAAATCACATCCGCCGATTTCTAAATTATTTTCGGCATTTACATTTGCGGTAAGCGGTTTTTGGGATTGATTTGCACTCTGTTTCATTTTAAATCCTTATAGTAATTTTATAATATCATGCTTTTGCCCTGTTAAAGAGAGTTTTTACATAATTTTAATATGTGAAAAATTTATCAAAATCTACATCATCAAAACTGCATAAAAGTAAAAATATATCATCATCGTCAGGAAGCCTTTGGAAATTATACTGGTCAAAAGTCCAGTATTTCGGGTTGATACCTTTGACAATAGCGATATTTTTTTCTTTTAAAATCTGTAATTTTTTCTTGACAATGTCAAGCGGAATATCAACTCTTTTGGAAAGCTCAACAGCAGTAATACCGTCTTTTGAGGTATATTTTTCCGGAGTCAGAAACATAAGTTCTAACCCTATTGCTTTTAAATCTTTGTCCTCGTTTTCCAATGATGCGTAGTAATCCATATTCATATTTTAAAATAAATTTTAATAGTGTGTATCAGTTATTTATAGGATTTTTATATTAAAAAAGGCTCTGATGAGAAATTCAACAGAGCCTTGTATATTTATAGGTTTAAGTTAAGCTGTCACTTTACTTGAGAATAATGTTTTTGCTGCAACCGCACCGGCAACAACCAATGATATTATACCGGCTTTTGAAGTCATAAATTTGCCAAGACCTTTAAGAATCTTTCCGGTGTTACCTGCAAGCAATTTTGTAAGTCCGTAAGCACCTGTTCCTACTGCACCTACACCTGCTATTCTTCCGATATTTTGAAGGACTTTTTCACCCATTGGGACTTCCTGATTAGTAATATCTGCAATGTTATCTTCTGCGGATTTTTGAGCATATAATCCTAAAGTTGCAGTTTGGATAAAGCCTTGCAAGAATGAGCTGTGACCGTTTTCACGCAAATCCTGAATCAGTGTTTTGCCGCCGTTTAATTGAGTGTATAAGGATAATGCACGGCTGTTAATTTCTTCTTCTGATGCATCACCGTATGCATTTTTTACACTGTTATAGTATTTTTTGTATGCGGCTTCAATCTGATCCTGTTCATCATGAAGTATTTTATCTTTCAAATTAGATGCAGTTTCTCTGATAGCTTCCATTGGAGCATTTACCTGCACTTCGTTCTGACGATTTATTTTTTGTTGATCCACATAATAATCATTCCATTGTTTTTGATAATCTTTCATATTATCAAAATATGATTTGTTCGGATCAAAACCTGTATTCATAGCCGGCGGAATTGCACCGTTCATTCCGAAAATAGAACCGTACATTGAATATGGATTGCTTATCATATCCAAATCATCTATATCCGAATAACTTGGCATAAATGACGGCGTATATTGGAATAAACCTGCCGGTTGAATTGCACCAATGTTGCTAACCATTGCTAACCTCCAAAATTAACTTTAACCTACCTTATCTATATAAACAATTTCCGCAATGCAAAATTGCTTATTACGATTTTTAATGTAACAAATCCTTAACATTTCTGTTACATTATTTGGTTGATGTGGAAATTTAAACAATCGGTTAATATAAATATGGATAAGTATAAAGGAAAAAAATTTGAAGAAATTTTTCTCAGCGGTATTATCACTATTACTGATTGTCGGCATATATATGGCGGTTTACATCAATCAGAAGTTTACAACTGCCCAGATAAACAAAGTTAAGGGCATGTATTATGTAAACCTGGGAGATGCTGCATACCGTGAATTAAAAATGAATAAAGCCATTAAATTATATAATATCGGTGTAAAATTATTCCCCGGACACTACGGCGGATGGGAAAATTTGGGGAATATATATGTAGCATACGAAGATTATCCGTCAGCTTTATATGCGTATTCCGAAGCCTTCAAACATAATCCCGCATTAATGACTGCAAGAATGAAGTATGGTCTTGTTGCAACTCAGAAAATGGGTAATTTTGACGATGCACTTGTGCAATTTAATGAAGTTGTAAACACAAAAAGAAAACTTATCACTATACCTTTCATATATGACAATGCAGAAAGTACAAAACAAAATAGGGCAATAGCATACTATAATATTGGGGTAACATACAGATTAAAAGCATTATATACAAATGATGACTGGGAAAAAGCAAGAGAATACTTAAAAGAAGCAATAAATGCCTATAAAAAATCTCTTGAGATTGCACCATATAAATATGACACCCTTTATAATTTAGGATTAGCGTATCATATTGCAGAGAGATATAATGATGCAGGATATTTGTATTGCAAAGCAATAAAACTGAAACCAATGAGTTACGAAGCTCATTATAATCTTGGGGTATTATTAAGAAGAATGAGAAAATATCAGGATTCATATGATGAACTTGAAAAAGCTGCAACATTAATTACAGCTCTTGATGAAGACAGCGTACAGATACAATATGTTGCTTTAATATTGAATGATGTTTTAAACCAAATTCACACAAATGAATATTATCAAAAGCAAGTTTTACGAGAGAAACTTGAAGAAGAAATGATAAGGGAAGCACGTTCAAAGACATGGCATTTTAAGTTTAGATTCGGAACAAAAGATCCTTATGAAGATGAATATGATTATCTTGATAATGAAGATAACAAAAAAGATAAAAAGAAAGAAACAGTTTTAGGCCACGGAATAGAGATTGTAAACGGTAAAGTAACCGCTACAGAAGAACTGGATAAAGCAGTAACAAAAGAATTTAGCAAATGTCCTTCGCTTAAATATTTTAAAGGGGTAGTCGATTAGGATTTTTGAATTTTTAAGGTTATTTACAATTAAAAATAATTTTATAATATATATTATTTTTATATTATAATTATTTTAATTTGATAACTTAATATATCAAACATTGACAACTTAATATAACAAAATGAATGTCGGGATGGCACTCTGCCGCAGGAAAAATTGACTAAATGTCAATTTTTTCGAGAGGGTTGTGCTTGACACAACTTTTCGCCATTCCGCGTGTAGTAACATTGACAACTTAATATAGCAATATGAATGTGTCGGGATGGCGAAATTGGTAGACGCGCATGATTCAGGTTCATGTGGGTAACTCCTTGAGGGTTCGAGTCCCTTTCCCGACACCATTTAAAAAGAGAATGGATGATAGGCAAAGGACGAGAACCCTGCTGAACGAAGTTCAGTGTGTGGTTTGAGCGGGAACGAGCCGAGTGCGAAGCCTTTTTGCTGTTGGCGATAAGCCAAACAAAGCAAAAAGCGAAGTCACGTTGATGGCGAGTGACCAAGACAGTCCCTTTCCCGACACCATTTAAAAAGAAAATGGATAAAGGGCAAAGGACGAGAACCCTGCTGAACGAAGTTCAGTGTGTGGTTCGAGCGGGAACGAGCCGAGTGCGGAGCCTTTTTGCTGTTGGCGATAAGCCAAACAAAGCAAAAAGCGAAGTCACGTTGATGGCGAGTGACCAAGACAGTCCCTTTCCCGACACCATTTAGAGTATAAATAATATTATTAATAATATTATTATCAGAAAGGAATATAGAATAACTGAGTGTTTACAGCACTTTGGAGGGTTAATTATGAAAAAAAGATTTGCTACAGGAATTTGTTTAATTGCAGCAACAATGTACTTTGGAAATCTCGGAGCGAATGCTTCGGCAATATTTCCGAATTTAAGAAGCGAAGTTGAAATATCACAACCATCAGCCGTTGAGAATGATGTTTTATCAAAATACACAAAATATATTGAATATTGTATAAGATTAGCATTGCAGAATAACAACATAACAGGAATTCATAAATTTGCAATGCAGTTTAATGTAGAAAGAGACGGCAGTATTTCAACATACGACATTTTATATTCATCAGATTCTGAAGAATATGACAAAGCGGTAATGCAATCTATTATTGAATCATCTCCGTTCAAACCGTTTCCTCCTGAAATAGATAAATCAACTATTACATATCAGGTACACTTCAACGGCGGCGATGTAGATATCAGCACATATGCATCTCCTCAGGTGCTTTCATATTCTGCGGAATATCAGGGTGAGGAATGTAAAACAGTTAATATTGAAGAAGCAAAAAGCGTAAGAACAATAAATTTAATTCCTTATTCAGTTCCATTCAAAACAAGTAAGGAAATAAACGATCAGATAAAACAAAACTGGTATCCTCCAATGCAGGAAAATAGTGCTGTTGGTATATCATTCACTTTATATCCTGACGGGCACATAGGCAATGCAAAGCTATTCAAGAGCTCAAACTTTGATGCCGCTGATGATGCCGCAATTAAAGCGATAAAGAGTTTAAGAATCAGCCCTTGGCAAAGCAGGGATAAACGTCAATATGCCAATATCAAATACGGATTTCACGTAGAAGATACCACAAACTAAAGTTAGAGATTATTTCTTTGTTTTATAAGGAATATTATATTTACCTGTAACAAGAACTTGGAAACTGTTATCAACGTTGTTTCCTGTTTTTGTTTTGGAAATACCGGCTTGAACTTCAAGATCAAAATTTTTCATTTGTTTTGATGCGGAAGCCTCAATATATGCCATTGAAATTTTATTCTTAATAACTCCGGCATCCACGCTTACGCTCAATTTTTTACGCGGATTATTATATCTTCCATTTGCAACAACATAACATAAATCACTTGGAGAAGATCCGCTCTGTACTACTCTGTTTGAAACAGCATGTATAGATGCATCAAGGCTTGAACCGTTTTTCCATTTCTTTTTATATTCAGAAGCCACACCTAATGTAGTCTGAAAAGCTTCCGGTTCAGTTTCGGATGAAGAATGATCAAAAGCACCGACAACAGGAGCAATTGTTAATCTTTCTTTATTCTTTTTGTTATTTATAACATTAATACCATATTGTAATTCTGCACCGCAGACCATCTGATCATATTTAAAATCTACATCCAAACCAGAACCGTCTTTTACTTTGTGTTTTTTGATATCAGCTTCTGCTTCTGATCTGACAGCATTTGTAAACAATTTATTTTCTTCGGTTAGAGATAGATCGTCCGGAACTTCTTCAACAATATCCTCATCTTTACCACGATCAACCAGGTCAACAGTTAATTTCATTTGACTGCGGGAATATCTTTCACCTGTCTCTTCATCAAAAGAAACAACAGTTCTTCTCATCAAGTCTGCACCAACTCCGTCAATAAAAGAACCTGTTTTATTATGCTTTACGGTAATAAATTGATCATGAACCTGAGTTTTTTCAGGAGAAAAAGTAGAAACAAAACCTGCACCATAAGTAAATTTTTCTTTTTTCAAACGCATATTTACAGCTATACTGCCAAATTTATTCGCCCCGCCTTCATTTGAATGTTCTTCAGCAGCTTTGGATATTTCTTCAACTTCAGAATCATTAACATCACTACTATCAGATGTTGATTTATTTGAAGATTTTACAGATTTATCAATATCTTCAACATCAATGTTTTCATCAAGATCTTCTAAATCTTTTATATCAAAATCAAATGTTTCGCCGGAAACTTTTTCATTATCATATCCTACTGATGCACTTGCAACAATACCAAAATTCTTTTTCTTATTTTGCCAAGCATTAGTAACATTACCCTGAAAAGAAAAATTACTTGAACCTGTATTTTTCTGATAGGAAGTAGTAAAACCACCTGATATATTTCCGCTTTCAGGCAATTGGTCATCTAAGGCCGCAATATGACTTTTACCGGCATCTTCAATATCATCCAATGATTCCATAAAATTCTGAACAGCAGATACACCACTAGATGAACTCGAAGAAGTCTTTATTATCTTGTTTCCTTTTGAAACAATTTTGGAATATGAATTATTTACGATTGAAGTATTACTTGAAAATTTTCCTTCTTTCGCAGCTTTACCGTCCTTATAATTTTTGTCTTCATCTTGTTTATCCTCAACCTTTGTCTGAGTGTCTTCATCAGCATGTTCAACCTGAAGTCCTGCAACATTTTCTTTTTTATCTTTACTGTCAACTATAGGTATAGGCACATTAGACTTTTTTAAAGTATCTTGACATTCCGATAGAACTGTTTTTGCAGTTTTGTTATAATCAGAAACAGCCTTTTCGCCTAATTTTACACTTAAATCATTCCCCATATAAATATCCCCTAAATATCCCCATTATATCTTATGCATATATAAAGTTTATATTGAGAAGAAAATTGCCTCATGAATAAAATCATGTAAACAAATATTAAGCATAAGGGTTAATGTATTGAATTTATTGGATATTTTGTAGAATTAGTTTTAAATCTTTATCATTAATAATTATATCTGCATTTTCTTTTAAAATGGGTTTTGCACAAAATGCAATTCTTTTACCTGCGTATCGGAACATACTCAAATCATTTGCACCATCACCAACTGCGATAGTATTTTCTTTTGAAACATCAAGAAGCCTTTGCAAACGGCACAACATTTGACCTTTACTGTCATTAAACATCATTTCCCCGCCGACATATCCTGTTAAGAGGCCGTCTTTTGAATGAAGAATATTGGAAAATTCAGCATCAAGTCCGAGAATATCCTTAAAATAGGCCGTTGCATTCCTGAATCCGCCTGAAAAGCATACAACTTTGTACCCTTTTTCTTTTAGCCCATTTACAACTTCCTTTGCCCCATTCATTAGCGGTAAATTTTTACAAATTTCATCCACTTTTTCAACAGGTAATCCTTTCAGATAAGAAACACGCTCTTTCAGACTTTCGAAAAAATCCAATTCCCCACGCATTGCTTTGTCGGTGATAGCTTTAACTTTATCTCTTATCCCAAGTTCAGAAGCAAAGAACTCTAATGTTTCACCGTCCATCAAAGTTGAATCAAAATCAAATACTGCAAGTTTATTTGTCATATTTTATACCGTCAGTTTCACATATTTTGGATTATGAACACCGTCAATTTTTGCAATTTCGGATAATGTTTCATCAGGTACAACAGAATCAACATTAATTACCATTATAGACTCTGTTTCGTGCTTATCATTTTTCTGAACAACATTCATTGATCCTATATTTATACCTTTTTCCCCGATTACCTGTGCAACTTTTGCAATCATTGACGGTTTATTTGTATGGGGAACAATAATTTCGTGGGTTTCAGGTCTTATACTTGTTTCATAATCGTTAATTTTTACTATTCTTGGGATATCTTTAGTAACAAGAGCACCGGCAACAACAGTTGTTTCCTTATCAGTTATGAGTTTTACCGTTATACGACCTGCAAAATTACTTTTAGCTTTTGAACGAGTCGAAATCAAGTCAATTCCTCTATTTTTTGCAATTACAGGAGCATTAACATAATTTACTCCCTCAAGTCTTGCGGATAAAACACCTTTCAAAACAGCAACTTCTAACGGTTGAATATCCAAATCAGCCAAATCACCGTCAGCTGTTATTTCTATAGTTTTAACAGCACCGCCTGACAACTGAACTGCAAGCTCTCCGGTATTTTCAGCAATTTGCATATAATCTTTGACGGGTTCTAACTTGTCAGGACGCAAAGATGGAATATTTACTGCCGAAGAAGCTGAACCGCCCGATAAAACATCCCTTATCTGTTCTGCCACATCAATTGCAACATTCAATTGAGCTTCCTGTGTACTTGCACCCAAATGCGGAGTTAATACAATGTTACCGGTACAATTAATTAACGGACACTGTTCAATATTCGGCTCATTTTCATATACATCAACCGCCGCACCCGCAACATAACCGCTATCTACTGCCTCTTTTAAATCATTCTCATTTATAATTCCGCCTCTTGCACAATTAACAAGTCTTACCCTTTTTTTCATTCTTGCAATAGTATCCTTATTAATCATATTAAGAGTATCCTTATTCTTTGGAACATGAACAGTTATGAAATCAGGCTTTGCCCAAAATTCATCAAGAGTTTCCACATATTCACCCCCGAATTTTTCAACAACTTCTTTTGAAGTAAACGGATCATAAACAATAACTTTCATTCCCAAAGCCAAAGCAACTTCACCAACATGCGTGCCGATTTTTCCAAAACCGATTATACCGAGAGTTTTTTTGTATAATTCACAGCCTGTAAATTTGCTTCTGTCCCACTTCCCTTCTTTTGTAGAAGTAGCAGCAGGTGCAATATTTCGTGCCATTGCAAGCATTAAGGCTATAGTGTGTTCGCTTGCCGCCATTGTATTACCGTCAGGAGAATTTACAACTATTATACCTTTTTGAGTTGCCGCATTCAAATCAATATTGTCAACCCCAACACCCGCTCTGCCAATAATTTTTAAATTCTTACCTGCCTCTATGATTTTAGAAGTAACTTTTGTCTGACTTCTTACCATTAAAGCATCATAATCACCTATAATGTTAGCAAGTTCCTCCTCGCTCATTGTCGGCAAAAAATCGACCTGAGCGACCCCTTCTATAATTTTTCCTGCTGATTCATTTATTTTATCCGTTATTAATACTTTCATTTATTTTACTAACTCCTTTATTACCGTTGCAACACCTTTTCCAAGTTCAAACTTGTAACCCAATTTATACAATGTTGCTTCTAATGCTCCGACTGCAGATATTAAATCTCTGTCGCATACAAAACCCAATGTACCCATTCTGAAGATTTTGTCTTTCAAAGCATTTTGACCGTTAGCAACAACAATATCAAAATCTTTTGTAATGGTACTTCTTATATCCGGAACAGAAATTCCTTCAGGCGGATATATCGAAGTTATAGAGTGACTTGCGTTTTTATCATCTTTTACAACAAGTTCTAAACCAATTGTTCTGATTGCACTTCTTAAAGCCATTGCATGACGTCTGTGGCGGGCATTCATATTTTCAATACCTTCATCTTTAATCATTTCGAGAGCTTTATCTAACCCGACAAACAAATTTACAGCCGGAGTAAACGGAGTTGAATTTGCCTGAACGGATTTTTTGTGAGCAGCCCAATCAAAATAAAAACTCGGGTGCTTGCATTGTTCATAAACTTTCCACGCTCTTTCGTTAGCAACCAAAAAAGCAAGTCCCGGAGGTATCATAAAACCTTTTTGAGAACCTGAAACCAAAACATCAATTCCCCATTCATCAGGCTTACATTCCATTGCACAAACCGAAGTTACACCGTCAACAACAGACAACGCACCATGTTCTCTTATTATTGAACAAAGTGTTTTTATATCATTTGCTGCACCGGTTGATGTTTCGCTATGAGTTAAGGTTACAATTTTAATTTCCTTATTGGTATCCTGTGCAAGTCTTTGTCTTAAAACTTCAGGATCAATAACCTCACCTGTTGCTACTTCAATTTTCTCTACAATTGCACCGCGCCCTTGCGCTATTTTTGCCCAGCGGTTGCCAAAATTTCCAAGAACTAAAGATAAAACATGATCACCTTCATTTATCAGATTTTCCAATGCTCCGCACATTGCACCTGTTCCTGAAGATGTGTAAACAAATACATCATTTTTTGTCTGAAACACATATTTTAAATTTGCATATACTCTTTCCAATATTTTAGAAAATTCACTGCTTCTGTGACCTATCGGATGCTTTGCAATCTCTAACATAACACTTTCCGGAACCGGCGTAGGTCCGGGAATCATTAAAAAAGTCTTATCCCTCATTTTATACTCCTCCCTCATATATTCAAAACATGCTTTTATTATATCACGGCATGCCAAAAATTTATATTTATGTCGTTATTTTAAATATTTTTTCAAATCTTCTTCGCTTAAATTCAACTTTTTTGAAACTTCCAACAAAAGTTCATCCTCTTTTGGAGTATAATGAACAGGCTCTGCATACTTTGGTTTTTGAACTCTGTTAAGCCGGTAACTCTGCACCATTCTTGAAACCGCATGAGGAGGAATACCGTATTTCATACCAATTTTTGCCTGACTATATCCCATATTAAGACATTTTACAATTTCTTGTTTTGGAATCATAGGATATTTTGTTCTTGCAGAAAAATTTATATTATTATTTTGAAAACTTATTTGCATATTGCATATAAAAAGCATAAAAATTTTTTTTGCTATTGCTATTTATCTTCTCTAAACAATAACAACGAAGCAATACATAAAACAACAGCACCTATAAAAACCTCAATAGGAAATCTTATCAATAAATTTTCATCTAAAATCATTGGGATTAATAAAATCGCACCTGCTGGCGGAAAATTTATCTTTAATTTATCCAACGCAGCAAATAATATAACACAGGCAACAGCAGTACAAATTGACAACGGAAGCTGAAAATATGAATTTAATAACAACCTGATAACACATCCTGTAAAAGCACCGAATGTCATTAAACCCACTATATATTGCGGTCTTTTCCTTGCAGGGCTTTGAGGATTAGCTAATTCAGTAAACATTACAATCAAAGGCGGAGCCAGGAAATATATCTGATGAGTTTTAAACGGAATCAGTGCCAACAGTCCAAACACTATCAGCAATTTAGACCATTTTATGACTTGTACTTTAAGATCAAAATCACAGGGAATAAAATTATTAACAGGGCGAAGATGCATTTTTTCCATATACCACTGTGCGATAATTATTATAAGTGCCATCGCACAAACAGATATCGGATAAATCCAGCTGTCAGTCCTTAAATATACAGGCAAAATACAAGCAGAAATAATAGGAATAAAATTTGTCTTGCACAGGGTTAGAATAAATCCCGTAAAAGCGAAACAAAGACAAACCTGAAATATCAAAGGACAATGGACATATTTTACAACTAAAACACCAAACAATGCAGCAAAAGACATTAGAAAAAATATACGCCTTTTATTTGTATTCCAAGGTTGCTGTTCTGATATCCATGCACCAATAGTCAATGCACAAATTTCAGGGAAGATAATCTCTTTTTCACCGCTTATCTCTGCAACAAATACCATTAACAGAACCATTAATATTCCGAAAATATAACGCTCTATCCTTATCCTTCTTAAAATTTCGGCATTCATAACACTATAATAAATAATAAAAAATAATATTCAAATCCTGCACTTAATTTTCTACATTTATTCGACTGCAAACTTTATCACACGATTTTTGGCAATTTTT
Organism: uncultured bacterium; assembly: GCA_902788345.1. Taxonomy (GTDB): domain Bacteria; phylum Cyanobacteriota; class Vampirovibrionia; order Gastranaerophilales; family Gastranaerophilaceae; genus Zag111. The sequence goes on along the minus strand of CADAJP010000006.1, from coordinate 10,820 downwards.
CTTATAACATGCCGGCTCCGAATGAATAGAAACAGATGCATTTACATATTCTGCACGAATTTGGTTTTCCACTAAATCACAAATTTTATGACAATCGCATATTGTAGTATCCTCAGGAAACTGTAAAATTAATCCTATATCCATTGTCGGACCTACTTGTCTGGCTTTTATACTATTTTTTTTAAGTTTTACATTATCGGAGCATTTATTTATGATTTTTCTGATATTTTGAATCTCCTCATTTGAGATGGAATAATCTAAAAGACGCATTATTGAACTCTTTGCAATAGAGTATCCTGTTCTGTATATAAAAACAGCAATCAAAATTGCTATAATCGGGTCAAGCATCACATGTCCGGTGTATTTAATTAATAACAAACCCAATAAAACACCCAAAGAAGAATACACATCCGTTCTTAAATGCTGACCGTCAGCATATAAAGATATTGAATTAGATTCTTTTGAGACCTTGAATAAAAGAGTACTGACAATAATATTCATAACAACAGCAATCGCCATTACAAATATACCGGTGTGATTTTCAGCCTCTATTCTTATCCCAAGCAATATTTTTCTTGAAGATTCGAAAATAATATAAAAAGACGCAAGAATTATTAACAACCCTTCAATAAAACCTGCCATATCTTCATATCTGCCATGCCCGAAAGGATGGTCTTTATCTGCCGGTTTTGAAGATTGAACAACAGAAAAGAATGTAATAATCGAAGCAAATAAGTCACTAAGAGAGTGAATAGCCTCAGATATAATACTTATACTACCCGACAAAACACCTGCAGCTATTTTTAAAACAGAAAGTATTATATTTGACGATATAGATAAACCGGCAACAAATTTTTTCTTAGCATCTATTTGCATAATAAATCCCCGTTACTCACCTGACATTATACACTTACAAATTAAATGTTACAATAAGTCTGTTTAAATTTTCTTCCCTTATATATTGAATATCGTCAGCCATTTGTTTTACCATAAATATTCCCAATCCGCCCAATGGTCTTTCTTCCGGCGGTAATGTTATATCAGGATCAGGTTTTTCAAGAGGATTATATTCAATACCGTTATCAATATATTCCATAACAACACTTGAACCTGTGTTATTCATCTTTATTTCAATAGTACCGTTACTTGACGGATATGCATAGAATGTTATGTTTGCAAATATTTCTTCTGAACACATATCTAATTTATTTTTCAAATCATCATTAAGCTTCCATTCATCACAAACCCCATGAAGCCATGTATAAAAAGGTTTATAATTTTCAGGAACAGCCATTTGACTGAAAAATCTCTCGGTTTTTGAAATATCAGAGCAATATTTGAAAACAAGCATTGTTACATCATCACTTTGAGGGGCTGAACCAACATAATTTTTAATATCAGTTTTTACATTATTAACTATATCTTTAACATCATTATCATATCTGTTTTCATTTAAACAAGCCTGCAGTCTTTCTTCACCGTACATTTCTTCCTGCAAGTTTGTTGATTCGGTAATACCGTCAGTATATGTGAAAATAATATCACCCGAATTTAATGTCGTTTCATAAATATGATACTGTGAATCTTCAAACAAACCTAATACTATATTCGGTCTTAATCTTATATATTGATATTCACCATCCTGTCTTTTTATCAACGGAGGATTGTGACCGCAATTTATCAAACTTGTCGCACCTGTTTTTATATTAACTATACCGGCAAGCAGAGTAACAAAAAGTCCTGATTTATTGGATTCACATATTTTTTTATTAATCGATTCAATAAGCTGTTTTGGAGTATAACCCATTTGGGACATATTATTAATCAAGGTTTTTACTGTCATCATAAACAATGCGGCAGGAATACCTTTACCGGAAACATCCGCAACCAAAAACATTAAATTATCTTTATCAATAAGATAAAAATCATAAAAATCACCGCCAACTTCCTTAGCCGGTTCCATTGAGGCATAAATATCAAATTCCGGTCTGTCAGGAAACGGAGGAAATACATTTGGCAGGCTGGAAGCCTGTATCGTTTTTGCAATAGAAAGTTCTGAATTTATTTTTACTTTTTCTTTTGTAATAAGTTTAATATCTTTTGTCATCTTATCAAAAGTTGACGCAAGCTGTGCAAATTCTTCAGGTTTTTCAAGTTTTATTTCCACATCCTGACCTTTGCTGACTTTATGGGCTATATCAGTTAATTTATCAATAGGATTAACTATATAACGTTTCAGCCTGTAATATAAAAGTGCCGGAATAATAAGTCCGAGAAGTAACATTATAACGAGCATCGCAAAGTAAAATTTGTTGACATCTTTGAACATCTCAGATTTAGGCAAACATATAATCAAAACCATACCGTTATCTAAATTATTTACAAAAGGTACATACTTTTTCCCGTGATAGTTTATATATGTTGTATAAAATAAATCATTCGCACTTGTATACCACGGAATCTCTTTAAGAGAATGACCTATCAGTTTTTCATTTTCCAAATAAGGATCAGTTGATGCAATTATATAGTCATCTTTTATATTTCCAAACAATGTAAAACTGCTTTTAATTTCTGCTCCGCTTTTATACATAGAAAATGTTCTTTCAAGAGGTTTCATTTTTGAAACTTCAGCCATTATGGAAGTTATTTTCCAATCTACCGTGGCAATCCCGACCAATTTACCATCAACATATATCCCTGTTCCGGCAGTAACCATCATTGTATAACTGCCCTGGTTTTCGTAATACGGTTTTGTCCAAATAATATTACGCTCAGGGGTAACCTGAGAAATTATTTGCTTATACCATTCCTGATTCGGATAATCATACTTATCACTGGAAAAATTTTTATCGACAACTATTTTATTATTTTTATCCCTGAAAGCATAAAAACAATTATACTTTTTGGATTTATCAACAGCATACGGTTTGAACCATATTCCACCGCCTAAAGTCTGCGGATAATTTTCAAAAATTCTTGTGATGACTCTGTCTGTAAGGTCATTACTTCTGTCGGTTCTGTAGTATAAATTTCCTATCAATGCCAAGCTTTTAAGATTATCATGCAAGCTTATTACACTTTCATTAATATCCTCAACATATGAACTTATAGAAAATTTATAATTCTGAACCATGAGCTGTTTGGTTCTCATTCTTGAAATTATTGCATAACAACCAAATGCAAGCATAAGAATCGCAAGCATTACAACAGCCGTAATTAGAATTTTTGATTTTACCGTTTTAAACATTATTCAAATATTAAAAATTTATCAAAGCCTACCATTTTAAAAGAACTCATAATCTGCTCGGAAACATCTTTAAGCCTTAAAGTGCCTTCCTGTTCTTTTAATTGCTTATAAAGTTCAAGCACAACTTTTAATCCAAAACTGGAAATAAAAGTTATTTCCGAAAAATCCAATGTAACATCATTTATGACATCATCAGAATCTTCAATCAAATCTTTTATTTTTGCGCCATATTCTACTGCATTATCCAAATCTAATCTGCCTGCAGCCTTTACATACAAGCCGCTTAAACCAACAACCTTAATTGATATATCCATACTCGTTCCTCTTTTAATTTACACATCTTTTGATAAATTATTACACATTTTTTTCGTTTTTGTATCATGCAAATTAAGTATTTTAACAAAATTAAATATATTAAAACCTAATTAAACTGCATTTCATATAGTTTTTTGTATAATCCGTCAGGAATTTCCATCAATTCCTGATGGGAACCTGATTCTTTTATGTAACCATTGTCGAGAACAATTATTCTGTCGGCATTCTGTATAGTAGAAAGCCTGTGTGCAATAACAAATACTGTTCTGTCTTTCATCAGATTATTTATTGCCTGCTGAACAACATGTTCAGACTGATTATCCAAAGCTGATGTTGCCTCATCAAGAACCAAAATAGGCGCATTTTTCAAAAACGCTCTTGCAATACCAATTCTCTGCTTTTGACCGCCTGATAGCAACATTCCTCTTTCGCCTATTTGAGTGTCCAGACCTTTTTCAAGAGAATTTACAAATTCTTCAAGATATGATTCTTTTACCGCCTGCATAATTTCCTCATCAGATGCATCAAGTTTTCCTATTCTTATATTATCTTTTATTGAGCCCTCAAAAAGAAAATTATCCTGAAAAACGATAGAAATATTATCCCTTAAAGAATCCACTTTTATAGAATTTATAGAAACATCATCAAAAGTCAAATCACCGTTTTTAACATTATAAAATCTTGGCAAAAGGTTTACAAGAGTGGTTTTACCACCGCCTGAATTTCCTACAAAAGCTACAGTTTCACCTTTTTTAACATCAAGACTTATACCATTTAATACCCTCTTACCCTTAACATAAGAAAATTTTATATTTTTGAAAGAGATTTTATCCTTAAAGTCAGGAAAATCAACGGCACCGTCATTATCAAAAATAGACGGTTCTTTTTCAAGTTTATCAACAACTCTTTCCATTGCACAAAGACAGGTTGAAATACCCTTTGCGTTATTACCTAAGCCTTTGATTGGAGTATATAACATAATTAAAGCAGTAATAAAAGATACAAACTGTCCGGCAGTAAGCTGATTTTTGACTATCAAATAACTGCCAAGACCAATAACCAATGCTATACCGACAGAAACAATTATATGCATCAGCGGAGATAACCAGGCAACATGCTGTGTAATTTTCATCTTTAACCCAAAGACACGATATGTTAAATTATCAAATTCTTTTTGTTTTAAATCATAAAGATTATACGCAGAAATAACATTATGCCCTGCAAACGCTTCATTATAAGTTGTAAAAACTTTTGCATTTTCTCCTTCGGAGCGGTTATAAATATCCTTTATCGCTGATTTTATCTTCATCAGCGGAATCATTGCACAGGTAAGTACAAAAACCGCAATTAATGCAAGCTCCCAAGAATTATAAAATAAAACCCCAATTAAAGATAATGATGAAAATAACCTTGATATACAGGTTTTCATATTTGTCAAAAGCCCCGCACAAGACTTATCAGCATCATTATTGTATGCTTTTATAATTTTACCTGAGGTCTGTTTATTGAAAAAACCTGCACTCTGACGCATAAGTTTTGAATACAGCGCAAGTTTTAAATCATTTGTAACCCTGCCGCCAACCCAGTCGTTCATATATGTTGCAAGATAATTTAATGTACCCTGAACAGTAGTAAATAAAACTATCAAAATAGGCAGATACCATGCAGACTGCATCTGCTTATTCATCATAACTATATCCATATAAGGCTTTAGCGCAAGTGCAATAACCGCATCAAGCGCACCAATAGGAACAGCCAAACCCAAAGCAAGAAAAGTTCGTTTCAAATACGGCTTAAAATAAGGCAATATAACGGACAAACTATGATAATTTTCATCATCCTTATACTTTTCGTTCAGTTTTTTTAATATTAAACTAATCATTTTGCTCCTGCATTGATTTTATAGTTCTTTCAAACATCTGAAGCAAATCTGTTTTTGCGCTCCAGCCTAATGCTTCAAGTTTTGATGAATTAAGAAAAATTTTGACTGTAGGATTAAACCCTCTGTTTTTTCCGTCTATTTCAAAAACAACTTTTGTATTCTCATTTTCAAGCATCTTTGCCATATCAGAAATTGAAATGTAGGTATTTTTATTTGCAATATTATAAGCCTGATTATTTTCACCTTTTGTTAACACAGTAAAAATACCCCTCACAGCATCGGATGTATAACAATAATTACGCTTGGTTTCACCTTTTGTGTGAAGAATTATATTTTCTTTATTAATTACGCTCTTGCAAAATTGTGCAAAAACCCTGTTGTCTGATTTTTCAACACCTGCACCAAAAGTTTGAGATAACCTTGCAATTTTTACAGGTACACCATATTCAGAACCATAGGATATACACAGGGTTTCAACAAGTTTTTTACCTTCGGAATAACTGCTTCTTGGGTTTAAGATATCAATATAGCCGTAATCTTGCTCGGATATATCTTCTTTATCCTGCACACCGTACACTTCCAAAGATGATAAATAAACCATACCGGACAGCGAAATTTGTGACTTTGCAAATTCAAGTACATTTTTTGTGCCGGTAAAAGCTGTTGAAATTGTTTCAACCGGTTTTTGAACAAAATCGGCAGATGATGTAACACTTGCGGTATGAATTATATAATCAACTTTTTGGGATATCTCTATAGGGGAATTTATATCCTGAACACAAAATTCAAGATTTTCATTTTGCACAAATATTCTTTTTGCTTTTTCAATGTTACGGACAAGCGCTATAACTTTTGCACCACAATTAGATGCAATTATAGACTTTACGCATAATTTACCCAAAAGACCTGTTGCACCGGTCACTAAAATTGTCTTGCCGTGAAAAACAGACATATCAAAATCATTAATAATATTTTCGATATCCTGTTCAAAAACCTTATTCATTCTGATCCTTTCCGTCAATACCAAATGCTTCCATATCTTCTGTAAATCGAATTAAAGCCCTTAATATGTATAAATCCTCAATGGTTGTAATTTTTATGTTCCCCCTGTTGCCTTTTACCATAAAAGTTTCTTTGCCAAGGGTTTTATATAATGTGCAGGAATCAACAATATCAGTATATTGAGGGTTAGTTTTTCTGATTTGCTCGTGAGCTTCGATTATTTCCCCGAGATGAAAACTTTGAGGCGCTTGCGCTCTGTATGTATTTTTTCGGTATGGAACATGCTTTGGATTTATAGCATTTTCACTTATCAATATAGTTTCAAAACACGAAGTTGAAGTTATTGCATTGCCGTTTTTTACCGCACATTCGATATTTTTATTTATCACTTCAGGAGTAATGTTAGGACGCACACCGTCATGAATCAGCACGATTGAATCCTGCGGATTTTCTTTTTGCGCGAGTTTTAAAGCATTGTATATAGAATCCTGTCCGGTTGCACCACCTTTTACGATACCGGCAGTTTTGGAAATAAAATAATGCTGCGTAAGCTCTTTCATATAATCAAAATAATCAGGATGAATGGCAATATAAATTTTGTCTATATCCGGATGATTTTGGAACAATTCAAGCGTGTATATTATTATAGGCTTGTTATGAATTTTTAAAAACTGTTTTGGAGTAGTGTCCTCACCATTTTTAAGCCTTTTACCTGTTCCGCCTGCAAAAATAATAGCTATATTCATAAAAAATACCCTCTGTATATCAGATAATATCACAAATATGTTATTGAAATATTCGCTCGTATTTCAGTATTAAGTTTTGTGAATAGCTTGTATTATCGGGGGTTTTCGATTAAGAAAACAACGTAACAAGCCATGTTTCAGCAATTTCGCACATTTTTTTAAATGGGTACTTTACAATATTTTTTTTTGTTATATACTAGGTTTGTGAGCTTTTTACAGTCTCACTTGAGCAAAATAATTATAAAGTAATCCTCAGTAGCTCAATGGCGGAGCATTCGACTGTTAATCGAAGGGTTGCTGGTTCGAGTCCAGCCTGGGGAGTTTTTTCTTGAAATCAGCCATTTTTGTGAAGTAACAGAATGGCTTTTTTAGTGTATAGCTATTATTTTTCTGGCAGTTTGAGAATTGCAAACGGTTTGAGAATTTTGCTTAAAATTCAGTTATATCAAGCATTTTGGTTTTTGAAAAATGTGTGAGATAAAAATCTCAAACTATCTCAAACAACCAGTTTTGCACACAGTTTGAGAATTGCTGGTATGCCCCACTATATCAGCAATTAGCACCAATTTGAGATTTTGCAAGCACTTTGAGATTTTCTGCATAGTTGGTAGTTTGAAATTTTTATTTAAAATTTTTAAAGATTTTGCTAATTTTTTCTAAATTCAAACCCGGTAAAATTTTATAAAAAGTCGGTAAAAATAAAAGTAAAAATTGGTAATAATTTATCTACATCATGTTTCTTGCCTTATTATCTTATTTGATATACCATTATAAACAATCACTTAAAATGATAATTCTCAGACACGAAATGAGAATGTTCTCAAACTGTGAAACAAAAAGTCGGAAAAACTTCAAAAATCCATGATATAAATTTCAAAACTCCTTGATAATTCTCTCTCAAACTTAATGATAATAAAGTTTTAAGTTATATGCTCGTTTATGTCTATTTGTTAAATCTTGTATGGCTAATTGGGTAATATCTTTTTATTGTCCTTGTGATATACTCTAACATAACCAATAATTAGCATTATTAAGGAGTAAGAATGGCAGAAGATATTTGGCTGAGCATGGAAGAAGTTTGCGAATTGACTCACGAAGTCAAAGAAACTGTCAGACGCAAATGCAAACGCGGCGAATATTCCTGTACTTATGATAAGAAAGGTAAATATAAAAACTATTTAATAAACTTTGATTCGCTTCCGGAAGTAGCCAAAAACAGATACAATGGCATAAAAATAAATGTACAACATTCTAAATTCTATAAAGATTCTCCGGCTTGGGCAAAGAAACAAGCTAAAAAATATGTTGAGTTAATAGAAAAAACAGAAGGAATGAAACATAAAGAAATCGTTGAATTTCTAGAAGATTGGAATGAAAAACACCCTGATAAAAAATCAAGTTATTCTGCTTTATGTAAGGCAAGAGTTAAATATGAACAATTTGGCGAAGATGCACTTTTATCAAAAAAAGGCTTTAAAGAAGAGGAATACCGTGTAAAACCGGAATACTATGATTATTACTAGATTATTAAAAAAGGAATACTCCACTGAAGAAATCAAAAGAGCAAGGAAACACCATGAAAAAGTCATTGCAAGGGATTATTCCAATATCAAAGCGAATGAATATTGGATAATTGAAAGTTGTCAGCTAAAATTTCCGTTAAAGCGAGGGAAAAGATATTTTTACCCTTGGCTTACGGTAGTAAAGGACGTAAAAACCGAAAAGTGGCTTGGTTGGTTCATATACTTTGAACCTGTTAACTCTGGGCATATAATTCAAGCTGTTTATTATGCTTTTATTGAATATGGAAAGCCTCAAAAAATCTTTATTAGGAATATGCAATTTGATTCTTATATTTATCAAACCGGCAAAATTAAAAAAGCTGAAATTAATTGCAATAAAAGTAATTTAACACCTATACTTATATACACAGGAGCAAGATATAGTTTTGAAATTCCTACAAACATAAATACAGCATCTATTGCTTACGATTTAAGAGAATTTATACCTCCAGAACCAAACACTAATCTTTTTGATTGTAAAAATCTTTTAGATTACCACATACAAGCAATTGTTAATCAAAGAATTCACAGAAACCAATTATTTAATGGCAAATCTCCAAATGAATTATGGCAGGAAAGTTATGTACAACAGGAACTTCCTGATAAGAAATATCTTATTGGAATGTGTTTAAGAAGTAAAAATCCTTTAAAATATGGTAGAAATGGGATTTATGATTCTGTTACAGATAGAACATATACCGGTGATTGGATGCCACTTTGTACTTCAAAATCAATGTATCTAAGGAGAGATATTTATTCAGAAGATGACGGATTTCTATATGATGGAGAAGATCAAAGAGAACTAGGTTCTGCTTTTATTTTGCCGTCAGTACCTGCATTGTGGCAAACTCCCGAAGATAGAGAAAAACTTAGACAGGCATTTGCTTGGAAGAAAAGAGCATTAAAAAATACTAAAGCTTTTCTTGAAGGCTTAGAAATGATACCTTTTGAAGAACAATGTGAAAATTATAAAGTAGCTTATTACAAGGAAATACCGGAACCAAATCCCAAAATAATAAGATTGGTACGTGATCCAATAATCGAGGGTGCAATAAGAAAAGTAAAAGATCAAGAAAAAGCAAAAGAAGTTCAAGATAAAATTTATGCACAGTTGCTTGCAGATATAGAAGCTAACGAAAAAGATGAAGATTAAAACAGTATTTGAACGCCAATAAAACTATAATAAATCGTAATTTGTTCATTATGTCCGTTTTTGACATAGGCATATGTTGGAATATTTTCATGATACAATTAAGGCAACTTCCTATAAGTTTTTATTATCAGAAGTTGTGAGGTGAAGAATGGCTATATTACCTAAAAATCAAATGACTGAAGAAGATATCAAACTTAATTTTATTACTCCGGCATTAGAAAAAGCCGGGTGGAAAGATAAAATTACAATGGAAACAAAAGTTCAGTTTACTGACGGTAAAATCAACTTGCGTGGTAATATGGCATCAAGAGAAAAGCCTAAAAAGGCTGACTACGTTTTGTATATAAATGCAAATAATCCGATCGCAATTGTAGAAGCAAAGGATAATAAACACTCTGTATCACATGGTCTGCAGCAAGCTATGGAATATGCTAAAAAATTAGACATTAATTTTGCATATAGCTCTAATGGTGATGGGTTTATAGAACATGATTTTTTAACAGGTAAAGAAAGAGAATTTACTTTAGACGAATTTCCAAGCCCAGAAGAACTTATTAGTAGATTTAAATCTGAGAAAAACAATAACACAGGTATTACTGAAGCAGAAGAAAACATTATAGAACAACCTTATTATACAAGCAGTAAAACATATCCGCCTCGCTATTATCAAAGAGTTGCGGTAAATAGAACGCTTGATGCTATTGCAAGAGGACAAGAACGTTTATTACTTGTTATGGCAACAGGTACTGGTAAAACTTATACAGCTTTTCAAATTGTCTATAGGTTAATAAAAAGTGGATTAAAAAAGAAAATCTTATATTTAGCTGATAGAAATATTCTTGTAGATCAATCCATTCAGCAGGATTTTGCTCCGTTAGAAAAAACTATTCATAAGGTAAATTTCGCAAAAGAT
>CADAJP010000005.1 GCA_902788345.1 uncultured bacterium | reverse complement strand
ATTCGTATATTTTGTTTTGCTTATTATAATAATCTGATAAATTATCTAAATATTCACTTATTATTTGTATTTTGTTGTTATGAATTTCTTGAAGTTCCTTTTCATGGGCTAATTGAGCTGCTTTTCTTTCTTGTTCTCTTTGTATAATTTGACTTTGTCGTTGTCCTTCTGCTATTAAGTCCCCTGCAATAGCAAAAGGAGCGGTTATAAGAAATTCTAATAATGCATCTTCAGCTTTTCTTCTTCGTCCCATAGAATATCCTTAAATTACACCATTTAATATTACCACAAATATATTTGTAATTATTACCTTTTCCTTTCTTTTTCAGTTGGTTTTTGTGCATCTTTGGGGATTAACCAATATTGTCCGTATTTAAAAGCACCTTCAATTCTATCTTCCTAACAGTATATTTGTACTCGTCTTTTGGAAATACCCCATTCTTCCGCACAATCCTTAACTCTTTTAAATCTATATGAAATCATTTCCCAATCAATTTTATGATAAGCCATTATTGCACTTATTTTTGATTCAAGCTTTGTACTTTGTTTATTTGTTCCTGAGAGAACATCATATAGCCGGATTCTGTGTACATTGTCGGTTTTAATTTTCCGATTTTTACCCAATATCTGATAGTTGATACAGGTAATTCTACGGCTTTAGCAAATTTGGCAATAGTCATAAGTTTTTCTTGCGGTATTTCATTTTTAGTGTCAAAAATATCAAATATGGTATCAAAAGATTGAGATAATCTTTTAACCATAAATTTAATATAATCATCAATATTGCCTGTTAATTGTGCTTTTTCAATCGAATTTATATAACGCTTTCTATCTCTTGGTCGAATAATAATCGGACAAAAGCCGTTTTGCATAAGTAAAAGATTCATCAACAGTCTTGCACATCTGCCGTTGCCGTCAGAGAATGGGTGAATACTTACAAAATCAAGATGGGTTTTGATTATATCTTCAACATTTTTAATACTATCGAATTTTCCAAAAAATTCTTTCATTAAATCCGGAACTTTCATCGGATTAGGCAAAATTACTCGACTTCCCGAAATTCTAACGGGGCAATTCCTATAAAAACCTGCATTATAGTCATCAATTCCCGATAGTAATTTTTTATGAATATCAAGTACAACGGTTTCATTTATTATCGCTTTTGATTTCAAAATATCAATTATATAATCAAAGGCTTTAGCGTGGTTTACGGCTTCCTGATAATGCACAAAAGGTTTAGATGATGATGTTATATCTTCCTCAATAACAAGTCTGGTTTCTTTTCTTGTTAAAGTATTACCTTCAATGTTATTTGAAGTATACGCAAGTTCTGATTTCAGCCATTTATACAGTTGTTCTTTGCTTTTATTGTCGCTAAAAAGTTTGTTAAATTTCTTTTTTTTACTTGATATTTTTGATAGTAGGGAATTTATAGAGTTATACATTTGCAACCTCATAGTTTATAGTTTGTATTTTTTATAAGTATAAACTATAAACAAGCAATTTTCAATAGGTAGTTACTGAATAGTTTACAGTTGTTAATATTTAAAACTATGAAGTGTAACTATCCCAAAAATTGCAAACTGTCTGTTTTATAATTTTGGGTTCGCAGAAAATCAAAACCGCGAACAGATAAAACCCAGTCTGGGAGTTAATAATCAGATTTTCGGGTTCGTTTTCCGTCGTCACCATATAAAAGAATCATACTAACTGTTTATATATATCAACCTGCATGTCTATGTACAGTGGAGTTCGAGCGGATTTGCGCACGGCATTTATGCCGGATAGCGAACAGATTTTGTTGACAGGTACGAAGTACCGAAAACAAAACTCTGTGAGCGTGGAGCAAATCCAAGACAATCCCATAACCCACCCCTTTTTTGTGTATTTGTGCAAAAAATTGCACCCTACAAGCTTTAGTCAACCAAAATATATCGGTAGACTGAAGTCTACCCTACAGGCTGACCTAAAATTTATTTTATAAAAATTATTATTTTAAATAAAAAAAATTAATATCAAAATTTTTCAATTTATAAATGATAAAATAAGATGTAACAAATGTTTTATATAAATATTGTGTTCTTTTTAGTATATAAAATAAAAGGAGGAAAATTATTATGCAAAAAATTCTATTGCAAGTCGCAACGATAGCCGGCAAAGAGGCATTAAGAGTTGCCATTGTAGAAATAGCAAGAGTCATATCAGATATGCTAAAAAACAATGAAGATAATGATAACAGTCTAAATGGGGTGGCATAATGAAATTATTTGAAAATAACATTTAATAACTATCTTATTTCTTTTAATTCCAGATTTGTCTTGCCGTGGTTGATGTCGCCTTTTAAATGAATTCTGTAATATCTTGAATTCTTGTCATCATCTTTAATGCAAGGAATCTGCGACAACTGAGATTTATACAGTTCTTTTGAATGTTCAGGTCTGAATACTACTTTTAAAATTAAACTTAACGGAACATAAAATATTCTTATTCCTTTTGGTGCTTCTTTGCTGTAGTGCCAGAACAAATGCAAATCCGCATACTGTTTTTCCATTTCGTAATTGCCTTCCAAATACATTGCTGATAATTCATGCCATGTTGTAATGTGGATATTTTTTATTTCCGTATTATGAACATCTAATGAACCTTTTATATCGTCCTTCATAAGATCTTTTTGTGATAAATCAAAATTTGTTATATCAGATATTTTGTATTTTGTATTTTTGAACATGAATTCTTTATCACCGAGTCTTGGTAAAAATCCTTCAAAAACTTCAAATGTAGTATGTGCATCTATAAATCTGAACATATCTTTTGCATCAAGCTCTACTTTGGCATTAGCTGTTCCTTCTATTTGATCCTGAAGGTTAAGGGTCATCTCTGCTACTTTATTTGAATTGATATTTTTAGCCTCAAATGTCATTTTTGATGTGTTATTGACAAAATTATAAAGACCGTTTGCATTAATTGTTCCGTCTGCAAAATTTAGTTCCTTCATCTTGAAATCAAATATATTATTCTTCATACTGCCAAACAGTTTTACATTCTGGAGTACAAACTTATCTCTCTTAATTTCATTAATTGCTATTTCCCAATTATTAATCGTGATAGCAACATCTTTAACTTTTTTTGAAATTTCTTTTGAATCTATTTTTCTGATTTTTTTATTTTTATTTGTATCGGCATCAGGGTTTGTTTCAATAATAAGCTTGTCTAAAAACAACTTCATATTATATACTAATGTGTCGCCATTAATATTGTTTTTTGCATTAAGTTCGGCAGTATATTTTTCACCTTTAAATGTTCCCTCTGATGTTACATTTAATAATCCGTCTTTCGCCGTTACGTGTGCTTTGTCAATTTTGAATGCCTTATGTCTTGCTTTTATTATGTCAAAGCTTCCCAATACCTGATTATGATTAAAATCGTATTTCAAATTACCTTTAAATTCTCCGTCTCTTACTTTTTCTCCAAAAGAACCGGTAACAGAGATTGGTGCATATCCGTTTGTATGAATGGTTATATATTGCGGAACAAATTTATCAGGATCGATTTTATCAATATTTTTTATAAACAGACCATCTCCGGATATAATAACATTTTCTTTGTTAGAGTCTAAATAATAATATTTATATTTTTTTATATACAGGTCATTATCATCTTTAAAAGTATTACCGTATATTTTTCTTTGATAATCTCTTAAGCCCAAATAAAAAGAATTGTATATTAAATCACTGTTTGCAGGGATGTCTATGTTGTAATACACATCAGGTTTTCTGTTTTTTATTTTGTAAACCAAGCCCACATTAACATTTTTTAGTACAGTAAGGTTCGGAACATAATCGAATTTTTTGGTAAGTGTTGTTTTCATCGTTCCGACAACTAATTTTTTTTGAGGATTTAACAAATCTGTAATATCAAGAGTGTGTATAACTTTTTCTTTTCCTAATATACCTTCAGCAACCGAGTCGATTGTTTGTCCCCTGAAATTGAAAACTGCTTCTTTAAAATATAGTGGAATGTCAAACCATACGGCATTTGCTGCAAGGTTGTGCCCAACGCATTTTCCCCAAAATCCATCTTTATTAAATTTCAAATCAACACTAGCGGTTCCTTTAAAATTTTTAAAATTCTCTATAAACTTTTTTGAAGGATCAAGAGATTTTTGAAAATGTAATAGTGCCGGCATGATTTCTGAAGCCGGAAGTTTTTCACCTTTTATATCAAAGTTTGGTTTTTTATTTTTATCAAGCAGCATTCCGTTTATATATAAATGCGAATTGCCGAGTGTTATTTCAAATTGTTCGGCTTTAAGTTCGTTTTCTACAACTCTCAGCGAACCGGAATATCCTAATTTTAATGTTCCTTTAAGGTTTGGTGATTTTATATCTGCATTTATGTGTATAACGCCATTTTCTGTGTTTATATTCTGTGCTTTAAGATTTAATTTATCAGAGTTTAATGCTAAATTTTGTATATGAATCTCAGGGAGCTTGTTAAGTTCAAAATTAGCCTTACTTTTCTTTTTAGGTGCTTTTTTAAATTGTTTTAAAATGTTTGCATCAATGTATATGCTATTTGCACTTACTAATGCCAGATGATTTTGTAGTAATTTATAGCTTACAGAAACATTTTTTATATCTGCAACGGTAGTATTGTTATTTTTTGCATAAATACTTTCAACATTCAAATCGAAAACAAGTGCAGGAGATATTGCTAATTTTAATCCTTTAATATTAGTTTCAATACCTGTTTTCTTATTAATTAATAACTCCAGTTCATTTATAACTGTTTTGCTGTTAATTATTTGAGGCAATAAAAATACTATTCCGAGATATAAGCAAATTGCGGAAGTAAGTATTGTGCAGAATGTTATTTTTAATATTTTTTTCAAATCCATGTTATACATTATTACATAAAAATATTTTTGTGATATAATTTATCATATGAATTAAGAAATGGTCAAATACTGTAATAGGAGAAAGTATATGGGAAATATGTTGCAAAAAATTGGTAATTCGCAAAATATTATATTTTTGCTGGGCGTTATTGTTTATATTATCTGTCTTTTTACAATAACGGATATTGCATTAATGCTGTTTGTAACTTATGTTATAGCTTGTGCATTAAATCCGTTGGTTGATAAACTGGAGAAAAAATGTAATAGAAATCTTGCAGCCGCTATTGTCTTTGGGGGTTTTGTGGGTGGTCTGTTACTTATGTTTTTGCCAATAATAATTATTGGCGGGAAAGAAATAGTACATTTAGCAGCTCAATATCCTCAATATGTTGATCAGGTGAAAGATTATATTATGACTTCGCCGGTTGTTGAGGAATTTACAAAATCCGGCGGTCTTGTTGCATCTATTACAAGTATTTCCAAAGGCGGATTATATTTATTTGTTGCAATGATTTTCACATACTTCTTAATGGTAGATAGGGATAAACTTATAAATGCAGTTTTAAGATTTTTCCCTAAAAAATCAAGAGAAAGATTAAAAGAAATATATGAAATTTCAGAACAAAAACTCAGCAGATTTGTATCAGGTCAATTTATCGCTTCCGCAAGTGTTGGTTTGATAGTGATTGTTGGTCTTTTAATACTAAAAGTTGATTCTGCCGTTGTATTGGGTTGTGTTTCCGCTGTTTTAGATATTGTCCCTATTGTCGGACCTGCGATTGCTTTAATTGTTTGTTTAGCTGTAGTATATAAGCTGGGATGGACAATTGTTATATTAACAGCTGTGATTTTCTTAATCGCACAAATCGTTGAAAATAATGTTGTAAAACCTTATGTTTTCGGCAAATTTATGGATTTGCATCCGATAGTTATTTACATATTCTTATTTGTTTGCGCAAAATACTTTGGAGCTGTCGGTGCAATTTTTGCTCCTGCAATAGCTGCAGATGTTTGCGTATTTATTGAAGAATTATATTTAAAGAATATGGATGAAGATGCAGAATAGTAAAATCCATAAATGTCAAAGACCATAATTTCAGTTGAATAATTTTAAGCAGAAATTTAGTTAAAAAATATCGGGTTGAGTAATAAATACTCAACCCGATACTTTTTAATATATGTTTTTAATATGTAAAACTATATGTTCTACCCTGTTTATTTACTGTAAATTGAAGCGGCTTCGGATCTTCTTTAAATTTTAAACAAAGTATTCTCATTGAAGAATTTGCTTTCAAGTCATAATTTTCAGGTAATGAATGAGCAAATCTTGTAGCTTCTTTAATAACCATTCCCAGTCTTACATTGTTTGCAACGGTAAAGCCTAAAGAAGCTCCGCCTGTAACAAAAGCGAGTGGAACAGCAAGGTTATCAGCCAAATCAAGTCTGTCTAAATCAACAAATGTTGATGTTGTTACATCTTTCAATCCTGCAAGTCTTTCTGAGTAAACCTTTTCGACTTTTATATCAGAATTTGAATTATTTTTAACAATGTATTCAAATGCATGTACATATTTATTTTCTTTGTTTTTTAAACGGTATTCATTGATTGTAACCGTAACATTAGCTTCTGAATTATAAAATTCTTGCGAATCAATACAAGTTAAATCGATTGGATCGTTGTCTTCAGAATATGGAATAGCTGAAGTTTTTTCATTTCCTTTTGACATTTTATCATTTAATTTGCTCATACCTTTTTTAAGTGGTTTTAAACCGTCAGGAAGAGTAAATAATCCGTCTAATTCACCTGATCTTGCATAATCTACAAAATCAAACTTATATTCTTTATAAGCTTCTTTATCTTCAAGATTTTCATATATGTAATTTTGGCTCTTAAAGAATTCTATAACATCATTGTTTTCCTTGTCATATGAGGCATCTGTTACAATATATACATCTGTATCCAGCAAAGCAGGATAGAATTTCATATAATAATGTTCATCCCCGTATGATGCATAGTATGCATTTCTTGCAAGTTTCTTTACATCGGCCTCTCTGGTTAAAATATTATCTACAACAGGTACAACCTTTCTAATGTTTTGGTTTTTTATTCTGTATGCGTGATAATCTTTAATCATTCCCGCTGCATCTACATTTGGTGAGAATAATACCAGTAGTGATAGTACACAAAGACCTTTTAACATTTTTTTCATATTAATCTTTCTCCTTTTTAATTAATAATCCACCTAGTACCATCTACAATGTATACTAAACATGATTATTGTTCAATTAATATTCAAAATTACTTAAAAGAAGATTACAGTAAATCAAAAATATTTTCTGAAGCTTTGCCTGAAATTATATTGAAATCATACTTTCATAAAACTTTTTTATTCCGTCTTCAATTGAGGTTTGGGGGTTATAATTTAATAACTTCTGTGCCTTTGTAATGTCCGCTGCTGTTTTATTTACATCTCCTATAGGCAGTGGCATGGTTTCAATTTTAGCTTTTTTACCTGTTACTTTTTCAAGAGTTTTAATCATTTCATTGAGGGTTACAGGGTGATTACCGCCAACATTTATAATTTCGTATTTTGTTTTGTCATAATTTATGGCAGAACAAAATGCGTTTACCACATCATCTATATAAGTGTAATCTCTAATTGTTGTTCCATCTCCGTAAACACAAACAGGTTTATCCTGTTTCATAAGTTCGCAGAATTTTCTTATTGCAAGATCCGGTCTTTGTTTAGGACCGTAAACAGTAAAAAGACGAAGGCAAATTGCACTTATATCGTATGCGTTTGAATATGTGTATAATAATTGTTCGCCTGCCAGTTTGGTCGAAGCATAGGGCGAAATGGGTTTACCTAAAACTAAATCTTCATTGAATTTATCTTCGCAGCAGTTTCCATATACAGAAGATGATGAAGCAAAAACTATCTTTTTAACATTATAGTTTTTCATGTTTTCTAAAATATTAACTGTTCCTTCAACGTTTGTTTTGACATATTTTAGCGGATTTATAAAGGAATTTCTCACTCCTGCACATGCGGCTAAATGAATAACAGCATCTATATGATTTTGTGAAAATATTTCTTTTAACAATTCAAAATTGCAAATACTTCCTCTGTATAATTTATAATTTCGATTTTTTATAAAATTACTTATATTTTGTTCTTTGAGTTTTGGATCATAGTAATCGTCAAAATTATCAATAACAATTATATTATTTTCTTTCAATAATTTTTCTGTAAGGGATGAGCCTATAAATCCTGCTCCGCCTGTAATAAGTATATTCATACCAACAAATCCTTTTCAATAATTTTATAATAACCTGAAATTTTTGTCTATTTTCGTGTAGAATGAATGTTTATAATAATAAATAATTTGTTGTATAATTTTTTATATTCAGGAAGGGTGATGAATGAAAATTACAATTATTGGGACAGGTTATGTAGGATTAACAACCGGAGTTTGTCTTTCTGATGCGGGGCATCAGGTTATATGTGCAGATAGCGATATTGATAAGATTAATAGTCTAAATAACGGTGTTATCCCAATTTATGAGTACGGTCTTGAAGACATTATTAATCGAAATATAAAGATTTCAAGATTATTTTTTACAAATGATATAAAAATGGCTGTGGAAAAATCTGATATTATTTATATAACTGTAGATACTCCTCAGAATGAAGATGGTTCCGCAAATTTGAGAAATGTTTACGGGGTGGTGGAATATATTTCAGGGTTATTATTAAAAAATAAAATTGTTGTTTTGAAATCTACTGTTCCGGTTGGTACAACCGATAAAATTCAAAATATTTTAAAGGGTTGCAGTGTGGTGTATAATCCGGAGTTTTTAAGACAGGGTTCTGCTTTGAATGATTTTATGCACCCTGAACGAATTATTTTAGGTTCAAATTCTGTTGATGCAGTAAATGTTTTGAAAGAAATTTATGGGAAATTTTGTAAAAATATTATAGTTATGGATTCAAAATCTGCGGAAATTACAAAATATGCGGCAAATACATTCCTTTCTGCAAAAATATCATTCATGAACGAAATCGCACAGATTTGCGAAAAATCAGGTGCAAATATAGAAATGGTAAAGGAAGGGATTAGTGCGGATTCAAGAATTGGTGAAGGTTTTTTATCTGCTGGGCTTGGTTATGGCGGAAGTTGTTTTCCGAAAGATGTTAATGCATTGATATATACAGCTTCAGAACTTGGTGTGAGTGCCGATATTCTAAAGGCTGTAAATAAAAGAAATAAATTACAAATAACTTTGTTCCTGCAAAAAATTACGGATAGATTCGGAACTGATTTATCGGGGAAAACTTTTGCAATTTGGGGGTTAAGCTATAAACCTAATACAAATGACACAAGAAATGCTCCCTCTGTTGCTGTTATAAATGATTTAATCGAAAAAGGTGCAAAAATCACAGTTTATGACCCCAGAGCCGTTGATAACATAAAGAAAATTTTTGGTTCTAAAATTAATTATGCGTCAAATATGTATGATGCTTTAAATTATGCGGATGCTTTATTACTCATAACAGAGTGGAATGAATTTAAAAATCCGGATTTTGAAATAATAAAATCAAAATTAAATTATCCGGTAATCTTTGACGGCAGAAATTTATATATAAAAAATAATCTTAATAACATCGGATTTGAATATTATTGTGTAGGGAAAGCTGTTAATTCTTGAATATTTGAAAATTTTTTGGGATAATAATTTTACTGCCTGTACTATTTTTATATTATAATATTGGTAGAAAAGATGGATAAATAAGAGGTACGAAAATGAAATTAGAAGCAACAACCGCTCAAAACTCGTTCAGGTATGGATGGTTATTGTCTAGGATATGGCCATATATAAAACCGTATTGGTTTAGAATAACATTAGGATTTTTGGTTGCTATTCCATTAGGTTTATTGGATGGTGTAACGGCATTTGCCCTGAAACCGTATATGGATTATGTAATTGGCAGTAAGGCGTTTGAATTTACACTATTGGGACACCATTATGCTATTACAAGTATTCAAATGGCCTTTATACTTCCTTTCGGTGTAGTTTTATTTGCTGGATTGCAGGGCGTTTTAAGATACTTAAACGGCTATCTTTCAACTTGGACTTCTCAAAGAATTACAAATGATGTGAAGTTTGATCTTTTTGAAAGGTTAGTTCATATGCATCCGCAATTTTTTGATGAGAATTCTTCCGGTATAATAATTTCTCGTTATATGGGAGATCCTCAAACGGCGTCTGCGGGTATAATAGACCAAATTAAATCAATTACAACCAGCTTTTTTGGTGCTTTAGGTTTAATTGCGGTTATGTTATACAGCTCCTGGAAACTTGCCATCATTGGTGTTGTAGTCTTGTGCGTTGCATTTGTTCCGGTTGCATTAATTAGAAAAAGAATTAAAAATGCCTCTAATAAAAACCTTGTTATCGGTGGAAATATTACCACCAATATAAATGAAACATATTCAGGTAACAAAGTTATGGCTGCCTATGCACTTCAGGGCAGACAAAATAAATATTTCAGACAACAAACTATAGATTCATTCAATGTAAACATGTCGCTATATAAAAGAGCCGGTTGGATGTCACCTATAATGTATTTGATAGCTTCTGTCGGTATTGCGACTGTCTTGGGTTTTGGTACATATTTAATCAATTCAGGTCAAATGACTGCGGGAAGTTTTGCATCTTTTGTAACTTCATTGTTGCTTTTGTATAAACCTGTTAAAACATTAGGTAATACTCTCACAAATATTCAGAATCTGTTTGTTGCAATGGGCAGGGTATTTGAATTGTTTGATTTAAAGCCTGAAATAGTTGATAGACCAAATGCAAAAGTTATGAACGGCTTTAACGATTCAATTAAATTTGAACATGTAAATTTTGAATATATCCCGAATCAATTGGTGTTAAAGGACTTAAATCTTACGGTTGCTAAAAATGAAACACTTGCAATTGTCGGTAATTCAGGCGGTGGAAAGTCAACTTTGGTAAATTTAATTCCTCGTTTTTATGATGTAAAATCCGGTTCTATTAAATTTGATGATGTCGATATAAGAGATTATACCATCGAGTCTTTAAGACGGAATATTTCAATGGTATTTCAGGATAATTTTTTGTATTCCGGTACAATCAGAGAAAATATTATGATGGGCAATTTCAATGCTTCAGAGGATGAATTATCCCAAGCTATAGAATCTGCTCATTTGCAGGATATGATAAAAGAGCTTCCTGAAGGGTTAGATACCATGCTTGGAGAACGCGGATTAACATTGTCGGGCGGTCAAAGACAAAGGGTTGCGATTGCAAGAGCTATGTTAAGAAATGCCCCAATTGTTATTCTCGATGAGGCAACATCTGCTCTTGATAACGAATCGGAAGCTATAGTTCAAAAAGCTATGGATAACTTGATGCAGAACAGAACAGTATTTATTATTGCTCACAGGTTATCTACTATTAAAAATGCTGACAGAATTGCAGTTATAAATGAGGGTGAGCTTGTTGAATTGGGAACTCATGAACAGCTAATGGAAATTCCTGACGGTCAATACAAAGCTCTTTATGAAATGCAATTTAAAAAACAGGAAACCGTTGCTGTATAAATGTAAATAAAAAGCCTTTAGAAATTTTCTAAAGGCTTTTTATGAAATATTAAAAACCGATATTAAAATCGGCAAATTTATTTATGTTTGTTTTTATAATAAATATAAATAAGGATAGGTATCATGAAATTACATAGAAAAATTGCAAATGCATTGGGAAGATTTCCTAACATAAAATCGTTTACAAAGACTTCTGCAGAAGAAACTGCAACCCCTAAAAAAACAAGACACAAACAAAGCTGGAGGGCAAAGATAACCAATTCTATTCTTGAACGTACTCCTGCTAAAGATAAATTTGAACCGTCAAAAGCTGAGGGTTCGACTCCTGTTGAAAAGAAAAAACGTACACCTGTATCAAAAACGAATTTAGGTGATGTTTATACTGCAAGTAAAAGGGCTTTGGCAAGAACTTATTTAACGGATTTAGATGAAGTTGCTCAAATAGTGCCGGGTGCAACATTTATCAGAGAAGCTAATTCTGAAACCGCTGTTAAAAAAATCACTTCTATAATTGAAAAACTTACTAAAAGAGAAGATAAGTATAATGAACGCGGATATAAAGAAGTTATCAGAGATGAAATAAGAGCCAGAATGTTTATGCTGGATGCTGATAAAAATTATCCGAAAATAATTGAAGCAATGGAAAAGAAAAAATACCATATTGCTCCGACTTATATGGAAGATGAAACAGGGAAGCTTGTTCTTGATGAATCAGGAAAAGCAATAAAAGTTCCGGATGTAGATGTAAGATTTGGCGACAGAGCTCAATCATCCGGTTATCAGGATGTTCAAATTCGTTTTGAAAAAAATGGTATGTTGTATGAACTTATTATAATGCCGGGACCAAATTATATGTTTGCTGCTGATAAAGAGCATGCAATATATGATCAAACAAGACGTTATGATTCTCTTGGTATTACTAAAGATATTGGTGCAAAACAAATAGTTATAGCTCTTAAACAAGAGATAGGCAAGGTTACAAGAAAACTTTATGATGCGGCAGAAAATCGTGACAGGTTTGGTTCTGCTGTAGCTCATGAACCTGTGCAGTTTACACCGGAAGAAGTAAAGACAATTAATGGTTTATTTAGTTCGCTGAAAAAATTATTCTTGGGTAAATATAATACGTTACCGCCAAGCAGAAGGACAGCCCCAACTTTCAAAGAAACTAAAACTGCCATAAATTTAAACGACATAGAAAAAAATCTTCGCATACATCTTGAGGCTTTCAAACCTAAAGAACCCGTAAAAGCTCCTGAATGTACTGATGTTATTCCGGAAGTTTAATAATAGCAACATTTTCGATATGATATGTATGGCAAAACATGTCAAAAGGTTGTATGCTTTCAACCTGACATCCTTTTTGGCGGAGGTATTTTAAATCTCTAGCAAGGGTTGACGGATTGCAAGAAACATATATAATTGTGCTTTTCCCAAGTCTTATTGCTTCATTTAATGATTGCTCGCTGCATCCTTTTCTCGGCGGATCAAGTATTATAACATCAAATTTTCTTTTTTCATTTGAAAAATATTCCCCGGCGTCAGCATTGTGTATTTCAAGATTATTGATGTTATTAATTTCGATACTTTTTTGAGCAAGTTCAACCGATTGCGGATTTTCTTCGATTGTTACAACTTTTTGTGCAATATCGCTTACGCAAATTCCAAAAGCACTGATTCCTGCATAAGCATCAAGAATAAGCGGCTCTTTGAAATGAGATTTAATATATTCCTTAACGTAGGAAAAAATATTTTCGGCGCTTTTAGGGTTTACCTGAAAGAATGTCTGAGGTCCTACAATAAATTTTTTACCCAAAATTTCTTCTGTAATGTGGTCTTTTCCGCATATACAATCTGTTTTATTTCCCATTATTACATTGGTTTTTGCAGAATTATAATTTATACAAACTCCGCAAACTGAATCAAATTCGTTAAATATTGCATTTCCAAATTTTATGAATTTTTCAGATGGTTTTTTAGAATTAACAACTAAAGTAACAAGATTTTCCTGATTGAATGAAGAAACTCTTATGACAATATGTTTTAAATCGCCTGAGTTGTTATTTTCTGTGTAGCCTGTGATGTTGTATTTGGGTGCATTTTCTTTTATATATTCAATAATATCATCACAAATTTTTGGCTGAATAGGACAATATTTTATATTTACAAGCTCATGTGAAGACGGTTTATAGTATCCTGCAATAATTCTTTTTGAATTTTTGGTCTGGGTAACAGGATATTGAATTTTATGTCTGTAATTTTTTATTTGCGGGCTTGGGACGGGTAAAGGTATGTTTATATCAAATCCGCCGATTTTGGATATTGTTTCTTTTACAATTTGCTGTTTTAACTTTAATTGATAATCGTATTGAATATATTGAATTTGACATGCTCCGCAAACTTTTTGCATCGGGCAAAACGGTTCTGTTCTGTTCTTTGAGGGTTGTATAATTTTAATAATTTTTGCATTTGCATAATTTTTATTTTTTTTGATAATTTTTATTTTTAGTTTGTCCTGAGGGCAGGCGCCTTCTACAAAAACTACAAAATTATCTATTTTTGCCAATCCATAGCCTAAATTGGTTAATTTTTCAACAATTACTTCGTATTCATCTCCGATATTCATAAATTTATTTTAGCATATTAACTTTTTTAATTAAATATGGTATGCTAAATTTAGTTTTTATTAGGGAGATTTCATGAAAAAATTAATTATAACATTGTTAATGCTTGTGCCGTTAATCACCGGTTGCAGTGAAATTGATGCAAATGTCGATTTTATTGATGCAAAAAATGTAATGTTTTCGGTTGATCTTGATTCTCATGGTAATGTAAGCAAGCGTGAAGTTCAGTTAATAAAAGATAATTATAAAAAATTCATTGATGATGATTATATTACGGATTTAAAATTTTCAGATACTTCTGCCAGAATAGAAGCCGTAAAATTGACTAAAAACGTAAGGCGTAATGATATAGACTTATCTTCGCTTGGTTTTACTACCAAAAATAAATCGGGGCGTTTTATTGATGTAAAACATAACCCGTTTGTAACTTTGTATAGCGTAGATATGGTTTATAATCTGAAACCTCAGGCTGACAAGGTTATAATGAATTATGTTCAGAATAATAAAGAGCAGGCGGCTTTAAAGCCGGAATATCTACAGAAATATGGCGATACGGAAACTTCTTTGGATAATCCTGAAAAAAACGGGCAAAATGATTTTGAAGAAAACTTTGAGGATAGTTCTGTTGCAGAACGAGATGCTTCTGCTCCAACTCCGGAAGCTGAGCCTGATGATATTATGGATGTTTCAAAGCTAAACACTCAGTTTTCCGTGACATTGCCTTCTCGTGCATCATACAGTAATGCCGATAATGTTGCGGACGGTACATATTATTGGAATGTAACCGCCGATAAACCTGTTTCTATAAAACTTCAGTTCATTGTTTATAACAGTTTTGCAATTACCCTGCTAATATTAGGGGTATTTGGACTTTTATTCCTTCTTGCAAAAAGAATTCTTAAGCACGATACTCAAAAAAGAATAGGTACAAATAACTAATTTTGGTGTTGAAGTTCGCTGTTAATATATTGCGGATTAACAGCAAGCCATTTGAAGGATGCTGCTTCTGTTTCAGGAATATCTATAACAAATGTTCCGCCGTATCTTCCTCTTGAAAATACCAAGTAACCTTCTTCTCCAAGGTTTTTGAGTGCTTTTCTTATTGTGTTTGGACTTAAATCAAATTTTTCGGATAATTCCAAGATTGAAGGTAGTTTTTCTCCGATCTGATAGTTTTTGGCTATCATGTTTTTTATCATATTTTGAGTTTTTTCATAATGATAAAATGCTGTATCTTTTGCAGGTGCAAAAATAGACATTTCCGGCTTTAAATTTATGGTGTTATCGTTTGGTATTCTGATAACTGTTGTTCCGTACCTTCCTCTTTTGGCAAGAAGAATTCCTCTGTCTATAAGAACTTTAAGTGCATCATGCACCGTTTTTATGCTCGCCTTAAGTTTTTGAGAAAGAACCATGTGAGATGGTATTTTATCACCGGTTTTAAGGTTATTTGTTATGTATCTTTCCAAATCTTTAACAACCATGTCCACTAAGGTTTCAGATTTTGCATTTTCCAGTTTTTCAATGTTAAAATCAAGGGTTTTAACTATCCATCCCTGTTCGTTGGAATTCTTAAATTTATGTTCAATAATTCCCTGAGTAGAAAGATATTCCAAAGCCAGTCTTGTTGTATTTGAAGTATATCCGATTAGAAGTGCCACTGTTCTTGAAGAAGGCAATGCCATTCCGATTTTGTAACCGGCATCTTGTATGTATCTTTTAATTGCTTCAGATGCTAAATCTCTTTTTGATGTTAATTTTCGCATTGTTGTAATCGGCTTTTTGTAGTTTCGTATCAGGGTGCCGATACATTGTTTTGATTCTACATATCCCAAATCTTCAATATATCTGAACGCATTTTGCATTGTTCCAATACTGACCCCAAGTTTGTACGCAAAATCTGCTTTAGAAGGCAATATGTCATTTTCATGGATTTTATTGCTGTCAAGTGCTGTTTTTATGTATTCCATAAGCCATTTTGCAATAGTTACGGATTTTGATTCGGATATATTTTTTAAGTCCGGTAAATCTGTATCTATATCGGAAACGGATATGGTTGAAAATTCTGATTTTTTTGGATATATATAGCTTTTATTCATTATTTTCCCCTTTATGAATTTTAATGATACACTATTTATAAAAAAACATCAAGATATTTTTTGCCATGATAATAAAATGTTACATAAGCTTTTGTATAGTCATGCTTTTTTGATGAGTATAATTACGATGCTTGCAATTTAGGGGTTTGTAATTTATAATAATGTTCGTACACTTTAGTTTTTAAGGGGAATAAAAATGGCAACACAGATTACAATTCGTTCAGACAGAGACACAGATTACAAATTTATGTACAAAGGTGAAGAAGTTACATTGCCTGCAAGAGGTATTTTAAGTATTGCAGAAGGTTTAGAGCATGTAGTTCTTCCTACTTGTGCAATGAAAATTATGAATAATCTTATTGTCATTAAAGATGATGTTAAAAAATAGGTTCAAATGCAGTAGAATTAAGGTAAAAGGCAATGGTTAACATTGCCTTTTAGTTTGTAAACTTGTAAAACAAAACTTTTTATTCTATAATTGGTTTAAATTTTAAGGAGTAGGGTATATGAAATTTATTATTGGTAAAGAGGATTTATTAAACGGTATCAGAATAGTAGAAAGAGCTACATCTCAAAAAGCTGTTCAGCCGGTTTTATATAATATATTGATTGAAACATTGGAAAATAATCAGATTCGTTTAACTGCAACTGATTTGGTTTTAACTGTTATAACAACTTTGGATGCACAGGTTCAGGAAGCCGGCAAAATAACCCTTCCTGCGAAAAAGTTAAATGAAATAATTTCAAAACTTAATAATGATTTGGTTACAATCGAAGCAGAAGAAGGAAGTTCAAATGTTTCTATTACATGCCGAAAATCAAAATTTGATATTATCGGCATCAGTGCAACAGAATTTCCGGTTGATGTTTTCAATTATGAGATTGATGAGTCAAAATGTTTTGATGTTGAATTAAAACCGTTTTTAAAAGGTATTCGTCAGGCAGGTTTTGCCGCTGCAAGTTATGAAGTTAGTAATCTTTTATCAGGTATTGTTTGTGATTTTAACAGCGGAATACTTGAAATTGCTTCAACTGACGGTAACAGATTAGCAAGAGTCAGAGAAAAGATTTCAAGCAGTGTATCTGAACAAACACAGCTAATTATACCTTCAAGAACATTAAATGAATTTTTGAAAATGAGTTCGTTTATTGATGAAGAAAGTGTAAAAATATGCAAGGATAAATCCACAATAATATTGAAATCAGAAAAAATTACAACTATTTCAAGACTTTTGGAAGGTCAATTCCCAAGATATAATCAGCTTATACCTACAGAAAGTCCTAAAAAAGCGGTTGTAAATGTTTCTCAATTAATTGCGGCATTAGAAAGAGTTTCTGTTATGGTAAATGACAAAACAAGTATTGTAAAAATGCATTTTGCCGATAACGAATTGACTTTGAGCGCTGATACTCCGGAAGCCGGAAAGTCAGAAGATACAATTGATATTGAATATACAAGTGAAGAACTTATGATAGCTTTCAATTACAGATTTGTATTAGAGGCTTTAAGAATAATTGAAAGCGAACAGGTTGTGATAGGTTTGAATGCTCCTTTGAGTGCAACAGTATTAAAACCGGGCAATGATGAAGATTTTATTTGCCTGATTATGCCTGTTCAAATCAGATAATTAAGAAAATTGGGATTTAATAAATTCTGCAAGTTTATCTGCAATCATTTTGTGTGATTCTTCGCTGTAGTGCAATCCATCTATAGCAGACGGTTGGGTAAATTCGTTTATATCAAAAACTCTGCAATTGTGAGTTTTGGCAAGTTTTGTGTATGTTTTGCCTATGGTTTGCGATTTTGTTATGCTAGTTTGGTCAAACTGAATCTTAAAATATCCTTTTAATATGTTTTTGCCCAATTTTACCGGCGGGATGATTATAATATTATTTGTTCTTGTTTTTGAAATTGTGATTAATTTTTCTAATCCTTTTTCAAAAATATCAGAATTTGTTTCGTATAGAAATTGCAAATCATTTGTCCCGATTGCGAGTATAATAATATCAATATTTTGCGTTTTGGAAATCAACTCCGGGTAATGTTTTTGTGCGGAATAAAAGTCCCCTTCAAGATTTTCCACAAAACCAGTACGGTTATTTGCACCCTCATTTATAATTTTATATTCATATCCGAGATTACTTTGTAAAACTCCTGTCCAGCGAGTTTTTTTATCATATCTTGAAAAATCTCTCGGGTTAAATCCAAATGTGTTTGAATCTCCGTAACATAATATTGTTTTCATATTTCTCCTGCTATTTTTTATCTTGTAGTTTTATTTTAGCAAATTCCTCTATTGAGGCAATATTTGACTTAAAAGTTACATTTTTGGAATTTGGTTTTTGCGCATTTTGTTCTTCTGTTTTATTTACATTTTTACCTTTCGTCATCCAAATATTCAGTTTTGGCAAAAGAACACCAAGCATTATGGCGCTGTATAAAATTCCTGACATTTGTGCAATGTTTAATTTTAACAGATTTGTTTTAACATTTCCTCCCTGCGCAATAATTTCTTTCTGTGATTTTAGTGAGATATCTTTTAGCCAGTGGCTTATGCCTTTACCCTGTTTTGAAATATTAAATAAATTTGTTTGCTTCGGATCTAAAATTTGTCCTATTCCTTTTGCAACAAAACCGCCCAAAACAAGCCAATTCAGAAATCCTAAATAATCTCTCACATTAGTTTCTCTAAGCTCTGTAGAATCTTTTGAAGCAAAAATCCTTCCTAAAATGAGTGTTCCGTATATTGTTTTTATCGCATTTCCGCTTGTTGCAGGGCCGTCAAATTCTAATTTTTTGACTAAATCCACAGGCTTTTTTATTCCCATAACTTTTGTAAGCATCAAAACAAAAATTCCGGCCGATATTATTTTTTTTAATAATAGACCTTTTTCTTTTTGCTTTTCATTTTTGCTTGCTACATTGCTTTCGTATCCGTTTTCTCCAACAAAGTTATCTATACCTGTTCTTTTTTTTGTTAGGTATCTGTTTAAATATTGATTTGTAATTGCAAGCCCCATTGAAAGAGGAATTGCAATACCTATTCTCAATTTGTTCATTGTTTTCAGCTTAGAGAGTATGTTATTAGAATTTTGTTTACTTTCGGTAAAGAAAATATTTTTACCTGAATCAACAATATCTCTTAAAGTGTGTGTAAGATTTGATGTTACTTCGTTTTTGCCTGATTTAATTGTTACGAAATTATCTGCACCAAGCAAGTTTATTATTTCATCCTGAATCTGCGTTAATGCTTTTTTGCTTGCTTTTTTATCCAAAGACTTATCGGTAATTAAATTTGTAAGTTTATCAATAACAGGTTTTGTTTTGTTACTGTCAATATCCGTAAAGTTTTTAGTTTTTGAACCGACTATACCTGACATTGAATTTATTACATTTTTTACATAACCATAAGGTGTTTTATCTGATTTATTATAAATGTCTGAAAATACATTTAAGCCGTTATTTGTAATCCAAGAACCTGAATTTACTTTTATTTCAGGATTTAATTTTTTAGAAATAAATTTTGATATTAAAACAGCAAAAACAGCTGCAGAAAATTCTGCAATAAAGGTTCCTGTGTATTCCCTAAAACCCATTTCAATACCGGCTTGTTTGCCTCTGTTTTTTGTTTCAACAATTGTTCT
Source organism: uncultured bacterium (assembly GCA_902788345.1). Taxonomy (GTDB): domain Bacteria; phylum Cyanobacteriota; class Vampirovibrionia; order Gastranaerophilales; family Gastranaerophilaceae; genus Zag111. Next base: position 150,882 of record CADAJP010000005.1, on the reverse strand, counting down.
TGGTGTATCCATGGCAAAAACATCAACAAATGAAGCGTTGAGCATGTCATTGTTATTTAGGGTGTATAGTGCGTTAGATAATCCGCCTAATGAGGCCGTAAATTTCGGGGTGTTAGTAATCTTTTCTATTTTCATTTGTATTTCTCCTATGCTAAACAGGTTCTTAAAAACATATTTAAGAACCTGTTTATAATATTTCTGATTAAAAATCTGCGTGTAAAATTATAAGTAAGTTCTTAACAACAAGACTTACAGCAACAACAGATTAAATTTTCTACAAATGAATATTTCATACTCTTTATAAAACACAAAATTTTAAAATTTGTCAATAGGTAAATTTGTGAATTTGTTTTGAAAGGAGTTGATAGATGCTGAATCAGGTTCAGCATGACAGTTTTAAGGATTTTTGTTATAATATTTTTATGAAAGAGATTAAAATTATAGCGCCGGTTAAAAAGCCGGAGGATATAGAATTTTTTTGCGAGAATACAAGATGCCGCCGTTTTTATGCTTATTATGACAGGTTTATGGAAGGTAAGTTTGAACTTGTCGAAGAATATACAAAGATGGCTCAAAAGTGTGGTGCAAAATTTTTTATCAATTTTAAACACTCTATAACAGAAGAAGAATTACCCGAAATTAAAAAATTTATAAGGTATCTTAAAACCTCTGAAATTCAGGGAATATATATAAACAGTTATGCCGTATTAGAGGCAATAAAAGTTTTCAGATTGCCGTTTAAGGTTATGGCGGATTCTTATTTCGATATTCACAATCTTGCCGGAATTGATTTTATAAACAGTTTTCACAAAGTTTACGGAATAATTATTACCGAGGAAATTTATCTTAAAAACATAACGAAAATCAAAAAATTTACAAATCTTTCTCTTGCGGTAGATTCTGATAATCTGCCATGGTGTGCAGAGGATTTAATTAAAACCGATGCGATTGATTATGTCGTAATTAAGGGCAAATTCCCAACTTCTGAAGATATTTTAGAGGGTATAAACTTAATAGAAAAAATACTCAATAATCCAAAGATGTATAAGCGTCAAAAGTTACCGTTTAAGCACACAAGACAATGTATTTATCAGACAAATCATTTTTCGGGTGATGTAGTCAGTGCTGAAGGTAAAAATTTTAAATTCAGCAAAAACATTCAGAGTTTTGAATGGCCGGAATTACGCAGAACTCCTGTTGAGGAAATTGCCAAATATGTTGACGAGTACAGAATAAATTTGCGTTTGACAAGTTTGGCTCAAATTAAAGAATTGGAAAATTATATAAAAAAAATCGGGCGTAATCCGATTTATTCAATTGACTACGGTGAAATCGTTTCGACCTGTGACTTGTCTGTAAACAGTTTTTCCCAAGTTATCACAAAAGTAAAAAAATTCTGCCAAAAATATAATATAAAATTTCAGCTTTCAACACCTCAAATTCTTATTGAAAGAGATTTTGAAAGAACTTATGAGTATGAAAAAGAGTTGTTATTATCAGATCCAAGGCCGGATTCTCTTATCATAAACAATATCGGATATTTTTGGAATTTTATCAATGATGACGAAATAAATGATATTCCTTTTGAAATCGGGCATGGTATCAATCTTTTAAACAGTATGTCTATTAAATGTCTGAATAATCTTGCCAAAATAGATACTGTTGATTTTTCATCTTTTGAAGATTATCGTCTTGCCGTAAAAACTCTGAAAAAAATTAAGAATGAAATTTCAAACAGAAAATATACAATCGCGGGGAATAAAAGGGTTTTGAGTATGGGTTTGTGTCCGTTAAATAAAGATAAGGCTATAGTTTCGAGGCTTTCCTGTAAAGCTCCTTGTCATAACGGTACTTATGCTCTTAAAGATCCGTCATTGGATAAAGTTTTTCCGTTTGTTTGTGACGGATTTTGCAGAATGCATATGTTTGAAGATTCCGTAATGCAAAATTTTGAAATAGTGCCTGAACTTTATGAAGCGGGTATAAACGAATTTGTGTTTGATTTTTCCGCACTAACGCCAAAATATATTCCTTTGCTTTTAAATAATTTCTTTTCTACAATATACAAATAATAAATAAAATTTTAACAATAATATACATTCATTGTCTATTTTGAATTTTGTGTTATTATGACTATAGTAGAAAATATGGATGTAGGGATTATGGCAAATTTAAAAGAAAAAGTTATCGGAATACCCCGTGCAATGTCGTTTTATCACAATTACCCGTTTTATTTCGGATTTTTTAACGACTTGGGAATTAAGATTGTTCTTTCTGATGTAACTACAAAACAAACAATGTCTGAAGGCGCTTCTTTGGTGGTTACCGAAACATGTCTTCCGATAAAAGTTTATGTCGGGCATGTGCTAAACCTTTTGTCAAAAGGGGTCGAAAATATTTTGGTTCCGTCCTTACAGAGTGTTGATACAAAAATTTATAACTGCTCAAAAATCAGAGGGCTGCCTGATTTAATAAGAAATGTTGTCAAAAAACCTTTTAATATGATTGAAGCTACTCTTGATAAATCTGAAAAAAATCAGGGTTTGTATGAGTTTTTGGCAGAGTGCGTTGCTCCATTTGGAATAACCGATAAAAATCTTATTAAAAAAGCATCCAAGGCGGGTTGGAGATGTTATAACAATTTCCATGTTATGACAAAATCAGGTATGCCTTATTCAAAAGCCTTGAGCTATGCCCTGCAGGGTAAAGTTGTAATCCTTAGCGAAGTTAAAGAATATCCTATATCTATTGCTCTAGTCGGACACGGATACAACATTTATGATGAACGTGTATGTATGAAAATAGTTGACAAGCTTGAAAAAATGGACGTAAAAGTCTGCAGTGCATTGCAATTATCATCAGAACAGTTATCAGAAGGAATTGCTGCATTAGGTCATGATAAATATTGGGCTAACGAAGATGAAATGACCGGCACAGCAGGGCATTATCTGAAGGATAATAAAATTGACGGCTTGATTACAATTACAGCCTTCGGTTGCGGTCCTGATTCTTTAATGGTGGAAAGAATTACAAGAAAAGCAAAACAGTATGGAAAACCGCTATTGAATTTAACTATAGACGAACAAACAGGTGAAGCAGGTTTTGTTACAAGACTTGAAGCATTTGTGGATATGCTTTTCCGTAAAAAACGTGCATCTATTGTTAATAAGATTAATATTAGCGATAATGATACCGAATATAAACCGAATACGGATATTATCGAAACTATTTCATAAACAGAGGGAAAAAATAATTTAGTATGGGAAGACTTCATGAAAAAGCATCCAGACCATGGGGTTATTATACGGTAATTGAAGAAGGTCAGGGGTTTATTGTAAAAATTATTCATGTAAATAAGGGGCAAAGATTATCACTGCAGTCGCACAATCACAGAAGTGAACATTGGGTTGTATTGTCAGGGGTTGCAAAGGTTGTTCTTGATGATAAAATTTTTGATTTGAATGTAGGACAAAGTGTAGATATACCTTTGCATGCTCACCATTCTCTGCAGAATCCTTACGATAATGATTTGGAAATCTTAGAAATTCAAATGGGTGATTTGTTATCTGAAGATGATATTATTCGCTATGAAGATATTTATGGCAGGGTTTAGTTTGTATTTATTGCGATATTGTAAACAATTTGTCTAAATATATCTGATAATATATTATGTAAGTATGAGTTTAGGGAAAATATTATTAGTTGATGATGACAAATTATTGACTTCAACTTTTGCTACTTTAATGAAAGTTGAAGGTTTTGATGATGTTGTAATCTATAATAACCCTAAAGAAGCAGTTGAATATTTAAAGCTCGAAGCACCTGATTTAATTATTTCTGATTTTATGATGCCTGAAATGAACGGATTGGAGTTTTTGAGAGAAGCAAAAAAAATATATCCCGAAACAAGTATGATATTATTAACGGCATACGCAGATAAAGAAAATGCCATTAAAACAATTAATGAAATAGGTGTTTATAAATATATTGAAAAACCCTGGGATAATGACGATTTGATAATGAATATCAAAAACGGTATTGAAAGAAGTCATTTGCTTGCGGATTTGAGGGATAAAATAGAAAAACTTGAAATTGCCCAAAACGAATTAAAAAAATATAACGAAAAACTCGAGGAACTAGTAAAAGAAAGAACGAGAGAGCTTGTTTTGGTTAATGATAAATTGTCCGGAATAATCAATTATTGTGCTGACGGAATTATTATAATTGATAAAAACGGCAATATAGAACAGGTAAACCCTGCCTGTGAAAATCTTACGGGGTTATCTTCCCAGACTCTTGCAGGTATGCGTATTCAGCAAATTGCCTATACCGATAATCCTTTAATGAACAAGGCTCCAAAAAGTGATGTGCAAACCTCTATTTTAGGACTTGCTGAAGAAAAATCCGAATTCTTATTACGCGATATGTATATCAGAAATTCTTTGAGTGAAGAATATGTGCCTGTTGAAATAAATTTTGCAAAACTCTCTGATGGTGAAAAATTTGTCGGTGTAATAAGAAATTTTACTGCTCAAAAAGAAAATGAAAGACTAAGAGATGATTTTATTGCAACCTTAACTCATGATTTACGTACCCCTTTACTTGCATCTATTCAGACTTTGAATTTCTTTTTGGATGGTTCATTAGGACAAATAAGCGAACAGCAAAATGTTATGCTTTCAACAATGAGGCAGAGTAATGAAGATTTACTCGGTCTTGTAAATGCTTTGCTTGAGGTTTATCGTTTTGAAAGCGGAAAACTAAATCTTTGCAAAACGGTGTTTGATGTTAGTTCATTAGTAAAACAATGTTATGAAGAATTATTGCCGCTTGCAAAGAAAAAAGAAATTGAATTTGTTTTGCATTGTGATGAAGAAGAAATGTTTATTGATGCAGACAGAGCCGAAATAAAAAGAGTAATAATGAACTTATGCGGGAATGCATTAAATTATACAAATAAATCAGGGACTATAGATGTGTTCCTGAAACTACAGAACGATGATTTAATATTTTCTGTTGCGGATAACGGAAACGGTATTCCAAAAGAAGATATTGCACATTTATTTAAACGTTTTTCGCAGGGAACAAGCAGAAAACGCTCGACCGGTACAGGTTTAGGTTTGTATCTGTCAAGGCAGATTGTTGAAGCTCATGGCGGAAAAATTTGGGTTGAAAGTAAGGTTAACAAAGGCAGCGAGTTTACATTTGTTTTAACGAATGCAGGTGCTGCAGCAAGGGCGGTTTAATAATGAGTGAGAAGGTTAAAGTTACTATTGTAGAAGATCATGATATGACAAGAATGGGTTTATCCTTTGCCTTGTCAAATAGTGGGATGATTGATGTTGTCGGAACAACTGCTGACGGGCAGGAAGGTGTGGATCAGGCATTAGAGCTTAATCCGGATTTGGTTATTATGGATATTGGTGTACCGACAATAGATGGAATTGAGGCAACAAGAAAAATAAAAAATGCCAATCCTGATATAAAAGTATTAATGAATACTTCAAGAGATGATGAAAGAGATATTCTTGAATCTTTTTCGGCCGGTGCTGATGGATATATTACCAAAGGGGCAACTTCAGAGCAGACAATAACTGCAATAAAAGCAGTTAGTGAAGGTGTCGGCTGGCTTGATCCTGCAATAGCAAGAGTGGTGCTTTCAAATATAAGAAAAACTGATGAAGAAAAAACAGGCGAAATAAATTATCGCAAAGGAAAAAATCTTTATGGGCTAACAGAAAGAGAAATGGAAGTTTTGGCTTTGCTTGTTGACGGATTAAATAATCCTCAAATTGCCGATAAACTTGTTATTTCTATTGCAACGACCAAAACACATGTTCATAATATTTTGCAAAAACTTTATGTTACAACCCGTGCAAAAGCTGTTGCAACCGCAATGAAAGATGGTTTGGTATAAATTCTTTTGTAAAATTGAAATTGTATAAATAATAATTAAATAAGTAAAACTATGAAAAAAATATTGATTTTATCTTTTATAATTACTTTTATAGCAGCGCAGATGCCGGCAGCTGCTGTTTCTAATCCTTTTAAAAAGGATTACAAAGCAAAAGAAATAAATTTCGAATATAAGGTCAAAAAAGAAGATTTACAGCATAAAAAAGAAGGGCAATTGTTAAACAGGGTTCCGTCCGGGTATATGACGGTTGAGGAATATGAAAAACGTTCAGAATATAAAGATAAAACGACCATAGAATATGATATTCCAAAAATAGAACGTTCTGCAGATTTTAAATATATCCCGCAGCCTGTTTATAAATTGGTTAAATATAACGATCCCCCGGGAAAAACTGAACTAAAACTTGGCAGAAGATTATTTATAAAAAGACAATTAAACGGTCAGGGAGTAGTTTCTCCTGATTATACAAAACTTGTTTATCCTGCTATATATTATTACAACGATTCAGGTTCGACCGCGGCTGATATGTTTGTTATTCCTCTTAATGAGAATGAAGCAAATTTAACAAGAGTATTAAAAGCAAATGTTTCCCACAGAAATCCTGAACCAATATTGTCAACCGATAAGGCAATAGATAATTATGCGGCATTCAGAACCCTGACTCCGGTTGATTTTAATTCAGACGGTACAAAACTTCTTGCAAAGGAAAAATTGGGTTCAAGCGAAGACGGTATTTGGGAAACAAGAATTTATATCTATAACTTTGCAGATAAAAAAAGTTATGACTTAAATAAAGTGCGTGAAGCTATAAAATATTATTGGAATGAATACAGAGAACTTGATTTGACAACTAAACGCTGGGATATTTATCCGCTTGGGTTCGATTCGGTAAATCCTGATACGGTTGTTGTTCAGGCTTATGCTTATACGGGAGAAGTGCCTGTAAATCTCGGGACTTGGAGTATTAAAACTGACGGAGAGGGAACTAAGCTTGTTTCTATGGACAAAAATTATGCTCCGTCAATCAGTTCAAACGGATACAAACTAGAAGAAGACGGTGTTGAGGAATATCAAACTGTCAAACGTAATGAAAAAGCTTTAAAAAGAGCAGATAAATTTGTTCAAAAAGAAAAGAAAGCTATCGATAAAAAAGCTGTAAAACAGATAAAAGAAGATTATAAATATGAATTAAAAGAACTTAGGGCGGATCATAAAGATAAAGCGAGAGATAACAGAAAATTACAAACTTTTGCCGGTTCAACAGAAGGTACAGAGTTAGAGGAAAAGTACAATCAATATCGTGAAGTGCAGACTCAAAAAGATATTAAAAAGTTAGAAAAGAAAATTCAGGCAAAAGAAAAACAAATAGATAAAATTGACAAAAAAATTCAAAAAGTAACAGATGAAACAAAGAAAATTTTTCCTAATCCTTCTTTAGAGGGTACGGTGTCTAATACCGAGGAAAATGCTTCGCAGCCTGAACAAACATCCGGAGGCGAGGGGGCAAATAATGACTCATCTGAACAAAATAATCAGGAACAGCAACAAAGTCAGGAAGAATAGTAAATATGGAAAAATCTTTTTTTTCAATATTTAAAACTTTTTTCAAAATAGGAATACTATTATTAGGCGGAGGGTATGTAATTTTACCCCTTTTAACTTCTGAATTATCAGAAAAAAAAGGGTGGCTTACATCTGACGAGTTGTGCGAATATTATGCTATTTCTACAAGTTTGCCGGGGGTTATTGCCATAAATACAGCTATATTTACAGGTAGAAAACTTGCAGGAACAAAAGGTGCTTTAGCCTCTGTTTGCGGGGTTATTACACCTGCTTTTGTTGCCATAATTTTAATTGCATCTTTACTTGAGAGTATTGTTCATTTAAGGTGTGTGCAATATGTTTTATGGGGAGTGGGTATCGGGATAATCACTTTGTTGTTTCTTGCGGTAAAAGAGATGTGGAATAAAAGTGTAACAGACAGATACGCCGCAACAGTTTTTATAACGGCTTTATTTTTGGTATTGGTTTTAAAAATTTCACCTGAGTATGTAATTATATTTGCTATTCTTTTTGCAGTGATTTTGCAGAAAGTCAAAAAATATAAAGGAGGCAGACAATGATTTTAAGCCTCTATTTTAAATTACTTTTGGAGTTTTTTAAAATCGGATTGTTGTCTTTTGGCGGAGGATATGCAACTTTACCATTTCTTTATGAAATTGCTGAAAAGTATGATTGGTATTCAATTGCTCAGTTAAAGAACATGATTGCGATATCTTCTGTTACCCCCGGTCCTGTTGGAATTAATATGGCAACTTATGCGGGGTTTTCAACTTCAGGAATTTTAGGGGCAGTAATTGGAACATTGGCAATTGTTCTGCCATCTGTCATTATCGTTACTATAGTGTCTAAAATAATTGATAAATTCAAATCAAATATATATGTAAATGCCGTTATTCGAACTCTCAAGCCTGTTGGTTGCGCATTGCTATCCGCCGTACTGATAAAACTTTTATTTACATCTAATTTGCAGTTAATAGGAGTATTATTTCTTACAGCTTTTATTATAAGTGCGTGTATTAAGAAAAAAGATCCGTTATTTTATCTTGGTACTGCTGCTATAGTCGGACTTGCGTGCGGTTATTTGAATATAATAGGTGTGTAATAATAATTCAAATATACTGGCAAAAATATTTTTTGCATGTTTTTATATATACATGTGGGGAATGTATGCAAATAAATAAAATAAATAATTTTTCTTGGGCAGGTGTTAATTTCGGAAGGCGTTTAACCCCTGAGGAAGAAAAGGATTATCGCGACAATGCTATAAAACCGGCTCTTAAATATTTGAATACCAAAGAAGTTGCCATGATTTTGCATGGAACATCTTATCCGGTATCGGTTTATGATGTCGGTGTGGGTTCTCCGTACGGAAAAGTTGCGGCACAGCTTATGCCTTTTGAATTGCTGCATGGATTTAATTCAAATCAATTGGGGCCTATTGGAGAGTTGAGTTCCGTTAAAGAATATTCTCCTTATAAATCTTCTGTTGGGACGAAAAATTATTTGTTTATTGATTTTGATAAGCTGACAACAAAAGAATACGGCAATATACTAAATGAAAGCTGGGATATAGAAAATGTTTTGGGAAAATCAAGAGTAAACGGAAAAAATTATGCATATTCAGATTTTCCTGATGCTTTTGCTAACAGCGATTACCTGCTAAAGACCGCATATTATACCTATAAACAAAAATTAGCATCAAAATCTTATTATGAAGTTCCGGAGTTGAGAAAATTAAATCAGGAACATTTGCAATTTGAACAGGAACATAAACCGGATTTAGATAATGCTGCGTTATTTCATGTATTAAAAAATCACTATGGAACGGATGATTTTTCAAAATGGTCTGAAACTGACCAAAATCTTTGTGCGAAAAATAAATCTCCTGAGGCTATTGAGCGATTAAAACATCTGAATCGTATTTACGGTAATGATATGGATGTTTATAAATTCGGTCAATTTATTCTTGATAAGCAAATAAAAGAGAATACTGATTTGAGAGCAAAGGCGGGTTTTAAATATATAAGTGATATGCTTGTAGGGTTTTCGCCGGCAGATGAGTGGGCACATCAGGATTTATTTTTAAAGGATTACAGAATGGGCTGTCCGTATGGTGGTCCGGGCGGCGGTATTCAAAAATGGAATGTACCTGTGCTTGATCCTAAAAAATTATTTAATAGTGACGGAAGTATAGGGCCTGCCGGAATTTATTTAAAATCAAAATTAGATGATGCTCTGACAAATTTTGATAATGTCAGAATAGATCATGTATTAGGGCTTGTTGATCCGTATATATATTCAAAAGACGGCAATAGACAGGGAAATATAAATAATATGCCGGATATTGACCCTGATAAAAATTATCAAAGGGTTTTAAATAAAATTATTTTACCGACATTAGAAGAACACGGAATTGATAAGAACACTCCGGTTTGGGAAGATTTAGTTACTGAAACCCCTGTGTTTACCCAAATCTATTACCACGATAATAAATTGCCGGGGATAACTCCTTTGGAATATAAAAAAGGCGAGTATTTCAGAAATTCAAAAAACTGGGCTCTTGTAGGTTCGCACGACAGTGATCCTGCTTTGAAGATGATTAAAAAAGACTGGGTAAGAGCAAATGAAGCATGGGATCCCCGTTATCTTGCCGGAATTTTGAATGCAGCTCATGACAGTAGTGAATACTGTAAAAAAATTGCAGCAGATGACAACGAAAGAGTAAAAGCAAAATTTGCAGAACTGTTTATGATGGGTGAAAAAGTGCAGATTTCATTTGCGGATTTCTTTGGTATAAATAAAACTTACAATGAAGGCGGGCATGATGAAAACCCTGATAACTGGAAGTTGCGTTTAAATATGGATTATGAAGATGCATATTACAAAAATTTATCTTCAGAGCATCCTACGGCGCTAAATATGCCTGAGGTATTGAAACTTGCAGTTCAGGGCAGGGCTGAAATGAAAATTGCTCATGGACAAAACCCTGAAAAAGTCTGGGCTGAAGCAGAAAAAATACTTTTTGTATTAGATAAGTATGCCAATATCTTAAAAGAAGATTGATTGTAAATATATTTTCAGATTTTCAATGCTCCTTTTTGACATGAGTTCACCCTTTAGTTTTTTGTTTTTTCTTTCTTTTTTAGGTAACTCTACAGGCGGTACTATTCCCCAGTTAGAATTTATCGGTTGAAAATCATTGTTTTCCGAATTTGTAATATAGTGTGTTAATGCTCCGAGCATTGTAGTTTCCGGCAATTCTAGTAATGGTTTATTCTCAATTAATCTTGCCATATTTATCCCTGCCAAAAGCCCTGATGCAATTGATTCTGTATAACCTTCAGTCCCTGTAATCTGTCCTGCAAAAAATAAGTCTTTTCTTTTTATTGTTTGCAGTGTCGGATGAAGTAGTTTCGGAGAATTTATAAATGTGTTGCGGTGCATAACACCGTATCTTACAATGTTGCAATCTTCAAGCCCCGGAATAGATTGTAATAATTCCTTTTGACTTCCCCATTTTAAATTGGTCTGAAATCCAACCAAGTTATAAAGTGTTTTTGCACTGTTATCCTGTCTTAATTGAACAACGGCATAATTTTTTTCTCCGGTTCTTTTGTCTATAAGTCCTACGGGTTTCATCGGGCCAAAACGCAAAGTGTCAACCCCGCGGGATGCCAAAACCTCAACCGGCAGACAGCTTTCAAAAAATTTTGCACCTTTTTCAAAATCATGCTGTTCCATACGAGGTGCATTTATTAGAATATTATAAAATTTTTCATACTGTTCTTTATTCATAGGGCAGTTAATATAGGAGGCTTCCCCTTTATCATATCTACTTGCGTAAAAAGCTATATCAAAATTAATGCTGTCTTTTTCTACAATGGGAGCGATTGCATCAAAAAAGTGGAGATATTCACTTTTTGTAAATTCTTTTATATTTTGTGCAAATTTGTCGCTTGTTAAAGGGCCTGATGCTATAATTACATACCCATCAGGAATTTGTGTAATTTCTTCTCTTATAAAATTAATGTTTGAATTTGTATTAATTTTTTCGGTTACCGTTTGAGAAAACTTTTCTCTGTCTATTGCAAGTGCGTTTCCCGCAGGAACTGCACATTGTTTTGCAATTTCAATCAGTTCCCCACCAAGAATTTCCATTTCATGTTTTAATAATCCGCTGCCGTTTGTTATATCGTATGAACCAAGTGAATTTGAACATACAAATTCAGCACATTTGTCCGTTTTATGAGCTCCTGTTTCCACATTCGGACGCATTTCATATAAATTAACTTTGTATCCTCTTTTGGCAAGCTGAAGTGCAGCTTCCGAACCGGCTAATCCGGCACCGATTATATTTATTTCCATAATTTAAAGTTTATAAAAGATATAATTTTAAGTCAAATATCAGTCACTCAGGGTTAAATAATTATCCGCCCGGCTAATATCAAACCCATGACTTTTTTAATTAAATATAATTAATCTTTTTCATACTTCCAGCTATTCTTAATTCCAAAGAGGGCATTCTGTCCTCATTTTTTTTTGACAAAATCAATGTATAAGCTGATTTTGGGGGGATGTTATATACTTTTTGACATATAATATTTTTATTGTTATAATGACCGCAGTTATTTAGAGTTTTATTTAGGGATAGGGGTTATATTTATGAAAAAGATTTTTTGCACAATTGTGTCTTTATTGATGTTGTTTATGTATAGCGGTTGTGCTTTGGCTGTAAATGAAACACCGCAGCAGCAACAGGCAAGATTAAAGCAGGCAAAACTTGAGCAAATGATGAAGAATGCGAAGCCTATTGAACTTGCGTTTGTTTTTGACGGACCGTCCGATAAAAATGCCGAAGTTTTAAAAACATTTCAGCAAACAATAACAAGGTCATTGCTTCCCGATTATAAACCTGTATTTTCAAAAGATTTAATTTTTTCAGGTGACTGGACTCAAAAAGGAGCAAAAGCAGCATCAGATAAAGCATTGAATTCCAGAGCCAGAATGGTTGTTTCTCTTGGTTATATGTCAAGTTTATATTATTCGGAAAAGAAAGATAAGAAAAAATATGTTATCACAATTGACCAATATGGTTTAAGAGATTTTGGCGATAAGTTCTTTAATCCTATGCAGCAGACAGCAAATGATTTTGCAACTTTCAAAGTATTAGTTCCGTCTATCAAAAAGACTGCTATTCTTATGAATGAAAATTATTATAAAACTGAAACAAACTGGAGTGCCAGTATCTCTAAAAAATTGAAAGAAAAAGGTACAGATATAGCTTTTGTTATAGTTCCGATGAGTAAAGATGTAAACGCATCTTTAAATAAAATGCCAAAGGATGTTGATTCTGTTTTTGTTACTCCTTTGTATAATTTAACATCTGAGCAAAGAAAAGCGGTATTTCAATATGTAAATAATAAAAAGCTTCCGTCATATTCAATAGTCGGCAGAGAAGATGTTGATATGGGTGCAATGCTTGGTACTTCAACCATGGATGTTGATAAAAAACTTGCAGAAGCAACTTCATTCAACATTCACGGTGTATTGCACGGCAATGTTGTAAAAAATGAAAAAATACCTTTTTATGATGATAAAGTAATTTTCTACAATTCCGATACAGGTGAAGCCGTTGGTTACACTCCGCCTTTAAGACTTTTAAATAATGCGGTTACTATATCACATAAAGTTCTCCCGCAATATTCTCTTGGATCCTTGCTGGATGCTTTGGATGATACCAACCTTGACATTAAAAGAAAACAATTTTTAATCAGTGCAGCTCGCAGATCTGTTGCCAGTGCGTATTTAAGATATCTGCCGACTTTAAGACTTGATATGGGTTATCAAACTTACAATAATTCCTATGCAAGTTCTTATGCGGATGTTCCGACACGTGCAGGTATGTTTACTGTTGCAATGGATCAGGTTTTGTATTCTCCTGATTTGGTTACAAATATTATTGTAAAACATAAGAAACTGAAATTTGATAAAGCAGAAGCAGCTTTAACAAAAGCAAATACCGAATATCATACTGGTGCGTTGTATATTGAAACTTTGATGCTTGAAAATATGATTAAAGTTCAGGAAGAATTTGTTCAGGAAACAAGAGAAAATCTTGCGATTGCCCGTGTCAGAGAAAAAACAGGCAAATGCGGATATGAAGAAGTTTTCCGTTGGGCAGGCGAGGTTTCGGAAGCAGAGAAAAAACTGTTGCAAATGCAGGCTGATTACAAAAATTTAAAGGTTACTATAAGCAAACTTTTAAATAAAGACCAAAAAGCTGATTTTACTTTTAAGCCTCTTACTGCAAGTGATCCTGCTTTCTTCTCATCAGATTTGCATATTATTGATCACGTAAGAGATCCGAAAAAATTAGGTAAATTTACAGATATGCTTGTAGAAGAAGCTCAATATCTTTCACCTGAAACAACAAAGTTAAAAGCGGCAATAGCGATGAAAAAAGCTGAAATGGGTAATTATATTCAAAAATTTGTATTGCCGAATGCAAAAATGTCACTTGAATATGGCTCTCAATTTGACAGAAATCTGCCTTATGAGAATGAAGGTCATAATCAAATGAAATATGTAGCTGCCGGTATGGGCGGCGGCATAGGAACACCTACAGGACAAGCTTTGGCTGCGAGATCTCCATATCTTGATTTGAAACAAAATTCATTCAGATTCTTTATCGGTGCACAATGGAAACCAATTGAAGGTGGTCATAAATTCGCAGAAATTGCCCGTTGTAAATCTGAATTAAATGAATTAAACGCATATCTTGAAGAAGTAAATACTGAAATAGAAATGCAGGTTCGTTCAGTTGTAAACAGAGCAATCGCAAAATATTTTATGATTGAAAAATCATACAAAGCAATGTTTGCTCAAAGTGAAAATTATCAAACAGTAAAGGCTAAATATTTAATGGGAGAAGTCCCTATAAATCAAATAGCCGATGCTCAACATTTGTATTTTGGTGCAAAAATTGATGCCTTAAATTCTCAATATGAATTCTTTAAAGAATTAATTTGGGTTCAGAGAGGTTTGGTTTCTGTAAACTGGACAAAGGCGTCTGATGAAGCTAAAAAATGGATTAAAGGTATTCCGGCAATTCTGCCTGCTGAAGAAGATTTTACGTTATAAGGTATAAAAAAGAGGGTTATAAGGCTTATGCTTTTACCCTCTTTTTGTTTATTAATTAGGAGATAAAAATGAAATATTTGTGGTTGTATGTCGTTGCTGTAACAGCATCTTTTGGTGGATTGTTGTCCGGTTATGATACGGGAGTAATTTCCGGTGCGTTGTTATTTATAAATGAAACCTGGGATTTAACTGCATCTGCGCAGGGAATGATTGTTTCTGCGGTTTTAATAGGTGCAGTAATTGGTGCGGCTACAAATGGTGTTTTAGCAGATATTTTCGGGCGTAAAAAAATCATTATGGCTACTGCCGTAATTTTTATACTTGGTTCAATATTATGTGCATTTGCAACAAATCCGATTGTACTTATTCTTTCAAGAATATTTGTAGGGTTTGCTGTTGGTATTGTTAATTTTGTTGTGCCGCTTTATTTATCGGAAATATCTCCAAAACATTTAAGAGGAACGTTGGTTTCTTTATATCAGTGGGCTATTACTGCCGGTATATTATTCTCTTATTTTATAAATGCAGTATTTGCTCAGGTGGTATACAACTGGCGATGGATGTTGTTTGCAGGAGTTGTTCCTGGGTTGGTATTATTTATCGGAATGTGTTTTATGGGCGACACTCCAAGGTGGCTTGTGCGTAAAGGCAGAGATGAAGAAGCAAAGAAAGTTTTTGCTTCAATAGAGCCTGAAGCTGATGCTGAAAAAGAGATTAAAGCTATAAAATTAACCCTGAAAGAAGATCAGGGCTCCGGTGAAAAATTCGAATTAAGAAAATGGATGATTATGCCTTTTGTTGTGGGTATAGGTATTATGTTTGCACAGATTTGTACCGGTATCAATACGATTATATATTATGCTCCTACAATTTTTAAAAGCGCAGGTTTTGACAGTAATTTAACTGCAATTTACGCAACAACCGGTATAGGTGTAGTTAATTTCTTAATGACTATTGTTGCGTTATTCTTTACCGACAGATTAGGCAGAAAGCCTTTATTATATTTTGGTTTAACGGGTGTAATGCTGAGTTTGATTGCGTTAGGCTGCGGGTTTGCGTTTGAAGATTTCTTTGGTGAAAATCTAAAATGGGTTACTGTCGGAAGTCTTGTAACATATATTGTTTGTTTTGCGATGAGTTTAGGACCTATAGGCTGGATATTAGTTTCAGAAGTTTTTCCTTTAAAGATAAGGGGAATTGCAATGAGTATTTGTACCGTTTCAAACTTTGCGTTCAATTTCTTTGTGGTATATAGTTTTCCGATTTTGCTTGAAAAAATCGGTGGTGCTCTGACCTTTTGGGGTTTTGGCGCGGTTTCATTGTTGTGTATAATTTTTGTATATTTCTTTGTTCCTGAGACAAAAGGTATTTCTTTGGAAAAAATCGAATCAAACTGGATTCATGGAGTGCACCCTCGCAAATTTTAGATTTTGTATTATAATATTGCTATGCAAATAAATAAAGTTCAAAATTATAATACATCATTTGGTACATATTACGGTGCTGATTTGGCAAACCGTATTATTATGCTTCAAAATAAAGGACTTGTTTCTGCGGAACATCTGCGTAATTTTGAAAAAATTAAGAATGATGGTAGTGAGTGTATATTGGATGTTGCTGAAAAATATAAAATAATAACCAGAAGTAACAACAAAAAGGGTTCATTCGAAAAATTCAGATTTTTGACACTATCTGACTTTTCTAAAAAAGAAGTTGTTATAACTGACATGCAGGATATGTTTTCACCTGCATCGAGTAATAGAGAAATTTTTCATGCTCATAAATTTTTAAAACTTTTCACAGACGAATATAATTTGGCGGATAAAATTAAAAAAGCTGTTGAAAAATTAGTTTAGCAAATTATTCATAGTGTTTAATATATTTTCCACGGAATCATCATCTAAACAGGCTGATTTAGGATAGATATCTTTATTTGGCTTATAACTATCTAAATTTTGCTCATAATAAACACCGACAGTTGCTTTATCTAAAGCACAGGACATATGTAACATTCCGGTATCTGCACTAATACAACCTTTTGACAGTTGTATTACTTGGGCGGATTCAATAAGGTTCGTTTTTCCTATTAAATTGATAAGGTTATCATAATTTTTATTTTTCAGAAAATCTGAAAGCTTTTGAGCTTCTTCGCCGCCGCCAATTAAGACAATTGTTTTATCTATTTTTTCAATAATTTCCTGAACTTTGTCATTTGGAATATCTTTTGATACTCTTGAACTTTTAGGAGAAAGAACAATAAAATCTTTATTTTCTAAATTTTTAACAGCTTCAGATGTAACAGGCGGAGGGCAGAATTTCATCGGGCAATCAGTAAGCTCTTCCTGTGTAATACCGCTAAGTAATTCAATATTCGTCTTTTGTACTTTACCGCCTGAAAACTTAATGTCATATTTCCTTTTCTGCAATTTACTTATAAGGTTTCGATATTGCCCCAGAATATATTTTGAACCAAGTAATTTTGCCAGAATTGTAGGTCTGTCAGTTGAATATATCGGGAACGATGCATAGATTTTTTTATAAGGGAATTTCAAAATAAATTTTATCATATTGAAAAAGCCTTTATCTTTTCCGCTTCTGTCCCATATAATTACATCATCTACCCCCTGTTGATATTTTGCAATATCATACAGTTGAGGGGATGTAAGCATTACGACAAGTGAATTTTTATATATTCTTTTAATATTTTGAATGAGAGGATTTACAAGAAGTATATCCCCTATAAAATATGAGTTTATTATTAAAAATACTTTTTTTTCTTCCATAATTCTTAACGGTATTTAGGATAAAAGCCGATGACGGGGCTCGAACCCACGACCTACTCATTACGAATCTGTTCTGATACATAATTCGTAACAATTCGTAAAAATCAATAACACTCAAAACGCACTCTATACTTGAAAAATTAAAAAATGTCGTTTAAAATATAATTAATAATTACTATAATATTTTACATATTTTTAGGAATTATTGCAACATTTTTACAACATTTTACAACATTTTTTATGGCGAAAAGGGTTATAAAATGGCAGAGATCAGAGAACGTATAGGAAAAAATGGTAAAAAAAGTTATGCAGCAGTCGTAAGAATCAAAGGGAAAACAGTATGCAAAACCTTTGCTAAAAAGACTGATGCTCAAGAATGGGCTAGTTCAACTGAAACAAAGATAAGAGAGAATATTGATTTCCCATATCGTGCGGCTCAACGAATAACGGTTGCAGAACTTATTGATAGATATATAGCAAATGAGTTACCTAACAAAAAGCCAAGAGCTCAGAAGGATATGTTAAGGGCTTTGAAATGGTATCGGAACGAAATAGGGCATTTAAATGTTATTAATGTAAAATCTTCTGATTTGGTTGCGTGTAGAGAAAAGTTATCTCGGAAGAAAAAAGAAGTACCAATGATTAATGGTAAAATTAAAATTTTGGATAAAACTATATCTCCTGCAACAGTTAATCACTATATGGCTTATATGCAGGTGGTGTTTACATATGCCGTCAATGAACTTGAAATAATTCAGATAAACCCCATGTCAAAAGTTAAAAAACGTCCATTAGATAATGCTAGAACAAGATTTTTAGAATTAAAGGAGATTACAAAACTTCTTAATGCCTGTAAAGAAGAATCCTATGAGCTTTTTCTGTGTGTATTAATTGGATTATTAGCAGATGCAAGAAAAAGTGAAATTTTAAAACTTACTTGGAAGAATGTAGATTTTGAGCGAAGATTGTTCTATTTTCTTGATCGTAAGAATAAACAAGATATAAATGTTCCTATACATGATTATTTATATGAAGAATTAAAAAATTATAAACAAAGTGGAGTTGTAAGACATTTAGGAAAAGATTATTTATTTGCTGATGCAAATGGTAACCCTAAGGAAAGTTTGATTGGTAAATTGTTTCCAAAGGTTGTGAAAAAGTGTGGTATTGAAGATTTCAGATTTCATGATTTAAGACATACCGGAGCAAGTTGGCAGGCTATGAGTGGTGTTTCTCAAACTATTACACAGAAGATATTGGGACACAAAACACCTGCTATGACGAATAGATATTCGCATTTAAAGGATGAAGGTTTAAGACCTGTAATCAATGATGTAGGTTACAAGATGCTTTCCGATTGGCTAAACCAATAACTTATAAGTTATAATATTTGCAGATATTTATAATATATAGGTTATAATATGAATTATAAAACCGTAAATTTAAATAATTTTATTTTAAACAATTCAAGTTAAAGTTAATATTAAATCCTAGATTCTTTATAATAAGAACAATAGTTGGGAATTCAGGAGAAACTTCTTGTTTAAATAATTTGTAGAAATAAGTTCTGTTTATACCTGTTTTCTTTGCAAATTCACTAATAGAACCATTTAATTTTATTAATGGTTTCAGTGCAGACAAAAATGCATCAGCATTGTTATCTTTAATGTACTCATTTAATAATTCGCTAATATATTCTTTTTGTAAATCTATGTTGTCCTTTAAATATTCGAGCGTATCATATTCAGCTAATTTTTTGTTCATAGCCGCCGCCTTTCTTTTAACTAATTCTTCTTTGTTCATATAAATTGGTGATATTATTTACTTTTATAATCTTGTATGTATTTTTTTGCTACTTCTATGTCTTTAGATTGCCTTTGTTTATTCCCACCATTTAGTAGGATGACGATGATATCATTTTCTTCATAGAAATAGATTCTTAAACCCGACTCGAACTTTAATTCTTTTAACTCATTGGAGATTGTTTTACAATTACCATATAAACCTAACTTTAACCTTTCTAAACGGACTAACACTTTGGCTTTTTGAGTATTATCCAATTTGTTAAGCCACTCCTCAAAAGGTATTTTGCCGTTAGGTAGTTGGTATCTATATATGGTTTTCATATTAATATTGTATCTTACATGATACACATTGTCAAGTGCAATAAAACTACAATAAATAGAACTTGACACCTATAATAAAAATTTGTATATATGATTTATGATAATTAGTCAAATAAGGAAATATAAATTATGGGTAATACAAAAAGAGAAAAATTAATAAAATTACTTGAAAAAATTCAAAGTACAAATGATTTTGAATGTCTAAAGATATATTGTTCAGATTTATACGATTCAATTAAAAATTCTAATTTCAAAAATCTGTACCAAGAGAAAGTAATTAAATTTTTGGAATATCACACAACAGAAGGATATAAAAAGGATTATAAAGATTTAGTAGAAAAGCTTAATTTGGATATTACGATTAGTAATTTTCCATATGACTATCGTTTTCCTTATTTTAGAAATTTTGATTTTGACAAAAATAATACAAACTGTGGCGATGGTTTAATACAAGCATATATAAATACATATCAAGACATAATTGAAGAGATGTATTATCCTCAAAATTTTAATGAAAAATTATATTATGTAGACTATGCGTTATTTGAAATTATGATGAATGCAAATTATTATGATGATTATGGTGAATATTTAAGTCAGGATGATTTCTTTAGCCATGATATATTGAATAAAGATTATCAATTCTTTGACATGGTTAGAATAATAGCAGTAAAAATATTAAAGGACTTTTTAAAGTATATATCTGAAGAAGAAATAATTAAGAAAAAGAATAAACAACATAGGGAAACAAAACCAGAAAAACTTAAAAAATTAATTAATAAAAAAATTAATAATCAAGAAATGTATATTACTTTTGAAGAAATAAAAAATTTACTTAATATAACAAATAAAGACCTCAAAAAAAATAGAAACCAATGCCGAAATTATATTTATAACATAGAAGATGATTACCCTGATTATAAATTTGAATCAGCAAAAGATGGATATTTTATAGAAAAAAAATCCTAATATTAAAATTTTAGGATTTATTGTTACAATTCTCGATGCTATTTATTATAAACTATCTTCTATTTAACTTTTCCTAAATTAGGACAAATTAGGACAAGGCTAAAACCCTTGCCAATTGTAGGTTTTACTCCTGTAGTTTAAAATGTAAATAGAAGAACTTCTTTTATGAAGTTCCGAAATTACTAAATAAAATGCAGGAGAAAATTCTATGCAAAACTCAAATTACAAAGCCCCCCACCTCTTAACAGTCCAACAGTTTAACAAGGAATATCCAGTGTTTACTATTGGCACGTTAAGACGGTTAATTTTCAATGCCGAAACGAATGGCTTTAACAAAGTCATTTATCGTATCTCTCCAACTGGTGGACGAGGCAAAATCTTAATTGATGTTGCTAAATTTTTCTGTTGGCTTGATGAACAAAATCAGAAAGGAGGTGAGAACTATGAAAAATTACGTTAAAGGCAGGGGTAAATTTACTGCTCCTATAATACTGGATTATATTCATATTCCACATGAAGTATATAAAATTTTGTATAAAGATTGTTTTAATATACCAGTAAAAACAAAGATGACAGCTTTATGGAATTTTGTCAATCATTATTTTACTAATGAAAATTATGAGTCATTAAAATCTGAAGACCCGATAGCATATTTACTCTGTCGCTTAATGGATGAAATGACATTCTATTATCAAAACAATCTTCGTTGGAAATGTTATGACGAACGAAAAAGAAGCGGAGGTAATAGATAATGTTTAAAGAAGAAAAAATAACGGGGAGTAACATTCCCGCTATTGAATACAATTTTATTCAGAATTGTATCTGGGATATGTCAAAAGATACAAGAAAACATTTAAAAAGTTTTCACCATCCTAAAAATAGATATAATGGAATTTTTACATTCTATTTAAGATACACTAAAAAGATTATTTTAGTAATCCGGTGTAATGAAAATTTTATTCAAGCTGAAGCATTTAAAATTATTGAGCGAAAATCAATTATCTATGATGTTATTGATGTAGATATTAAAGAACTGGATTTACGCCCAAGAATAGCAAAAGCAATTGAACTTATATGTAGTATAAATGGAGATAGAAAACAGCTTTCTAAAAGAATGTTTAATAAAATAGTTAAACTACTTTATAAAACATATCATGAGCGAACCATCCTAAAAGAGTACAATGACAAAGATTTATATAAACTTTTATACCGATTTTATAAGGAAGTTAATATAAATCAGTATACCTATATAAAAACATAAGATTTTGGGTATAAAATTTAGATTTTTGCATATATTTTATGCCTAAAACGCAATGTAAATTTATTTAGGATGTTTGATACCTAAATATTATAAAATTCTCTAAATTTATAAAAACCGCTATTTTTAATATGTATTTTTTATAAGTTTATACAAGCAAAAAGGATAATTAAATGATAAAAATTATACGTAAACAATTAAATATAATGGGAGGTAAATATGACAAGATATAATGAACGGTTTAGCGAACCAATACAAATTAACGCTTTTTATTTTAATAGAGAAATTTTTGAATTTCTTTCTTCTGTTACAGACTATAAAACAAGATTACAAATGTATGAAAATTTTGTTTACTGGGCTCTAAACAATGAAGAAAATCCAAACCAATTTGTAAATATCCCAAATGAATTAAAACAACAATTAAATGAGTTAATAGGTAATACAACCTATGCAGGACTAAATAAATACCGTTGGGATTTCTATTATGGTAAACGAGGTGGACGACCAAAACGAGAAAACGATTTCATATAACTGAGAAAATATTAGGAGGGTATAAAATAACCCTCCTTTTATATTAACCGTAGGTATACATAAACATAATATATTATTTAATATTTCTATTTATTATACACATTTTATTATTTTAAATAATGTATGAAAAAACTAAACCTAATGCAATGAACATTTGTAATATACAGGTCTCATATTGTTTACTATAAACCTTCATTCTGCCCGTGTGTGCACAAGTTTATGTGTTCAAAATTTTAATAAGATAAATTATTATCAGTTTATATTCTGATTGAAGGTTTCTTGTTCTACATGAAAATTTTTGTATACAATAAAAAAAAGGTAGAAATAAAATTTCTACCTGAAAAATATAAATATAAGATAAGTCTTTTAAAAATTCTCATATGCTGTAAGTTATGACTTGAGAATTTATAATCATCTAGGAATGTATTTTTTTATCATTGCCAATTTAGCTTTTATTTCATCATCGTCCATATTTTCTAATAACTGTAAATATTCATTCATACTTTATTCCCTCTGTTTTTCTTTAATTCATTTTTAAAATTAGTGATATTGATATCGCAAACATAAATAACAAACTTATAGAAATATATAAAAAGATATTAAATAATTTCTTGTATTTTTTATATTTCTTTTTCGTTTGTTCCAACGCTTTGAATAATATATCTTTGTCAGTTTTAAGTTCCTGTTCAAAAATATTTGGATACAAAGATTTTATTTCTTGTAATTTTTCTATATTGCCATTTTTATAATAAATATTCATAATATTTGTTATTCCGGGCAAAATTTGATTCCAATACTCTTCTGAACGATTTGCAATATTTTTCCATACGTTCATATAAAATTTTATTTCGCGAACACCATGTTTTAGGTGTAGATTCGTTTTTTGTGGGTTAGTATCATACCATATCCCACCGGAATTTCTTCGGTATACGCCCATGCAATCAGGTAAATATGCTATATCCCCAACTTGTGCATGCAAAAGATGCAAATACCAATCGCTAGGGAGAATACCATTGGGGAAATAATTTTTTACATCACAATCAGAAAATCTCCAACGATAAACAATTGAATTTGTCTGAATTAAGTTTTGTTTAAGTAATTCTTTTAGAGTAACTTTATTTCTCAAATTTGTCATTGTTTTTTTATCAGGATAGATACTATCCGCTTGTTCGCCATTTTCCCATATTACTTTTACTGGGTGGAAGCAGGCAGAGAACTCAGGATGTGCTTCCAAAAAGTCAACTTGTTTTTGAAGTTTATACGGATCAGTCCAATAATCATCACCCTCACAAATGGCAAGATATTTTGTTTTAACACGACTTAAAGTATCAACAAAATTTTGTGTGGCACCGATATTTTCCTCTCTTAATATCGGCTTAATTATTTCAGGATATTTTTGAGCATATTCTTTTATAATTACAGGAGTCGCATCTATTGAACAATCATCACCTATGATTATTTCAAAAGGAAAATTCGTTTTTTGCATAAGAAAACTATTCAAAGCTTGCCTTATGAACAATCCTTGATTATACGTTATGCAAACTATCGATAATTTGTTGCCCATATTCTTTTGCCCTTTTTTCTCTGTTTTTTATTTTTTTTGCGGGGATTCCTGCATATATCGACCATTCTTGAAGATCTGTTTTAGCAAATGACAATGCACCTAAAACACTACCCTCTCTAAAGTTAACTTTTGGCATAACAACACACCCCGCACATATTTGTACATAATTATTAAGTATAATTTCCCCACTTTCAATATTGGTATATTCATTAGGAACCATAGGTGATATTAAAAATTCGCCATTAAAATTATCAGTTGCACTTAAAAGTATACACCGTGGAGAAATGCTACAAAAATCCCCAATTTTAATTCCATATTTACCATATAGTGCAGAATATGCTGAAATATGGACATAATTTTTAATTTCTATTTCTCCAGACAATATACAAAAATCATCAATCCTAACGTTGTTTCCAATTGAAATTTTTTCAGGAGAATAAATTGAGCATTTTCTAGAAATTAAAACATTCTCTCCAAAAGATTTTAAACTTATACTATTTAATTCTTCTAGACTATAAAAATCATTTTGCATAATTATCTTTTTCTACCTTTTTTGTACGGGTTACATATACATTAATCTCTTTTTGTTTTGAGATCGGGAAATGAATATTTAATAAAGATTTTTCATTATTAATCTTTAATGCATCTATTGTATTTTCTAAAAATTTTAAAAAGTATTTTGCATATTTATATTCAAATAAAACATTATAATGAGCGGAAGATTCAATTAATTTCATATTCTTTTCAAATGCCGATTGTCTATTATATATTGAAGTTTCAAGTATTCTATATATAGAGCAAACATCTTTTAAATAATAACCTTCAGACTTATCCAATATGTACATATTAAAAAGCCAATCTGCGGCGCCCTTCTCTTCATAATAAGAATTTGGGATAAAATTTAAAATAGCATCTCTTCTATACATGCAACAAGAAAAATTACCAATTGGATTATTAAATTTAATCAAATCCTTTATAGAAAATTGATTACTTAATTTTTGTTTAATTTTATCGCAATGTTTTAATATTTCATTGCTTTTTTGCTTAAGCAAATTAATGTTTGTAAAACACAAAGATATATTTTTATTATTTTCTAAAATTTCACATTGTTTTTTTAATTTGTATTCATCAGTCCAATAATCATCCCCTTCACATATCACAATATATTCCCCCGTACAAGCGTCAATACATGATTTTAAATTTTGAAGCATTCCAACATTATTTCCGTGGCGAATATACTTAATTTTGTCAGAATATTCTTCAAGATAGGTTGTTATAATATTACTAGTACCATCAGATGAGGCATCATCGCCAATTATAACTTCAAAATCTGGGCATTGTTTTTGTGCTAATACACTATTAATGGCTTTTTTTATATAATCTGACTGATTATAGGTTGTTATAATAACTGACAATTTGTTGTTAAACAATTAGATTCTCCTTGCATAAAAAATATCATCACTAACTATATTTTCTTTTTTTATTCCTTATTATATTTTCAATATAGCCATATTGAGCTCCATTTGAGTCCCAATCAACATTCTCTTTAACAATTCTTGCAGGGTTTCCTGCAAATACGCAGTGTGAGTCCCCCCCCCCCCCCACAAAATACAGTATTGCAACCTATAATCGAGTTTGAGGGGATATTTGAATTCTTTAAAATAGTCACATTCATACCTATCCAGGAATGTTTACCTATTTTTATTCCTTTAACTTTATTGATTATGGTTCTTGTTCCTTTTATAAAAATTGGGTGTGCATCTGTATTGTAAATTGTAATTCCATATGAAAGCATGCAGTCCTCTTGAATTTTACAAAAAGTATTTGAATTAAATGTAATATAATTTACTGATTCTACACTTGTATTTTTATATATCTCAAATCTTGAATTATTAACTTTTCCAAAGTTGTGATGATTTTGACCTATAAGAATAGATAAATTTTGGCTTACAGTAACATTATTGTCTATATATATGTAATTGTCATTACCAAAAATATTAATATTAAGGGTGCCTTTAATCAAAGATGTATTTATAATAATTGTGTTATTTTGTCCTTTTATATTTAAATTTACATTATTTACTATTAGTTTATTTATTTCAATATTATTGTATTGGGACAGGCATTTTATTTCCCTCTGTTTTTTATTTCTAATTTTATCAATAATCTTTTGTATAAATTTTATCCGCATTTTATTCATCTACTCCATACATTTTTATTACATTTTCTGATTTGCTCATATCAATTCCCTGTTTATAAAAATCATATTGTTTTTGTAAATGTCCTAAATCTAATGCTCGGTAACCCATATCTGCCAATTCTGCAGCCCAGACGGTTGCGGCAGGTCCTGCCTGTAAAATATATATTTTATCTTTGCCATATTTTTCAATTTCTTGATATACATATTTCGTTTTTGAATAACAATTTTTGTTAGGAATAAATATGTATTTTATATTTTTTGCATTTGAAAAAATATCATATTTGATATTTTGTATTAAATTTTCACATGTAATAAGAACAAGTTCCTTATTGTTCCATATTTTTTTACTTTCCATGAATATTTCTTGTGCATATTCTCCTAAATACAAATCTGCACTATAGTATTTACTTTTCAGATTAATAAGATTCAATAAATCTCGTCTAAACTGAGGTAAACTTTTAACAAAGAATTCTTTTGAGAATTTACTCATTTTTGCAGGATCATATTCCTGATAAAAATAATGATAGTTTATTCCTACCAATAAATTATCTTGATTATTCTTCAATATACTAAATAACTTTTGCCCTAATTTATGATTATAATTTTGAAAAGGAATATCGGTTTTATTTATTATCATAATCTCCCCGTCTCCAAACCGAGCTATACTTTTTGATGAATTCTGAAGTTCTTTTACGGTATCTAACGGGGATACAATTTTTGGTCTTGTTACTTGTGAATTTGGAATAAGATATAATATATTCTCCATAATATTTATATAATCTTCACTTAAAAAATTGTCTTCTATTTGCTTTTTACCACGTATTTTATCAATTATTTTTTGTATAAATTTTATTCGCATTTTAATTTCTCCGTTTTAATATATTTTGACCTTATTAATATGCGTTCATTTTCTCTTATTGCAAAGTAAATCATACTTATGTTTTTTAATTATTGACATTTCAGATCTCCTGTAAAGTGACAGTTGCTCAGCATATTGCAAATGAAATCCATTTTATTAAAATTTAAGTTCCCGTAAAACGGCAAACATAATACTTTATGCTTTAAATCATTTACAACCGATAAATCTGCAAGTTTTACTGCTAAATCATTTTTATAGCAGTCATAATCATTGCATGCAGGATAAAAATATTTTCTTGTTAAAATATTTTGTTCTTTAAATCTGTCATATAATTCATCCCTTGTAATCGGATAATCATCCTCGATAATAATCGGATAATATTGATAAGAATTAGTTATTCCGTCAGGCATTTTAGGTATTCTTATTCCTTTTATTTTTGACAAATGCTCATCATAAAATGCTTTAATTTTTGCTCTTTTTTCTTGTTCTTCTTTGTATATTTTTAAATTTTCAAGTCCCATAGCGGCTTGAAATTCATTCATTTTGCCGTTAATTCCGACATCTTCTACAATTTCTTCTGATTGAATGCCGAAATTACGCAAATTATATATTTTTCTTTTTAAACTTTCGTCATTGTAAGTTAAGCAGCCACCTTCAATTGTGTTAAATAACTTTGTTGCGTGGAATGAAAACATTGTAATATCTCCAAATGTTCCGATTCCTTTACCGTTTATCTCGGTAGAAAATGCATGAGCGGCATCATAAATAACTTTTAAATTGTATTT
This sequence comes from uncultured bacterium, assembly GCA_902788345.1. Lineage (GTDB taxonomy): Bacteria > Cyanobacteriota > Vampirovibrionia > Gastranaerophilales > Gastranaerophilaceae > Zag111. Next base: position 123,187 of record CADAJP010000005.1, on the reverse strand, counting down.
TTTTGCGATTTTATCTATTTTTTCTACATTGCATGGAAAACCATAAACGTGAACACCTAAAATTGCTGAAGTATTTGGAGTAATTAAATCTTCAATTCTATCTGCATCTATTGTCATTGTATTTGGCTCAATATCGCAAAAAACGGGTTTACAATTATTCCATACAATGCAATGTGGAGTGGCTGCAAAAGTAAACGGTGTTGTTATAACTTCACTCCCGTATGGTAAATCCATAGCTTTTAATGCCGTTAAAAGTGCAATTGTACCGTTATTAAACAAGGAAACATTAGGAACTTTCAAAACATTTTTTAATTTTGTTTCAAGTTCATTGTGCTTTGTCCCCATGTTTGTCAGCCATTTTGAGTGCCATATGTCTTCAACATGTGCTACAAAATCTTTTATATCAGGTAATAAAGGTTGAGTTACAAATATTCTATCCATTACTCGCCTCCCTTTAAAACTGATTGTGCAGCTTTTAATTTAATTTTTATTTTGGTACCCATAATTCTTATGACTTTATGCTTTATATTTCCGTTATATTCATTTTTTATTGAAAATATTTTTTGCCAAAAATTGTATTTTGGTGCTTGGGGTTCTTGAATTAAACCATATTTGGGATTAATTTCTTTATATTTTTTTTGATCTTCATATTTTATTTTGTCAAATTCTTTTCTGTCGCTGGTTAAAGAATGCAGATGCATAATATTTGAATTCGATATTGCGTAATTAGTTAATCCTTTGTTTATACTTTTGTAAAAAATGTAATCGTCTCCACACCAAACTTTTAGCTCTTCAGGAATTGCAAAATAATTTGATTTTAAAAAGAATATTGCACTACCCCAGCAGACATTTCTTTCCTGAACAGTTTGATATTTAAGTTCTGAATTATTGGGATAATCAGAGAATTTTTCAGGTGCTGTTTTAGGTATTGTTTCAAGCCCAATGTAGCCAACGTTATTAGTGCTTTCTATAAATTTGTGTACAGATTCAAAAAAGTTTTTAGGGAAAATTAAATCGTCATTTAAAATTCCGACATATTCATATTTTGAAATTTTTACACCTAAATTCCAGGCAGGGTTTACATAAATGTTTTCAGATGGTGTAATAACTCTTATTTTGTCAGATTTGTATTCAATTCCTAATAAGGAATTATCTATTATAATAATCTCGCCGACATATTCGTTTTCGGTTAACTCATCTAATAGCATGTTAAATACTTTAATATTTTTTTGCATTGTAGGGATTACTATTGAAAACATATTAAGCCTCCAATAATTATGAGAATTATTAATTCAATAATTGATAAAATCAGAAATATATTAAATAATTTTCTATATTTCTTGTACTTTTCGTGTTTAAAATGAAATTTTATCCAAAATTGTTTATCCTCTAAATAAGTATCCATATGGTTCTTTATAAGTGTTTTCCAAATATTATTATTTAAAAGATTTATTTTAGATCTTGAATGTTCATCCTTTTTAAATTGTCTGTAATTAAATAAAATTTCATTAATTCTGTAAACTTCAAATCCTTGTTCAATGAAAGAAAGCCATAAATCATAATCTTCATAGCCATATTGCATGTAATCTTTATACATACCAACTTTTATGAAATCAGATTTTCTAAATAATGCAGAACAAAAAATACAATTATCATATAGGATATTTGATTTATCAAAATCTGGCAAATCCCAATGTTTATTTATACTTCCAAACATTCTAGCTTTGCAATAAACAATACCTATATTTGGATTTTCATCTAAAATTTTTGCAGCTTTTTCTACGTATGTTGGTTCTATAGTATCATCTGCATCAAGAGGTAAAATATATTCTCCGGTTGCTTTTTCTATTGCAATGTTACGAGAATATATTACTCCTTTATTTTCTTCATTTTGGAGTAATACTATATTTCCATATTTATTAGCAAGTTCTTTAAGAATTTCGTAACTGTTATCTGTTGAACAATCATCAATACAAACAATTTCAATATTTTGATATGTTTGATTAATCACAGATTCAATTGATTCTTTGACATACTTCCCTTTATTAAAGCAAGGAATAATAACAGAAACTTTTTTAGACATACGCCCTCCGAGTCTTTATCCAATCGTTAATTTCGTTTAGTGCACATTTGCCTGAAATGGTAGAAATAATACAACCATTTGTATTTCTTTCAGCGGGAGCACCAATATTGAAACATGCTACAGGAATTCCCATACTCATTGCTTCTCCTGTTGTATATGAAAATGTTTCAGGCCATACTGAAGGAATAAATACCATATCAATTTCCTCTTTTTCGATAATATTCGGTAAATCTGCAACTTTGTATCTGCCTAAAACCTTTATGTTTTTAAATCTATGTTTGCAAGCTCCAAGTGTTTTAAATTTAATATTTGGATATTTAGGAAGTAGATTATCTATTTCTTTTATAATAAGTAGCCCTTTATCTATTTCAAGATTCCCTAAAACACCGATATTAAAGTTTTTATGCGGAGGAATTTGAACTTTCCTTAATTCATTTACTTTGTGTGGTACAACTGTAATTTTGCTATTAATATCAGGACAAAATTTTAAAAAGATTTCTTTTGTAGAATTTGAAAATACTACAATTTCATCTGCAACATTATTCATAAAATAGAACCATTTTTTTTGCCATTCTTCAATAGAATTTATTTTTATCGGTGTTTGTTTAAATTGTTTAAAACACTCGGAACAATGGCTTGTATTTTGGGAATTGCAATATTCATGATTAGAATTAACCATTGTTATTGAAGGACATATACATTGAAAATCGTGCCCTCTAAAAGATATTTTTACCCCTAAATCATTTTTTATATGTTCAATAAACTCAAGCATTCCCAAAATATCTTTATAGGATGCTAAATTATTTACTACTATTAAGTTTGGCATTAATTGTTTAATTATAACTTCAACATCAGATAAATTGATTAATAATTCATTTTTATATTCTTTGTAATAATAAGATATGCGGTATAAGTCAGTTCCATTATTTTGAATTCTTACTATTAAATTGTCATTTTTTAAATCTTTAATTTTATTTAACGTGTAAGTTTCCGTTCCTGAGCCCCATGTATGATCAAACCAAACTTGATTACATGAAGAAATTGCTTTCATATATAATAATTCAGTCCAAAAACGTAAGGATAAATAATCTTTGTTATTTAATAATTCCCCGAGCATATTAAAGTATTTTGGATATCTTTTAGTAACAATTTTTAGGTGCTTTTTTATTAAATTTTGTTTTTCTTGATTATCAAAACTGCCGCCATGTTTATGCCATACGAATACATTTCCTGCAATAGTATTTATATAGCCTTTTGTTATTGCCTTTTGACACCAGTCATTTTCTTCGCCGTACCCTTTATCAAAAATTTCATCAAGTAATCCGACATTTTTTATTGCATCTTTATTCATTGCCATGCAAAAACCAACCCCTGTCGGGAAATTTAATGTATTTTGCGTGGTATTTAATTTAGAAAGTTCATTATCTACTTTTTGTAAATCTTCATTAAAAATGTTGTCTTTGCAATTCTCTGGTAGTGAAAATATCGTTGCAGCGTTACTAAATGGGGTAACACTTGCAATTTTATTATTGTTAATTATTGGAGCTAAAAGACGACTTGCCCAATTTTTAGGAACAATTACATCTGAATTTAAAAGAATTACATTTTCAGTACTGATTTTTAATGCTTTATTTACTGATTTTACGAATCCTAAATTTTCTTCATTGCTAACAAGTATCATTTTAGAGCCTAGTATGTTTTTATATTTTTCTAATAATGAAAGAACTCTTGAATCTGAAGAATTATCATTAATAACTATGAGTTTGTAATCTAAATCAGTGTTTTCAATAACAGTATTAAATAAATTCTCAAGGTATTCGTATCCGTTGAAAATAGGGATAATAATATCTACTTTATTATTCTTGTCTATATTATTTGTAAATTCAAATAATCTTTTTAAATTATAAGTATTTGTTGTGATTTTTTTTATTATTTTTTTTGATATCAATATATTGAATAAATATGTTTTTCTATATTCATATGTATTTTTTTTCGTCAAAACCAATAATTTATCTAAAAAATAATATTTTCTATATTTAATATTATTTTTTACAAATTCCACGCGTTTGGTTAATTTTGGGAATTGGCTAAATATTTTTTTTATTGCAGGTGTTATTGGAAACATATTACGGCTCCTACAATAATGATGATTGTTGCAAATTCTATAATTGCCAACGTAAGTGATAAGTTAAATAGTCTTTTATACTTTCTGTATTTTAGTAAAATGTTTTCACTGCTCAATGCTTTTTCTGAAAAATTTTCATCACTCAAATAAAGATCTATATGAGTTTTTAATATATTATTTTTATTGTCATTGGTATACTTTTCTGAATTATTTTTTTCTTTTCTATAATTAAGCATATATTCATCAATTCTGTGAAATCCATAGCCGTTTTCATAGAAAGTTAGCCATAATTCCCAATCTTCACAACCGTTTTTCATGCATTCTTTGTAGCCGCCGATTTTTTGAAAATCCGTTTTTCTGAACATTGAACACGAACTGATACAACTTGAATACAAAAGGTATTCCTTCGTAACTTCAGGTATTTCAATTTTTCTTTGTGAATCCCCAAAATATTTGTAATTACAATAAACAACTCCAACCTGATTGTATGTGTCTAATATTTTCGCAGCCTTTTCTACGTATGTTGGTTCTATAGTATCATCTGCATCAAGAGGTAAAATATATTCACCTGTAGCGGTATTAATCGCAGTGTTTCTGCTGTAAACAACTCCTTTATTTTCTTCATTTCGGAGTAATATTATATTTTCATATTTATTAGCAAGTTCTTTAAGAGTTTCGTAACTGTTATCAGTTGAGCAGTCATCAATACAAACAATTTCAATATTTTTATATGTTTGATTAATCACAGATTCAATTGCTTCTTTTACATATTCCCCTTTATTAAAGCAAGGGATTATAACAGAAACTTTTTTATCCATTATTTTCCCCCAAATACTGAACTACCAATCTTGCATCTTTTGTATAATTTTTTAATTCGGCTTTAATATCTTTCTTTAGGTTTATTGTTACTTTGTGGTCGTTTAGTGTAATCGAATCTTTTTCACCGTTGTTTTCTAATAACAAATCACACGAACCACAAACACAAACAATGTTTTTGCTGTATTCCGAATCTAAAACGGTATTCTTATTTGTTTCTAAATCAAAAATAATATCTATCTTTTTTGTACTTTGATTGGGTTTTAAGCTTTCATCCGTATTTGTTTCAAATTTGCTGTATAAATAAGCCATATACTCACTATTCCTTTGCTCAAATAAATTTTGAAAGTCTGATTTCAATGGAGCTATAGAGACTAATGCTTTACATTTTCATCATTTTGTATAGCGATTCCATAAAAACCTTACTACATCAGTCTAACACAAATAAAATTATATTAATTATTATTTAAAGAAATGTAAAACGATTTATATTTTAAACTGAAAATTTGCCCTGAAAATCAATTATATCAGCACTTAAAAAAAATGCCTTACATATTGATGAAAATGTAAGACATTAAAAATGTATAGCATTGTTTGTTTCAAAGGGTTTATAACATAAAATTGTTGTAAGTATAATCTATTTCGTCCTGTTCTATTCCTATATATCTCAAAGTTATTTGAGGGCTTGAGTGGTTGAATATTTTTTGTAAAATTACAACATCTTTAAACTGTTGATAGTGGTGGTATCCAAATGTTTTCCGCATTGAATGTGTGCCAATTTTTTCTTGCAAGTTCGCTTTTTCGCATGCAGTTCTGATAATATAATAAGCTGTAACTCTATCCAACCTGTGTCCCCAATGCGATAAAAATAAAGGCTCATTACTTAATCTGCCTTTAGTAAATTCTTCTAGCATAGGTTTTAATTTTGCATTTATTGGGAATTTCTTAAATTTACCTGTTTTCTTTTCTATTATTTGAATGTGCGTTTTGTTTCTTACATCCCCTACATTTAAGTTAAGAATATCTGAAATTCTTAAACCGCAATTAGTCCCCATTACAAATAACAATAAATCGCGTTGCCCTCGAGCCGATAGAGTTTTCTCGACTTTTTGTATATCCTTTCTGTTTCTAATAGGTTCAACACATACCATTTTACTCTCCTTTCTTATTCTAATAAAAACTTAATAATATTTCCATATAATGTATAGAAATATGAATTTAACTAAATTTTTAAAAGAAAAAAGAATAATAAAAAGGTAAAATTATACGATGTATATTAATAAAATGGATGCTTAAGATTAACATATATTATTAATAATATCTCTCCTTAGGAGAGAAAAGAATTTCAAGACGAAACATAGTTGAGTTTTAGAAATTCAAGAGAGTGTAAATTATTATCCCTAACGTGACAACACCCTCTTTTGAAAATCTAAGTTTCGCAAACTCAACTGGATTTTCTATCCTCTCCACTACGTAGAGGATTTGAGTATATTTACTGTGATATTGTATATAGTTGCCATTAATTAATATATTAATATGTGTGTTGAGTCATGATTCATTATTTGTTTATGTTTAAAGCTATAAACACAGGTAAAGACTTATGATTTAATGTGGGGGAGTCGCTTGATACACCCCCTATGTTTTAACAGGCGGGTAAATTTTCTTTTTGTGAATATCGTGTGTATGTTTTGAGCATGTTGTACGCTTTTAACAATTATTCATGAAGAATTGTTAAGATAAATTTTGTTAAATTTTGCTATATATTTTTAAAAATTTTTACAACATTTTTACAACATCTGTCAAATTTAAGGGTAAATTATAAGATGTAAAAATGGACTAAAACCCTCTTTATAAAAAGAAAGCCGATGACGGGGCTCGAACCCACGACCTACTCATTACGAATGAGTTGCTCTACCAACTGAGCTACATCGGCTTTTTATAACTCTATATTATTACACAATTGGTCTTTTTGCAAGAAAACAACATTCTTTAATTCGGTTTATTTTTCTTCGGGAAAGTCTGTATTCTTAAAGCTTCAAGCTCTTCCATTATTTCTTTGGATTTATGTTCCATGCTGTTATAAAATCTTGAATTTATCTCGCCGCCGATGAGTAAAACGATTGAGGTGTAATAAAGCCAAACCATTAAAATAAAGAATGCTCCGATTGTACCGAAAACAATATTATATGTGCAAAGATTATTTACGTAAAGTGAAAAAGCCCATGAACCGACCAACCAGAAAACTGTAAAAAATGCTGTACCCGGTAGTGCGCTTTTTCTTTTAAAACTTTCATTGCCTTTAAGATCCGGAAGTATATAGTAGCTTAAAAAGGCCAGTAAATATAATGCAAGAAATGCTACAGGCCAGCGCAATGTCAAAATTGTGTATGCGGTAACCTTTGACATCCCAAAATATACAACCAAAAATGTAACTATAATTTTCCCGAAGATGATGATGTTTATGGTTAAAAACAGTATTAAGATGTTAACCAACATCATAAGAAATGATAAGACTCTTGTATATAAAAAACTTCTTGTTTCTTCAACTTTGTATGCTCTGTTTAAACCTTTTAAAATTACGGCTACACCATTGACGGATAATATTAATGCTGTGATTATACCAATCCATGCAACAAGTTTTCCGTGCCCGAATATCATTGTTTGGTTCAGTACGGTTAATAATAATTCCATAGCCTGATGAGGCATAATATTTGAAAGTGCTGCTAAAATAGGATCCATATATGATCTGTTACCAAGCCAGCCAAAAATTGACATCAAAAACAACATAAACGGAAAAATTCCGACAACCAGCATAAATCCCATTTCTGCAGCCATACCGAAAAAATCGTTCTTTATTATTGATCTGATAAGAGCAATAATTATATGGGCATATTTATTTTTCATTAAATTTTTAATAAGTTTTTTTATCATAAATTTAACTTTTCAATCTCTTTTAATATCAGTTTTACTGCATCGTTAACATTTGCTTTAATAACTGCACCTGCTGCAAATTTGTGTCCGCCTCCGCCCAAAGTTGAGCATATTTTAGCAATGTCGGTATTCTTGCTTCTCATTGAAACTTTTGATGTTGCTGCATTCAATTCTTTTACCACAAATGCAATTTCAGTTGTATTTATTGCTCTGAGTTTTTCAGTCAGACCGTCTGTATAATCTTCTCCGTTGTTGTTAAATTTTTCCAAATCCTTTTTGTAAACAGTAGTATATGCTATTTTGTCATTATTTGTAAATTCCGCCTTGTTTACGCAATAGCATTGGAATAGCACCATATTTTTTGATTGTGATTCATAGCATTTTCTGTATATGTCTGATGAATCTATACCATATTTCATGATTTGTGCGGAATATTCCATTGTTTTTGGGGATGTGTTTGAAAACTTAAACCCGCCGGTATCCGTAAGAATTGCTGTATATAATCCTATTGCACATTCTTTTGATATTTGCCAGTTAAGAGCTTGTGCTATTTCATATATAATTTCACCGGTTGCAGATGCATGAGGGTCAATAATATTTATCTCTGCATACGAATTATTTGTTTCGTGATGGTCAATATTAATAGTATTTTTAGCTTTTTTAAACAGTGTCTGAACATCATTGCACCTGTCTATGGATGCGATATCAACATTTATTACAAGATCATATTCTCTTGATAAATCCATATTCTCTATAAAAAGAGCATCCTGAATTTGCGGTAAAAATTCATAGGTTTCAGGCAGCTTTGAAACAATCACCATTTGTGCGTTTTTTTTGTAATTGTCTTTTATTAAATGGTACATTGCACACATAGAACCTAATGTATCGCCATCGGGATTAATGTGTGAAGCTATCAATATATTTTTGGATTTTTTTATGATACTATCAATCTGTTTCATAACCATTTTTGTATTGTAGCATAAAAATTGACTGAAAAAAGCATATGAAGAAAATTTTATATACAAAATTCCAAAATATAGATGATCTGCTTGCCCAAATGTCAAAAGACAAGGAATTAAGCAGAGCTATTACAAGAAATAATTTATATAAATTCTGGAAAATTGCCGCAGGTGAAAAATTCGCAAAAAATTCAAAACCGTACTCAATGCTAAAGGGCTCAGTTATGGTTATTGCCTGCCGGTCTTCTATTGTTGCTCAAGAATTAATGCTCAGAAAAACTCAGATTTTAGATCGTTTAAAACCTTATACCGAATCTTTAAGGATAAAAGTTGCGGATTTGAAATTTGATGTAAAAAAATGGGTGGATGAGGTTTAGCAAAAAAAATTTTGTTGCGGTTTTAATAACAGCAACAGGAGAAAATTATGCGTATTCAAAGTTTAATAAAAATAGGTGTATGTGCAGGACTAATTGCATATGGCTACAATGCCTGCCAGGATTTCAATAAAAAAAACGAGCAGGATTTGGTTCGTGCAAGAGATAATGCAAAAATGCTGTTAAAACAATCCGCACCGGCGAAATATGATTCTTTAATGAACTTAGGAATCGGTAATTCTACAAAGGCGGCAGATATAAATACTTGGTTAAAAACAGAAGTTGGTGTTCTTGATTCTTTAAATAATGCAACAATTAATAAAGCGATACTCAATATGAAAAATACTGCAAAAGATACTATCAAGGTTTTAAAATAAAAAATTATTTTTTGTCGTTATAAGCAATTATCGCACATGTAAGACATGTTACTCCGAAGACTATTCCAAATGCCATTGTCAAATGATATGCGGATAAAAATGCGGATTGGTAAGAGCCGTTTTGATACAGATTTTTAAAGTTCTCAAATAGTGTGATGGTTATTGCAACTCCAAGAATATTCCCCATATTTCTTGAAAGTGAAAGTATTCCGCTTGCAATCCCTACTTCTTCAGTTTTAACAGATGTCATAATTGCGGTATTAGACGGAGATTGAAAACATCCGTTACCGATACCCATAATTATAGATGCAGCTACAACTTGCCACTGTTTTGTGTGAATTCCAAAACTTGTAAATATTAAAAGTGCAATTATGTATATCGTTGGTCCGATTCTTGTTAAGATTTTACTGCCGTGTTTACCTGCATATGTTCCCGCAAAAGGAGCTACAAGGCAGGAAGCTAAAGAATAAGGTAGTATTAAAAGTCCTGTTACAAATGCATTATATTTTAATATATCCTGTAAAAACAGCGGAAGCAAAATTGCATTCGTAAACATTGTCATATAAGAGGTCATTACGGCAATATTTCCAAAAGTAAAAGTTTTTATTTTAAACATTCGAAAATTTATCATTGGATAGCTGATTTTTTTATCCCTGAAGTAAAATAAGCTTCCGAAAATTAATGTCAAAATTCCTAAGGATATAATTCTTATGGATTTCCAACCCCAGCTGTAACCTTCAGATATCGCTAATAATAAAGCGCACAGGGCAATTGTAAAATATAAAAATCCTTTATAATCGAATTTGAATACTTTTCTTCTTATGTATGAAGGAACAAGTTTATAACTTAATATTCCGCCTGTAAAGGATATTATGAAGGCGGGTAAAAATATTGTTCTCCAGCCAAAGAAGTTTATCATCATACCGCCAAGTGCAGGCCCGAGCAAACCGCCTGCCGCAACAAGACTACCGTTTATACCTAAAGCTTTTCCTCTGTTTTCACCTCTGAAAAGAGTTGATATTACGGCTGGGCCGTTTGCAAGCATAATAGATGCTCCAAGTGCTTCTATACATCTGAATATCACTAATAAGGTGAAATTTGGCGAAAATGTGCAAAGCAATGCACCTATACTAAATGTAAAAAATCCGACAGAATATACTTTGTTTTTAGGGTATAAATCGCCAATTTTGCCAAAAAACGGAAGGAATACCGTTAATACAAGCATATATGCAATTATTACCCATTGTGCTTTTGAAAGTGATATATCAAGTCCTATGGAAATTTGATATAAGGCAAGCTGAATTGTCGTTGAATCCAGCATCCCTATAAAATTTCCAAGTATTATAATGAGGCAAATTGTCCATTTAATATGTTCATTTTTCATCGCAATATAATTTTATCATATAAATATTTTCTTATTGTTAAGTTTTGTAATTGTGTTATCCGATTGAAAATGTTTATTACATGTAAATCATGTTGTAATGCGTTATAAAATATGTTATAATTAAAGTAACCTAAGTATATTCGGGAGTATGATGAGGATGAAATATAATTCGCATAAAGCGTTTTCTTTGGTGGAACTTATTATAGTTCTTGTCATTATTGCGTTGTTATTTGCAGCAATGGCTCCTATTATTACAAAGCGTCATATTGCCGATTCCGGTTCAATTGAATCAATTTGGCATTTTGTTAATAATGACACCGAAAGAGATGCATATTTTGATCCGGGAGCTCCTGACTGGACTTCAAGTCTTTATGTAGGTATGGATCCTGTTGCAAATAACAATCATTCCGGTAAGCTCGTCATAAATTCCAAAAATATAACTTATAAAGGGGTAACTTATCCTCAGCCTCAAATTCAGTTCAGGTTTTCTCCGAATGAATCCGAACTTTCAAATGGTATTGATGCAGGTTCTTTATTGTTAGATGCAAACGGTGTTCATATCGGTCAGCTTCACCCTACAATCGGTGCGGATAATACATCTTTAGGTTTTTCTACAATGAAGAAGTTGACGGCTGCAAATGGCTTTTTAGCGGTGGGTACAGGTGCTTTAGAATCTGCGAATTTTGAAATCCCGTCAGGAACTTCAACTCATATTACGGCTATTGGTACAAATGCCGGTTATCAGTTGGCGAATAATTACGGCGGGAACGGAATATATATAGGTGATGGTGCCGGCGGAGGTTTCGGTGCAAATGATATTGGTATAGGTTATCATGCAATGTTCAGCGGTGAAAATTCAAAAGCTGAAAAGAATATTGCTCTTGGTATAAATTCAGGCTTGTACAGAAGCGATAGTGATGATTATATCGCAAATGTTCTTGTGAATACTAATGCGACTGCAGATCTCGCAATGAAATATAATACGATTATAGGTTATAATGCGTATAATCTCGGGGGGTTAGGCTCAACAAACGGTGATACTCTTGCAGGTTTAACTGCAGTGGGTACAAATGCTTGTAATTCAATAGGTGCGGATAAAGGGTTAAACACTTGTATCGGTTATGGTTCTGGTGCGAGTATAAACAGAACTCCGCAATATGGTGCATCAGATGAACATATATTTTTGGGTGGTGTGCCAAAAGGTTTTGGCGGTCGTGGTGTTATGGAAGTCCATACATACGGCGGAAATATAAGCGGGAGTTCTTTAAATGCAAATTCTGCGGATGTAGTGCTTAATTCAAATCTTGTAATTCGCGGGAAGTTATATATTAAAGATGGTAATAATGTCGCAAATTATAAGTTTATTGATTCAAAAGCTTATGAACCGACTCACTATCGCTGTATATCCGATTCTTATCAGGCTATATTATTGAGTTATAATGTTTATGTTTGTACTGACAATTTTGCAAGTGCGGATTCTATAGCTTGGCCAAGAACAATAAATCTTCTTCAGAGGGATGGGAATGCACCTAACAGTTTGATCACATCTGACAGACGCTTAAAAACTAATATTGTAGAAAATAATGCGGGACTAGACAAGGTGTTACAACTCCAACCTTATAATTTTACTTTCAAAGATGATTTGTCAGGAACACCTCAGGTTGGTGTAATTGCTCAGGATTTGCAAAAAGTATTCCCTGAATCTGTTTCCGAAGATGAAAACGGATTTTTGAAGATAAGATGGGACGAAATGTTCTATGCTGTAATAAATTCTATAAAAGAACTATCTCATAAAATTGATATAATAAGAGATAAAGTTGTTGAACTCCGCAGAGGAATAAATGGTGTCAGAGGGCATCATACCGATATTCTAAAGCAGCTTTCTTCATTAGAAGAAAGAGTACAGAGGCTTGAAAGGAAGTAATAAATGTCAGGTGTAAAATTAAAACTTCATAAAGCATTTACGCTTGCGGAATTGATGGTAATTCTTGCCGTAATGACAGTTGTAATAGCGGCAGTAGCGCCTATTCTTACTTCAAGACATAATACTCTTATGAGTGCTGAGGTTTGGAACGAAGTTTCTGCGGATGATGACGGTGATATTCATACAGCCGGTTCAAATCCTGCATTATTGCAGGAAATTATGATAGGGGTTTCTCCTCTTGATTTGGAAGATATTAAAACTAATTATAAGCCTTATGCAAAATTGGTTATTCGTTCCAGTGACAGAGTAAATGGTAATATTGTTCAACGACCGATAGAATTTTATCATAATGGTCAAAGACAGGGCTTTTTAGCTGCAGGTCGTGATAATTTACTTTTAGGCGGTGAATATAATTCTATTTCATATGCCGGTGCCACAGAAACCGAATCAAGAGCAAATACCGCTTATGGTAAAAATGCGCTGAATGGTTTAACTACGGGGAGCGGGAATACTGCTATAGGTTCAAAAGCCTTACAAAATGTATCTACAGGCAATTTTAATACCGGAGTGGGTGCGTATGCGGGACAAAATACTACTACCGGCAGTGCAAATGTTTATATTGGTTATAATACTAACGCGAATGGCAGTTATAATACTGTTATATCCGATTCAACCAATGTAAATGCAAATTATTCAACGGCGGTTGGTGAAAGGGTATCCTTTGCCGGTGATTATAATACGGCTATCGGATATAGTGCAAATGCAAGCGGGTCATATAATACGGCTGTCGGTGCATTTACAAGGTCAAGTGCTAATTCTAATGCTAATAAAACATATAGCGGCAGTAATAATACCGCAATCGGATATATGTCCTGTGCAAAGCTCGGAACGGGTGCAAGTAACAAAACATGTATAGGTCAGGCTGTCGCAGGAACTACTGCTGTGTCAAATAATGATACGCAGGTATTTATCGGACGTGGCATTTCATCTTTAAATAGTCCTGCTGCTGTTGTTGTAAACAATGCAAGAGGCTCATTGGCAGAAGGTTTAGGTGATGCAGCCGTTGTTGTGTACGGAAATCTTATAGTGCGCGGTCAAACTTATATGTATGGTAAGACTCCGTTGGTTTCATCCGGTTCAAAAGATGCTCTGATGGGTTACACTTTTTATAAAGAGTTTCCGGGTAATCACAAGCCGTATATAGGATTTGACGGTAGTGCAGGGGCTGTTCCGTTAACAGGTCAGGGTGGTTATTTGCATCAAGTATATGGCGGCAGGGAAAATTGTATATGTACTCAAACCGGCAGTTCTACATATATATATCTGTTAAATGGCGGTGCAGGAGCATATACATCACCGGGTAAACAGTCATATGACTGGACTTCTGACTTTGGGTATCCTAACAGATTTGATAATATCGAAGGTGATACAAGTTATTTCTATACAGGCAATAGCGGAGCGTTGAGTGTTGATTTAAGCAGAGCTCATGCTGTTTATAATTATGGTGGTGACGTTTCCGGTTCCTGTTGTCCTATTTTGACTCAAACCGGATTAAGAGGTTTTATGAGTGATGCCAGATTGAAAAATATCGGTGGAAAATTCGACTCAGGATTAAAAGATTTATCAGAATTGAAAATTTATGATTATTACTTTAAAGCTGATAAGCTAAAAGAAAAACATGTTGGGGTAATTGCTCAGGATTTGAAAATGATTTTCCCGAATGCAGTCACAAAAAATTCCGATGGATATTATAAAATTCGCTGGGATGAAATGTTTTATTCTGCTATAAATTCCATAAAAGAACTTAATCAAAAAATCACATCTCATATTGAAAGATTACAAAATGATTTGGATCGTATAGCAAAACTTAAAAAAGAAAATAAAAAGCTTGAAAATCAGCTCATAGAACTTGCTGCCGAAATTCATAAACTTGAACAAAAGAAATAGTTTGTAATTTACTTATTAAAATAATATAAAGTTTTAATGTTTTTGCGTGTTTTGTACTATAATAAACTTAATAGTTTGTAGAGAGAGGAGTTCTAAGATGATAGACAAAACAGCGATAATTGATCCTTCTGCTCAAATTGCGGATGATGCAATAATTGGTCCTTATGTTGTAATAGGTAAAAACGTAAAAATTGGCAGTGGAACCAGAGTTATTTCAAATGCACATATTGAGTATGCAGAAATTGGTAATAATTGTACAATTTCTCCGTTTGCAACTATTGGTTCCGAACCGCAGGATTTAGGATACAAGGGAGAAGAAACAAAAGTCGTTATCGGTGATGAAACTATAATTAAAGAAAATGTAACTATCCACAGAGCTGCTGCTTGTGGTGATTTTACAACAAGAATCGGTAATAAATGTTTGATCATGGTTGGAGCACATGTTGCTCATAACTGTGTGCTTGAGGATCAGGTTATCCTCGCAAATCTTGTAACACTTGGCGGTCATGTTCATGTTGAATTTGGCGCATTTGTAGGCGGTATGAGTGTATTTCATCAAAATATCAGAATCGGTACTATGTCTATTGTCAGCGGATTTTCTGCTTCTCGTCAGGATATTCTTCCTTATTCAAAGGGAGAAGGTCGTCCGCCTGTTCCAAGAACAATAAATGTAATTGCTCTTAAACGCAGAGGTATTGATTTGGAAACAAGAACTCATATCAATGAGGCTTTCAAACTGTTAATATCTGATGAATACAATACTTCTCAGGCTATTGAAAAAATTCAGGCAGAAATTCCTACAAATGAATATATTGAAAAAATGATAGATTTTATACACACTTCAAAACGTGGTGTACTATTAAAATCGCATAAATCAGGATATCAATCATTGGATGAAGAATAAAATGACAAAAGGGCAATAATTTAGTTATTGCCCTTTAAATTTGTCTGTGATTTTGCAAAATCTTGTGTTGCTGTTTTAAGCCTGAAACCGAATGTAAATTTGCCGTTGTCGGTGCATTTTGCATAAACTTTACCGTTATGCTGTTCGATAATATTTTTTGCTGTGTATAAGCCCAAACCTGTTGAATATTTATTGATTTTTGTATTATGCGTGTTGGAAAATTTTTTAAACAAGTGTTTGATTTCTTTTTGGGATATGGGGTTGCTTTCATTTGATATAGAAAATATTGTAAATTTTGAATTTTTCTTTAATTTAATTTTTATTGTTGTATTTTTTAACCCGT
The DNA here is from genome assembly GCA_902788345.1 of uncultured bacterium. Taxonomy (GTDB): domain Bacteria; phylum Cyanobacteriota; class Vampirovibrionia; order Gastranaerophilales; family Gastranaerophilaceae; genus Zag111. The sequence goes on along the minus strand of CADAJP010000005.1, from coordinate 107,020 downwards.
ATGTTATTGCATTATTTAGTAAATTTTGGATAACTCTCCTTATTTCAAGTTCGTCAGCAAATATAATACATTCATTCAAAGGTGTTAAAATTTTTACATCAAAATTTTTATCACAAAGACTATATTTATTTTCATTAAGAATCTCATTTATAATTTTTATAAGATCAAAATATTCCATCTTCAAATTTACGGAGTGACTTTCATATTTGTAATTTGTCAGAATATTGCCCACAAGATTTGACATATATTTACTTGAAGTGCAAGTGAGTTTAATCATTTCGTATTGCTGAGGATTAAGTTTTCCAAAATTACCTTTTAAGAGTAAGTTCAGCATGTTTATTTGGGCTCTTGTCGGGGATTTTAAGTCATGGGTTAATGTGGCTAAAAAAGATTTTTCCCGAATACTTAACTCTTTATATTTTAATATGGTTCTTCTTTGAAAAGCTAAAAATCCAATTAATAATAAAATTGTTAGTATCGTAATATGTAACATTATAACTAATATATTAATTTCTCAATTTTATATTAAAATTAGACAGTTGTATATATCGCATAAAGATAATATTAATATTGTATTAAATACACTTGCAATGTTGCTAATATAGTAGTAGTATAAAAAACGTGAAAAAAGAAAAGGGAAGTATATATGAACAGTTATGTTGAAAGAGTTTTAGAAATCGCAAAAAAAAGAGATGGTAATCAGCCTGAATTTTTGCAGGCATTAAACGAGGTGTTATGTTCAATTGAGCCTGTAATCAATACAAGCGATAAATATGAAAAAAATGGTATCCTGGAAAGACTTATAGAACCTGAAAGAGTTATAATGTTCAGAGTACCATGGGTTAACGATAAGGGTGAAGTTGTTGTTAACAGAGGCTACAGAGTTCAATATAACTCTTTAATCGGTCCGTATAAGGGCGGTTTAAGATTTCATCCGAGTGTAAATTTAAGTGTTATGAAGTTTTTGGGATTCGAGCAGATATTTAAAAATGCATTAACAGGTTTGCCAATTGGAGGTGCAAAAGGCGGAAGTGATTTTGATCCAAAAGGTAAATCAGATAATGAAGTTATGCGTTTTTGTCAAAGTTTTATGACTGAATTATATCGTCATATCGGTCAGGATGTTGATGTTCCGGCAGGTGATATCGGTGTTGGCGGCAGAGAAATCGGATATTTATTCGGTCAGTATAAAAGAATAAAAGATGCTTATGAAGGCGGAGTATTAACAGGAAAAGATATATGCTACGGTGGTTCTCTTACAAGAAAAGAGGCAACAGGATACGGTTTGATGTTCTTCCTTCGTGAAATGTTGTCTCATCATAATCAGACTGTAGCGGGTAAAACCGTTACAATATCAGGCTCCGGTAATGTTGCAATATATGCATGCCAAAAGGCAGTTTCAATGGGTGCAAAAGTTGTTGCAATGTGCGATTCAAACGGGTGCATATATGACAAAGACGGCATTGACCTTGATTGTATAAAGGATATAAAAGAAGTAAGACGCGGAAGAATCAAAGAATATTTAGAATGTCATCCGCAAGCTGAATATATTGAACAAAGAGCGGGCGACAGTGCTCCAATTTGGAAAATTAAAACTGATATTGCCTTGCCTTGTGCAACTCAAAATGAATTAACATTGGAGGATGCAAAGGTTCTTGTTCAGAATGGTGTTATAGCTGTTGCGGAAGGTGCTAATATGCCTACAACTCTTGATGCTACTGAATACTTGCAGCAACACAACATTTTATTTGCTCCGGCAAAAGCTGCAAATGCAGGCGGAGTTGCGACTTCTGCAATTGAAATGAGCCAAAATAGTATGAGATATTATTATACTTTTGAAGAAGTAGAAAGCAAACTTGAAAGAATTATGATAAATATTTTCAATGCTTGCAAAGCGGCTTCTGACAGTATCGGACAGAATGGTAATTATGTTGCAGGTGCGAATATTGCAGCATTTAATAAACTTGCGAATGCTATGATTGCTCAGGGTATTGTTTAATAATTAAATATAAAATTTTAATAAAAAGACTTCAATCTGCTTTGATTGAAGTCTTTTTATTTGTTGGTGTAATTTTATTATGAATATATATCCGAGAGGTTGTTTTCAAAAATTTCAGGATTTTTAAATGATTGTTCCTTGTCAATTATAGCAAGTCTTTTTATGATATCTTTGCTTGTTTTAGTTGGGTTTTGATACGCATTTGAATCAATATAATAACTTTTTAGTGTCTTTTTTATAAAAAAGTTTGATAATTTTCTTGTTTTTTCTTTTATGAGTATTTCTAAAGAATCAATCATGTTGCCAAATTTTTGTTCAATTTGAGATGTGTGAGACACAACAACATCATTGCTTTGTGCCAATTTGTTCAGATATTTGTTCTCTTTAATTGCAGAATAAATATCTTTATGATCCGATTTAAGTATTTCTGCATTGCGAATTCTAAGACCTGTAAATGACGGTGAAATATTGTTCATAATAAACTCCTTGACGTAATAAATTTAAAAATAATAATACATCTAAAAATATTTTTTGCTATTTATGTTTAAATAATGTTACATGTTTCATATCTGCTAATTGGACAGCTGATTTAACAGGTCGGGCATACTTGTCCGAAAATAACTTTGATAATGCAGGTAAAGTGTTTCGCTTGCTATTTTTAGTTAGGTTTTTACAATAAATTTGTATTGGCAAAAAATTTTTTTACGTATTTTTTTACATATATGATCACAAAAATACAACCATTCAATATTTATACCCCTTATTTTACGGCAAAGTCCGATAATAATTCAAAGCGAACAGCTGTATCGAAAAAGCCATTTTCTGAAGATACTTTGTCGGTTCTTGCAAATATGTGGGCACAGCAAGAGTTGATTTATGAAGGGGATTCTTTGATAGCACTTCCTAAAAATCAACTGCTGCAAGTTGCGAAAGCGGACAAAAATGTTGCGCGCGATTTAAGTCAGCTGGATTTGTCTGATTCGGGGTTTGCAGTTACTGTTCTTGAGGAAACCGGACAAATAAATACCAAAGCAATTCGATATTTTGATCCGAAGGTGATTACTATTTTAAAATTGTTAGATAATATAAAAAACGGTAAAATTTATATCGCCCCGGTTTGTGCAAAATATCCGGAGTAAATAGTTTTGGTTTTCAATTTAACAAAATAAAAAAGCCCCCTAATGTGACTTTTTAAATGGCGGAGTTGACGCTCACAGGTTCGAACTTTTTGAAAAATATTACGAACATCTTAACGATACCCCTACAGCTCGAAAGATATGCTATCTCATATCTTCGCTTGATACGGAAGTATAAATATTAGAATTTGTTAGAATTAATTATTTTAAATCTTCAGATTTAAATATATTATAACCTTCGTAATGATAGCTTGCATCAATTCCCTTCATATATATTTCTCTATCGCTCACATCAGAAGTTAAGGCATTTCTTAAAAGTTCTTTTATTTCAACAGATTTAACAGGGCTTCTTTCCATTGCAAGCAAATAATCTTCTTTATCAACTTTACTCCAATCAACAACTTTACCAATTTCTTTTTTTAGAATTAAATCAAGCCAAATCCTTGTACTTCTGCCGTTCCCTTCTCTGAAGGGATGCGCAACATTCATTTCTACATATTTTTCGACAATCTCGTCAAAGTTTGATTGCGGCAGGGAATCGATATGTTCTAATGATGCCTTTAAATACATCACAGGGGCAAAACGAAAATTTCCTTTGGCAATGTTTTCACTGCGTATTTCACCTGCAAAAGGGTAAATATCCTCAAATAAGTATTTATGAATTTTAGAAAGAGTTTCAAACTTTCCCGCTTCAAGTTCGTTCAAAAATCCTGTTTCAAACATTTTTATAGCTTTAGTTTTGCTGATACGTTCTTCTTCTCTTGCTAAATCAGCAGAATTTATAATACCTAACTTATTTTCTAAAACCATAAATACCTCTTTATAGTTAATTTATTCACTTATAGAAAAAGCCCGCAATGCGGGCTTTTTTTTTAAATGGCGGGAACGACGAGGCTCGAACTCGCGACCTCATGCGTGACAGGCATGCGCTCTAACCAAACTGAGCTACGCTCCCATACGCTTTTATAAAATTATTATATTTACTCAAAAATAAAATGCAAGAACTTTTTTATTAAAGGCTCTATTTATTCAAATATTACACCACAGGGTAATTGTTTTGAATTTTTAAAATAATACACTTGAACTAGTCTATATGGATAGCCTGCGAGGAGGAATTTTTATTATGAGCGTTTCTACAAATAATAATCAATATAACCTTACACCACGCGAAATTGAGGTTCTAAAATTATTGGCAAAAACGTATTCAAATCCGCAAATAGCACATGAATTGTGTATAAGTACGCACACTGCAAAGGCACATGTGTGTTCAATTTTACATAAAATGAAAGTAGATGACCGACTAAAAGCAATAGTAAAGTGCTTTGAGGAACATCTTTTATAGATGCGTACAAAAAATATATAAAAGGGGTTTACAAAAAAAATTCCTCATGTATAATAGGATACGTGAGAGGTTTTAAGCCACTCGCAAACCCAAGATACTTTGGGGGATTAGCTCAGTTGGTAGAGCATCTGCTTTGCACGCAGAGGGTCAGGAGTTCGAGTCCCCTATCCTCCACCATAAAAGACAGGAATAAATAAATTCCTGTCTTTTATTATATATAGTGCAGGTTTTTGAAAGTTCGAGAAGTTAAAAATGAACGAATACACAAAAATTTACTCAAATACTCAAAATGCCGACCACAAAAGGGCTTTCGTGAGTTCGAGAAGGTATTAGGTTAATAAAATGTAAAAAAACTGCTTTTAACTGGCATATGTGTTATAATATCTTTGAATAAATGGTGCGGCGGCACTTATCCGCTGTGAACGTGGGACCACGTATAAACCGAGGTAATTATGAAGAAGAAAAAAAAAGTTTTCAGGCTTGGAGAACTTTATTGCGGTCCTGGTGGCTTAGCGTGTGGGGCATTAAGATCACAAAGTGATGATGGTTACTTTAGTATTACCCATGCTTGGGCAAATGATTATGATTTAGATTCTTGTGAAACATATCGAAAGAATATTTGTCCAAACAACCCTTCAAGTGTATATTGTAGCGATGTAAGAAATCTTGATATTAAAGCACTGGGAGATATTGATGCTTTTGCATATGGTTTTCCTTGCAACTCATTTTCAAATGTAGGGGAACATCAAGGTCTTGCGAATGAGAAATTTGGACAACTTTATTGGTATGGCATAGAAGTTATAAGACATTATAAACCCGAATGGTTTATGGCTGAAAATGTATCTGGAATTCGATCAGCAGGGGCTAATGACTTTATGACTATACTGAAAGATATGAGAGAATCTGGTTATCGTTTAGTAACAAACTTATATAAAGCAGAAGATTATGGTGTTCCACAAACAAGACATAGGGTTATTATTGTTGGAATTAGAGATGATATTGATGTAGAGTTTAAAGTCCCAAGCCCAGACATGTTCAGAAAATGTGATATTACATCTAGAACTGCCCTTTCGGGTATTAAATCAAATATGCCTAATAGTGAAGTTAGATCATTAAGTGATACTGTTATACGGAGACTATCATATATTAAGCCGGGACAAAATGTATGGCAGGCAGAAGCAGAGGGCACTCTTCCGAAGGAACTTTGCATTAAAACACGAACAAAAATATCACAGATATACAGAAAATTAGATCCAGATAAACCGAGTTACACAATAACCGCTTCAGGAGGTGGTGGTACTTTCGGATATCACTGGACAAATCGTGAGTTATCGAACAGAGAAAGGGCAAGAATCCAAACATTTCCAGACTCATACGAATTTATTGGGAAGTATTCTTCTGTTAGAAAACAAATAGGAATGGCTGTCCCGTGTAAACTCAGTGAAGTGGTAACTAAGGCTATTTTGAATTCTTTTGCAGGAATAGAATATCCTTGGGTTAAACCTAATTTAGAGGAGCAATGAAATTGACAATACAATTAGAAGAATTAACAGAAGAACCAACTTTTATTACATCTGCTTTCGATGAGCCTATTCTTTATGCACCAGCAAGAATAGAAGCACAGAATCCTTGTAAATCACTTAAAATTATCACAGCATTTACTGATTGTGATCGTATTTCAACCCATATGATTAAGTTAGCTGAAGGTATAAAAAATAATAGATTTGTTAAAGAAATTAATGTCGAAATTCTTTTAGGTATGACAAAATCTAGTTTGTCTCCCAAAAAACACGAAGATATTAAGCGACTTATTAGGTTTTTAAATGAATCAGGCAAAAGAGAAATGCCAAAAATATCTTGTAGGTATATTTGTAACGGTCCTGAAGTTCATTCTAAAGTTTATTTATGGAGTTATTTTGATTCAACATCAAATGATATCCCTTTGTTAGCATACTGTGGTTCATTAAATTATACGATGAATGCTTTTTACAAGCGAAGAGAGTGTATATCGCAATGTGATTCGATTAGTGCGTTTGCATATTACAAAGAATTATTAACAGATACAGTTGATTGTTATGATTCTTCTGTTGCTGACAAATTAAAAAATGTTGTCAATAACGGTGTTGAAGATTATGAAGAACCAGATAATTCCGAACGTGATTATGCTCAGTATGATACAAAGACACCAGTTCAAACTATAAATGTATCCTTACTTAAGGCCAACGGAAGTGAGACTGGATATGGCTCAGGTGTCAATTGGGGTATTCGTAGAAATGGAACGAGACGGAATCCAAACCAAGCTTATATCCCATATAATACACCAGATCAAGTAGATGGTTTTTTCCCAGATAGAATAAATCCTGATGATGCCAACTGTCCAATGTTTAAGGTAATTACAAAGGATTTTGGGGCATTTCATATGAGAATGGCACAAGACAGAAATAAAGCAATACATAGTGTTGAGAGTAATGCTATTTTAGGTGAATGGATTAGAAAGAAAATAGGTATTCCATCTGGAGGTTTTATAACAAAACAAATGCTCGAACACTATGGAAAAACATATGTAACATTCAGAAAATACTCCGATGGAGTATATTTACTGGATTTTTAATTTTTTAGCATTATAGTGCATTTACTTGGCTATGCTTGGCGATATAATTTTATACATCTTTATGACAAATAATATTTCATATTTCTATCAAACTCTGAGACTTCTAAAATGTTATCAATATCAAATAAAAAAGTTCGAATTTTGTTTACTAACGCCCAAAATAAAGGACAGAATTGATTTCTGCCCTTTATTTTTTATGTAAAAATCCGGAAGGTGAAAAAAATATTCAGCCTTCCGGACATTTTACTATAAGAATAACGGAACTGCCTGCATTGCCTGATTATAATATTGGTTCATCATATTGTTATAATTTTCCAGGTTTTTGCTGTGAGCAATCTGGTTATAAGAATTCCCTGATGATGAATTTTGATTAGCAAGTCCCATATAACTGAGAATATTGTTATTGAACGAATTATTTAATCCATTCAAAAAACTAATCATATTCATTCTGTTTTGGAGTTCCTGAGTATATAAATCATTTTGAGCAAGCGAAAGATTATTACTCAGTTGGGCAACAGCCTGTGATTTACTGTCAGTAATCTTTTTCAGATTATTTAAGAAGGTAGAATTATCCAGGTTGCCAAATCTTGCAGCAATATCGTTTTTCAAATTATTCTGCATTGGGGTATAAATGCTGTTTATATTATCTATTCCCGACTGTTTAAGTGCATCTAACTGGCTATTCCAGGCCTGTCTTTGAGGATCTGAAATTTTAAATAAATTTGCAAGTGAGGAATCCATATTATTTAATACTGAATCATAAATATTCTTTTCAGTATCAGACATGTTATAATTTGAGACAATCGTATCGCCGATTTTTTGGCTGGAGGTCTTTGTATTACCATTAATCCTTACTTCCCCTCCCGAATAAGAAGGGTATTTCGTTTTTTTACCCATAAAAATACAATCCTTTCTTCAAGGACAGTACATATAAAACCTAACCAAACACCGCATTTATTATACCATATCTCCCCCCAAAAGTAAAGCTGATGTGTCTATTGAAAAATAAATATTCTCGTATGATAATAGGTATATTATGGCAGAAAAAATAAAAGTTTCGGGAGCAAAAGAACATAATTTAAAAAATGTATCTTTAGAAATACCTAAAGATCAGCTTGTAGTATTTACCGGTGTATCGGGTTCGGGTAAAAGTTCTCTTGCTTTTGATACAATTTTTGCGGAGGGGCAAAGACGTTATGTGGAAAGCCTTTCTACATACGCAAGACAATTTCTTGGTCAACTTGACAAACCCGATGTTGAATACATTGACGGGTTATCTCCTGCAATTTCTATAGATCAAAAATCAACAAGTAATAATCCTCGTTCGACTGTCGGAACAATTACGGAAATATATGATTATTTGCGTTTGATGTACGCAAGAATAGGAACTCCGCATTGTCCAAAGTGCGGGCGAAAAATTAAACCGCAAACTATTGACGAAATTGTTAATAAAATTCTTTCGCTTGAAGAAGGTACAAAAATTCAGATTTTATCCCCGATAATAAGAGGAAAAAAAGGCGAATATTCTTCAACATTCAAAGAACTTATGCACGAAGGATTTGTAAGAGCCAAAGTTGACGGCAAATTGTATAATCTTGATGAAGATGAAATAGAACTTGAAAAAACAAAAAAACACGATATAAGTATTGTTGTTGATAGGGTTGTAGTAAAAGAGAGCGCACGTTCAAGAATTGCTGATAGTGTTCAGATTGCACTTAAAAGAGCTGACGGAATTGTAAATATTGATGTTGTCGGAGATAAAGAGATTGTTTTTAGCGAAAAACTTGCTTGTCCCGATTGTAATTTGAGCTTTGAAGAATTAACACCAAGAATTTTCTCCTTTAATGCTCCTTTCGGGGCTTGTGAAAGGTGCGGCGGACTCGGAGCGGATTTTATTGTTGATCCTGATTTGGTTGTTCCCGACAAAACAAAATCTATAAATGATAATGCAATATATGCCTGGGACAGACCGGCAACAACATATTACAAAGATATGCTCAATTCGGTATGCAGTGCCTGTGAAATTGATATGGATACCCCTTTTGAAAAACTTTCAAAAGAACATCAGGATATAATTTTATATGGTACTGACAAACCAATAAAAATGAGAATAAAAGATTTTGGCACAAGCAGATACCAAACAAAAATTATGCCATTTGTAGGGGTAATTCCGTTTTTGGAAAAAAGATATAATGATACAAACGGAGACTACTGGAGAGAAGAAATAGAACCGTTTATGGTTGCAAAACCTTGTCCAAAATGCAACGGTGCAAGACTTAAAGAATTTCCGCTTGCAGTAAAAATAAATAACAAAAACATATATGAATTTACAACAATGTCTGTTGATGATGAATTTAAGTTCATAACTGATCTTTACCTTGATTTGTCGGAATATCAACTCAAAATTGCAAAACAAATACTTGATGAAATAAGGGCGAGATTAAAGTTTTTAATAGATGTAGGACTGCATTATCTTAATTTGTCACGTATGGCAGGGACATTGTCAGGGGGAGAAGCCCAAAGAATAAGACTCGCATCTCAGATAGGAAGCGGATTATCAGGTGTTCTGTATGTACTTGATGAGCCGTCAATTGGTTTACACCAACGTGATAACGATATGCTTATAAAAACCTTATTTAAACTAAGGAATTTAGGTAACACTTTGATTGTAGTTGAACATGACGAAGACACTATAAGAAATGCCGACTACATAGTCGATATCGGCCCCAAAGCAGGCGAAGCCGGAGGCAAAATTATTGCGCAGGGTTCAGTTGAAGATATTATAAGTGCAAAAAATTCTATAACCGGTAAATATTTAAGCGGAGAAAAATCCATACCAATTCCGAAACAATTAAGAGGGGGAAACGGGCATTATCTTGAAATCAAAAATGCGCACCTTAATAATTTAAAAAATATAGATGTGAATATTCCGCTTGGTAAAATTGTAGTATTAACAGGGGTTTCAGGCAGTGGTAAATCTTCTTTGATGCAGGATTTATTATATGAATTTGCGATACACAAATTGCGTAAAAATAAACCAAAACCTCAGGGAATTGATGATATTTTGGGTTTTGAAAATATCGACAAGGTGATAAACATAGACCAATCACCAATAGGCAGAACTCCGCGTTCAAACCCTGCAACCTACACGGATGTTTTTTCTCATATAAGAGATGTTTTTGCCAAAACGAATGAAGCAAAAGTCAGAGGCTACAAAGCCGGAAGATTCAGTTTCAATGTTAAAGGCGGGCGCTGTGAAGCCTGCAAAGGTGACGGACTTGTAAAAATCGAAATGAATTTTCTATCCGATGTCTATGTAAAATGTGATGTGTGTAAGGGCAAACGATACAACAGAGAAACACTTGAAGTGAAATTCAAAGGCAAAACAATTTCCGATGTTTTGGATATGAGTATAAAAGAGGCATTGGAATTTTTTGACAATATTCCTGCTATAAAAAGAAAACTACAAACCCTCAATAATGTCGGATTAGACTATATGAAGCTCGGACAAAGTTCAACAACTTTATCAGGCGGAGAGGCACAGAGAATTAAGTTAGCATCGGAATTGAACAAACGCTCTACCGGTAAGACATTATATCTGCTTGATGAACCGTCTGTTGGTCTTCATTGGGCAGATTTGGATAAACTTGCAAAAATTCTGCACGCACTTGCAGATCAGGGAAATACTATTTTGATGATTGAACATAATCTTGATTTGATTAAGATTGCCGATCATATTATAGACTTGGGACCTGAAGGCGGTGTAGAGGGTGGTACAATTGTCTGTGAAGGCACACCGCAAGACATTATGAAATGCAAAAAATCATATACCGGTAAATATTTAGCAAAATATTTAAGTAAAGAAAACAATGCAAAATAATATTACATTTACATCAAATATAAATTTTGTATCGGAAAGAATGTTTCGCAAAGCAACATACAAGCATAGCGAATATATTCCTTTTGAGAATTTTGGAGAAGGTAAATTCAGTTCCGTAACTTCAAATTTTCACACAATGGGGATAAGAACTTGTACAGCAGGCGGTATAACTGACGGAGAAAAGGCAAAAGGCTTTCACATCAGAGATTCTTATGAAAATATAACTAACCTTGATAAAATATATAAAATCATAACCGAACCGTTTGAAAAGCCGTTTAAAAATATTCTGCTAATTGGCAGTAAAGATTTATTTTTTGCTCCGTATTCACAAAAAATATTTATGAATTTAAAAAAATTATTAATGAAAAACTCACAAAATTTTTCATATTTTCAAACCTTTGCATTTAACAGTTCAGAAGCACATATTCATTACAATTTACCTAAAGATACATGGACTATAAATGCCCAGATATTTAATCGTAAAAAAGAAAACTATTACAGTATTTCAACAAAAGAAGATTTATTAAGAACATTTGAAGATATATCTATAGGCAAAGAAGATAAATTATTTATAAATGGGGAAGAAATACAATTAGAAGGCTAAAATCATATTGAAAATATCCGTTAAAAAATGTATAATCGTGTTATGAAAGAGAATAATCAAGATGATTTTATATCTACGGTCAGTCACGAATTAAGGACACCTTTGACATCTATAAGGGGGTTCTCTCAAACTATGCTTAGTTCGTGGGACAAATTGGATGATGATAGTAAGAAAAAATTTATAAAAATTATCGAAGAACAATCTCAAAGACTTATAAATCTTGTTGAAAATATGCTTGCAGTTTCTAAATTGCAAAAAGAAAATAACAATCTTATATATAATGAGTTTGATTTTAAGCCTGTTGCTCAACAGGTTATAACAATTGTAAAAAATCAATATCAGTCTAAAAATTTTAATTTAAAAGTATCGGACAATCTTCCGAAAATATTTGCAGACAAGGATAAATTCACTCAAATTTTAACAAATTTAACCGAAAACAGTGCAAAATATTCTCCGGAAAATTCCGATATAAAAATAGAAGCAAAATGTGAAAATGACAATATTGTTATATCGGTTACCAATGTTGGTACTCACATTGAAGAAGCAGACTATGAAAAGATTTTTACCAAATTTTCAAGAATAAATAATCCTTTGACAAGGAAAGTTCAGGGCAGCGGATTAGGTTTATATATAACCAAGCAGCTTGTAGAAAAAATGAGCGGGCATATTACGGTAAAATCTGTTCCGCTAAATGACGGATCAGGGCAAAGTGACATTACATTTACTGTTGAAATCCCGATAAAAAATATTGAGGAGCAGGCGAGAATAAAATGCAATCAGTAACATTAATCATTGATAAAAGACCCGAATTATCGGTAAAATATAAGCGATTACTGGAATCAGAGCAAAATCAGGTAATAATTTCAAAAGATTTAATTACTTCAATCAAAATTATACAGGAAAGCGAACCTGATTTGATTATTATTTCAGACAGTTTTGATGATGATTTATCGGATTTTTGCAAGCAGGTAAGGGCATTAGCATATAACATGCGCCCTATTATAGTTGCGTTGTCAAAATCTGCAGATATAAATGACAGAATAAAGGTTCTGAATAACGGGGCAGATGACTTTTTATCCGAGCCTGTAAACCCGAAAGAATTTAAAGTCAGAATTGATGCACACCTCAGGCGAGAGTATGAATCAAATCTTGATTTAAAACAATTTATACCAAACCGCAATTATACCCTCAGAGCAATAAAAAGAACCCTGTTAAAAAGTTCTCCGTGGGCAATGGTATATATTTCGATTGAAAATTTTGAAAACTATAAAAAAGCTTATACCGAGCTTGCTTCAGATAAACTTTTACAGACATATTCAGCAATTATAAAAGCGTCATTAACAGATGAAGATTACACTGGACAGATTGATGAAAATAATTTTTTAGTAATCACAAATCCCGTAAAAGCAGAAGGTTTGGCAAAATTTTTAACTTATACCTTCGATACGGTTGTAAATAAGTTTTATGCAGAACATGACCTCAATAGAGGTTATATGATATTACAAGGAGATGAATTTGCAGGTAAAAGAGCGAATTTTGTCCATTTTACAATCAGTGTTATTACCAATGAAATTAAAACATACAAAGACTGCTCTCAGGTTTTAAACACTCTGACTCAGCTTCATGACCTTGCAGATTTGCCTGACAAATCAAATTATATTGTTGACAGGGCAAAAATATCAGGGCAAAATTCCGTAGAGAAGCCTGAATATAACAACAAAGTGCTGGTGTATGAAACTGATGAGGCGCTATGCACATTACTTAATGCTATTTTAACCATACAGGGTTATACGCCAAAAATAATGTCGAAATATTCAATGCCGTCAAAATCTGATATCCCTGCTCTGATTATAGTTGATGCCGGAGATCTTGAAAAGAAAAACGGATTAAATTTGTGCTATAAATTAAAACAGGCAAAAGAATATCAAAAAACAAAAATAATTGTTACATCTATTATTCATGACAAGGAACTTGTATTAAATACCGGAGCAGATTTATACCTTCCAAAACCTTATGAAGTCCCGAGTCTAATACGCTGGGTAGATAGCTTTGTAAAAGAATACAATTCATAGAATATATTTAAGCCCTTTTAACAGCGGATTTATTTTTATCTTTTCTATTAGTTCATTTATTAAATTTATAGGCATATACATTTTTTGAGGGCCAAAATTCGATGTATAAACTCGTTCACCTTTTTTGACATTTTTTAAAATATAATCCAAATAAATATTTATCCCTTCATTAATAAAACGTTTTCCCTTTTTAAAATGCGGCAATAATGTACCTGATGCAGCATCAGAGTATATATATGGTTTGCTGATTCCGTTGTTTAAACAATGCTCCAATTCAATCTGATCCGCAATCTGTCCAAAATGCTTGTATAATTTAGGCTTCTCATTTCTCATATAAACAACTTCTGCACCGTTCTTGAAATCTTTTAAATCAACATATCCGATACTTTCAATCGCATTTGATTTTTCATTTACAATGTATCTTGTAAATGTTTTATAGACTTCTTTTTTATATCTATAGGCACATATTTTTTCTGTTTTACGGAGTAAATCATACTTATATAAAACTTATAAATATAAAATTTACTATATGTTTATTATTTTAACTCTGTCTTAATTTTTTAATGTGATTGTATATATAGACAACTGCAAGAACAGAGCAAATGACAACAATAGCAACGTCAAATTTGTGCCATATAGGTAAAACATCTTCAATATGTTCTCCGAATTTTACCCCTGCAAAAACAAGCGCATAACACCAAATCAAAGAGCCTAAAAATGTCATTGTAAAGAAAAATCTTTTCTTTGCCTTCAAAATACCGGCAGGCAATGAGATAAATGTTCTTATAATAGGAAGCATTCTGCAAAAGAAAAAGGACCAATCGCCGTATTTTTCAACCCATTTATCAGCATTTTCAAGTTCGCTTTTTGAAATTAACATGTATTTTCCGAATTTTTCCAAAAATTTTCTTCCGCCGAAATACCCGATATAATATGACGGAATTGAGCCAAGCAAACAACCTATAGCACCTGCCCAAACAACCGAATGAAATCCTAATTCTCCTTTGGAAACCAAATATCCGGCAAAAGGCAGTGTTGCTTCACTTGGAATTAAAACATTACAAGATTCAAGAGCCATTATCCCCATAATTCCCCAGGATCCACAGCTGGATATGACTTGCTCTAACCATGCTATTAATGGGGCTAAAATTGAATCTAACATATTACAAAATATCTCCTCTGCTTGTTTTATATTACCAAAAACATGACTAAAAAAAAAGCCATTCTTCCTATTTGAAAGAATGACTTTTTTAAACCTTACTGTGTTAATTATTTTCCGTTAACAGCAGTTTTGAATTTTTTACCAGCTGAGAATGCAGGAACTGTTTTAGCAGGGATTTTTAATTCCTTACCAGTTTGAGGGTTTCTGCCGATTCTTGCAGCTCTTTTACGTGGTTCAAATGTACCGAAACCTACTAATGTTACTTTTTTACCTTTTTTTACAGTTGTTTGAATAGTGTCAATTAATGCACCTAAAACTTCTGAAGCTTCTTTTTGAGTAACGCTAGCTTTTTTTGAAATTTCTTGTACTAATTCTTCTTTGTTCATAATAAAACTCCTTTTCTTTTGTACAAATTCAAATATAGCAAAAATTTTAACAAATGCAAGTATATTAACGAAATTTAACACTATATCAGAAAAAAAACATCTGTTTGAATGATATATTAACGGTTTTTGGGTATTTTTTCATGAAATTTGGCATTATAAAAGAACTTTACATGTTAAATTTTTTTTAATATTGTCATGCTTATTCTAAAAAAAGAAAAGTCCCAACCTGTTAAGGTTTGGACTATACTGAAGTTTACAACTATCCTATTTACTCTCTTCTTAAAGTTTTACTTTACTCCCTAATAAACCAGATATATAAAATGAATTTTTATTTATTAAGTTATCCATACTAAAAGTACACATTTCTCCTCGTAAAACTCTTCCCTTTCCAAACTACTTAGCCATCACCTCTGATCTTTCTTTTTCCTACCCTAAAACTATCCTTTTTTTACTATCCTAAATCTCTCCAAATATATTGTTCTGGTAGCCGATTTATTTGCGACTTAATTTTGTGTATGTATTAAATTTAGAACTTCTTTAGCATGATTACAAGTAAAAAAAAATTATTATTTTTTTACAATTGACCATGCCCTTTGATACTCTAAAGAAAAATTCGTGTTATAAAAACTTAATGAAGAAAATTTAATTAAATCTTGTAAAATTTTCGAAAAAATTTGTTTGACATGTTAGTATGTGCAGGAGTAATTTTTAGCATGCTTATACGCAAAAATTCATAAAGTAATATAAACTTTTACGCAAAAAATATATTTAGGGGTATTAATAAATGTATGCAAGTTCAGAGTATAAATTATCTGTATCCTAATAAAATAAATTCAGGATATAATATCCGCGCACATAAGGGCATGTTTACTACAAATCAATGCGTTGCCCCTAGAGAAATATTGCCTTCATACAACTGTGTTCTTTCATTTTGCGGAATCACGCATGGCGGTGACAAATTAAAAAAACTTGTAAGATATGGTATTCCTGATATGTACACAGGGCAAATGCTGCTTGATTCAAAAACTCTTGAATATCTGCAGTATAAAAATATTTTTGAAAAGCCTTTAAAAGATGTCATATTATATATGCAGCCGCATGAAAATACACTTATTGCATCAGGAAAACAATTTTATGAATTGTTAAAAGAAACAGCCAAAACAAAACCGGATATAACAATATCTGATGCAATAAAATTATATCGCCCCGAGCATGAGAAAAAATTAGTCAATGATCAGAGAGAAATCTTTTGCAAACTCATTTACAAAGGGGTGGAATTGCCTCCGGATTTATATAAAGATTTTTCGGTGTTAACAAACATTACCACCAAAAGACTTTTGAAAGATAAAGTAACTTTGCCATTTAGTGAATCGGAATTCAAATATAAACTTAAAAGAATTGAAGAAACCGTAAAAAGCAGAAATAACAAAGATGAAATTATCGCAATGAAAACGATAGAAAAAATGGCGCAAAACTGTTTCAAAACCCCTGTAACACCAACAGGGCATGTTTACCTTGAACATATAAGTTTAAAGGATAGAAAGAAAAAGCCCGGCATTGTAAAAGCTACACTGAGGAAAAAACTTGAGCATCAGATGAGACCTGAGGTTTTAAAAAGAAATTCAGAAAATCTTGAAAAAATCCGTCAGTATTTTGAAAATTCCGCTCTAAAAGGTGATTCGGAATTAACAAAATTATTTAATGATACAAATGCTAAAATACATGGTTATCCGTTCTATGCAAAATTTGAGCGAAAATCTTTTCTTTATGAATTAAAAAAGATTACAAAACAATTAAAAAACAGGGATTTAGCACACGAGTTAATGAATAAAGCTATAGAACTGCCAACTTCGTACGAAAATTTATCAGCTTTTATTGTTAAGTATTCAAATGATACCAGTTCTAAAATCGGATATTATATGATGAAGGATTCCTTAATATCAATTGATCACATTGTACCCAAAAAGAACGGCGGTCATAATACAATAAGGAATTTTGGATTATCAAGCGCAGGAGTAAACAGGGAAAAATCAAATATACCTTTTGCAGATTTTGTAAGAAAGCACCCTGAAACGTATGAAAACTGCCAAAAGCATGTTGACCGTCTTATTGAACTATGCAACGAAGGAATTTTTGACAAATTAGAGATTCCGCGCAGCTATATCAAGGAATTTGCTGCACACATATTCAACCTGTCCCCAAAAGAGAAAAAACTTGTACTTGATATAAGTAAACTGAAAAATCAATAAATACACTTTTTGTACAATTGCAATAAATCAATTAATTATATACTATTGATTTATGAATTTATTGGAGATTAATGATTTATATGTTACATATACTTCTGCAAACAAGGTAAGCTCTGAAAAAGAGATTATCAATGCAGTTAACGGCATTAATTTAGACATAAAAAAGGGAGAGATTCTTGCTGTTGCAGGGGAATCAGGATGCGGGAAATCCACACTTGCAAAAGCAATAATGAAACTGGTTGAAACAAAAAGCGGAGAAATTATTTATGATGATAAAAATATCGTTAAAATCCGTAAAAAAGAAGATTTGAGGCATTTTTATCAAAAAATACAGATGATATTTCAAAACCCGTATTCAAGTCTTAACCCAAAAATGAAAATAGGCAAAATTCTTTCTGAACCGCTGAAAATCAATACTAAATACAATAAAAAAGAAATTGAAGCTATACTGGAACAAAAATTATCTGATGTCGGGCTTGATAAAAGTGTATTGGATTTATACCCGCATGAGTTTTCCGGCGGACAAAGGCAGAGAATTGCCATTGCAAGAGCCCTGATGCTTAGTCCTGAGTTTATTATTGCAGATGAACCTGTCAGTGCGCTAGATGTCAGTATTCAGGCTCAAATCATAAATTTAATTAAAAGTCTGAAAGACAATTTTAACCTGACATTTCTGTTTATCTCTCACGATCTTGGCGTAATTCGTTATATATCAGATAGAATTGCGATAATGTATCTTGGTGAAATTATTGAAATCGGGCAGACAGAAGAGATATTTACAGATCCAAAACATCCTTACACAAAGGCTCTTTTGGGCTCTGTTCCGCAGCTTGATGCGAATGAAAAGAAAGAAGATGTAAAACTGACAGGCGAACTGCCATCTCCAAGAAACCTGCCATCTGGATGCAAATTCCACACAAGATGCCCTTATGCGATGGATAAATGCAAAACACAAACTCCGGAGGAAAAAGAATTTACTCCAACCCACAAATGCAAATGCTTTTTATTTGATGAGTAATAACAGCTAGCAAAATATTTTTTTCAATGTTTTAAAACTAATATGAAAATACACAACACAAAAAATATGCTACTATGCGAAAAATATTGGGCTAAGCAGTTAAATTGCCTGCAAAAAAATGTTCTTAATAAAGAAACGGTAGAAAATAATCGTCAAATACATAAAGCCAACATGCGCTGTATATTAACTGATTGCAAACAACCATCACCAAAGCTAGACCAATATTATATAAAAAATGCAGATATAGAATTTAAACAATTAAAACCAAGTAATGAGGATATGATTTTTTGGCGTGGCATAAATAAAGAAACTTCAAATGGCAACAAAATAAAGAGTTATTTATATAATAAACTTATTAATCTAAAGAAAAATGATACTTATGTCATGAGAAATTACGCATTCGCATCTAAGCATAAAGATATCGCCGAGACATTCAGAATAGGTGAAGGAGAGGAAGGTATTATAATTAAAATGCTTGTTCCAAGGGGTGCACAATATTCTAAGACCTGGTATGAAGTAATCTTCCCACGTTATTCAAAATGGACATGCATAAATAACGAAAAAATTGGCGATACCACTTTCGTAGAACTAAAATATAATTTGCCGGACAAATAATTGCACTAAATATTAGCAATTTTTGTATAGAAGTCGTTAGCCTGTTCAAACTGATATGCAAAATTAAATAAACGGCCTTCTTTAAACTGAGGTGCCAATATTTGCAATCCTATAGGCATGCCTGAATTATCAAAACCGGCAGGAATACTGATTCCAGGTAAACCTGCAAGGTTACAGCTGATAGTTGCAATATCGGTTAAATACATTGCTAACGGATCTGATGCCTTTGCACCCAATTCAAATGCAGTATTCGGGCAAGTTGGTGAGATCAATACATCAACTTCTTTGAATGCGTCTGCAAATTCCTGAGTAACCAATGCTCTCATCTGTTGAGCTTTTTTGTAATATGCATCATAATAACCTGCAGATAATGCATAAGTACCAAGCATTATACGGCGTTTAACTTCAGGGCCGAAACCTTCTGCACGCGTGCGTTTATACATATCCATCAGATTTTCCGGATTTGAGCAGCGATAACCGTATTTTACACCGTCAAAACGCGCCAAGTTTGAAGAACATTCAGCAGTTGCAAGAATATAATAAATACCGATTGAATATTTTAAATTCTTTAATGAAATTTCTTTTATTTCACAACCGAGTTTTTTATAAGTTTCAATTGCATTTTCAATAGCCTTTTGAACTTCAGGAGCATTACCCTCTGTTATAAGTTCTTTAATGACCCCGACTTTTTTGCCTTTAATATCATTTTTCAAAAAGTCTGCATAGTGTTCAACAGGCATGTTTAAAGATGTTGAATCTTTAGGGTCATGACCTGATATAACTTCCAGCAGGTTTGCAGCATCTTCAACACTTCTTGCAAACGGGCCGATTTGGTCAAGAGAAGATGCGAATGCAATCAAACCATAACGAGAAACTCTGCCATAAGTCGGTTTCATCCCTACAATACCACAGAATGATGCAGGAAGTCTGATTGAACCACCTGTATCAGAACCAAGTGCTAATGTTGCTTCGCAGGAAGATACACTTGCTGCAGAACCGCCTGACGAACCTCCCGGAACTTTACTTAAATCCCAAGGGTTATGTACTTTTTTGAAGGCTGAATTTTCATTAGATGATCCCATTGCAAATTCGTCTAAATTTGCTTTACCAACAATAGGTACAAGGTTATTTAACAACTTTTCAGTTACTGTTGCATTAAAAGGTGATACAAAGTTTTCTAAAATTTTACTGGAAGCAGTAGTTTTAGAGCCAACAAGATTCATATTATCTTTTAGCGCTAAAGGAATACCTGCTAATAGCGGTAATTCTTCACCTTTTGCAATTTTTTCGTCAACCTTTTTTGCGGTTTCTAATGCTGTATCCTGAGTTAAAGAATTGAAAGCTCCCAATTTATCTTCAAGAGAATTAATTCTTTCAAATGCAGCTTTTGTTAATTCAACAGCTGAAATTTCTTTATTCTTTAATGCCTTTGATTGCTCAACGGCAGTCTTTTTTAAAAGCTCGTTCATAATATCTCCTTAAAAAGCTAATCTACTACGAATTGTACGACAAACAAAACTGATGTGCAAGGGATATGTCTTCTAAGCAGATAAGCTGCAAAGTTGCTAAGTTCTTTACATTATTGTGCTGCGTAAAAATCCAAAAATTGCATATTATTAACAAAACCAAATAACCTTAACGGAATTAGTCACTTAACAACTTATCTATCTTAACAAATTTACAAAAACACTCGACAATCATTTATGTTTGTTGTAATGTAAAGCTACTTGCAGAAATATAAATAGAAAAGGAGAATTTTATTATGCAGATTATATTAAAAAAAGATGTTCAAAATCTCGGTGAAGCCGGTGATATCGTTAATGTAAAAGACGGTTATGCAAGAAACTTTTTGCTCCCTAATAACTCAGCAGAAATTGCAACTAAGGGTGCATTGGAAAACAGAGAAAAGAATATTGCAAGAATCAGAGCTAAACAAGAAAAACTCAACGCAGAAGCTATGGAAAAAGCTCAAAAAATTGAATCATTCGGCAAATTAGAATTATCTGCTAAAGCCGGTGAATCAGGCAAATTGTTCGGTACAATTACTACAAAGAAACTTGCCGAAGAACTTGCTGCAAAATCAGGTGTTGAAGTTGACAGAAAATCAATTACTCTAAATGCTCCGATAAACAAAATCGGTGAATTCAAGATGACTATTAAATTAACTTCAAAAGTTAAATGTGAATTAGCTGTTATAGTAACTGCTTCAGAAGTTGTTAAAGAAACTCTTGAAGAAGAAACTGAAACAGAAGAAGCTGCTGAATAATTTTAATAAAAATAAAATAAAAAGAAGGATAGTATTACTACCCTTCTTTTTTATATAAGGGGATAAAATTATATGACTGATGATTTCAGCCTCAGACCAATAGGAATAGGCTCTTTGCCGCATACAAATGTGCAGGATGCAATGGAAGTGATAAAAAAAGATTTCTCGCAAATCCCGTTTTATCCTCAGCTTGCCGGCATCAATAAAAATGAAGATATGATATGCCAGTTTCTTGAAGGGCTGCCGTCTTTTGTTCCGGATTGTGACAATTTTATTTTGGATGCTGAAAACGAAGAATTTTTAGAAAGTCTTGAAGAATTTTTTACGGATTACGAAGAAATTATTTCAAATCCTGATTCTGATAAACTTGAAAAATATGCAATCAGCAAAAATTTTTCTTCCACTTTCCCCTTATTTGAACAGTTAATAAAAGAAACAAAACCGAAATATGCCAAAGGACAGATAACAGGGCCGTTTACTATTACAACATCAATAAATAATTCTGAAGGCAAATCTGTAATATATGATGAAACCCTCAGGGATATTATTGTAAAATTGCTTTCTTTAAAGGCGTTGTGGGAAATCAAACACATAAAAAATGCAAATCCCGAAACTATACCGATAATATTCATGGACGAGCCGTCAGTATCCCAAATCGGTACATCTGCATATTTAACCATTACGAATAACGAAGTAATTTCAATGATAAATGAAATTTCGCAAATAATAAAAGACAACGGTGCATTGAGCGCAATACATTGCTGCGGCAAGTGTGACTGGAGAATAGCAATAAAAACCGGAGTTAATATAATTAATTTTGATTCTTATTCTTTTTTCAATAATTTTTGCGCTTATCACAAAGAAATTCATTCATTCCTTAATAACGGCGGGAAACTTGCCTGGGGTATGGTTCCTACTTTTGACGAAGAAATAATTAAAACCTTAACCACAGAAGAACTGGTAACCAGATTTTATGATTGTGTAAAGAATTTGACTAATAACGGAATAGATGAGAAACTTATTTTAGATAATTCGGCAATAACATCTTCTTGCGGAGCCGGTGCATTATCTGTTGCCGGAGCAGAAAGAGCAATGGATTTAGTGAAAGAATTATCGGATTCATTAAGAAAAGAGGGGTAAATTTTGACAGTAAAACTTGCAGTTACCGGTAAAGGCGGAAGCGGAAAAACTACAATTGTAAAAGCTTTCATGCATATTTTTGAAGAAATGTACCCCGATAAATCAATTTTACTTTTTGACAATGATTTAACCAGTGAACTTGCTCACAGTTTTGGGCTTGATATTAGAAACACTATTTACGGTATAAGAAGCGGAAAACACGAATACAAAACTGGTATTCCCGAAGATATGTCGAAATCAGAGTTTATAGATTGGGCTTTGGAGGAAATTATTGTTTCAATAAATGAGAATGTTGATATAATAGAATCCTGGTTTGTTGGTTCAAAAGACTGCAGGTGCCCTATTACAAAGCAGATAAATGATGCTGTCGAAAAACTTATAAATCGTTATGATTTTGTTATTTTTGACTGTGAATTTGATTTAAAATACTTAAATCAGCTTGTCGATATTGAAATTGATTCAACAGTAATAGTTGCAAATCCTTCAGAAGAATCTGCACATCTTGCACAGAGAATCAAAGAATTTAGCGAAAAACACGCAGCAGGAAATCAGCTTGGAGTAGTTGTAAATAAAGTAGATAACAAAAAAATGTCCATGCTTTCTGAATTACTCAGAAAATACGAACTTGATATTCTCGGAGTAATACCTTATGATGAAAATCTTGAAGAAACTCATTCGGTTGACAAAGAATCAGAAATTGTTAAAAATGCAATTAAATCATTCTATTCAAGATTAAATTTACCTCAGTAAACAAATTTTTCAGTGTATATTCTCCGTCTGTATAGTGTTATGTTCTGCATATTACACAACAGGCTAATGGAAAAGCAAATATAAAGTTATACATTAGTATTAACTTTAGAGTTTATGACACTTATTTTTATGGAGAGCACAGACATGATTGAAACAAAAAGTATTAGGGTAATTATTGTTGAAGATTTTAAATTAACCAGAGTCGGACTAAGATGTGCATTAAATACTAATCCGGATTTAGAGGTTATTGCAGAATCAGAGGATGCGATAGACGGATTGAAAAAAATTGAAAATCTTAAACCTGATGTAATTTTAATGGACTTAGGACTTCCGGAAATGAACGGAATAGAAGCCATATTGAAAGTTCGTGAGTTTTCAAAAGATGTCAAAATTATAGCTCTGACTTCTCACGATAGAGAAGAAGAAGTGAGAGCTGCACTCAGTTCAGGAGCAAATGCATATTGTCTTAAAGATATTGATCCCGAAAAACTTGCTCTGGTTATTAAAGATGTAAACAACGGTGCCTGCTGGATAGATCCGATTGTTGCTGATATTGCGCTTAAAAGTATTCCTAAAATTGATGACCCTGCCATATTGGGTGAAAATGCGGTAAATCATACAAAAGTGCCTTTAACGGAAAGAGAATTTGAAGTCCTTAAACATCTGGTAGAGGGCAAAAGCAACACTGAAATTGCGGAAGAACTTATTGTCAGTGTTCACACCGCCAAAGCTCATGTTTGTTCTATTTTACAAAAAATGTGCGTTAATGACAGAGTTCAGGCAGCGGTAAAAGCAGTAAAAGAAGGCATGGTTTAAATATAAAAACCGTATATAAATTTTATTTAAAAGGGTGTAATTGCAGTTACATCCTTTTGTTTTTGACATTAATTTTTACAAAAATTTACAAAAATTTTCCGTGTAGAAAAAATAGGTTTTGCTATATTTATCTATTGCAGAAATAGATTTATTTTCCAAATAATTGTTTTCAGTTTTAAAAAATGTATTTTTAGAAAATTATTCAAAAATTAATCTTTACAAAAACTTTATATTTGATAAAAAAGGGGCAATTTTAGAATTGCTCTGCTTTTAATTAATATGTACTTTGGTTATAATGTGAAGGCAGTTGACAATAATAGTAACAAAATATGATTTCAAAAGTTGAATTAGGTAGTGTAGATAAGAAAAATAAAGCCCCTGTTGTGTCAAAAGGCAATATAAATCCAAACTTTACAGGTTTAGGTGATTTGGCATTGAAGGGTATGCAAATATGTGAAGCCAATCCGATGATAAATGTATCGGTATTGGATTTGTCAACTGCTATAATTCCGAGAACTTTTATTGAAACCTTCATTGGTTCAAAAAAGAAAAACGAAAACGGAGAAGTACAAGAGCGTAAACTCAATTTATTTGGTGGTTTTGAAGCATTCAGACGCGAATCTTCAGGGCTTATAATCAACTGCTTAATTCCGAGCTTTATAGTAATTGGGGTTGCAAAGCTGCTTAACCGCCCTATTATGAATAACTTTAAAACTTCTAACCTGACGACTTCTTGGGCAAACAGTGAAACTATTGATAAAATTGGTAAATACTATCAAAATACAAAATCCGAATCTGTTGAGGGCAGAATCAAAGAAGCTCTTAAATCTATGACAGAGGACATTTCAGGTATTGACGGAAATAAAACCAAAGTATTTAAAGATATTTTGGCTAACGATTCTGAATATGAGAAGATTTTGGACAAAACGGCAAAAAATATTGCTAATGGTAAAAAAGAAGAAATCATCAGCAAACATAGTTTTGTAAGAGGTTTTAAAAAGTTATTCGGAATTAAATCATACAAAAACTATACGGATGATTTATATGAATACATAGTCAAAAATACCGGAGTTGCAGAAAATATCAAATTTGCAGGAGATTCAGGTTTTTCAACAAGCAGTTTGAAACACTTATTCGACAGCAGTTCTGATATGCTTAACGGTATTGTAAAAGAAAAAATTGCTTTGGATAATGAACAAATTACGAAATATTTGTCAAAAGCAAAGAAACTTGTTACTGCAAAAAGCGGTATTGGTTTAGTTGGTTTGGTAATTCCTTTAGCTATATCCGCACAACCTATTAATAGGTGGATTACTCATAAATTATCAGGACGCAAAGGTGCGCCGATATACAATGATGATAAAGACAGACACCTAAACCCTGAAGAACAAAAGAAACTGACGGCACAAAAATTCTTTGCTGTCCCATTAATGTGGGCAGTTGCAGGTTTATCAATGATATTAGACAGACCTAGTCTAAAAATGTTCCAGTTTAAAAACATATTCCCGACTATGGATCAGGCAAGAATAATTTCAGCTGCAACCTTCTCAAGCAGAATTGCGGCAGCTGAAGACTCAAATGAATTAAAAGAAAATACTATTCGTGATATAGCAACCTTCTCCAGCTTCTACTTCCTTGGAGATTATGCTGCAAAAGCAATAGCTACTATGATTCAAAAAACAAAAGGAATTACTCTTATAAATCAATTAAAAGATTCCAATCCGAATGCTAATATCTTCCAAAAGTTGTGGCATTGGGCAAAACATACATCAATGAAATCAACTGACGAATTACAGGCTATAACCTACGATTCGCTTAGCGATAAAGCTAAAAAACAGCTGGGTACAATCACAGACGAAGCACTCAAAGCAAAAGTTAAAAATTTAAGAGCCGCATGCCAATGGGGTAATCTGGTGTTCTCACTATTGTCATTGGGGTTATTTATTCCATTATACACAAGAACACAAACTAATAAAAAACAAAAAGAGCTGGAAGAAAAACTTGCACTTGCAAATGAAGCTTCCAAAACATTTACCAATAATTTAACAAAATCACCGGCATTTAAAGCCTTCTCACTGGAAAACGATCAAAAGGTAGCATAGATGAAAATAGACAACAATTACAATCAAATATCCCAAAAGCAAAACGGTCAAATTCGCAATAATAATGCAAAACAAAAGCAGAATTTTACCGGTGCAATTGACACTGCACTTCGTTTTCTTGATACAAATCAGGCTTGGGGTGCAAATGCTGTTGACTTTTTCTGTATGGTAATGCCAAGAACTATAACAGACTTTGGCAGAGGTTCTGATGCCGGTTGGGAAACTGCAAGACGTGAAAGTATGGGTACGATTAACGATTCTGCAGTCGGTCTTTATGGAACTCTTGTCGGGCTTGCACTTGCTATGGGTGTAAATAAAGCTTTTGGTCTGACAAGTAAAGATATTAAAGCATCTTCAATATTTGCAGATTCTGAAACTGTAGATATGATGGGTGAAATTTGGCACGAAAAACCTGATGGAAATTCCGAAGATTTGCTTCAAAAAAGAATTAAGAAAACTCTCAGCCAGTATGAAGTATTCAACAACGGAGAATGGAAATCATTTAAAGAAAGCGATCTTGAAAAAGCATCTAAAATCCTTGCCAGAGAAGTTGAAAATCACGAAAAATTGCCAAAAGGCAGTGCATATGACATTGCAAAAATTCTTACTTCTTCTAATAATCTTGAAAATAACTTCAGAATTAAAGCAAAGCCAAACGGAAGACAGCACTCCTCTCGTTATTCAATTTCTACAATAGTAGAAAATACTTACAAAGTTTCAAAACTGTTTACGAAAGAAAAATTTGTTGAAGCATTTGAAAACATCAAAAACATTGATGAAAATACACTGCTCAAGACTTTGAAGAGTATGAACATGAAACGTTCAATTTTGGGTGTGTTAATTGCAACGATTGTCGGATGCTCAACACAGCCTATTAATATGTGGCTGACAAAACGCAAAACAGGAACAGATGGATTTGTTGGCGGCGGTAAAAAGGATGAATCTCTTAAATTCAAGATAGAAAAAGCTCTTGTTGCAGGATTATTTGGCGCAGGAGTAATTGCAACTATCGGCAATCCGAAAAATCTGCTTAAAAACTTACAGTTTAAAGGTTTAACTCCGACAATTAACCAGTTGAAATTCATTTACGGTACAACAATTATGTCAAGATTTCTTGCCGCAAGAAACGAAAATGAATTGAAAGAATCATCTATTAAAGATATGCTGGGCTTTACAAACTGGCTTATTTTAGGAAACTTTGTTCAAAAACTTGTTGCACAGGGACTTGATAAAACACATTCTCTGATTAAACAGGAAAAGAAAGGCGGAATCATCAACTGGATTACATCTTCTTCTTTAAAAACAAGAGATGAAGTTTTACATTCTGCACTCGGAGAAAAAGCATTTAAAAACGGTAAAGCATTAAGCTTTAGCGAAATGATGAAAGCAATTGCTAACAATAAAGAAGCTAAAAAGCAAATCAAAATTCTTACAATTGCACAAATTGCAGGATATTTATATTCAGGAATCGTACTAGGTGTCGGTATTCCGAAGTTGAATATATATTTAACCAAAAAACGAATGGAAAAAGAGCAGGCTAATGAACTCAACAACGCAAAGAATGAACCTGTAGTTGATGATAAAATGCTTACACCTGAAAACAGAGCATTTCTCAGCCAAAAAAACTTTACAGGTATGAATTTATCTTTAAATAATAAAAATGTTAAAGAAGTGCAAAAGGACCAAAAACAGGCTGCATAAAAAAGAAACTCCTGTCCAAAGGAGTAATGACAGGAGCGATTCAGTATTATTATATCCCGTTTGGTGCATCTCAAACGGAACTTTTAAAGAGACATTAATAAATAGTATTACCTATTTTTACTGTTAGTCAAATTTTTGTGGCTATATTTAAAAATTTGATTTATAATAATTTTATGAGAAAGCTTTTTACAATATTAATTATTTCATTAATGTTAATGCAAAGTGCTTATGCATTTTCATTCAATAAAAAACAAGAAGAACCGAAGGTTGATACGGTAACAGAGCAGGCAAAAGTAATGTATGCTCAAAATGAAATTGACAAAGCGTATTCAATTCTTGAAAGTAAGCCGGAAGATGAAAGATCTGCTCAGGATTGGCTTATGATGGGCAACATAATGCAGGATAAAGAACAAATTGATAAAGCGGTTTTTATGTTTAATCAGGCAATAAATAAAGAGCCTAAATTTTATAAGGCACATTATAACCTTGGCTATATCTATCTATCTAAAAACCAGCCTAATATGGCTCTTAATGAATTTAAACAAGCAGTCAAATATAAGCCTGATTTTGCATACGGATATTATAATATTGGCTGTGCATACTTGCAGTTAGGTAAATACTCTACAGCAAAATATAACTTTTTCAAAGCGCAGGATTTAAAACCAAATGAGCCAAATATATATTATAACATTGCCTATGCCTATAAGAAAATGGGAAAAGATAAACAGGCTCAAACTTATCTTGATATATACAACAAAATGATTGAAGAACACCAGTTTTAAGATATCTTTTTGTGCTTGAAATTACTCAAAAAATAATGTAAAATACTATTATAGTTGTAATTATATTAGAGAGTTTAAAATGCTGAAAATTTTATTAAAAAGAAAGTTATCTAAACTAAAAGCTTTTACAATATCAGAATTACTTATCGCACTTGGTGTAATTGCTATTTTGACCGCAATATTGATGCCGATTGTGCATAGTCTTGTGCCGGATCAGAATACGCTTATGGCAAAACGCGCTTTTTATACTACAGAAACGATTATTGCCAGTATGTTGAATGATGATGGTTGTTATCCGCCAATCAGGATTAAAGTAGGACTTACAGACGGCACGGGCTACAGAAAATGCTCTTTATGGTTAAACGGTAAGCCTGACAATGCTAATAATAAATTTGTAAATATCTTTACGGATAAGCTGGATATAAAAGGCAGTGTAAATAATGGCAGTACTGTTACTTTTGAAACAAAAGACGGTATGAAATGGTTTTTTAAGAACATAAGCTACAGTTCAAATGGTAATGCTGTCTTAACCATAGATGTAAACGGAGAATCTCAAGGGCCAAATTGCGGGCAAAATACAAATTCAGGAACTTGTAATCCTGCCAGAGATAAAGGTTTTGACAGATTTACAATGACAATAGAGCCGACAGGCAAAATTGAACTGCAAGATTGCTGGGCAATTTTAGCTGTTAGAACAGATAAAAAGTTGGTCGGTAAATTTGCTATTTCAAAAAATGCAAGCGGTGAATGTGTAGAAACTCAAGAATAAAGTTTTAGGTATAAAAAAAGACCTCTCAATATTGAGAGGTCTTTTTTCTTGGTCTAATTTGTTATTACTATTCATCTTCTTTTTTCAAGAAATCCGGAACATCTAAATCAATTTTCGGGAAATCAATATTTGATGAAGATGAATCAGTATTTTTTCCGCTGAAGTAATCAGCTGCACTCATTTGGAAAGCTCCTCTTGTAGTTTTTTCAGCGAAACCGGTAGCAATTACGGTAATCTGAATTTCATTTTGCATAGATTCATTAATTGCAGTACCGATAATTACATCTGCGTCATCTTTTACAACATTGTTGATTACATTTGTAGCATCATTGATTTCATACAATGTCATATTAGAACTGCCTGTGATATTTACAATGATACCGCCTGCACCATCAATTGATGATTCTAACAATTGAGAATTAATAGCCATTTCTGCAGCTTTAATTGCTCTGCCTTCACCCTGAGCTCTACCAATACCCATTAAGGCTGTACCTGAATTTTTAACAACTTTTCTTACATCTGCGAAGTCAATATTTATCATACCAGGAATTGTAATGATATCAGATAAGCCCTGGATTCCTCTGTATAATACTTCATCAGTAACACAGAAGGCTTCACGAACACCGATTTGTCTTTCAACAACCTGAAGTAATTTATCATTAGGTACAACAAGAATAGCATCAACATATTTTTTCAATTTTTCAATGCCTTCTTCAGCCTGATTCATTCTTTTTTTACCTTCCCAGAAGAATGGTTTTGTAACAAATGCAATTGTTAAAATACCCAAATCCTGAGCAATTTGTGCAACTACAGGAGCTGCACCGGTACCTGTTCCACCGCCCATTCCGGCAGTAATAAACAGCATATCAGTATTGTCTAATGCTTTTGTAATCTTTTCCTTCACTTCAATAGCAGCTTTTTCGCCGACAGACGGATTGCCGCCTGAACCAAGACCGTTTGTAGTTTCCAAGCCCAGTTGAAGTTTATTCGGTACATCACTACATGTAAGCACCTGTAAATCCGTATTCATTAACCAAAATTCTACACCGGCAAGTTTTGCCTGCATCATACGGTTTACGGCATTACCACCGCCGCCGCCTACACCTACAACCTTTATTCTGGTCGGATTTATATGTGGTCTGTTACTGCTTTCAAAATTCGAAATTATATTCTCCATTGTACCTCCTAGGAATTTTTTTAACATTATACAATAAAAAAAAATTATTTCACATTTTCAAAATATACTTTTTAATATTTTACAATACATGTAACAAATTGTGTATTGAATGTTTTAGAATAACAATTTGCAAGTATTAAAGTACTTTATATAAATACGGGGAAAAGGAAATATTTATGACCGGAAATATTCAACAAATACAATCCGAGCGTACACCTAAGAGATTTACACAGAAAACAAAAGCTCAGAAGCACTCTCAAACAGCTAACAGTAAAGTTGTAAAAGTAATAAGCGACTCTCAATATTTGCTGCGTATGAAAAATGAAAACGGTCAAACTAAGGCTGATACACTTGTCATTATTCCGAGCAGATATGCCTTATCTCATATTCACAGGAATGCTGATAGTATGGAATATTTGACAACAATAGATCAAGTCAATGTTATTTCTCATGTTGAAACACAAAAGACTATGCAAACATTTTTGGATACAATTGAGGGTAACAAGAAGAATTTAATGCGAGATTTGGGTGTAACAGAAGACGAATATTACAGGCTTGCAAATATTGCAATGGGCATTGCAGAACAAGAAACCCATTTTGGCGATAATACATTTGTCAGTCCGATAGATGAAGAACGAACTCAATTTAGAATTATTGCAAAAAAAATTATGTCTGCATTTTCATCAGATTGTTCTCAGGGACTTACACAAATAAAATATAAAACGAATTTTAAAGCAGGCTCAAAGAATAAACGACTTGCAGACAAATACGGAATAAAATCGGCTAAAGACTATAGGGACAGCACCTCAAAATGTGCAATTGCAACAATGATTATACTTGCTGATCACTTAAGAACCGCCGAAAGTCCTAAATGGCAGACAAGACTTAAAAATAACAATGCAAAAATTAAAAATTCAAAGGAACGTATTACCACAGAGGATATAATAGCATTGTTATGGAACGGCACAGGAGCATTGGAAAAAAGATTTGATAATCCTAATGATGTCGTAAAAATATCTGACAAAAACACTGCAAGCGAATGGAAGATTCAACTACATCTTGCACCTAAAGATGGTATGAGTTATCCGAGATATGTAAGATATTACAGAGAAAAAATGTTTGGCGGAAAAATAAAATAATTTTTTATTATTTTAAAAACATTGAAATGCAAAATATTTTGTATTATTCATGTTGGCAGAAAGGAATTTAGTTGTGAAAAAGATTATTATATTTCTGTCTGTAATTTTAATTTCATTGTTTGTTATAGGTTTATACAAAAACAAAACTGCAAACACAGATCCGCTTATGCAGGTAGATAATTATCAGAATCAATATTGGGATACAGTAAAAAAACACAATGTACTTATTCAAGTTGGAGAATTTGATAGCTCAGCAAAGCGAGATTTAAACAATTTAAAAAGGCTATATGGCAAAGTCGAAGATAAAATTAACAAAGATAGTGATTTTTATAAAGAATTAAACAATTTGAAAAAAGGTTATGATAAAGATATAGAAAAAGCTCAAACGCAGATGGAAATGAATATGCTTTCAGGGGAGTATCTTGAAAATACGGACAAAATATTAAATGAAGTATATCAACAAATAAGCATTACCGTAGAATCGGAAGATTTTGAAAAAATAAAAGCAAGTGAAATCAGATGGGTGAAAGAGCTAAAAGACTATCAAAAATATATTGGTCAGCAGGATTTCGGTTCAATCGGCGGACTTATATTTGCGAAAACCTCACAGGATATAAGACATTTCAGAACTCTTCTGTTAATTTATTATCTTGAGCAAATGTCATAAAATATGTGAAATATGTAGAATTTGCAGCTCTAACCGTTGGATAGAGACTGATACAACATCAGTTTAATTCGCAGGGTGGCTGGAAGGATGGACTTTAGCAGATAGCAAGCAGGTTGGGTGAAGCTCAACGATAAATTTTAACCTGCAGGCATAATTTGATTGACTAAAGTCAACCAAAAAATGAGTAAAAAAGTGCAAGAAAAGTTACTTTTGGAGTAGTTTGGAATTTAAATCATCAATCATATTCCGACCGCTACAATTTAGTGGTGTTGGGCAAGAATGCCCAACCTACATTTGTTTGCTTCCGAGCTTGTAGGGTGCAATTATTTGCACCAAACTAATTCTTAAACTTTTTACATTTCGAGGGAAATATTTCAAAACTTCCGTCTTGTATTTGCTCCACGCTCGGAAAGTTTCGCAATTGAACCTTCGGTTCAAGTTTGCTCAATTTCCTCGCTATCCGGACTAACTTCGTGTCGACACCTCTCACAAAACGATACTTAATCGTTTTGTTCGGCAGAGTGCAAATCCGCCGAACTCGAAAACCTAGCTACTCGCCATTATCTCAGGCCATAAAAAAGCCCCACCTATGGTGGAGCTTCTTTATGGAGCGGGAGACGAGGCTGTCTTGACCTACTCGCAATAAACGGGTCTGCGGTTGACTGCTTTGAATGGCTAAAGCCATGCGCAGTCAAGCCTTCGCCCTCTGCTCGCAGGTCGCTCAAACTCGAAAACCGAGCTTCTTGCCGCTATCTCTACAAATTAAAAAGACCCACTAGATGGTGAGTCTTTTTAATTAGCGGGAGACGAGGCTCGAACTCGCGACATCTTCCTTGGCAAGGAAGCATTCTACCACTGAATTACCCCCGCATATTCAATTTACTACTATATAATACATGCAAAAAAATATTTTGCAAGTTTTTTTATGTAAAATTTTTTAGTATTTTTATATGACCTAAAATGAACAATTATGTGGTTTAATCGTTATATATGTAAAGTCGGACAATGTATGAGTATAAATAAAAAAATTATTATAATAATGTTTGCTCTTGTTTTGGCAGGTTCACCCTGCTCTTTTGCAATAGATGACACTGCAAAAATTCAGCAAACGGAAGCTCAAACTATCAAGGTGAAAAAAGGTGCGACTCTTTCACTTTATGATTGTATTGCAATAGCTTTAAATAACAGTCCTGCTATTAAAAATGCCCAATACGATTATAATATTTCAAAATCTCAGGTTAGTATTGCTCGTTCCGAGTTTTTCCCGACAATTGGTGTTGGGGCAGGATATGATTTTGACAGTATTCACGCAAAGAGAATCAAAACCAATACAAATTCATACAACCTAAATGCTTCTATGAATATGCTGCTTTTTAATTTTGGCAAAACAAATGCAAGAATTAGTATGCAAAAATTTTACATGATTGCGGATGAATATAATTTTTACAATGCAGTAAGAGAAATTACTTTTAATGTTAAACAAAAATATTATCAGGTCTTGGCTGCAAGAGCGGGTGTCTTGATAAATGAAGCTTATGTCGATATTAACGAAAGAAACTATCAGCGTACAAAAGCTTATTATGACGAGGGGTTAAAATCAAAAATTGATTTGGTAAACGCCGAAGTTACTCTTAGTGATTCAAAAATCGGATTAATCAAATCGCAGACTACCTACGAAAAATCCCTTGTCAGCCTGAATAATGCGATGTATCTTGTAGATGCTCCAAGTTACAATATCTCTGAAGAAGGGGTTAACCTAAATGATATTGTTGCACCGGTAGATTTGACAAGATTTCAGAAAATAACTTCAAAAGAAGATGACAAGACTCCTCAGGCCGTTTCTGATGCAAAATTTACTTCTGCGGTTGAAAAACTTGAACTTTTAACCGATTATAAGATAGAAAAATTCCCTTATACATTTGATGAATGTATTGATATGGCAAAGAAAAACCGTGCGGATTTAAAAGCTTATGAAGCAACGGTTGATGCTATAGAGCAAAATCTAAAGTATATAAAAAGAAATTATTATCCTGAAATATCTGCCGGCGTGGGTTATGCTCTAAGGGATTCAAACAAAACCGAACTTACAAACAGCTTTAATGCAGGAGTAGGAATTTCAAGCAGTTTGAATATAATGGCTCAAAAAAATCAGGTTGATATCGGAAAATATCAGGTAAATATTGCAAAGAATACTCTTGAACAATTGCAAAAAGATATATATTTTCAAGTTCAAAATGCATATATATTGATGCTTGAGGCAGAAAAACAAATACCGCTTCAGGCTGTTAAAGTCCGCCAAACAAGAGAAAATTATGAACTTGCAGAGGGAAGATATTATGTCGGGTTGGGTGATTATATTCAACTTCAGGATGCCAAAGTTAACTATAATAATGCACAACATTCTTATATAGAATCAATATATAATTATAATGTTGCAATAGCAAATTTGGAAAGTGTAATTGCAATGCCTCAACGTGTTACAAAGACCTTAGAAGGAAAGAAAAATGGACGTAAAAAATAAACTTACTGTACTAGCGAAAAATAAAAAAATCGCCGTTCCCGTAGTAATTGTGATCATTCTCGGTATGATATTCGGAGCGATAAATAAAAATAAGGTTCAGTATCAGACAAAAAAACTCGACCGATGCACAATAACTCAGGTAGTAGAAGCTTCAGGAACGATAAATCCCGTAAATATCGTGAGTGTTGGTTCTACGGTATCAGGTCTTATGAAGGAAATTTACGTTGATTATAATTCCGAAGTAAAAAAAGGTCAGCTTTTAGCACAGATTGACCCTGCAACCTTTCAGGCTCAGGTTGACCAGAATAATGCGCAAATAATTAACGCAGAAGCAAATTTGGCAAAACTCAATGCTGAAATGGTATATGCCCAAAAAACATATACAAGATATAAAAACCTTTATGCAAAGAATTTTATTGCAAGAAGCGAGCTTGATCAGGCGGAGAGTGAGTATCTTGCAAAAAGAGCTTCTATTGGTGCTCAAAAAGCTTCAATTGCACAGGCAAGAGCAAGTCTTAAAACATCTATGACAAACCTTGGTTACACAAAAATTATTGCTCCTGTTGACGGTACAATAATAAAACGTGCAATTGACGTAGGACAGCCGGTTGCCGCAAGTTTTCAGGCTCCTGAATTATTTACGATAGCACAAGATTTAAAAGAAATGCAAATACAGGTAAATGTTTCGGAAGCTGATATTGGCAAAGTCAAAGAAGGTCAAGAAGTTGAATACACGCTTGATGGTTATCCGGATGAAGTATTTCACGGACAGGTTACTCAGGTCAGACTTCATTCCACAACAACATCAAATGTCGTAACATATACGGTTATTGTTACCGTTAAAAATGAAGATTTAACTCTTAAACCCGGAATGACTGCGAATGTTTCAATAATTACAAATAAAAGTCAAAATGTACTTTGCGTACCTAATATCGCATTAAAATATACACCTGAAGCAAGCGGCAGAAAATACAAAGAGCAGGGAATCTGGATTCTTGTTAAAAATCAGCCTCAAAGAGTTACTATAAAAGAAGGCGCAAGCGATGATTCAAATACTGAAATTATTTCAAATAAAATAAAAGAGGGTGATGAAGTTATAATAGGTTCTGTTGGCGGTAAGGCGGGTAAAACTGCTCCGGCTAAAAGACGCGGCGGCCCTCCGGGAATGTTTTAATAAAAGGTAATTGAATGATGAGATCTCAATACAAACAAAAGTTTTATGAGTTATATATAAAAGAAATTCTGCCTCTTTTTATGGATTATGAGCCAAAAAGGAGACGACTGTTGTTTACATTTATATCTTCTACTGTGATTTTTTCAGTAGTTTTGCTTTTCAACTTTTATAATATCGTTGTTAATAAAATTTTTTGCAATTCGACTCAGCCCGAAGTAATAATTATGACAATAATAACCACAATAATAAGCATTATTATATTGTTCATAGTGTCAGGAATGAATAAAAAGTTTAAAAAGGAATTAAAATCAGCCTGCGAGCCGATATTTAAAAAATGCTTTCATGAACTGGTGTGGGATAAGTGTGAAAACTTTGATAATGATATTCTTATAAAGAGTAATTTATTCAGTTCGTTTAACAGAGAATACTATGATGACATTTTTACCATTACGCATAAAGGGGTAAATGTTAAAGTTGTCGAAGTTCATCTTCAGGATGTTCAGGGATCCGGTAAAAGCAGGCGTGTTTATGATGTTTTTAAAGGGGTTGTGATAGTGTTGCCGTCAAATAAAACCGTAAAAGCACAAACTGTCGTGACTACAAAAGGTGACAGAAATGTGAACAATACAATAACCGGTCTTTATGTTACTCTTATATCTGTACTATTACTGGTAATTTCCAGTATTGTAGTTAGAGATATTTTTAATTTTATACTCTACGGTGTCGTATTTATCGGTATGATTGCATATTATTTGATTATCAAGCGTAAAAATAAATTTCATGGTGTAAAACTTGAGGATGTTGAATTCGATAAGAAATTTCAGGTTATTTCGGAAGATCAACTTGAGGCAAGATACCTTGTTACACCTGCGTTTATGGACAGGCTCAAAGGTTTACAGACTGCCTTTGGAACTCAAAAGGTAAAATGTTCGTTTTTTGATGATCAAATAATGTTTGCTATTTCAACAAATAAGGATTTATTTGAGGTCGGCAGTTTATTTGCATCTCTTGATAAATCAAGACAAGTCAACAATTTCTTTAATGAATTAACTTCAATACTGAATTTAGTTGATCATTTTAAATTGGACCAAAGCATCGGACTTTAATTAAGTTCTTTTTCGGTGATATATCGAGGTCTTGCTTTTACTTCTTTGTAAACCTGCCCGACATATTCGCCGATTACACCTAATGAAAAGATTTGCAGACCGCCTATAAAACCAAGCATTGTAATTACTGTAGTAAATCCGTTTATTACATTTTGCAGATATAATTTTTCATATATTGCTTCAACCCCGAGGCAAAAAGCAATTACAGCCATAAATAAACCAAGGCAGGACACTATTCTTAGCGGAACAATACTAAATGATGTGATTCCGTTGAGTGCAAGTCCCATAAGTGAGAAAAAGTTGAATTTCGACTGCCCTGCACTGCGAGGTTTTACATCAAAATTTACAGAAGCGGTATTTAAACCAAGTTCATAGAAAAATCCTCTTAAAAATAATGCTTTTTCAGGATACAATTTCATCATATCCAGTGCTTTTTTACTTACAAGCCTGTAGTCAGAGTGATTTACGGGGATTTTTGCTCCGAGCATATTCATTGTCTTATAAAATAGCAGTGCAGAATATTTTTTGAATATACCGTCTGTGTTTCTGTCGTTTCTGATACCCAAAACTATTTCGTACCCTTCTGCATATTTATCTATGAATTTTTCTATCGCTAATTCATCCTGCTGCAAATCGGCATCAATAGAAACAGCACAATCACAGCCAAGTTCTCTGACTCCTTCTAATCCTGCAATGAGAGCTTTTTGGTTCCCGTAATTTCTTATAAATTTCAAACCTTTAACATTTGTCGGGTTAGAATTATGACAGTTTTCTATAATTTCCCAGGTTTTGTCTTTTGAACCGTCATCAACAAAATAAATATAACTGTCTTGCGATATCTTGCTTTTTTGTGAAAGCATGTCAATGATTTCCAAAAGTCTTTTGCAAGTTGCTTCTATACATAATTCTTCATTGTAACAAGGTACAATGATTGCTAATTTTGGGATTTGCATTCATAACCTCTTTCTACTATTATCATTATAGAGATTATGAGTATTTAATGCAAGGTTTTAAAAATGATAAATAAAAAATTTATATTGAATGCCGATGACTTCGGACTTAGCCGATACAACAATCAGGCTGTTTTAGAAGGTTATATGAACGGATTATTAAAGAGTGCAAGTTTGTGTGTTAATACTGACGGTTTTGACGGTGCCGTTAACAATATCATGCCTGACTGCGAAAATCTCAGCGTAGGGGTTCATCTCAATATTATGGAAGGGAAATCTCTTACTGATTGCTCAAAATTAACAAATGATGACGGAGTATTTGATAAAGGTTACCTTTACCTTGTAGTGAATCAAAATAATCCGACTTTACTTGAACAAATTGAAAAAGAATTCAGAGCGCAGATAGAAAAAGCGAAACCATATATAAATATATCTCATATTGATTCTCATGTTCATACGCATGCAATTCCGCCTATATTTGAAATTGTTTGCAAATTAGCAAAAGAATACGGTATTCCATATGTGCGTACCCAATTTGAAGAAATGTATTTTATTCCCAGAATAGAAAAGCATCTGAATTTTAAGTATCCGGTGAATATTATAAAAATATTTTTGCTTCGTTATTTTACCCGAATTAATCGGAAAACAATAGACAAATACGGTTTAAAAACAAATGATTTTATAATCGGTGTAGGATATACAGGCATGATGGACAGTTCTGCTATTGAATCCGGTTTAAAGGTTATAAACGAAGATTCATTAACAGAGGCACTTATTCATCCGTGTAAATATGATAACTCTCAAAAGGATTCTCATACAAAAGAATATGCTATAACTCAGGATAATGAGTTAATTCAACGGATTAAAAAACTCGGATTCGAAATAACAAATTTTGACAATGTATAATGAAAAATAGTTTTGCAATTGTAATATTACTTATATTGATGATCGCCTTTGGGGTATTTATTCATGTAATAAACTCGGCTGATGAGGTTATTGATATAATTTCGCCTTCAAAAATTGTTGTGGATGTAAATAAAAATAAAATTAAAGACAGCAGTGAGGTTTTTTGTGTTGCAAAAATTGAAAGTTTTTCGCTTAATCCGTCAGAAGAATTTGTTAAAAAATATACTAAAAAATTAAAAATCAGCGAAACAGATATTTTAAATCTCGGGTATTTGGGCAGTGAATTTGCACAGAAAAATCTTTTAAATCGCAAAGTTACTTTAAAGCAAACAGGTAAAGTTACAAGTGAATGTACTTATGCAAAAGTAAAAATTAATGGAGTAAATTATGCCGATTTACTTTATAAAAATGCTTATGCTCTGCGTGACGGAAAAATATCAAATTCTAAAAAATTTAAACAAAATCTTGAAAATGGCAGAAAATTAAATCTTGTTATCTTAAACCATCATTCAAATAAATATCACAAATTAAATTGCAAATACGGTAATATGGCGCATGATATGGTTATCATACCGTTAAAGCAATTGCCAAAAGGTATGAAGCCTTGTAAGTTTTGCCATAATATAAATAATAAATTAAAAAAATTAAGCGGTCATAAAAAAGTTTTTGCCGATATTGTATATAATTCCCCGCTTGTTATTACTTCAGGAAATATAAAGGTTTATAAAATTGATTTTCCGAAACATCTTGTACCAAATTCAAACTGCACTACAAGTGTATGCCGTGAATTTGTTACTCTTGTAAACAGTTCAAAAACATCAATTGATCTTGCATTGTATGGTTATGAGGATATTCCTGCAATTACAAATGCTCTGAAGCAGGCTAAATCCCGAGGGGTAAGAATCAGGTTTATTTATGATGAAGCTCCTAACCCTAAAAACACTTATTATAAAGGGAATGATGTAATAAAATCATTGGCAAATGT
Organism: uncultured bacterium; assembly: GCA_902788345.1. Lineage (GTDB taxonomy): Bacteria > Cyanobacteriota > Vampirovibrionia > Gastranaerophilales > Gastranaerophilaceae > Zag111. The sequence continues at coordinate 66,995 of CADAJP010000005.1, read as the reverse complement.
TTCTTTGAGTGACAGAAATAATGCCGAGGCAAGTAAGCTTATGCATAACAAATTTGCAATTTTTGATAATAATGTTGTTTTTACAGGTTCAATGAATTTTTCAAAAACAGGACTGAGTGATTATGACGGTAATGATGTTGCGGTAATCAGTTCTTCAGAGATTGCTCATTTATATACACTTGAATTTGAACAAATGCTTGGCGGTAAATTCCACAGTCAAAAGTCCGTGCACAATACTGCAAATAAATTTGTTCTTGGCAATTCGGAAATAGAAGTATATTTTTCACCGCAGGATAAATCTTCTAAAAGAGTTGTAAGTTTAATAAACAATGCTTCAAAATATATTTATGTTCCGTCTTTTTTAATTACTCATAAAGATATTGCATCTGCCCTTGTGAATGCTAAAAATAGCGGCGTTGATGTAAAAGTAATTCTTGATGCAAACAGCTCCGGTACAACAAATACGAAACATAAATATTTAAGAGAGAATGGTGTATTACTTAAATTTGAAAATTATGCGGGTAAAATGCATTCTAAATCAATGATAATTGATGATTTGTATCTTATAATGGGTTCAATGAATTTTTCAAACAGCGGCGAAAATAAAAATGATGAAAATATGCTTGTAATAAAAAATGCACAGATTGCCAAAAATTATAAGGAATTTTTTGTATATTTATGGAATTTAATTCCTGAAAAATATTTAAAATTTACCCCTAAAGCAGAGAGTTTAAACTCTATAGGTTCATGTTCTGACGGGGTGGATAATGACTTTAACGGTAAAATTGATTCTGAAGAACCTGCCTGTATTGGTCATTAAGTTAGTTTAGCGATTTTTAAGCCGAAGATTTCTTCAATGTTGATGTTATTTAGGGTGTCTGCTATTAAAACACCGGTATCCAAGTCTTCAAAATTATCATAATGGGGCAGGTATCCGAGAATGTTAGCACCTGTGTATTCTTTTACAAGCTGCGGATAATATTTGTGTTCGATATTAGATGATTTATCGTTGTATTCGTTTATGATAACTCCGATAAGTTTTATTCTGTTTGCATATAAATAATTTATTCCTGCAATAACTTCGTCAATTTTACAAGTTATAGTATCTAATACGAGAACTACAGGCAAATCGAGATATGCGATAATCCCGCATTCTGTGAGTTTTGTATCAATTGGGGAAGATATGCTGTTTGTTCCTTCTACAATGTGACATTCGCACATTTGCGTATTATTTTTGTAATCTGCAAGAATTTGATTTTTGTCTATTTTTTTAATCCCTTCTTCATACGCAGAAATAATCGGAGATGTTGAATTGTTAAACTCGTACGAAGTGTAAGTTTTTATGTTTATATCTGTTTTTTTTATAAATTCTTCATCGTTATTAATCAGATTAGCCCCTGTTTGTATGGGCTTGTAGTAACTTGTAGCATAAGAAAGACTTTGCATCGTTCCTGCAAGTCCTGCGGCGGCGAGTGTTTTTCCTGATTGTTTTTTAATACCGGATATAAAGACTCTTAACATAAAAATATAATATCACGACATATTATTGATTGCAAAATATACATCCTTTAATCTCTTTTTGGTTATGTGGGTGTATAACTGGGTTGTAGAAACATCACTGTGCCCTAATAATTCCTGTACAACTCTTAAATCCGCACCGTTTTCAAGCAAATGTGTTGCAAATGTGTGTCTGAGGGTGTGAGGTGATATGTTTTTATGTATTTTTTGCCCCTGTTTGTGTATAAAATTATATACATCCTGCCTTGTAATATATTTCCCTGTGGTTTTAATAAATAATTTGTCGGGATTTTTTAAGTTATTTTTTAAAATGTTAATATCTCTTGTTCTAAAATAATTTATCAGAGCTTCTTTGGCTTTTTTACCAAAAGGGACAATTCTTTCTTTAGAACCTTTGCCAAAGCATTTAACATATTTTGATTTTGTATCAATGTCTGATATTTTTAAATTTACAAGTTCGGAAACTCTTAATCCGCATCCGTATAAAAGTTCTACTATCAGTGCTTCTTCTGTATTAAGATCGGCATTTAAAATCTCTTTTATTTCAGATAATGTCATTACTTTCGGAAGCCTTTTGGGGAGTTTTGGCTGTTCGATTGTTTCTGCCGGATTATTTTTTATAAATCCATTTGCATTCAGCCATTTAAAATATCCTCTTAATGATGCGATTTTTCGCACTACGGAGCGGGGGTTAAGATTGTTTTCCCGCAGGTAAATGATGTAGTTATTAAGACTGTGTTTTGTGATATTTTCAAGCGGTGTATCTGCATAATAATCAACAAAAGCACTCAAATCTCGCCTGTATGCGTTGATAGTATTTTCGGACAGACCTTTTTCAATTTCAATAAATTCAAGATATTGCGAAACTTTTTCTAAATCCATAGTTACAACTGATCACTTATATTTGCAAGTTTAAATAAAAAGTCATCTTTTGTGCTGTTTTTAAACCCTTCAGGAATAAAATGACGTTTATATCGTTCAATTGCATATCTGTCTGTCATTCCTGAGATATAGTCAACTACTACTCTTACGGCTTTTTCCGGTGGACAAAATTCTTTAACCATATCTAAATAGAGATAGTAAAGTTCTTTTATGACATTTTTTGCTTTTGCTTCTTCAAGCTTGGCGGTTGAATTTATATAGACATTTTCAAACATCCATTCCCGTAGTTTTGTAGTGTATCCCCATGCTTCTTCACTCATTGAAATTTCAGATTTGCCGATAGAATTATTTATAATTTCATTTATCATTTTGCTGAGTCTTTTACTCTGGTTAGATGAAAAATAATCTATACAGTCTTTAGGCAGGTCGCTTTCAGAGATTACACCCGCTCTTATAGAATCCTCAATGTCGTGATTTATATATGCGATTTTATCTGCAAGCTGAACGGCTTTAGCCTCTAATGTCAGCGGTTTATATCCCCATGAGTGTGTTCTGATGCCGTCAATTGTTTCCTGACAAAGATTTAAATGCTCTAATACCTCAACAACTCGGACGCTTTGCAGATTATGGAAAAATCCGCCTTCAACAAGTTCGTTTAATACTCCTTCTCCGCAATGACCAAAAGGGGTATGCCCTAAATCATGACCAAGAGCGATAGCTTCTGTTAAGTCTTCATTAAGGTCAAGCGAACGAGCAATTGTTCTTGCGATTTGTGAAACTTCAAGTGTGTGTGTAAGGCGTGTTCTAAAGTGGTCATCAAATGGTGAAAGAAATACCTGTGTTTTATGTTTCAATCTGCGGAATGCTTTAGAATGAAGTATTCTGTCCCTATCTCTTTGAAAATCCGTTCTTAGATTATCTTTTTCCTCAGCTTTTTTTCTGCCTTTGGATTGTGCTGATTTTGTTGCAAATTCACTTAAAAACTGAAATTCTCTTTGTTCTTGTTTTTCACGTATATTTTGTTCCATAATAACCTCTCTTATGCTGATTTTAACTTAATTTGCACAGAAAGTTATCATATTTTTAGCTGATTTTAAACATTTCAGAACGTTTTTCTCTGATTAGTTCAATTTGTTTTTTATAATTTTCAGCGGTTAAATCGCCTATGGATTTATAAAGTTTTAAAATTGCATTTTCAATATTTGCGGCATTCATAGTAATCATATCTTCAGCCATTTCAGGATTTGACATTGCAAGACGTGTCATATCACGGAAGCCTGAAGATGCGATTTTTAGCGCAAGTTCATTATTTTGTGCAGTTTTAAAAATTGCCTGAGCAATAAGCATCGGCATGTGTGAAATTAGTGCAACTGCTTTGTCGTGCTCTTGCGGGGTTGTAATTACAGGCTCTGCTCCGAAATTTTTTATCAGTGACAGAAAATTATCAGGTATTTGTTGGTTTTCAAAAGGGGTGATTACCCATTTTGCGCCTTTAAATAAGCCTTCAAAAGAGTGTTCAAATCCTTTGTGTTCGGTGCCTGCCATTGGGTGTGAAGGTATAAAATTATATGGCCTTTGTTTTTGGCTGACAAATGTTTTTAGTGAACAAACATCTGTCACAATTGTTTCCGGCGGTAAAATATTTTCAAGTTTATCCAATATATCAAGAGTTTTATTCATTGCGGTGCAGACAAAGACAATTGCGCAGTCTTTGAGCATATTAAAATCTTTATGGATATTTTCGCCGTTTTGCGATTGCGAAATTCCGATTATGTCATATTTTAAAGCTTTTAGGTCTTTAAATATGGATCCGCCGATTAAACCAAGTCCAATTACACCAATTTTCATAATAAATCTCCGTTGATATGTATGACTTTACCATAAAATGATATTTTTTATCAATTACATTTCATTTCAAATTCGGGATATGTTTTTTGATTTCTTTCCAGCGACCTTTTTACTTTGTTTTTAATAGTGTGGTTGTAATCATTTTTTTGAATACGGCAGAGGGTATGAATTACTCTTTTATCTCCGGTTGCGTAGAAATATCCCCAAAGTGTATCTATAAATTCAGAACCGTCAGGGTAAACTTTTTGTTTTTCATCCAGTATATCTTCCATTGTTTGATAAAATTGTTCTGTCAGCTGTAAAAGCCTAACAAAGTGAATTTCACCGTAATAGTGGTAAAGTTTCCCAAACAGATTAGGGCGTTCGTGCAGAATGCCTGAATAAAACCCCTGTAATAGTGCGTGAGTTCCCTGATAGCCGAGAAATTCCGTTTCTACAATGTAATTTGATATGGCATAGAGTTTGACCTCTTGTTTATCATATTGAAATTGCTCTATTGCATTAATAAGCTGATTTTCTGTTTTTATTTCGTTTTTTGCCTTAATACAGCCTGTTGTTAAAAGCATAAATGTAAATATGATAAGGCAGAAAATTTTTTTCATAACTCCTCCGATAAATAAGATACCATATGGTGTTTTTGTTTGCAATTTGTTTATTTTTCTTCTAATTGTAAACTAATGTAACAAAACCTAAGCTATTACGCAATTAAGTATATACAAAATACTTTATAAATATATAACACATATATAATTAATTTTTTAATTATATAACTACTACCTTCTACTTTCTACCTACTAACCTTTTACACGAGGAATTGTAACAGATTCCAAGGAAGCTTCTATTAAAGAAGCTTTTTTTTTAGCCCGAGCAGAGGCAGGAGCGCAAGCGACAGTTGAACAATTATGTAAAAATGAATATTTTTACTAATTGTGAACGTTGCCGTTTACTGCGAGGGCCGAGCAGAGGCAGGAGCGCAAGCGACAGTTGAACAATTATGTAAAAATGAATATTTTTACTAATTGTGAACGTTGCCGTTTACTGCGAGGGCGTAAAGCCCGAGCAGAGCCACGAACGAAGTGAGAGACGAACAAGTATAAACAAAAAAGTTTATCTTTTTGTTTTGCTTGTGAGCGGTGGTGTTTATTGCGAAATGCATAGTTCAAGCAGAGCCACGAGCCGAAGTGAAATTATAAGACAAATTACAATAAATATTTCACTTTAACTATATTATTTTCTTTATCAAACCCCATTACCTGAAATCTTGCATTTTTATCAAGCAAAAATTCTTTTTCAAGCCAGTGTTCTCTGTCAATATTAAAAAGTTTGTCCATATCAATATATTGTGCACCCTCAGGAAATTCAATTTCCAAAATCGGATTTGCGTTTGCAAAACGTCTTGCAGCTTTTAAATCTGTTGTAGTGGAGCAGAAAGATTTGTCTGTAAAAATTTTACCGATTTGTTGTAAGTTTGAGATTTCATCTTCTGATAATCTATTTTGCAGGGCACGGTATATTATTCTTTTTTCTTTATTTACCGAAAGTTTTGAACTATTGCCAAAAATGGCTTCAAGATTTCTTATAGTATTTGTTGTTTCAACCTGAAAATCTCCTGAATACATATCTCTGCCGTAACGCAATCGTGCGTGAATTGAATCGGGATGATATTTGTAATAATGTAATGCTTCAACTTCAGGTCTTGAATAGTTTTGTTTTAATTCGTTTACGAAATCGACAGCTTTTATGTTGTTTGTTTCAGTATCAAGCATCAGTGCCTGTGTAACTCTTTCATTATCATCAAGATAACAGCAAATCCTTTTATCCATTTGATATCTGCCTTTAAGATCAGAATATTCAAAGCCTGCATTCATTCGTATAAGTTTATTTTTTCTGTCGTAACGCACACAGTTTATGACTTCGCAATCAAAAAAATTATCTTTTATAAATTTTGGTGATTCTGTTTGGAATTGTTTTATATTAAGTAATTCATCAGCTTTTGGTAGTTTTGTTTGGGTAAAAGTTGCGCAGTCTTTTGTCAGTGCATTATATTTTATAATGCCCGGAGTTGTTTTTTGCGGTTTTGTGCACAGTAAACTTTTAGCAAGTTTTCCGCCTCGTTCAACCATAAAATTAAATGCAACTTTTTGTAATCCCATTATAAAATTGTCCCCTTGTAGATATAAAGTATTTTCTATCCGGAAAATTGCCCGTTTTGTATATAATTTTGTCCTTATTTTAAAAAAAATTAAGGTTTTAAAATATGTTTGTGTATATTTTTTGTTTAGTATAAAATTCTATTATGTTTCAAAAGCTTTATGAATTTTTAAAAGAAAAATATTATATAGTGAAAAACTACCTGAAAGATAAGTACAACAATATGATGATATTGGATAAATATCTTTTAAAGCAGGTAATAGCCATGTTTTTAATGGGCGTATTTGTTTTTTCTACTATCATATTTGCTTCAGATACATTTATTACTTTAATAAAACAGATTTCTCAGTATGGTGTACCGTTTAAGTATGCTTTGATTATAATAATTTTAAATTTACCATCGGTTATTGTTTTGTCTATTCCGATGGGTGTTTTGCTGGCAACAGTTATGGTTTTAAACAGGCTGTGTTTGTCATCGGAAATTACCGTAATGCGTTCATGCGGTATTGGGCTCAGCAGGATTGCAAAGCCGATATTTATATTTGCGGTAATTATGTCGATTGCAACATTTTTTATAAATGAAACTGTTGCTCCGGCGATGTCAAGATATTCAAAGAATACGGCTTTATACGCATTGGGGCAGAAAAATGTTCCTGAAGGGCGTCAGAATTTTGTATTCAAGGAATTAAACGGTGACGGCTTTTTAAAACGTTTATTTTATGTAGGTTACAGCGGAAAGAAATCTCTTCATAATGTAACTGTTTTAGATAACTCAAAAGAGGGTACTCTTCAGATATTACAGGCAAGAGAGGGTAAAACATCTCCTGAAGGCTGGAAGTTTTTTAAAGGGGCAATTTATACAATAGATGATAACGGTAAAATTTTAAATACCACACTATTTGATGATTCTGTTGTAAAATTCGGGTTGGATTTGTCGGAAGAAATCAATAATAACTTGGCAAAAGAAATGAACTTTACGGCGTTAGCAAAATATTTAACTAAATCAGATTTAAGTCCTGAGGAAAGACGAAATTTGTCGGTTCAGTTGTTTGACAAGATTGCATTGCCATTGACAACAGTTGTATTTGTCCTCATAGGTGTTCCGTTGGCAATTACTCCGCCGAGGGTTCGTTATAACCGAGGATTTTTGTTTAGTATATTGATAATATTTGCGTTCTATGTTTTACGTGCTTTATCAATATCGTTTGGTTCTGCCGGCTCGTTAAATACCTGTCTTGCGGCGTGGCTTCCGAACATAATTTTGGCTTCTGTCGGGTGCTTTTTGTATTACAGAAAAGTTTATACGATAGAATAGTTATCTGTCTTTCATTGAACTATCTCTGTAATGTCGTTTTATTTGCTCTTGGAGTTCTGTTGAAATTTGAATATTTTGAAGTGCCATATTGTATTTTTTTAAGTTCCCGATATTTTCAGCTTCGTCAAGTAAATTTCTTTCGGGTTGGGAATCTATATTATCCTTAACTTTTTCAAATTCTGTTTTTGTTTTTTTAGAAATAATTTTGGCGGCAACTTCATCAAGATCTGAACCTGCGGTTTGATATTTTGAGGCAATTTCATTGACTGTTTTACCCTGAGGGAATGTATATAACCAGTTAACAGTTAATTTGTCCCCGGGGCCTGCATGGGTAATACCTTTTTGGTGGGGAGTGTACATAATATCATTTTTAAAATAACTATGCCCGAGTCCGATTGCGTGCCCGATTTCGTGCAAAATGGTATGGTAAACTTCGCCGTCATTATCATAATCGGCGTGAACAAGTCCTTCAGTCAAACCAATCATGACTTCTGCACTATACAGACGGTTATTGCGGTCGTATTGAAATACGCAATGCCCGAGAGCCTGTCTTTGAACTCTTTGCCAGTCAATATTAACCTGAGAACTTAACAAGTTATCTACTATAACAAAGGATACTTTCCCGTTAGAAATTCTGTGCCATTCATCAAGTGCTTCCCTTACAAAACGGCGGTATTTTGCATCCTGACCTTGTTTTGAATAAAACTTCATCGGAGCAATATAAACCTTTAACGGCATATTGTTCCATCTCATCAGCCTGCCGTTTTTAATTGATTCTTGTAAATAGGTTTTCTTCTCCATATTTTTATAGTATAATAAAAAATATCTAAAAGTAAAACAGACTAAAGGGGGCTATAAAAATGGGTTTGAATTTTGGTAATTTAATGAAACAGGTTCAGAATGTTCAAAAAAAGGCAGCTGAAGCTCAGGAAGAATTGGCTAATCTTGAAGTAATCGGAGAAAGCGGCGGAGTAAGAGTTATATGTGACGGGCAGGGAAAATTCAAATCTATAACTATCTCTGCAGAGGTTATAAATCCTGAAAATCCTGAAAGTGTGGATAAAGACATGCTCGAAACACTTGAAGATGTTATTTCTACTGCAATGAAACAGGCAGGCGACAGAGCAGCCAAAGAGATGGAAGAAAGAATGAAAAAAGTTACAGGCGGAGTAAAAATACCGGGACTGTTTTAAGGTAATATGATTTATCCAAAGTCTATAGCTGCGTTAATTGAGCAGTTTCAAAAATTCCCGTCAGTCGGGCCAAAATCTGCACAAAGAATGGCTTTTTACTTGTTAAGAATGCCAAAATCTGATGTGGAAAATTTTGCAAGAGCAGTTATTGAAGCAAAAGAAAAAACCAAAACTTGTGAGATTTGTTATAATATCTCTTCTGCAAGCCCGTGTGAAATATGCTCATCGACAAGCAGGGATCGTTCGGTTATTTGTGTTGTTGCAGAATCAAAAGATTTAATCGCTATAGAAAAAACAAATGAATACAAAGGACTTTATCATGTATTGCAGGGGTTGATTTCTCCAATAGACGGTATTGGAGCAGAGGATATAAGAATAAAAGAACTTTTGAACCGTTTAACCGATGAACAGGTTAAGGAAGTTATACTTGCTATAAGTCCGTCTGTTGAGGGTGAAGCAACAAGTCTTTATCTTACGCGTTTAATAAAACCTTTCGGCATTAAAGTTTCAAGAATTGCTTTTGGTCTTCCTGTGGGCGCTGATATTGAATATGCAGACGAAATTACTATTGCAAAAGCAATCGAAGGCCGCAGAGAAATATAAAGGTATTATTTTTTTTAATTGCCATTTTTTGCTTTGTTAAGGTTATTTATATATAATTCTTCTACCAAAACGCAGAAGGTTGCAGCAATTGCAGGTGCAAAAAGCGTTCCTACAATACCAAAATATTTTGTACCTATAAACAGGAATATAAATACCATCATCGGATGCAATTTTAATAGCTTTCCGAAGGCATATGGTCTTACAAAATTGTTTTCAATAAATTGAGCAAGTACAAATGCCACGCATACTGCAATTATAGATTTGAGTCCTGTTTCCCATATTGCAAACAAACATATAACAAGAGCTATTGCAGGGCCTATTACAGGTATAATGTCTAATATTGCAGTGATTAATCCCAAAAGGAAAGCATAATCAACCCTGAAAATCCATAGGCATAATCCCATTACAATACCTACACTGATGATTGCGCATATTTGAGCTAAAACATAGCTGCCTATTCTTTGTCCTATTTTTCCGATGAGTCCTTCTGTTTTAGGTCTTAAGTCTTCAGGAAATAGTTTGAGGGTTGCGGATTTTATGTATTCTTTGTCTGCCAAAAAGAAAAATGTAAATACTAAGGTTAGTAATACATATACGGACAGGGTTCCAAGACTGCCGAATAAACCTGCAATGCTGCCGAATATATCTGATGAATACTGAACGACAGATTCAAAAATTCCATCATAATTCATATTTCGAAGTCCAAAATTTTGTAAAATAGGATATTTCAATGTAAGGCTGTCAATACTTGCAACATAACTCGGTAACCGCATTGCAAAATCTTTTATCTGACTTGCGCATAACCAGAAAATCGGTAATAATACAGCAAGTAACAATCCGATTGAACTGAATAATACAATTGAAGTTGCGACAGGACGATTTATTTTTCCCTCAAGCTTATCAACAAGCGGGCTAAGAGAACTTGCAAAAACAACTGCAACAAATAACATCAAGGCTACTTCCGGATTTTTCCACATGAATATAACCAAGAAAGTCAATAAAATATAAAACACGGTTTTCATGTTCATAAATTTTTTCAAAAAGTCTTCTGTCATTTGTATCTCCCTATAATTATTTTTCTTCTGTTTTTTCTTTTTTAATCAAATGTTTTAATTTATATTTGAGGGTTTTCTTTTCAGCTTCTTCTCTTGCCTTTGCTTCTGCAATGGCTTCTTCAATGTTTGTTGCGGTACTGCCTTCAACCGGTTCAGGCAAAGATGCAACATAATTACTTGCAGCATCATACTGAGCCTGAGAAGCAAGCCACTTAAATGATTTGATTAGTGATAGCGGTTTTGCCGCATCTCCTCTTATGCCCAGCTGGAATTTAGTTGCACCGCTGTCGATGTATTTATTTGAAAAAGACGGTAGAACCGAAAATTCTTCCTCCGGTACAGTTACGCAAAACAGTGAAAAGGCTTTAGCGGTAACAACATTCATGCTTGCCGCACTACTCATTATATTTACCGGATTAATCGCATTTAACGGTCCAAGTAATTTTGATATAATTGATGTTATTTTTACTCGAACTTTCATATCAGCATAATTTTTAAGTATGTCAAATTTACCAAGTATATGTAAATTCATTACATTCCCCCGTGATGTTATATGAGAAATATTACATATTCCGTTTTTCAGGTGTATTTTGCCGTTAAGTTCGTTAAAATGTGTAGTATCAATTGTTGATATAGAATTTATAATACCGCCGAGCGCTGTTTGGAAAAATTGTGATTCTCTGATGTTTTCAGCTAAAATCATATTTTCAAGTTTCCCAAACGGTCCGAATTGACCATTTTTGGCAGTAAAGTTAACCTCGCCCTCTATACCTTTCATTTGCGCCTGCTGGGTGGTTGCTGAACCGTCAATTTTTAATTTTGCATCAAATTCTGCCTTGCCGCTAAGAGTATCCTTCATTCCGGAGCTGTCAAGCAATGCCTTTTCTATATCAATATTTCTTCCTTTTACATCAGCATTTATTATCATTGATAAAAGGTTTACATCAATATTCCCGTTGACATTGCCTTTAAATATTGCTGTTGATAAATTATTAAGGTGGAGAATATTGTTTCTCAAAATAAGTCTTGAGATTGTATTTGCAAGCTCAATATTACCGGTAACAATTTTGCGCATATTGATTGTACCGTTTGGAATACTGACAGGAATATCAGCAGGTGCTGATGATTTTGAAGGTATCTTTGGTATATGACGATCAACCAAAGCCAGTACCGAAGTTAAATCATCAACATTTATAAGTTTTGAATCTACTTTTAAATCATTCAGTTCAATATTTTGTTTTGGTTCAAGTGAATATTTCGCATCTGCACTTATGTCTGAATTTTTGAGCATTAAATCTTTCATATTAATGTTTATATTTCTGCCTGTAAACCCGATATTTAAACTGTTTAATGCGGTACGAATTTCAGGTATGAACAGATTATTTATATTAAGATCCCCTCTTACAAGCGGAGAAATCAGACTGCCAAAAGCGAAAATATGTGATTTATTTACTACAAATTTTGAACGTGGAAATAAGTGTAATTTGCCTGTTAAATTTTGAGGGATATCAAACTTCATAAGGTTAATGCGGTTAAATTCAACCGTTCCGTCAAGATCTGCAACATTCCCGAGAGATATTTTTTTATTGCCTTCCTCGTCATAAGATACGGTTCTTGTAAATAAACCGGTGTCTTTAATTTTTAATCTTTTGGGTTTAAATATTAAAGTTGCCTGAAGGGATGTATCTTTGTTCTGCAAAGAATCAATATCAACAGGTGTAATGTAATTTCCGCTGTTTGCCAAAGCTGCGGCGTAAAGAGTCTTTTTATCCGCATCTCCGTTTAGTGAAAGCTCAACAGGAATAGAACCTTTTGCATTAATATAAGGTTTAAATTCTCTGCCGATAAGTTTTATTAAGTCCTGAGTGCTTACAGAACCTTTTGCATCAAAAATTATATTTTCTAATTTTTCATAATCGGTTATTTTTCCGGAATAAACGATTTTAGATGCATTATTAAATAACAAGTCATTTTTTGCGATTGTAATATTTTTATCTTCTACATTAACTTTTATTCTTGGAATATAAATGTTTGAAGCTGTTTTTGGCAAGATAAAACGAAAATCTTTATTCAAAATTTCGCCCAAAAGGTTTTGTGTTTTTGCTTCATAAATAAATACCGAACCAAGCTCTGCATTTTTTATGTCAAAAGTGTTTTTCCTGTCCGCAAAATCAAAATTTCTTAATTTAAAATTGATATTTGTTATGGCTTCTTTCATTTTGCCTTTAATATTAAAATCAGACGACAGTGTGCCGGATTTTAAATTAAATCCTGTTCTTAAATTTTTCGGAGCAAAGGCATTGAATAATTTTGAAAGCGGGATTGCATTTGTTTTAATATTTATGTCAGTGTATGATTTTTTGTTAATTGAACCGTTAATTTTTACTTCTGAATTTTCAACGAACAGACCGGAATTAACTATATTTAAGACACTGTCATCAAGCATAAGATTTATGTTAACTTTTGAAAGCACTTCTCCAAGATTTCTCACCTGTAGTGAACCGCCTTCAACTTTTATAAATCCGTCTGATTTTAATTTTTTGAAATTTGTTTTGATATAACAATCTGCAAGGAGTGAACCTGATGCTTTATATTGCCCCAATTCATTCGGGATTTGCAAAGAATCCAAAAATGCTTTAGATAAAGTTAAAAGGTTTTGGAATTTTATTGATGCTGATTTTATATTTAGGTCAATTCTTGGATGTTTGGAAATATTTAATCTTCCGAAAATATTTATGTTTTCGTCTTTGGTTGTGTAAATATTTGTATCCAAAGCGACATTAGATCCGAATGTTTTAACTCTGAAATAGCTTTTTGGCAAGCGGATTTGAGAGAGTCGAAGTGTAAGATTTTCGACATTAAAGTGCCCGTACGAATTATATCCGCCATCTTTTGTTTTTCGTATTTTTATTTTTGTATCTATATCAGCTTTTAAATCGTAGTTTTGATATGTTTTTACCGGATTAATAAACATAATGTCTATTTTTTCAGCCGGATCATCTTCTTCATCAAGTTCAGGTGATGGCGGCGGCAGGAATGTATCAATATCAATGTTTGCTGAAATATTTTTATTTGTGTCGCTGTATAAATCGGCAGCAGTTCTGACTCTAATACTCTTGCGGTCAAAATATCCAAAAATTAATTTATCACCGTGCAAATCAAGATAATGTTTGGATGCTAAATCTGTTATCAGTAATTTATAATTGTGTAATCTGACATTTGGTATTACAATTTTTACCCATTCCGGATTAAATCTAAAACCGTCAGTTTCTTCAATTACAGGTTTTTGAGCGAAGGTTTCTTCTTTTTTCGCATTGAGTAAATCTTCAAAATGTTTAACTATTTTATAATCTTCGCCGTTTTTTAAAATTTCAATATTAATAAACGGGTTTTGAATATCTACACCTGAAACCCTTATTGTTAAAAGTAAAAGATGCGGTAAAGATATGGCTGTTTTTATATTATCGGCTGATAGCACAACTGTTTTGTCCGGCAGGGTAACTTTAATATCATCTGCTTTAAAGCCTGCACCTAAAAGCGGGGTTGTTATAAACTGCTCATTAGAATACTCAAGGTCAAGATTAACCTGCTCTTTAACTATTTTTTGAATTTGTTCTTTATATTGGGAAATGTCAATTACCCTTGGTAAAACAAACAGAAAACATATATATAAAATAAGTAACAATATTCCTACAACAATTCCTGTGATTTTTAAAGCTTTATTCATAATACCCCTCTATATAAAATAAGTGATAAAATGATATAATAAAATCATCTCATTTACAATTAATTTTTACGAACTCGATACAATCACCATGGTATAATTTAAAATATTTATCAGATATTAAACAGCAAAAAATTTTTAGTTTATGTTTTCAAAAAAATACTAACAACCCAAATAACAAAATTTTATGAATAAAATACAGCTAAATACAAGTCAATACTATCTTCCATATAAAAGTATTTTTGAACAGTTTGCACTCAAAAATAAACAAAATTCGCCTTTGCATAGAAATAATGCAGATGCTTCACTTATATCTGTTCAAAATAAGAAAGAGTCAAATCCCGCTTTAGCTCTCGGTATTACGGGTATGATAACAGGGGTTTTGTTATTGGGTTGTTCAAGAGGGGTTCAAAAGGGTGCAGCAAAATATATGGGCAAATTAAAAGATTTTATTGAGTATAAATTAGAGTTATCTAACCTGAATAATTCAAGAAGCTCAAAATTTTATGAACATGCACTGAAAGGGCTAAATACTTTTATAAAAAAGACAGAAGCTATCAATAATATAACCTCTGTAAAAGATATTTTGTTTATGAAACTTATGTATAAAACAGAACCTACAAAAAAATTACATAAATTTATTTCTGATGTGTTTGAAAACATGTCAAGGAAAACAGTTGTTAAGTCTTATAAAAACACAAAACAAAGTTTTGACAAAATGTATAGAATATTTGATAAGTTAGATAATTATATTCTTGAAAATTCTCCTGATGAAATTGTGGAATTTAAAGGTAAAAATTATACTAAAAAAGAACTTGTTGCAAAAGCAAAAGAACATAGAGAAACTGCAAAAATGGTGGTTGATAACTTTATTAATCCTGATGCAATGAAAAACAGATATGCGTACATTAAAGCCATAAATTCAAAACTATATTCGAGTTTTTGGGATGCGTCTTTTAAGGATTTTTGGTCAAGTAAAAATAAATTCCGCCGTAAAGAAATGTGGCAGACCTTTATTGCTGCGGAACAGATACAGGGTGATAAAACACTCTTGGCCGGGAATATAGCATTGGCAAGGAATGTTATAACATACACCGGAAATGACAAAACAAAAGTAATTTCAGAATATATAGCTAAACTCAGCAGTTTTATTCCTGAAAATGATATAGAGGGGGAAGAAATAATAAAAAGGCTTGAATGGTTTGCTAACAACCCTGAAGGACTCAAAAATAATAAAGAATTATTTTTAAAAGAGCTAAACAAGTTATCAGAGCATAAGGTTACGGATAAGATATCTCCCGAGTTGGTAAAGGAACACGAAGCATATAAACAGTCACATATAAATTCTATATCTGAAATGGCAGAGGATGAATCAACGGGTGAAATTCAGGATATGTTGTCTATTTATTACAAGATAGCCCCGTTTGAACTGTCAAAATCCGGTGCGGCTATTGCGGTGCAAAATGCAGTAAAATCATTTGATAAATCCGTTAATACAGAAATAGTTGAATTCTTTGATAAGGTCAGAGATTTGGCAATAGGTTCTGCTCCAACTGATATTTTAACGGTAGTGTTATCTACTATGATGATTCTCAGAGGGCTTGAATATGCACATAATGATGATGAAAAAATTTCAGTCATGCTGACTTCAGGTATTCCGGTTGCAGGAGCCTTGGCTACTTCAATAGGCTCTGCTACCAAACTTGTTTCGGGCGGAAAATCTCTCGCGCTTGGTTTTATTTCGGGATTTATTCTTAATCAGATAGGAAAAGTAAGTGATAAATACAGAATTAAATTTTTAAATTCTAAAAAACAAGTTTCTCAAAATATAAAACATGCTGTATAATATTTTGCATGAAGCAGTATTACATCAATAAAAATTCTGATAAATTAATTTTATTTTTTTCGGGTTGGGGGTGTGATGAGTTTGAATTTTTACATCTTGAATCCGATTCTGATGTTTTGATTTTGTACGAATTTTTTGATTTATGTCTTGATTTTGATTTTTCCAAATATAAAGAAATAAATCTGCTTGCATTTTCTGCCGGGGTTTTTATGGCTTCAATTTGCCCGTTTGATTTTAAGATAAATAAAAAAATCGCAATAAGCGGAAACCCGTATTTGTTTGATGAACATTACGGTTTGTCGTCTAAAATGCTGGAAATATTCAGACAAATAAACGAAGAAAATTGTGATGATTTTGCAAGAAATTATCTTGTCAAAACAGATGAAGAATACAATAATTTTCACCCTTCAAAAAGAACGCTGGAAAGTTGTAATCTTGAACTTGAGGCTTTAGAAAAAATTTATAAAGAGAATTCTAAAAACATAAAAGATATTTTCGATCGTGCTTATATAGGGGATGATGATCCGATATTTAAACTTTCTGCACAAAAAGAATATTATAAAGAGCGAATTATTGTAATGGAAAATTCTCGTCATAATCCGTTTTTCAGAATTAAAAGCTATGAAGATTTCTTGCGATGATTGCCCGCAGGGTGACATTAAAATTTTTTCAACTTAACAATTGCGCACTATAAACTTTTGTAACGATTAAGCAATTTTTGAAAAGAAAAACACTTTGTATAGATATACACAGGGGAAATAAGGGATAATTCTATAATGGGATTACAAAAAGTCGCATTTAACTTTATGGTTGAACGAGGCGGAAAACTCGCCAAAAGTTTACTATGTACTAAACAACATAAAATAACAAATACATTTGGTTTGAAATATGTACCATTAAAAGCGGATATAGTTAATTTCAAAACGGTTATTAAGAGTGAAATAATCAATAAAAGCATTAAAAGAGAATCTTCTAATGAAATCGTTAAAAAAGCAATCATTGATGGAAATGAATTAAAAAAACAATGGATGCAATTTGTAGAAAACCTAATTTCCGGTAAAGAAAGCATTAACTTAGGCAATAAAATTCAGTCTATACAAAGTGAATTCCAAAGTTTAAAAGGTGCACGCAAATATGCAAAGGAACGAGTTGTTTGCGCATTACATTCGGATGATCCATACGAACATCTGGTTATTATTGATAAAAAATCTCATAAAATATTTGGAGAATATAAAGGAGATGAACATCAAGTAAGTGCAGGACTTGATCAATTACATTTACCAAAAAGTTGTTCGGTCGTTCATGGACACCCTGCATTACATGAGTGCGGGGATAAATTACTATCTACTCCAATCAGTTTTGATGATTTTGGATATATGTTCAGACATTGTGATGATATTATAGCCTTTAATAAGAATGGGGAATTCTCACTTTTAATGAAAACTCCTAAATTTAAGCCTATTGATAAAAAACAAATGGCTTTATATGAAGCAGAGCATGTATTTTACATGTATCCCGAAATTTTGGGCGCTCTCACAGATAGATTACCAAAAGAATTCCACGGTATCACAACTATCAAGCAGTTAGCTGCTAAAATTAAAGAACTTAAATCAACAGGGAAATATAGTGTTGAAGAATTGCAATCTAAATATAAAGCGGTAGTACAAGAATTTAAGCAAGAAATACAGAAAATAAAATCAGAAAATGAATTTGATATCGGCTATGAACAGATTAAAGGAATTCACCGATTTTGGCAAGATTATGCTGATGAATTAGGTGTTATTTATAAAACGAATTATTCATATTTATAAAAGCTTATAGGTTAGCAATGTAAAATATATATTAAAAAAAAATAATTAATAGCAAAAATTTTTGTTTCGCAATTTTATAAATTAAAAAGGGAATAATTATGGTTGACAATAATGTTAAAGTTTATCGTAGATTAGGTAATACGCCTGATGGAAAAGTTTTGTATGAAGTCAAAGACAATTATACTCAAAAATGCAAAAAAATTACAATTCCAAATGAGAATGCCGATAAATACGAAAAATTATGTGATAAAGTATCTGTTTCATCCCTTAAAACCTATACTGCAGATGAATTTAAACGAAAAGTCGCGGTTTCAAGTGTGATAGGTGGTATATCAAGTGCCGGAATTGCACTATTATTTGCAAAAAATAAAAAAGTATTGAAGGGAGTTTCAGCTGCTATATTAGGATGTATAGCCGGAGCTATAGGATGTATTGGGTATTTTGTAAATAAGGTTAGTAAATTTTTACGTGAAGCCCAAAAGCTTGGAATCGAAGATTACAAAGAAGCCTAAATATAAATTTAAGCAGCAAGTAGGGTAGACTTTAGTCTACCGGTACATTTTGGTTAATCAAAGTCAGTCAACCTCTGACATAGTTAGAACTAAAATGCCGGATTGCTTCGGACTTTCGTCCTCGCAATGACATGGTACTTACAACCCAAAACGGACATAAAACTCGAACCACAAATTAGTGGTTCTCATCCAATCCCCTTACAAAAATAAATCGGATGATAACAAAAGCCATCATCCGATTTACATTGGGCAGGGGTGGATTGTCTTGAGTCGCTCGCAATAAACGGCATTACAAGCCACGACCCTTGTCGTGTCTTTTCAGCCTCTGCTCGCTCCTCGCTCGAACCACAAATCTGTGGTTCGCATCCAATCCCCTGCAATTAAAAAAGAAAGTCTTTCGACCTTCTTTATAAAGTTTGGGCAGGGGTGGATTAATCACTTCGCTCGCCATAGACAGCACTACGCATTTTGCCTTGTGTAGCAGGTGTGCTACAGGCAAAATGGCTTCGGCTTCGGCTCGCTCGTTCCGAACCACCAGCTGTATTTCTTATCCAATCCCCTTACAAAAATAAATCGGATGATAACAAAAGCCATCATCCGATTTACATTGGGCAGGGGTGGATTCGAACCACCGTACTCTCGCGAGAACAGATTTACAGTCTGTCGCCTTTAGCCACTCGGCCACCTACCCTTATTTAATTTTTAATTTCTCTGCCCCGTTCCGTTCTCTCTCGGGCTTAAAATTTGCCCTTGGCGAGACTCGAACTCGCGGCCTCTCCCTTACCAAGGGAGTGCTCTACCTCTGAGCCACAAGGGCTTGAGAAATTTTCATTAAAAAAGCCGGCAATGGGACTCGAACCTACAACCTACGGTTTACAAAACCGTTGCTCTGCCAATTGAGCTATGCCGGCTTAACGCTCGTATAATCAATTATAGATAAAAAAAACTCTGTGTCAAGATTTTTTTTGTTTGTTTTATAATCCTTATATGTTATATCAGTAGCTGTTGAGGAGAAATACTTATGATAAGAGCTATTACACCTATTTGTTTATTACTTATTTCTAATATTTTTATGACTTTTGCCTGGTATGGACATCTTAAATTCCGATCTTCTGCCATTTGGTCCGTTGTTCTTGCAAGCTGGGGAATTGCTTTTTTTGAATATTGCTTTCAGGTTCCCGCAAACAGAATAGGTTATGATGTGTATAATGCTGCACAGTTAAAAACTATTCAGGAAGTGATTACTCTTGTTGTATTCAGCTTCTTTTCTGTTTTTTACTTGAAAGAGCAATTCAAATGGAATTATTTGGTCGGATTTGCCTTAATAATTCTTGCCGTATTTTTTATATTTAAAAAATGGTAATTTATTTTGCCATTTTCTTTATAAATAAATCCCCATCAGCATTCTTTTTAACAAAAAAGATATTATTATCTATTATGAATTGGCTTAATGATGATTTGATTTCTTTTTTAAATTTTTTTCTGGTTGCTTCTGAAAGTGTATCAGTATAAAAATTAATTTTTCCGTTACTTTTTCTTTCTTTATTGATGGTTTTTGCAACAAATTCATCCACAATTTCAGGGTCTAAATATTTCTTGTTTGCTGAAAATTTAGTTCCAAAACCTATATTATAATTGTAATTATTGTAGTTGTTGATTATGTTCATAAAAATCTCCGCTATTATTAAATCTCATAAAAATTTTTTTTAATAATATATGGGATATAATTTAACATTTTTTTACATAGATGTTTTTCCCTGACAATTATTTCCTAAAGAAATTGTTTATATATGTAAGGGGATTATATGAATATAGTTCAGGGGATAAAAGTTGCACGTGTTGCATTCATAGATATTTTCGGAAAGAAAAAGGGCGTTGCTATGGGGCAAAGTTTTAGAAAAGACTACACCCATGGCGAATTAACAAGCGCAGTTTTAAAAACTCTGACTAAAGCTAAAAAACCAATTATAGATTTATTTTCAGTAAAACCTCGCAGTGGAAGCGGGAATATGTCTTTTGATGGGAAAAGTCTTTTAAAACAATTAAAAAAAATAAATTCATCTGAACAGCATTATGATTATGCAAATATTTCATCCTCTTTTGTCAGACCGTATGATTTGGTTGAAGGTGCAACAGCTCAAAATATAACAAGTCCGGAAATGCAAAGAGCATTTTATAATCAGCTTCCTGAACAGATAAAACATATAATTACCGAAATTGAAAAATTGACATCAAAAGGCACAAAAGTTTTTATATCCGCATGTAATAAAAAGACCGGATTTAACGCATTGTCTTTGGCAAAAGGGGTGCGTACTGTCGGAGGTAAAGATGCTGTTACCGGTGAACCGATAAAACGATTTTCAATTAATGGCTTTGTGAGTGAATATCAGCCATTACCTGTTTATATGACAAATTCTGCTAAAGTTGAAAAGCAAGCGCCTATTCAGGCTTTAAAAATGTCAAATCTCGTTTCACCTGTTGGAGATTATGCAAAATTGTCTTATTTTGAATTAAAAAAGAAAGTTGCAACAAAGCAGGATTATGAACAGTTAAAAGCAGTTGTTGATGATTTATACTCTCAAAATAAATTTATTTTTGATTTGGATTTTATGAGATTCAAATTGCCAAATGCCGTAAAAAGTAAAAAGCTTCAGGGACGTATCTATGATATAGAAAAATTTAAAGAGATATTTAAAGATAAATTTTCACCTGAAATTATGGAATATACATTCCCAAGGGGAACTCATTGTGATTTAAGTTTTCGTCAGTTTTTTGATATGAAAAATAAATCGAAATGTATAATGCCGATTTCAAAAACTACAAAAATCCCTAATACAGCTTCAGGAACATCATTTGCAGCTCCGCAGGCATTGGCAAAAGATTTGATTGGTTAATATTTGTTAATATTGCAGAAAAAATACGCAATTTTATTTTTATTTGTTTTTAAATAATAAGTAGGTATAAATAATGGTCTCAAGTATTTCTGCAGCTTTAAATAAATTCACTCCTGGCATGACATTCGGGCGTTTTGTCAACAAAGTTTTGTACAAAGGTGTCGGATGCGGTTATGTTGAGCAGGCCGGTAAAAGACGATATGCTCTGACTCCGGTATTAGAAAAGCTGGAGCATAAAATGGCTTTGAACGATTTTGAGCCAAACACCCCAAGAAATATTGCATATGATGAATTTAAACTTTTAAAAATATTATTAAAGCCGATAATAAGAAATGAAAAAGGGTTGAACAAGCTTAATCTTGCAAATAAGCACCTCAGGTTCAGTCCTTTCCCCGCAGGTGCTATAATATGGAACAAAGATTCCTGCGAGCCGGTTGTCACTATTATTAAAGAAATGCGTCACCCAACAAGAGAAATATTCTTTCACAGATTTCCTTTTTTAAGAAAAATATGGCGTATCAGTCCGTATTAATTTGTCTATTTGTTCTAATATGTTATTTATGTTAAGATTATTTTGTCGATTGATATTATAAAAGAAAGAGTGTTTTTATGCTGAAAAAGATTTTGTCTGTTATATTTTTGATTTCATTTATAACTATGCCGATGGCTTATGCCGGTGAAATTCCTCACGGTGCAGAGTATCCGTTGATTATAAAATCTGAATACAATACGCGCGTGAATGCGAATAAGGATTCTGCAAATCAGGCGGTTCAGTTTACTACAAGTAAAACTTATACAGAGCACAGAAGCGGTTTTGTAATTCCAAAGGGAACTATTTTTAACGGCAAAATCAGGTCTGTTGAAAAAAGTAAATGGGGTTATCGCAGAGCGAATATGATAATTGATATTAACGAAATGCGTTTCCCTAACGGTGATATATACACAGTAAGTGCAAATACAAAACAATTAAAACTCAAAGGTTCATTAGTTGCAAATACCCTGAAAGGTATAATAGGCACTCCTTTTGCATTGGTATCCGGTGCTGTCGGTTCGTGTTTAATGATTATTGAAACGGCTTCAATTATCGGTATTATTTCTGTCGAGCCTACTGCAAAAGCTACCGGAGCATTAATTGATAAATTTACAAAGGGTGTAAATTATAAAAAGAATGAAGGAAGCTCTGTATTGTTGAGAGTAAATAATATCAGAGAATATGACATCTACAGAGATGTGCAGGGTACAATAGTAAATCAAGAGAAAAACAGCGAAAATCAGGAAGAAGAAAATAACGATACCGAGAATAAATAATTGTAAATATTTATTTGAGATTATTTGACATAGGTATATAGTTATTTTAATATCTAGGAACAAAAGAGGAAATGAAGTGAATATCTTCAGCTGCTGCCGCAACCGTAACAGCCGGAACACTCCACGGATGATTATCTACGGACAGATAGATATATCTGAATTATAAGTGTTTCCTCTTTTATGTCAGTAAAAAGAGGATTTTTTATGCCTGCTATTGCACATTTTAATAATACCAAAATTGGTTGCTGTCCGCATGGTATGCCTATGGGGGCTTGTCCTATATGCAGCGGTATGGCAGGCGGAAATTCCACAACAAAGCGTGATGTTCCTCGGAATGTTGGTGAAATGACTTATAACCAGTGTCTTGCAGTGGGTATAATGCTAAAAAATCAAAAAGCTGCAAAACAAAGAGCTCAGCAGGCACAACAGAGTTTTTTGACAGCAGTTGCACAGTTTCAAAAAACTCTTGAAAATGCACAAAGCAGAATATCTCAATTATCTCAGGTTATTTCAGCTTCAATGCCTAAAGTTATTGCTGTCCCAGTAAATTTTGTTTTAAATGTCACAGCAAAAGTTTTAAATATTGTTTCAAATATAAGTAATGTAATAGTTAATATTGCACAGAAGTTTGCGGATATATCAGATAAATTGGCAGCAGTTTTCGGGGAATTAAAAGCATCTTTACAAAAAGGTCTTTCAAATTTAATGAGCGGCATAAAAAAGAAAATGAAATCAATATTTTTCATGTTTGGTGCAGATGAAAATTCCGAGGAAGAACAAAAAATAGAGGAAACTCAAAAAGCATTTGATTTAAAAACTTTTTTGCATAACTTGTCACGAAAATTTAAAAGAGAAGAAGAAAGGATAGCAGAATATGAACGTTAATCCTTTTGTTAATGAGTCTTTAATACAACACAGAAATCTCACTTCATCCCAAAGAAAAAATTTAAACACTACAAAAGAGGGTGTTGTTGTAAATAGTACCGTAAAAGAAAATGAAAATAATCTTTCGGGTATAAAAGACAGTTTTTTAATTTCTGACGATGCAAGTTTGCCGAATCAATTATATACGGATAATAAAATTGTAGATCGGAAATTGCTTCCGTTAAGTGCAGCAGCGCTGGGTGTAATGGGTGCAATTGCGGGATTGACAGGCTTTGTAAGGTACAGCGCAAAGGTTTCAAAAAATCTTTCAAAAGAAAAATGGCTTCCTGCTGTTACAAGAAACGTAAATTTGAGTAAAGAGCATTATCAGGTAATTTTCCAGATGGTGCAAAGTCCGAACAGCAAAACTTTTATTGCGGGAGCGGGTGTTTTAACTCTTTCGGCAATGGCTTTTATCGGCAAAACCTTTTTTGACGGATACAAAGATATTTGGGTGAAACGCAAAGAAGCAAATATTCAAAAAAATCTTCAGGAAAACTTAATCGATATTGAGACACAGGCATTTTCGGGAAAAATGCAGATAATTCGTGCAATGCTGTCAAAATACTCTTCAGATTTTGAAAAATATATTAATCCTCAAAATGAAAAAGCAGAACAGGGCTTCGGCAGGAAAAATTTTGAGCAGTTTGCGTTTAAAGGTGAGGGTATAAAAAATAAAAACAAAGAAAGCAGTCCTGTGGGTAATATTCTGCTTGGGATAGGGACAGCCTTGGGAATTGTGGGACTTGGATTTTTGTCTTTAAAAAATCTGACTAAAAGTAAGATGCATCTTGAAGAAAGTTTGAATAAAACAAAAGATTTGATAAGAAATATTGTAAAGACATCAACCGAACAAACAAAAGAAACGGACAGAGAAAATTTAACTCATATGTTTGTTGAAATTGAAACTTCAAAAGGAATACATGATTTTGCAAAAGAACAGATATCTTTATTGAACTGGGAAAATGGTGCAGAAAAAGATGAGTTTCTCAAAAAAATTACCGAAAAATTTAACACTTCCGCAACAAAAGTAAATCCTAATATTGGGGGTGACGGAACTCCAAAACCCGCATTCAATTCTTTTGTAGATGATTATAAGGCATTCTTTTATAATTGGCTTTTAGATACTTCCAATCCTCAGTTTGCACTTTTATTTGCAGGTATAACAGGCATAACTGCTGTCGGGTACGGCGGAAAGCTTACAGGTGAAGCACTAAAAGATGTTCAGGTTAAAAAGATTAATGCCGAAACAGAACTGAACTTGCAAAAACGCCTTGTTTCAACAGAACTGCGTAACTTTAAAGCAAAGAAAGATTCTTCAATTTTTCCTTTGGTCAGAGAATTTTATAAACAGGTTGATGAAGGCAGGTCAAAGGAAGAATTAAAAAATACTGCAGAAAATATTTTGTCGGAAATTAAAAATGGTCCGCCTTATGTTTATTCGTAAATGAACATATCTTAAATCTTTTTTGTTACAAAAATTATGTGCATTATTTGAAAAATTTTATGTTTGTGTGATAATTTATGATGTCGGCATTTGCTATGCAGACATTAAAATATAAATAGCAAAAGTAGTACATAATTTATAAAAGAAAAGAAGGAAAAGAAAAATGGGAAGACCAGCTCCACTAGAAAAAATTAGAAACATTGGTATTGCTGCCCACATCGATGCCGGTAAAACAACTACAACAGAACGTATTTTGTTTTACACAGGTAAAACTCACAAATTAGGTGAAGTTCACGATGGTGCTGCGGTAACCGACTTTATGGAACAAGAAAGAGAAAGAGGTATTACAATTCAGTCAGCAGCTGTAACTGCTGAATGGAAAGGACACCAAATTAACATTATTGATACCCCGGGTCACGTTGACTTTACAATTGAAGTTGAACGTTCATTGCGTGTATTGGATGGTGTTGTTGCTGTATTTTGTGCAGTAGGCGGTGTTCAATCTCAGTCTGAAACAGTTTGGAGACAAGCTAATCGTTATGAAGTACCTCGTATGGTATTTGTTAATAAAATGGACAGAACAGGTGCAGATTTCTATCGTGTTGCAGAACAAATTAAAACACGTTTAGGTGCTAATGCCGTTCCTATCCAGTTACCTATCGGTGCAGAAGATAAATTTACAGGTTTGGTTGACTTGATGACAATGAAAGCTGAAATTTATACTAACGATTTAGGTACTGATATTAAAGAAGAAGAAATTCCTGCAGATTTACAGGAAAAAGCAAAAGAATATCACGATGCAATGGTTGAAGCTATTTGCTCTGAAGATGATACATTGATGGAAAAATTCTTTGAAGATCCTGAATCAATTACAATCGAAGAATTGAAAGCAGGTTTAAGAAAAGCTGTATGTAATAACAAGATCGTTCCTGTTACTTGCGGTACAGCATTCAAAAACAAAGGTGTTCAGTTACTTTTGAATAACGTAGTTGATTATATGCCATCACCTGTTGATGTTAAAGCTATTGAAGGTGAAAAAGAAGACGGAACAAAAATTGAAAGACATTCTTCTGATGATGAACCGTTCTCTGCTTTATCATTCAAAGTTATGACAGACCCGTTTGTTGGTCGTCTAACA
The DNA here is from genome assembly GCA_902788345.1 of uncultured bacterium. Lineage (GTDB taxonomy): Bacteria > Cyanobacteriota > Vampirovibrionia > Gastranaerophilales > Gastranaerophilaceae > Zag111. The sequence continues at coordinate 40,826 of CADAJP010000005.1, read as the reverse complement.
TTCTTACGTGTATATTCAGGTAAGATTACTTCAGGTTCTTATGTTTTGAACTCTACTACAGGTAAAAAAGAACGTATTTCTCGTTTAGTTCGTATGTATGCAGATCAAAGACTTGAAGAAAATGAAGTTTATGCAGGTGATATCTGTGCAGCTGTTGGTTTAAAAGACACTACAACAGGTGATACTTTATGTGATGAAAAAGATCCGATTATCTTAGAAAGAATGACATTCCCTGAACCTGTTATTTCAGTTGCAATTGAACCAAAAACAAAAGCTGACCAGGATAAAATGGGTATCGCTCTTCAAAAATTGGCAGAAGAAGATCCTTCTTTCAGAGTTAAATCTGATGAAGAAACCGGTCAGACTATTATTTCAGGTATGGGAGAACTTCACTTAGATATTATCGTTGACCGTATGTTGAGAGAATTTAAAGTAGAAGCTAACATCGGTAAACCTCAGGTTGCATACAGAGAAACCATTAGAGGAACTGCTGATCAGGATTCTAAATTCATCCGTCAATCAGGTGGTAAAGGTCAATACGGACATTGTAAAGTCAGAATTTCACCGGCAGAAGAAAATGCAGGATTTGTATTTGAAAATAAAATTGTTGGTGGTGCTATTCCTAAAGAATACATTGAACCGGCAAGAAAAGGTATGGAAGAGGCTTTAGAAGGCGGTATTTTAGCGGGATATCCAATGATAGACGTTAAAGTAGAACTTTATGACGGAAGTTACCACGAAGTCGACTCTTCTGAAATGGCGTTCAAAATTGCCGGTTCTATGGCAATTAAGGAAGGTTGTAAAAAAGCACAACCTTGTATCCTTGAACCTATGATGAAGGTTGAAATTGAAATTCCTGATGAATTTACAGGTACAATTATCGGTGATATTTCAAGAAGAAGAGGCAGAATCGAAGGTCAAGAACCTCAAGGTAATACAGGTAATGTAATCGTCAGAGCTATTGTACCTTTGGCAAATATGTTCGGTTATGCTACTGACTTGAGATCAAATACTCAAGGTCGTGGTACATTCTCAATGGAATTCCAAAAATATGAACAAGTTCCTAAGAATGTTGAAGACGAAATTATTGCTAAAGCCGGTGCAGCTAAAGCATAGTCAAAAACTTATTTATTGATAAAAGGACACTAATTATTAAATTGGTGTCTTTTTTTTGTGCAAAAAATTTTTTTATGTGTTTTATGTAAAATATGATTACTCTGAATACAGTAAAATTAAATGTGCCGGTTTCATTTGGTGTATATTTTCATGAGGTAAAAGATGCAGATGACAATTTAGCCTACAGGGGTGATACCAGAATTTTTCGTGATGATTTGTATTATCCTGAAGTTGTGGATTTTTTGAATAATAAATACAAAAATGTTCCAAAGGTGAATGTTGTAATGCATGCTTGCTCTGATGGAGAAGAATCTTATTCTTTTCTTTCAGTTTTAATAAATCGTTTAAAAGATAAAGCTGCAAAATTTTTACCCCTGAGAGCAAAGGATATAGATTTGAACCATTTAAAGCTTGCAAAAAGAGGAGTTTATAATATTACAAATTCTGAGTATGAATTGGGTAATGCATATTTGAAGGGAGATTTTTATAATTATTTTGAACCTATCCCTTCAAGAGGTTCAAATGACCCGAGGTTAAAATATACAAAAACAGTAAAGGTTGAACATTCTCTAAAATCTCTTGTAAATTTTGAACAAGGTGATATTGTAGAAGATATTAAAAACATGGATTTAAAGAATACTGTTCTATTTGCCAGAAATTTTTGGCCTTATCTGTCTTCGGATCGAATAAGAGAACTTGCAGATTTGTTATCTAAAAAAGCTGATAGTTCGTTTACTTTGATTATCGGAGATTATGATAGTGCAGTAGCAGACCTGTTGCGGAATAATGGGTTTGTTGAAACTCTTGTCGAAAATGTTTTTGAAAAGCCAAGAAATAGTTTTCATGATTACGATGTAAACAAATATTTATTCAGACCATTAAATATATTTAATTTAGATCAATAAAAGAGTTCATATGAAATGAACTCTTTTTTTGTCTGATTTTTATTTAATTTAGTACCTATTTACCGCCGCCGCCGACTCCTCCATAACTGAATTCAACTTTAATATTATTAGCTAATAATTTTTGCCAAGAATTTTCATAGTTTGTGATTTCATTTAATTGTGTTTCGGTTGATTCTTTGTGAGCTTCTAATTGAGATTCCCAAGCAGTTAAACTTGCCATTTCAAATTCATGGTCACTCTGAAGCTGAACTAAAACTTCTGTATATTCATCTGTTCCGTACCCAATTTCAGGGTCATAATATAACTCTTGCAAAGATTGGTTATATGCCATCTGAGATGTACCGGCTTTTCTTGTGGCTGACATCTGCTGCATTTGAATATTTGACAATTCCGTGTTCAAACGACTTTTTTGTCTTGAAAAGAATAACAATTTTTCTTGTAAATTCGCAATTGACATAGCTCTTACCTCTTTTTTATTTATCTCTCTTACATATATAAAAAAAATAAAGAAGCTCCGATTTCAGAGTTTATGTTTTTTGTAACATTTGTTAACATAAATAAAGTTTTGGGTGTTTATTCCGTCAATTATATTGATAATTTTATAAATATCATTAAACCCCATGCAGAAAGGTCTGTGTATCTATGTCTATAAATTCCGTAAGTTTTATAAATTCTTATTCATATTGTGCAGGTTCACCTTTAAGTGAGGCTACTAAAAGGAAACTTATAGCCCTTGGAATTGATCCGTCAACAGTTCACTCTGAAGCGGAAGCAAAGGCATTAATAGATAATATTGTTCAGATGCGTCAGCAGGCAAATATTCCCGTTCCCAAAGGGATTAGTCCTAAAGCCGATAAAAAAGAAGAATTGAAAGAAGCCGAAAAAACTGAAAGTATGCTTTCAATGATGAATTATGAATCTGAAGTAAAGAAAATAATTCTCGGCTTATAAATTTTATAAGACAAATTTATTCAAAAAACATTCTGTTTGCTTTTGCAAGCATTTCATTTTGCATTTGTAATTCCTGAGGATTTTTGCGGTTTGAATTTTCTGTTTTTTTACCTTCAAATTCAACAGTTTGTGTATTATATTGTGCAAACATGTGGAGTGTTGTGGTATTCAACAACCCAGTATCAGGTATTTGATACGTGTCTTCAAAACTTTTGCCAACAGGATTTATTTGTATTCCGCCGTATTGATCCATTGTTTACTCCTTAACCCATCGTATAAAGCGAAAATACTCCGCCGCTTGGATTTCCTGCTTCATTATACGGGCGAAGATTTCCTAACCCCGGATGAGGATAATAGTTTCTGCCCTTAATTTCTATTGCTAAATCGGGATCTGTCATAACTTGTTCATATCCTGCGGTTACATTGGCATCAAAACCAATTGCACCCCAAACAATATCTAAAATATTTTTGGTCATGGCTCCGAATGTTGCACCAAGTATGCCGTTTGTATCATTTCCCTGATGAAGTTTTAAATCCGTAGATACATATCCCTCTCCGGAGGCCGTTGCCATGCTTTTAACCTGCTCTACAGCTCTGCTCTGAAGTTTTGCCATAAATAAATCCTTATATATACTCTGCTCTTGTATATATAAAGTATATAACTCTAAATTAATTGCCTTTTTCTAAAATTTTATATTAATAATTTGTTACAATTACAATTGAACTCTAATCAGGCTGTTAACATTGACAATGGATTCATCAGCTTTTAAGTATTCAATTACGTTTCTCATATCTTGTTCTTTGCAAAGCTCTGTAATAACAGTAATTTCTGCACATTCATCTTTTGCAATTTCTTTTTGTACGATGCTTGCAAGACTGATATTATTTATTTCGCATGCCTTACCAAGTTTTGCAATTACACCCGTTTTATTGTTTGCCGTTATCGATAAGTAGTATTTATTTTTTGTATCTAAAATATTTGTCATAACAGCATTTTCATCATGTTTACATTTCATCATCGGTAAAATGTTTTCGTTGTCTAGTTCTGAAACAATTGCGAGTATATCTCCTAAAACTGAACTTGCAGTAGGAAATTCTCCTGCTCCCGGCCCTGAAAGTGTAATTTCTCCCACAGGGTGTCCGGTTAATGTAACGGCATTAGTTACATAATCAATGTGTGCGAGAGTTTTAGTCTTTGGAACAAGCATCGGATGAACTCTTACATCCGCATGATTATTTTCATCCATTTCTGCAGATGCAATAAGTTTTATTTTATAACCCATTTCATTTGCAGCTTTCATATCTTCTGGGCGTATTTGTGTAATACCTTCTCTATATACATTTTCAAATTTTATTCTTTTACCGAATGCAATAGTTGCAAGTGTTGTGATTTTGTATGCGGCATCAAAGCCTTCCACATCGCCTGTCGGGTTTGTTTCTGCATATCCAAGGTCTTGAGCTTCCCTTAATACATCATTATATGATGCACCAAGAACATCCATTTTGGTTAAAATATAATTTGTTGTACCGTTCAAAATAGCTTTAATTTTGCTGATTTTATTTCCGGCAAGAATTGTTTTTATCGGCATAATTAAAGGAATACCGCCGGCAATGGCTGCTTCGTACAAAATGACTTTATTATTTTCTTGTGCAATTTTAAAAAGTTCTTCGCCATGCTTTGCAAGAAGTTCTTTGTTTGCGGTTACTATATGTTTTCCGTTAATCATAGCGGTTTTGATTAAATCATACGCAGGTTCTGTTCCGCCAATAAGTTCTGCCACTATCTGAATTTCAGGATTATTGACAACTTCATAAGGATTGTCGGTAATTATGCTTTCATCCAGATTATCAATGTTTCTTTTTTTATTTTTGTTGTGAACGGCGATTTTTACAATTTCAATGTTTTCATATTGCTGAAGGCATTTGAAAACTCCGCCGCCAACAGTACCTAAACCAATTAATCCTATTTTTATCTTCTTATTCATAAGCCTAGTATATCACGAATAATGTATAATAGTCCATAAATGCAAATTATTTTTTGTTTCGTTTTATAATATTAAAATGCAAATCAGCAATATAAATCCAAATATTTCTTATACTTCAAGAAATTGCCCGATAAAGCCTTTTAAAATTAAGACAAATCAGGGTATATTGGAATGCAGAGAACTTGATTATAATAAAAGTTATACAAATACTTTTCTTGGCGGAATTGGTCAGTTTTTCTTAGATATATTTGCAAATACTTCTTCTCATCCGTTTTGGAAGAAATGCAGAAAACCAACTATGGATAAGGCTGTATATGACAGTTATATTGCGGATAATATCAAAGACTACAGGCAGGCATTGAAGGATCCGGATACAACTTTTTTGATTGCCCGAAACAAATGGGGATCTATAAAAGCCGCAATATATTCACGAAGTCTTGATATTGACGGAAAAATTAAAGAACCTTTAACTTTGTATATAGATTCTATTGCCGTAAATAAAAATCTAAGAGGGGCAAATATAGGGAAAAAACTCATGGATTCTGTAATAGAAGCTTCAAAAAATAATTTTGAAGATGTATTTTTAGTAGCTTATAAAGAAGCTGTACCGTTTTATGAAAAAATGGGATTTAAGCAAACGCAGGGTGATGTAAATAAAAGCAGAGCTTTAAAAGAGCTTGTAAAAGAAAGGATAGATTATCCTGATTATGCAGAGTTTTTAGAACGGAAATTATCAGATGTCAGCGGTACAAAATGGTTTGAACGCGCCGACAATTGTATCCTTAAATAAAAATTAATTCATTTTCTTTTTCAAATCGTTTTTAAAATCGACAAGCGGTCCTGAATTAGGATTTCTGACTATTTTGTAATATTTTTGTGCATATGTGATAGGATATTTTGGAATCCAGCTCATTTTTTTTACAAGACTTATTGTATCTGCACCGTGTGATAATAATAATTCATCAATTGTTTCTTCGTGTGCAGGTGATATGGATGAAAAGATTTTTATTATGTAATCTGAAAAAGTTACAACCGAATATCCTGAAATAATTCCGGTTTCTTTCACGATTTTATACAGATTTATACCGGTATCCGCATCATAAATATGTTCCTTTGCGTTTTCAGGAAGGGACAGAGTCTGAGCATTAACCTGTTCTATTTCATACCATTCTCCGTTGTAAAGAATACGCATTACGCTTGAAGATGGCATGTATATATCATCATATTCGTTATCTAATAATACTTTTCCGTCAAAACTCATAACTCCGTACTTATAATTTTTCATTGTTAGAAACATTTTGCCGAAAAGTAAATCAATTTTTTGATATTTATGCGGAATTATATTTTTCCCGTATTCATCATACAGCCCAAAATCATTAGTGTTGCCAAGTTTTACATATTTACCTAATATTCTGTCAGTTTGTCTATATTTCGGCGATATTATAACATTCCCTGTTTCATCTGTCAGGCCGTATTTATCTTTTGAAGATTGGACAAGCCAGCTGTGATAACCTATTCTTATCATTTTTTTATAAACAGGTTTAGTTAAAATTTCTCCGCTTTGACTTTTTAATCCCCACTTATCACCATTGTCCGATTGATACAAAATCACATCATCATTTGTGAGTTGTTTTACATCTGTCTCTTCTGAAATTGCAGGCAATATATTGATTAATAATATTATTAATAATGTAATGAATTTTTTCATATACTGATTATAGCATGTGAATAGTGAGAAATTAAGAGTAATTTGTTTTATCTGATTTGGTTTGTAAACTTGCACAATCTTATAGTTTGGAATAAAATTGTAAAAAAGGAGAGAATTAAATGGATCAGGAAACTTATATGAAGATTATGGGTTATGTGCCTACGGTTATTGAAGCATCATCAAGAGGAGAAAAGTCTTTTGATATTTTTTCAAGATTATTAAGAGAAAGAATAATTTTTCTTGGCACTGAAATAGATGATGATGTCGCAAATTCTGTTGTTGCGCAGCTTTTACTCCTAGATAGCGAAAATCCTGATAAAGACATCATGTTATATATTAATAGCCCCGGAGGTGTTATTACTGCCGGCATGGCTATTTATGATACTATGAATTTGATTAAAGCACCTGTTTCTACGATATGTCTGGGTGAAGCAGCTTCAATGGGTGCGTTTTTGCTTTGCTCTGGCGCAAAAGGTAAAAGAATGTCCCTGCCAAGTTCAAGAATAATGATTCACCAGCCGTTAGGCGGTGCAAAAGGTCAGGCAACCGATATAGAACTTGAAGCAAAAGAAATTCGCAGAATGAAAGATATGTTGATTGATATTATTGCTAAAAATTCAGGTCAAAACCCTGATAAAGTTCGTGAAGATTGCGAAAGAGATCACTATCTTTCTGCTTATGAAGCTATGGAATACGGTCTTATTGACAAGGTTGTAGAAAAAGTTCCGACAACTAAGTAATATAGAATTGTTAACAAAACTTAATAAAAGCCTAAAAACATGCAATTACTTGATATTGCATGTTTTTATATATATGTAGGTTAAAAAAATTAGGTTAGTTAAAAAGGTTAAAGGTAGGTAAGGCTATGGCATTCTTAATGTTTGCAGCAAGAGTACATGACTTGCTAAAGCAGAAATCTGATATTCAGTATAAACTGAGTAAGATTTCAAGAAAATTAAGACATCTCCAAGAATATGCCGCAATTATTGGTAACGGAAGTGTTTCAATAGGTGATTTGTTGAAATGTCCCGGTTCAATGATGGGCAGGGCAATCGGTTATTTGTCTTTTGCAAATGCATCTGCAATGCAGTATATGAATTCTAATGCTCCAATGATGACTGCAATGTTCCAACAACAAAATGCAGGCATGATGCAGCAAAATCCTGCAATGATGCAGAATATGCAGAATTATATTATGAACTCTCTGTGGGTGCAGGGCAGAGAACTTGTTAAACAACAAGAAGAAAAGAATTTAAAAGTTGAAGAAGGAAAAATTGCTCAGGAAAAAGAATCCTTGACTACTCAGCTTCAAGAAATAACGGAAGAAATTAAAGCTGCAAAAGAAGCAAGGGATCAGGGCATAAAAGATTTAGCTCCAAAATATGTAGCTAATGCTTAAAAAGATTTAATTTAACCCTCTTTTATCCAATTAACTAACCCTACGAAAACGGGATCTGAACTTAATATTCAGGTCCCGTTTAAAATTTTTATTGTTAATAATTGTTACAAACTACTTCAATTTTCTAAAGTTATTTCACTAAAGATCCGATTTATTACATGTAGAGTTTAATACATGTTTAAGGAGTGTAGAAATGTCTGAAAAAAGAATTATGGATGTAGAAGATTTAATGATTGATTATGCTGAAATGACAAGTTTTGATTTTGGTACATTGTCAAATGAAGAAATGGAAACATTAAATCGTATTACAGATACAGAGTATATGAGAAAGCCTTATCCGTTTAAATATGGCAACTTCAAATTGACAGATTTCTTTCAGGAATTGTTGTCAGACAGAGGTTAAGCATAAGCTAGAGATTATTGGAGATATGTGAAATGGACTACGAAAGAATGTTATTTGAAAAAGGCTGTTTTCTTGCCGACTGGAATGATGATATTGTTCCGGAAAGAAAAGAAATGCAGGCTCAAAGAGTTCATCAGGACAAAGATTTAGATACTTTGCTTTCTGAACTCAATGAAATCAAACAACATATAGAAGATGTCCGACAAAGAAAATGGGAGCTGGAAAAATCTTTGATGTTCCATAATAACGGAATTGTCAAAGATTAGGCTACCGGACTTGAAAATTATTGGTCATAGACTATTTTGGTTTATGACCTTTTTGTTTGCAAATTTTTAAATAAGTTTATAAAAATTTTAAAAAGAGTTTATAAGATAATATCTTTATATGTTTTGTATTGAGCGGGTTTTGGCGATTTTGTCAAAACCCTTTATTTATGCAATGTTTAGTGAATTTTAAAAATAGGGGTTGACAGTGTAATTCACGAATAGTCAAACTTTTGGCTATGCGTATTTTTATTGTAAATTTTTATTAAGAAAAATGTGAAAAATTTAGGAAAAATACCCCAAAATTTCTTGACTATAAATATTGATGTAATAAGATTAGAGAACATGCAAATGTAGGGTGGGGTAAATTGTGCCCAAAACTCTGAAAATTTGAGTATAAGTGCTTTTTACCAACTTTACAAACCCATGAAAATTGCATTATTTACCGGAAAATAAACATGAAAAATTAATCGGTAGAGGGTCAACAGCCTTAAGTTAGAAAAATTTTTGTAGTACACACCATTATTAAAACGAGGTGACTTAATGTCTAACACTAAATACGAAAAAAGAGTAACGCCGATGGGTATTCCTCATACTCGTTTGGACGATTTACCCGATCTTATTGAAGTGCAGAAAAAATCATTTGAATGGTTTTTAACTGAAGGTTTAAAAGAAGAATTACTTGCTTTTTCACCTATTAAAGACTATACAGGAAGATTAGAATTGCACTTTTTACCGAATTATACTTTTGACAATGCAAAGTATACGGTAGAGGAAGCCAGAATTCATGACGCAACTTATGCAAAGCAATTGCGTGTAATGATCAGATTAGTTAACCGTGACAGTGGTGAAATTAAAGAACAGGAAGTTTATATCGGTGATATTCCGACTATGACTGACAAAGGTACATTCATTGTAAACGGTGCAGAACGTGTAATCGTATCTCAGATTGTTCGTTCTCCTGGTGTTTATTTTGATAAAACTATCTCTCCGAACGGAAAACGTTTGTATAACGCTACAATGATTCCGAACAGAGGTGCATGGGTTAAATTCGAAACAGATGCCAATGATGTTATCCACGTTAAAATTGATAAAAACAGAAAAATTTTAGCTACAACATTACTTAAAGCTATGGGTATTACTGTTGCTGAAATGGAATCAAAATTCACTCATTTTGATTTCTTAAAGAAAACTCTTGATAAAGATACAGCAGAAACTACCGATGAAGCTTTAATTGATTTATACAAAAAAATCAGACCAGGAGATCCTGCATCTCCTCAGGGCGGCCGTCAAATTCTTGAATCAAGATTTTTTGATGCCAAGAAATACGATATTGGTCGTGTAGGTCGTTATAAATTAAATAAAAAACTTAACTTAAATATTCCTAAAAATCAAAGAACTTTGACTGTTGAAGATATCGTTTCAACAATAGAATATTTAATCAACTTAACTTATGACGAAGGGACATTAGACGATATTGACCACTTGGGTAACAGAAGAATCCGTTCGGTTGGCGAACTTCTTCAAAACCAATTCAGAGTTGGTCTTTCAAGAATTGAAAGAATCGTTAAAGAAAGAATGACTCTTCAGGATTCCGAAACATTGACTCCGTTAAATCTTTTAAATACAAAACCTTTGGTTGCGTCATTAAAAGAATTTTTCGGCAGTTCACAGTTATCACAATTTATGGATCAGACTAATCCGCTTGCAGAATTAACTCACAAAAGACGTATTTCTGCATTAGGACCTGGCGGTTTGCAAAGAGAAAGAGCAGGTTTCCCTGTTCGTGATATCCACCCTTCTCACTATGGACGTATTTGTCCTATTGAAACTCCGGAAGGTCCGAATGCCGGCTTAATCGGTTCATTGGCTACTCACGCAAGAGTTAACGATTACGGTTTCATTGAATCACCGTTCTTTGTTGTTAAAGATGGTGTTGTAACCGATGAAGTTGTTTATATGACAGCTGATGCCGATGAAAATTACCGTTGCGCTCCGGCAGACGTTAAATTGAATAAAGACAGAACATTCAAAGATGAGATTGTTCCTGTAAGATATCGTTCTGAATTTGTCATGGAGCCGGCATCTCGTGTTGACTATGTCGGTGTATGTCCTATTCAGATTATATCTGTTGCTACATCAATGATTCCGTTTATCGAACATGATGACGCGAACCGTGCACTGATGGGTTCTAACATGCAGCGTCAGGCAGTACCTCTTTTGATTACTCAAAGACCAAGAGTTGGTACAGGTTTGGAAGCTCGTGTTGCGAAAGACTCCGGTATGGTTATCGTTGCTGATGTTGACGGTACCGTTGAAAGAGTAGTTGGTGAAGAAATTGTTATCAAAGACCAACATGGCAAATCTCATATTTATACATTGATGAAATATGTAAGAAGTAACCAGGATACTTGTATTAACCAAAGACCTATTGTTCACGAAGGTGATAAAGTTAAAGCAGGCGATGTAATTGCAGACGGTGCTTCGACTTGCGGCGGTGAACTTTCATTAGGTAAAAATATTCTTGTTGCTTATATGCCTTGGGAAGGTTACAACTATGAAGACGCTATCTTGCTTTCTGAAAGATGCGTACATGATGATATCTTCACTTCATTACATATTGAAAAATTAGAAATCGAAGCTCGTCAGACAAAACTCGGGCCGGAAGAAATAACAAGAGAAATTCCAAATGTATCAGAAGATGCATTAAGACATTTGGATGAACGCGGTATTGTTCGTATCGGTGCAAGAGTTTATCCTGATGATATTCTTGTTGGTAAGGTTACTCCAAAGGGAGAATCTGAACATCCGCCAGAAGAAAAATTGTTAAGAGCAATCTTTGCTGAAAAAGCAAGAGATGTAAAAGATAATTCATTAAGAGTTCCTCACGGCGGCGGCGGCAGAGTTCTTGACGTTAAGGTATTTGACAGAGAAAAAGGTGATGAATTACCTCCTGGAGCAAATACCGTAATCAGAGTTTATATCGCTCAAAAACGTAAAGTTTCTGTCGGTGATAAACTTTCAGGTCGTCACGGAAACAAAGGTATTGTTTCAAGAATTCTTCCAAAAGAAGATATGCCGTTCTTACCTGACGGAACTCCTGTTGATATCGTATTGAATCCGTTAGGTGTACCTTCTCGTATGAATGTTGGTCAGACTTACGAATTGTTGTTAGGTTTGGCTGCATACTTGACAGGTAAGCATTATGAAGCACCTGCGTTTGATGAAATGTACGGTGAAAACGAATCTGAAATCGTTACTAAAGGTGAATTACTTGAAGGTATTAAAAAATCAGGTGCAACTTGGGTTGGCGAAGACGGTAAGGTTACGCTTATTGACGGCAGAACCGGTGAACCGTTTGATAGACCGGTTGCAGTTGGTTTAACTTACTTCCTGAAATTAGTTCACTTGGTAGATGATAAAATTCACGCAAGAAGTACAGGTCCTTATTCACTTGTTACTCAGCAGCCATTAGGTGGTAAAGCACAATTCGGCGGTCAGAGATTCGGGGAAATGGAAGTATGGGCATTAGAAGCTTACGGTGCAGCTTATACTCTGCAGGAAATGTTAACAATCAAATCTGATGATGTTAACGGAAGAAACAGAGCATACGAAGCAATCGTTAAGGGTGATAATATCCCAAGACCTGGTATTCCTGAATCATTTAAGGTACTTGTAAGAGAATTGCAGAGTATCGGTTTGGATATAACCGTTGCTAAAAAAGACGGAACCGAAGTTGATTTGATGACTGATATGGACGACTTGAGAAAAGCTGCTCCAAAACGTACGTTGTCAGATGTTGATTCAGAGTTGTTAAATATTAACTTCTTTGAAACACCAACCACTTTTGGTGATTTGTAATAAAGATAATTCAGGGGGGGATAACCTCTCCCCTTCAAATAAAAAGGAGAACATTTAAAAATGTCAACAAGTATAGATTATTTTGACTATATACGAATCAGTATAGCTTCTCCGGAAAGAATACTTCAATGGTCACACGGCGAAGTTACAAAACCGGAAACTATAAACTATCGTACATTAAAACCGGAAAGAGACGGTTTGTTCTGCGAAAGAATTTTTGGACCTACAAAGGACTGGGAATGTTATTGCGGAAAATATAAAAGAGTAAGACATAAAGGTATTATCTGCGAACGCTGCGGTGTTGAAGTTACAGACAGTAAAGTAAGACGTCACAGAATGGGACACATCAAACTTGCTGCTCCTGTTTCTCATATCTGGTTCTTAAAAGGTATTCCTTCATATTTAGGCTTACTTTTAGATATGACTTTGAAAAATCTTGAACAGGTTATCTATTTCAACAGCTATGTTGTTTTAGACGGCGGTGATTCAGATTTCAAAAAACTTCAGTTGTTATCAGAAGAAGAATATGATGATTATATGGCTGAAAATGAAGATTCTACATTAAAAGTAGGTATTGGTGCAGAAGCTATAAAACAATTACTTTCTGAAATTGATATTAAAGCACTGGCTGAAGAAATCAGAACAGAACTTGAAGGCAGTGTTTCTGTTCAGAAAAAATCAAAATTAATCAAGAGATTAAGATTATTAGATAATTTAATTCAGTCTGAAACAGATCCGACTTGGATGATTATGGACGTTGTTCCTGTTACTCCTCCGGATTTAAGACCTATGGTTCAGTTAGATGGCGGCAGATTTGCAACATCAGATTTGAACGACCTATACAGACGTGTAATTAACAGAAACAACCGTTTACAAAGACTTTTGGAAATGGGAGCTCCTGAAATTATCGTCAGAAACGAAAAAAGAATGTTACAAGAAGCAGTTGATGCTTTAATTGATAACGGCAGACGCGGAAGAACCGTAGTTGGCCCTAACAACAGAGCGTTGAAATCTTTATCTAACATCATTGAAGGTAAACAAGGTCGTTTCCGTCAAAACTTGTTAGGTAAACGTGTTGACTACTCCGGTCGTTCAGTTATCGTTGTTGGTCCTTCTCTGCGCTTAAATCAATGCGGTTTGCCAAAAGAAATGGCTATCGAATTATTCAAACCGTTTGTTATTAATAAATTAATAGAACGCGGTTATGTTCAGAATATCAAATCTGCTAAGAAGAAGATTGAAAGATCAGATCCTGTTATTTGGGATATCTTAGAAGAGGTTATTGACGGGCATCCGGTATTATTGAACCGTGCTCCAACCCTTCACAGATTAGGTATTCAGGCTTTCGAACCTAAATTAGTTGAAGGTCGTGCAATACAGCTTCATCCATTAGCTTGTACAGCGTTCAATGCTGACTTCGATGGTGACCAGATGGCTGTTCACGTACCTTTGTCAATCGAAGCTCAGGCAGAAGCAAGAATGTTGATGTTAGCTACAAATAACTTACTTGCACCTGCAAATGGTAAACCTATTGTATCTCCTTCACAGGATATGGTCTTGGGTATGTATTACTTAACGACTATGAAAGATCCTAATCAGGAAGTACAAGGATACTTCTACAGCTTTGAAGATGCAATTTCAGCTTATGAAGTTAAGGTTATCAAGCTTCACGACAAAATCGTTGTTCGTGATGAAAAAGGCGAAAGAATTGAAACTACAGTCGGCAGAATTATCTTTAACCAGGAAATTCGCAAGGCTTTAGTTTAAACATAAAATAATGTAATAATGGAAAAGGAAAAATTACAAATGGAAATGACATATACACACGCAAAGAAAACACCTGATTTCATCAACAAACAGATGGATAAGGGTTCGTTGAAAAAGTTGTTAGGTCAGATGTATCTTGAATATGGCGGCGCTAAAGAAGCTAACCTTGCTGATGCTTTAAAAACATTAGGCTACAGATACGCAACAATGTCCGGTACAACTATTTCTATTGCTGACTTATCAGTTCCGCCTGAAAAGAAAGAACTTTTAAAATCAGCAGAAAAAGAGATTGAAGTTTCTCAAAACAGATACCTCAAAGGTGAAATTACAGAAGTCGAAAGATATACAAAGGTTATCGATACTTGGGCTGAAACTACTGCAAAATTAACCGAACAAGTTGTTCAAAATTTTGACAGATTAAACCCGGTATATATGATGGCATTCTCCGGTGCGAGAGGTAACTTATCACAGGTTTCTCAGTTAGTTGGTATGAGAGGTTTGATGGCTGATACGCAGGGTCAAATTATCGACTTGCCTATTAAATCAAACTTTAAAGAAGGCTTGTCCGTTACCGAATACATCATTTCTTCATACGGTGCAAGAAAAGGTCTTGTTGATACTGCGTTAAAAACAGCTGACTCAGGTTACTTAACAAGACGTCTTGTTGACGTTGCACAAGATGTAATCGTAAGAGATGAAGATTGTCATACAGATAAATATATTGACTTAAAACCTATCACTGATGGTGATGCTGTAATTGTACCTCTAATCGACAGATTATTGGGAAGAACTGTTGCACAAGACATTACTGATGCAGATGGTAAAGTAATTATCACAAACGGTACAACATTAAATAGAGATGATATTAAGAAAATTTCAGGTTTAGACCTGCAAAATTTGAGAGTTCGTTCAGCATTAACTTGCGGCTTGGAATACGGCGTATGTCAAAAATGCTATGGTTGGGCTTTAACTACACAAAAACTCGTTGATGTAGGTGAGTCAATCGGTATTATTGCAGCACAATCAATCGGTGAACCTGGTACACAGTTGACAATGAGAACTTTCCACACAGGTGGTGCTGTCGGCGTTAAAGAAGCAATGAAAGAAATCAAAGCTCACGAAGCAGGTACTGTAATCTCCAAAATTAAAACAAGAGAACTCAGAACACGTCACGGTGATGTTGTTCAGGTTGCAATGTATGAAGCTGATTTGGAAGTTAAAGGTGAAAAAAGAACTTCTAAATATCATATTCCTGCAGGTGCAACAGTATTTGTTAAAGATGGTGATAAAGTTGCAAAAGGTTTCAAAATGGCGGAACATGCACCTCAATCAAGCAGTGATTCAAGCCGTTTAACCGAAAAAGCTCAAAAGGATATTATTTCTGATATCAGCGGTGAAGTTGTATTTGACGGTTTCAAAGCTGATGAAAAGAAAGACAGACAAGGAAACGTTTTAAGAACTACTAATAAACAAGGTATTGTTTGGGTTCTTGGCGGTGATGTTTACACATTGCCGGGCGGTTCAAAAGTTCTTGTAAAAGACGGTCAGAAAGTATCTGAAGGCGAAAAACTTGCTGAAACTTTAACTATCTGTGAACACGGTGGTGAAGTTAGAGTTGGTTCTGATTTAGTTGTAGAAGATGATAAATTTGACGGCAAAAAGATTAAAAAGATTGTTTCAGGTAAGGAATTAACAATCGTTATTGCATCTTTAGCTCCATCAAATGCTTCATTTGAACAAACTAAAAAAGAACAAATCTGGACTGTTGATAAAACCGGTGAAAAATATATTGTTAAGGCTGTTGTTGATACAACTGTTGAAAACGGTATGATTATCGGTGAACTTATTGATGATGAGTGTACAGTTCCTTCATCAGGTGAAATCAGATATGTAGATGTTGAAGTAGATGAAAATCAGATTATTACAAAACCGGGTAAGGTAGTATTTATTCCTGAAGAAATACATCAAATCAATAAGGATTCAACATTAAAAATGGTGGAAAACGGAGCAACTGTTACTGCCGGTACAGAAGTTGTAAAAGACTTGTATTGCCACATTGACGGTGTTGTTGAATTTAAAGAATACAATGATGTTATTCACGAAGTTACTATCAGACCTGGTGAAGTTCATACTTTGGCAAACATTTCTGAATTGAAGGTTGACGAAGGTGAAGTAATTAAGAAAGGTACTGTTATTGCTGACGGTATAAAAGCAAAGACTACTTCAGTTGTTACTATAATGGATTCTGTTACAGAAGATCTACCAATTGATGATTTGGATGAAGATATGGATTCTTCAATGGGTCTTGATGAAGATGCTATTGAAAATCAGCCTGTTCAAATTTTAGTAAGACCTGTTCAGGTTCTTGATATTGAACAAAAAGCTGTATCTATTAAATTTAATTCTTCTGATGAATTAATTGATGTAGTTCCTGTTACACAATTGCAGTATAAAGATGGTGCAAGAGTTAGAAACATTGAAGGTGCAACAATCACAAGAACAAGTTTAGTTTTGCAAATGAGCGGATACTTATCTCACCTCAAAGGTGTTGTAGAATTAGACGGCGATGGTTCTTTAAGAATTGTTGTATTGGAAAACCTGATTGTTCGTCGTGAACTTGAAGGTTCTGCAAATCAATCTTTACAGACTGAATTATTAGTTAAAGACGGTCAGGTAATTGAACCAAAAACTCCGGTTGCAAAAACTCAGGTATTGGCTTTGCATGATGCAGTTGCCTCTATTAAGGATACAGAAGGAGAAGCAAGAAGATTGTTATTAATTTCTGAAAGTTCTTCTACCGATGTTAAAATTAAGGGTAAAGCATCAGTTAAAAAAGGTGAGTTAATTAAAACTGACAGCCAAATTGCTGATTCCGGCGAGGTTGCACCTGTTTCAGGTCTTGTTACGGGTGTAAATAAAGGAAGCGTATCAATAAGAGTTGGTCGTCCTTACTTAATCAGTCCGGGTACTATGTTAATGGTTAATGCCGGAGCACTTGTACTCAGAGGTGACTTGATTGTTTCATTAACTTATGAAAGAGAAAAAACAGGCGATATCGTTCAAGGTTTGCCTAAAGTTGAAGAACTTTTGGAAGGCAGAAGACCAAAAGATTGTGCAATTCTTGCAGAATTTGACGGTGTAGCAAAAATAGAAGTTGATGAAAGCGGTTTCCCTAGATTGTATATCACTGATGAAGAAAATGGTACATCTTCTGAAATTAAATATTCAATCGAAGCAAACGTAATCGTATCAAACGGTCAGAAGGTTGTTAAAGGTCAGGCTTTGACCTCTGGTTCTCCTGATCCGCATGATGTAATGCGTTTACGTGGTCCTGAAGCTGCTCAACAATATCTTGTTGACGAAGTACAGAGAGTATATCGTTCTCAAGGTGTTGAAATTTCTGATAAACACATTGAAGTTATTGTTCGTCAGATGACCAAGAAAGTAAAAGTTATTGATGCAGGTGATACTAACTTGCTTCCGGGTGAACTTATCGAAGTTCAGACTTTTGAAAAAGAAAACAAGGATGCAATTGATGCGGATAAAACTCCTGCAACTTGCGAGCATATGCTTCTTGGTATTACCAAGGCTTCATTAAATACTGAGTCATTCATCTCAGCAGCATCATTCCAGGAAACAACAAGAATCCTTACAGAAGCAGCTGTTGAAGGTAAAAAAGACTTGTTAAGAGGTCTTAAAGAAAATGTTATCATTGGTCGTTTGATTCCTGCAGGTACAGGTTTCCATCACTTGATTAATGCAAACGAGGAAAAAGAACAGGCAGAAAGAAAACAGGCTGCGAGCCAGAGAAATCAGGCAAGAAAACCATCTGCAATTTTGGAAGAAATTGAAGGTATGTTTGGTGCTCCTGAATTTTCTTTGGACGATGATAATATAATTGAATAATTATAATTTAATCAAAATAAAAAGGCTTCCTTAACGGGAAGCCTTTTTTATGTTAGTATAAAATAAAAAGGAGGTTATTATGATTAATGCAAAATTAGAAGAAGCTTTTAACGATCAGATAAACAAGGAGATGTATTCTGCATATTTGTATTTGGCTATGAAAGTTTATTTTCAGGAATGTAATCTTGAAGGTTTTGTAAATTGGTTTGGTGTTCAGTATCAGGAAGAGATGGCTCATGCTATGGGTATGTTTGATTACCTGAGTGAAAGAGGCGGTCATATTGATTTGCGTACAATCGATGAACCTGAAGTAAAAAGTTCTGAGATTTTAGGTATATTTGATCAGGTTTTGGAGCATGAAGAATATGTAACTTCAAGAATAAACGCTCTTTGTGATGTTGCTGATGAGGTTAAAGATAGAGCAGCTTTGAATTTCTTAAACTGGTATATTAAAGAACAGGTTGAAGAAGAAGCTAATGTCGGCGGTTTACTTGCGAAGTTAAGATTAATAGGTGAAGATAAAAAAGCGTTGTTGATGCTTGATAATGAATTAAAAGCAAGAACATTTGTTCAGCCTGTTATAGGTTAATTAGACACTAAAATAGTTTTTATAATGTCAAGGGGGAAATTTTTTCACCCTTGACATATTGTATAAAAAATTTTTTAGGCATTATGTATAAATTAAAGAAATTCGGCATTACTTGAAGTGTACCCACTAAAAAGTAATTACTCAGTTAGTTAGTAGCGTGCATTATAATGCACGAAAAACTTATTCATAATCCAATTCATCAATGTTATATTCATTACTAAAATTACGCCAACCTTTTTCATAATATCCATTTTGAACAAATTTATTAAAAGACGAAAATTTCCAATCTTTAGGTGCAATATTATAATGCTTTGTCGGATTGTAATGAATATAGTCAATGTTTGTGCAAATCTTTTTAATCTGCTGATTGTTAAAATATCTCCTAAACGTAGCCATGTAATACATAATAACACAAATTATGTTCGTGCATTAAAATGCACGCTACACACTTTAAGGGAATTTAAAATGAGTTTAAATGATGTACAACAAGACATTTTCGAGAATAATATAATGCGTATGGAAAAGGAAAAAGACGGCAGAGTTTTTAAGTTTGATAACCTTAAAGATGGTACTGTCGGAATTTTTGAAAAAATCAATCATCCGTTGGCAAAATCCTGGGTTGTTTTGTTTCAAGCTCCAAAAGAAAAAGGCACTTGGTGTTTCGATGAATTAAACAAAATTTATAGACATATTAGAATGGCAAGGCTTATTGATAAGGCAGAAAAATAGTTATTTTATCCTAAATATTTTTGCAGGGTTTCTTTGTCAAAGACTTCAATACTGTTTTTGGAGTGAATAAATACCATTGCTGAAATGATTGATTTAAGAGTGTCAAAATCAGAAAATGCCATTTTGTGACGCAAATCGTCCATATTATTTGCCAAAAATTCCATAATAATAGTTTTGTTTTCGTGAACTAGACTTGAAAAATAGTCAAAAGAAGCTTTTGATTTAATCCCTTCAAGGTAAATAATATCAGGGTTTTGGAATGTAATAAATCGTGCAGCTTTATCCATGTTAAACCCGACATTTTCATTAAATTCACATTGATTTACACCTTTGAGCTCATATTTGGCAATACTTTCAAGAGTCATAATATTTTTTGATTTATTTTTTGCGGCTTCAGATAGTATTGAATATATCATATGAGTTTTGCCGCTCAAAGCCGAACCGCAGACAAGAATAATGCCTGAACTGTCAAGAGCCTGTCTGATTTTTGAGATATCAGTTTTTGAAGATATTATGTTGTCCAATGATTTTGGAGGTTTGTAAATTTTAAGAAAAATTCTTTCTCCCATAATTGTCGGGAATGTAGAAACACTTGAAATAATAAATATATTATCAACCTTAAAACAGAGTTTACCAAGCTGAGGAACTTCTGAAACCGCAGGATCAAGCTCTGAAAGTGCTTTAAGTTTTGCGCTGAATGAAGAAATTAATACTGTCGGAATGTATCCTTTATTTATCATTTCTCCGTTTTTCTTAAAGTTTACTCCCAGTCCTTCATCATCTCCCTGGAAAACAACTTCGTGCACATCTTCAAGCATAGCCTGTTTAAGAATAGCTCTGATTATTTTTTGAATGTGATTATCGCTAAGATCTTCTTTGTGTAGTTCTTCCTGCCAGTCATAATTTACATTTGCACCTGTAAGAATATTTCCTACAGCTACATCAATTTTGTAGTATTCATCAACCTTTTTTAAAATACTGTCTTCTGATGCAAGTACCGGCTCAATTTCACATTCGGCAGTTTCCATAATTTTGTCTATTGCAAAAAGATTTCTGGGGTCAGACATTGCAACAGTTAAAGTGTTTTCAATTTTGAACAGCGGAATGATTTTGTATCTGCGGGCATCAGAATAACTGATGTATTTTAAACTTTTTGTATCAAGCTGGTAATCTTCCAAATTTACATATGGTGTATGCAGTTTATTTTCAAGAAAATTTATCAGTTGTTCTTCTTTCAAAAAACCCGAATCAATTAAGGCTTGTCCGATATTAATGTTTCTGGCAGTTGCAATTTCCTGTGCCTGTTCAACTATTTCGTAAGGAACTAACCCTTCTCTAACAAGGTCATATTTTAATGTTTCAAGTGTTTTGTTTGTAATCGCCGGCATATTAATCTTCTTTTCCCAAGTATTTATTTACTGTTTTTACAACATCATCAAGATCAAAAGGTTTCGTTATGTATTCGTCTGCTCCCGTTTCTTCTCCTATCAGCTTATCTTCTTCCTGAGAACGTGCAGTAACCATAAGAATAGGAATATCTTTATATTTTTTGTCAAACTTTAGCAAACGGCTGATTTTGTAGCCGTTTATTCTTGGCATCATGACATCAAGTATAATTAAATCAGGAACAATATCTCTTGCAAGTTTTAAACCGTCCTCTCCGTTATATGCACAATAGCAAGTATAATCATAACTTTCCAGTACAAATTTAAGACTTTCAACAATATCCTGTTCATCATCAACTATTAGTATCTTTTTCATATTCCCTTCTTTCAAAGCCTATAAAAGCCTAATACAGTATAACATATTTTATTTATTCAATAAAACTTGTTACAAAAATTATTAGTGTCTTTAGGGGCATTTATTAACATTTGTAAATAAACTGCTAAAAATTTAAAGTTTGAATAAAAATCAACCGATATAAATATTGTAATCAGTTTCTATGGAGAATTAATCATGAAGAAGATAACAACACCATCCTATAATAGATGCGAAAGTGTTGAATTAATATTAAGAGGAGCCAAAAAACGCAGAACTTTAGCTTATGCCAATGCACTGGAAATTAATTCAAATGCCGGTGTAAAGGCAAATCTGCGTGCAGTGAAATAATTTGATATTTGAGAGTATAACTAGATAATAAGAAGAGAGTTTATATAACCGGTTCAGACGAGCCGGCTTTTTATTTGTTCTTGATAGTGTATATAATAAGTGTTATAATGTGCGGGCATTTAAGTAAGGAGGAAATATATGAAAATTGCACAAAATATAACAGAGTTAATTGGTCATACGCCGTTGGTTAAATTGAATAAGCTTAATGAAGGCGAGGCAGATGTTGTTTTAAAACTGGAATATTTTAATCCGGCAAATTCAATAAAGGACAGACCGGCATTTCAAATTATTGAGGATGCAATTAAAGAAGGAAAAATCAATAAAGATACTCTTATAATTGAACCCACAAGCGGGAATATGGGTATTGGGCTTGCAATGGTATGTGCTGTAAAAGGTTTGAAAATAATTTTGGTAATGCCTGATTCTATGTCTGTTGAAAGGCGTTTATTAATGAAAGCATACGGTGCTGAAGTTGAATTAACTCCCGGAGCTTTGGGGATGAAAGGTTCTGTTGATAGAGCAAATGAACTGCACAAAAAATATAAAAATTCTTTTATGCCATCACAATTTGAAAATCCGTCAAATCCAAAAGTTCACTATGAAAATACTGCAGAGGAAATTTGGCAGGATACTGACGGTAAAATTGATATATTAGTAGCAGGTGTCGGTACAGGCGGTACAATTTCAGGCATAGGGAAAAAGTTGAAAGAAAAAAATAAAAATATAAAAATTGTTGCAGTAGAACCATATTCTTCTCCGTTGCTTTCAAAAGGTGAAGCAGGACCTCATAAAATACAGGGTATAGGTGCAAATTTCAAACCAAAAAATTATGATGATAGTGTGGTGGATGAAATAATAACGGTTACAAATGAAGATGCTATAGAAACAGCAAGAAATCTAACTCAAAAAGAGGGAATACTTTCAGGCTTTTCAGGCGGTGCAAGTGTATTTGCCGCAACCAAATTATCCTTGCGTGAAGAAAATAAAAATAAGTTAATAGTCGCAATTCTTCCTGACTGCGGCGAAAGATATTTGAGCAGTGTTTTATATAGTAAAGAATAATTGCCATTAATAAAAAGAAAGTCTCATCAAATTGATAAGACTTATAAATATACATTTACCCCACAGTCATGCTACCACGACTATTTAAAATTGTCAAGCATGCTGAATAATAATTCAGAAAATTTCCCCATTAATTTGTAACAAAATGTTAACTTGTGTCAAACCTTGAAACGCTGAATATATTTGCGTTTCAAAAAATAGTATATATTTTTTATATAAATTTTAGCACTTTTTTTCTACAAAAATTGTTTATTAATACATAAGAGAATGTATAGAGAAAAGGAGAATATATGGCACGAGTATTAATTTCTATGCCTGAAGAATTCTTAAACAGAATTGATCAGGTTGCAACAGGAGAAAATCGCTCTCGCAGTGAGTTGATTAGAGAAGCGTTGAGAACTTACATCTACAAGCAAAAGATTAAAGAATCAACAGGCGCAATCAAAAATGCAGATTTATTGGAGTCGTTGTTGGGATAATCAAGGAAAAAGGCAAAGATTTGGGAAACATATTATAAAAGCCCTCGATATTAATCGGGGGCTTTTATATTGTTTATAAATTTGTTGTATAATATTACTTGTAAATATAAGGGAGTTTTAATATGAGATTGGATAAAAGGGCAAATAATCAGACTCGACAGGTAAAGTTTACAAAAAATTATACAAAGCATGCATTGGGTTCCGTGCTTGTTGAATTTGGTGATACCAAGGTTATAACAACAGCTAGTGTTGAAGTAGGCAAACCTAAATGGATGGATAAGGAAGATCCAAGAGGCTGGTTGACTGCTGAATATTCTCTATTACCATCTTCTACTTTAACAAGATGTCAAAGAGAACGTACCAAAATATCAGGCAGAACTCAAGAAATTCAACGTTTAATTGGCAGAAGCCTCAGGGCATGTGTTGATTTAACAAAGATGCCGGATTTAACAATAACTGTTGATGCTGATGTAATTCAAGCAGATGGTGGAACACGAACAGCGAGTATTTGCGGTGGATTTGTGGCTTTGAGTGATGCTGTTGACAAATTGTTAGCAGATGGAACATTAAAGGAAAATCCTATAATTGAACCTATTGGTGCTATTTCTGCCGGAATTATAGATGGAGAAGTTCGTCTTGATCTTAATTATGAGGAAGATTCTCATGCACAGGTGGATTCAAATGTTGTACTAACAAAAAGCGGTAAAATAATTGAATTTCAGACTACTGCCGAAGGCGAACCGTATAATTATGAACAAATGTTAGAAATATTTAATTTAGCAAAAAATGGTATAGATGAAATTATTGAAAAATATCCGATTTTGGAGTAATTTTTTAGTATGAGAAAATTTTTGGTTTATTCTTTATCAATAATATTTGTAATGGTGTCTTTGTCTTTTGGTGTTGTAATCGCTAAAGATAAAAATGCCAAGGCTCCAAAAGTTCAATCTACAGAAGGGGTAGAGGTTACAAAGACTGATCAAAAAAATATTTCAAAGGGAAAAAGTGATAAAAAGCAAGCAAAACAAAATGCTAAAAAACGCAGAAAAATCGTAAGAAACATGTCAAAAATAGAAAAGTATGAAGATAAAAAGCGCATAAAAGGGCGTGATGAAGCTTTTTTGCAAAACAGGTTGAATAAAAAAGTAAGACTGCTAAATAGTTTGAAGGCTGATGATCAAGCTAAACAAAATTCGCAGGCGGAAGATAATCAGCAAGTACATACTTCCTCTCAAGAGGTTAAAACCGAGCAATTAGAAAATAATAATGAAACTGAACAAAATAATTCAGATGATAATTCTGTCAAAAATGAGAAAGGAGAAAATTAACATGAAAAAATTAGTATTATCATTATTGGCATTATCTGTATTGTCAATCGGAGCACCTTCATTCAGTGCAAACGCATTTACAAATGCATTAAATAAGACTTCAGCTGCATTGACAAATACTGCAAACGCAATTACAAAAGCTGACAACACAGCAAAAGCAAACGCATTAGCAGCAAAGAAAGCTGCAGCAGACGCAAAAGCTCAACAAGAAGCTGCTAAAAAAGCTCAAAAAGAAGCAGCTGCAAAAAGAAAAGCAGAAGCAAAAGCTCAAAGAGATGCAGCTAGAAAAGCATACAGAGAAGAAGTAGGATTTTGGAAGAGTATCTTTTCTTTTAAATAAGAAGAAATAGTTTTTCAGATAAAAAACCGGACATTTTTGTCCGGTTTTTTGCAACTATGAATATATACTATTCATACCTCAAAGCATCGATTGGATTAAGCAATGATGCCTTGTAGGCGGGGTAATATCCAAAACCTATTCCTATGCAAGCAGAAAAGCCAAGCGATAGTATAATAGACGAAAATGTTATTGCAATATTCATTCCGGCAAAGGTATGCATTAAATGGGCTCCGGCTATACCGACCAAAACCCCTGCAATTCCGCCTGAAATTGATAATAAAAACGATTCAATTAAAAATTGTATTCTTATGTCTGATGCTTTTGCCCCGATGGCCATTCTGATACCAATTTCTTTTGTTCTTTCGGTTACTGATACAAGCATTATGTTCATAATACCTATACCACCAACGATTAAAGAAACTCCGGCAATTGCCCCCAGCAGCAGTGACATTGTTTTAGTTGCAGATTTGATTGTTTCCTGCATTTCGGCGAGATTTCTTATTTCAAAATCATTATCTTGCTTTGCACCTATATGATGTCTTGCCTTTAAAATAGATGTAATATCTTCCTGTGCAATTGATAATACTTCGTCATTTTGCGCTTTAACATTTATCATTGCAACTGTTCCCGGGAAATCAGTTCCAAATACTTTTCTTTGAGCGGTTGTGATAGGAATAAATATTATGTCGTCCTGATCTTGCCCCATTCCGCTTGAGCCTTTGCTTTTTAATAGTCCGATTACGCGAAAAGGTATATTCCCTATTCTGATGGTTTTTCCTATCGGGTCAACATCTCCAAATAATTCGGAAGCGACTGTTTGTCCTAATATTGCGACTTTTGTGCCGTTTTTTGTATCTTCCTGAATAAATCCTCTGCCTGAATCCATTTCATAATTTCTAATCATAAAATATGACATTGTTGTTCCGGCAACAGAAGTTGACCAGTTCTGGTTTCCGTAGGTAATTTGTTTCGATTCGGCTGAATATGGTGCAAGAGCAAGTATTCCTCTTGCTTTATCTTCAATAGCCTGTGCATCTTTCATTGTGAGTGTAGGTTTTGTACCCATACCCATACGAACACCTCCGGATTTTGCAGACGCAGAGCGGATAATCAAAAGATTACTCCCCATAGATTCCATGTCGGAAGCGATTTTTTTGCTTGCACCTGATCCGACTGCAAGCATTATAATTACCGCACTAACCCCGATAATTATGCCAAGACTTGTTAACATTGAACGCATTTTGTTTATTTTCAATGATACAACTGCCATTTTTAATATTGATTTGAAATCTAACATTTATGTTTCCCTGTTCCTGTGTTTAAGCCATTCTTCTTTCGGCTGGTCGAGTACAATTTTACCGTCTTTAAATTTAACAATCCTTTGTGTATATTCGGCAATATCCGGTTCATGCGTTACAAGTACAATAGTTTTGCCGAGTTTTTCATTAAGGGCTACGAAAAATTCCATAACCTCTATACTTGTTTTTGTGTCGAGGTTTCCTGTAGGTTCATCTGCTAAAATCAGCGGTGCATCATTTACTAGAGCCCTTGCAATTGCAACTCTTTGCTGCTGACCGCCTGACATTTGGTTTGGCATGTGGTCCTCTCTATTTTTTAGTCCGACAATTTCAAGAGCTTTTTTACCTCTTTCAATTCGTTCAGCTTCAGGAATACCTTTATAAATCATTGGCAAGCACACATTATCAAGTGCAGAGGTTCTTGAAATAAGATTAAATCCCTGAAATACAAATCCCATTTTTTCGCATCTGACTTCTGCCAAACTGTCAGAATCAAGGTTCAGCATATCCTGACCGTCAAGATAGTATTCTCCGGAGTTCGGTTTATCAAGTGCTCCGAGCATATTCATAAAAGTCGATTTACCGGAGCCTGATGTCCCCATTATCGCAACAAATTCTCCCTTTTTTACAGTCAACGAAACATCATCAAGAGCATTAAATGATTCTTCTCCTGTAGAGTATGTTTTTATTGCGTGTCTGACTTCTATTAAATCCATTAAATGTCCTTTTGCTTATGTAACGATTTTATTTATACAAAGGTTCATCTATTTTCTTATCTTGAAATAATCTTTAAGAGCATCCTGCCAAGGTCTGCATAAACCATTGTTATCCATAACACTATATTCAGGACGTTTTGCAGGGCGAGGGAATTCTTCTGTTGTGCATGGTTTTAAATTTACTTTTAAACCTGCAAGTTCAAAAATCTCTTTTGCAAATCCGTACCAAGAGGTTTTACCGCCGCCGCATACATGATATGTGCCATAGGCTTTACCTGATAGTAGTTTTAATATTCCATTGCATAATTCAACAGTCCAAGTTGGGCATCCTGTTTGATCGTCAACAACTTTTAATTCCGGTTTGTCAGAAAGTGAAATCATTGTTTCGACAAAGTTTTTACCGTGAATTCCGTATAGCCATGCTGTTCTTGTTATGTAATATTTTTTGCAGAATTTCCTAACAGCCTGTTCGCCTTCCCATTTTGTCAAACCGTAATTATTGAGAGGGGCAGTCTTATCATCGGGTTTATAATTTTTGTTGTCGTTTCCGCTGAAAACATAATCAGTTGAAATATAAACCATTGTAATATCATCAGCACCGCATACTTTTGCAAGATTTTCGGTACCGACAGCATTGATTTTATGAGCCGTATTGTAATCTTCTTCTGCTTTATCAACATTTGTATATGCTGCACAGTGTATAACAATATCAGGCTTGTATTCTGATAGTACGGATTTTACATTTTGCTCATCAGTTATATCTAATGTGTTAATATCTGTTGGAATAACGTCATAACCGTTTTCTTTTAAAATAGGACACAAATCCTGCCCTAACATACCGTTAGCACCGGTTACAAGAACTTTTTTAGACATTTACTCCCACTTTCTTTTTATCTTCAATATGCTTAATCCATTCCTGATTATTTAAGTACCAATCAATAGTCATTTTGATCCCTTGTTCAAATGTAACAGACGGTTCCCATCCAAGTTCTGCTGTGATTTTGTCATTTGAAATTGCATAGCGTCTGTCATGACCAAGTCTGTCCTGAACATATTCAATGGAGCTTTCATCCTTACCCATAGCATCAAGTATCAGGTGAGTAATTTCAAGATTAGTTTTTTCATTATGGCCGCCGATATTATATACCTGACCGATTTTACCTTTATGTAAAACTTCATCAATTGCTTCGCAATGGTCATAAACATATAACCAGTCACGAACATTCATTCCATCGCCATATACAGGTACCTTTTCTCCTCTTAAAAGTTTTGAAATGAAGAACGGAATAAGTTTTTCCGGATATTGATACGGGCCGTAATTATTTGAACATCTTGTATTTAACACAGGTAATTTGTATGTTTCATAATAAGCTCTTACAAGCATATCCGCACTTGCTTTTGACGCTGAATACGGCGAATTAGGTGCAAGCGGAGTTGTTTCATAAAAATATCCCGTTTTGCCTAAAGTTCCGTAAACTTCATCTGTCGAAACCTGCAGGTATCTTTCAATTCCCAATTCTTTACTGACCTGCAATAAATTCAATGTTCCCTGAACATTTGTTTCTACAAATATTTCAGGGTGTTTGATAGAATTATCTACGTGAGATTCTGCGGCAAAGTTTACAACGCAATCGCAGTCTTTTATCAAATCTCTTACAAGTTCTCTGTCGCAGATATTCCCGTGGACAAAGGTATAATTCGGATTATTTTCAACATCTTTAAGGTTTTCTAAATTCCCGCAATAAGTTAAAGCATCTATGTTTATTACTTTATATTCAGGATGTTTTTTTAGTATATGTCTAACATAGCAGCTCCCGATAAATCCTGCTCCGCCAGTAACTAAAATTGTTGTCATCAGCCTATTTCCTCTCTGTTAATATCTTTTAATTTCGGTTGTATTTTATCTTTTTCTGACAATAACGGTTCAAAATCAATTTCCCAATCAATATTTATATCCGGGTCATTCCATAAAATGCCTCTGTCTGCTTGCGGATTATATTCTCCGCTTGCTTTATATAATAATTCAACTTCATCAGATAAAGCCGCAAAACCATGTGCAAACCCGACAGGAATATATAACATGTGCTTGTTATCTTCCGATAGTTCAACTTTTACATATTGTCCGAAGGTTTCGCTTTTAGGACGTATATCGACTGCAACATCATAAATTCTGCCTTTTGCACAACGAACTATTTTAGCCTGTCCGTGCGGATATGCCTGATAATGAAGTCCTCTTAAAACACCCTTTGTGGATTTAGAATGATTATCCTGATTAAATTCAATGTCTATTCCATTTGCCCGGAAGTCAGATTTTTTGTATGTTTCCATAAAAAAACCACGACTATCACCAAAAACTTTAGGTTTTATCAATATGACATCTTTAATTTTTTGTCTTTCAAATTCAAACGGCATAATATATTTACCCCTAATTCTTACCAGTGCATGATAACACAAAAAAGGTGAATTTGAAACAAATTCACCTTTACATTTTTATTTTTCTTTAGGTTCCGGTTTTGGCGGAGGAGGAAGAAGCGGTGTTATTCCTCTTTCTTCAGGGTTAAACATTTTGAATGGAGGTCTTGGATGGTGTCTTTTTTCAAATCTTGCACGGCCTTCAGCCTTCATTTTTTCAAGTTCTTTTTTCTGTTTTTTGGTCAAGATTTTTTCAAATTCCTGACTGTTTGCTTTTCTGATTTCGTGTGCTTTTTTCTCTAAAACTTTTAATTCTTCGACATCTTTTTTAATTTTTTCTGTTTTTGCTTTTTCGTCAAGCGTAGATTTTTTTGTTTCGTAAATGTCTTTTTTAAGTGCTTTAATTTGTTCCATTACAGGTTTCATTTCTTCAAAACCTTTTTGGTGAATGGCTTTTGCTTTTTCTTTTTGCTTGTCTGTCAGGTTTAGTCTTTTTTCAAATTTATGTTTTTTCATCTGCTTTGGACATTCAACAGGCGGCTTGTCTTTAATTTTGACACTATCAGAATTTTCTGAAGCTTTAACTCCCGAACCGATTGCCAAAACGGCACATAATAGTAATACGGATAATGTTTTTTTCATGATTGATCCTTTCTTTAGTTTTGTTATATCAAATCTTTCAGCTGAATACTTAATTCTTTTTTTGCGTTATATACTCTCGATTTTATTGTTCCAAGAGGACATTTTAGTTTTTTTGCACATTCTTCGTATGTGTAGCCTTCTATCTCTGTAAGAAGGATTACTTCTTTAAATTTTGGTTTTAAACTTTCTATTGCGGAAATTATTTTCTTTTGTCTTTCCAGGCTTATTACTTTATTTTCAGGTGTTTGTTTTTTATCTGATATAGATTCAAGTGTATAATCATCTGCATCTGCGTTTGTGAACATTTTGCGGTATGCTGATTTCAGATAGTCAAGTGAAGTATTCTTGGCAATCATTGAAATCCAGCTTTTTGAAGCACCCTGTTCTTTGTATTTGTCGGAATTTTTCCATATTTTCAGGTAAACTTCCTGCTCGATATCTTCATTATCCTCTTTGGTAATTAGTCGGATAATGTTTTTTATGTTTTGTTTATTGGTTTTTATTATTTTTTCTAAATCCATCTACTCTACCATTATTAGTCCGTAAGAATCTACAGGAAGTCCCAGGTCTTCCGCACTAAGTGTTGTTCCATACTTCAACGTGTCTGAAACATCCGTATTCATGAATGTAAATGACAGACTGCCGAAAATTAAAAACAGTAATGTGCATGCAATTTTGAATACCTGAGTATTCTTGCGTCTTTTTTTGTAATAAGGTTTTACTTCCTGAACAAGAGAAGATATTTTTTGCATTTGTTCATGCTCTTTTGCACAGTCAGGGCATTGCTCGATATGTGCCATAAGATCTTCTTCTGTTCCAAAAGTAAATAATGCTTCGTATTTAGTACATTTCTTATCCATAATTTTATCCTTTATACCATTATAACGATTTTAATAAAAAATTGTTCATTTTTTGTATTTATTATTATAAATATTCTTTACACAATAATATTTTTGGGTTATAAATATAAGTATATTTATAATTTTATAAGTTTTTATAGAGGGGAAAGAACTTGAAATATAAAAGAATTTTGTTAAAGATTAGCGGAGAAGCTCTTTTAGGCGAACAACAATTTGG
Organism: uncultured bacterium; assembly: GCA_902788345.1. Lineage (GTDB taxonomy): Bacteria > Cyanobacteriota > Vampirovibrionia > Gastranaerophilales > Gastranaerophilaceae > Zag111. The sequence goes on along the minus strand of CADAJP010000005.1, from coordinate 9,781 downwards.
TATCGCTCCTGAACCTGTTACTATGATTGCAAATGAAATTAAAAAAGCGGTTGATATGGGCGCACAGGTTGCAGTTGTTGTCGGGGGCGGAAATATATTCAGAGGAATGAAAAACAGTACAAAAATCGGTTTAGACCGTGCTACAGGCGATTATGTCGGAATGCTTGCGACTGTTATGAATGCAATTACATTGCAAAGTGCCTTAATTCAAATTAATGTTGATTGCAGAGTTCAGAGTGCTATCAGTATGAAGCAGATTGCAGAACCGTATATTCGTCACAGAGCAATAAGACATCTTGAAAAAGGCAGAGTTGTGATATTTGCAGCCGGCACAGGAAACCCATTCTTTACTACTGATACAGCATCTGCTTTAAGAGCATCAGAGATTAATGCACAGGCGATGCTTATGGCAAAAAATGGTGTAGATGGTGTTTATACAGCTGATCCGAATGTTGATCCGAATGCTAAAAAACTTGAAGAAATACATTATGATGAAATTATTAAAAATAATTTAAAAGTTATGGATACAGCGGCATGTGATTTATGCCGCCAAAATAATATTCCGATTATTGTTTTTGATTTTAAACAAAAAGACGGTATTAAAAACATCCTAAATGGTGAAAAATTAGGAACATATATTAATTAAGAAAGAGGTAAAATATGTCAGAAGCGTTAGATGAAATGTATTTATTTGGCGAAGAAAAAATGGAAAAAGCTATTGCTCAGCTTCAGAAAGAGTTTGCATCTGTTCGTTCAGGCCGTGCAAATCCTGCCATTTTAGATAAAGTTGTTGTTGAATATTACGGAGCTCCTACTCCTTTAAGACAAATGTCACAGGTTACGGTTCAAGATGGTACAACACTTGTAATTACCCCTTATGACAAAACTATAATGAAAGAAATTGAAAAGGGAATAATTAAAGCGGAAATTGGTATTACACCTAACTCTGACGGAATTTGCATAAGATTACCGTTCCCACCGTTGACTGAAGACAGGCGCCGTGAAATTGCAAAAGATGTTAAAAAGATGGGCGAAGATTCAAAAATCGCTATCAGAAATATCCGCAGAGATATGGTTGATAAATTGAAAAAAATAGAAAAAGATGAAAATTTACCTGAAGATGCAGTAAAAGATAATCAGGATAAAATTCAGAAAGTTACCGATAAATATATTGCGAATATAGATAAAATTGTTGCCGATAAAGAAAAAGAGGTTATGACAGTATAATGAAATTTGACCTCGGAATGAATAAAAATGCAACAAGAATGTTGACAGGGCTGCTGTTTGGCTGGATTGTTCTTACATGTATAATAAAGGGCGGTTTGGTATTACTTGCAATGTTAGCCGTTGTGCTGGCATTCGCAACAAAAGAATATGTCTCGATTCTAAACCACAAGGGTTTTTATCCCAGCTTAAAGGTTATATATGCGACTGAAATTGCACTTGCAGTAATTGTCTATTTTGAAAGATTTGACCTTGTAGCTGCAACATTGACGATATGCTCTATGAGTTCGTTTATGTGGGTGTTATTTGTCGGGCGTCAGCCATATATTGCCAATGTCGCAACTACATTATTCGGAATGGTTTATTGCGGTTGGTTCCCTTTGCATTTAATATTCTTCCGTAACTTGAGTAATGCGGAATATTCAAGCGGTTTAGGGTTTGTCATACTAATGTTGATTTCTATAATTGCAACTGATTGCGGATGTTATTATGTAGGTACAAGATTAGGAAAACGAAAACTTGCGCCGACAGTAAGTCCGAATAAGTCTATTGAAGGTGCAATAGGCGGTGCCGTATTTTCTGTAATTTTTGCTGAAATTATAGGATTATATTTAGGTTTAAGCTGGTATATTGCATTGATTGCAGGTTTGTTGTGTACCTTCTTTGCACAAATAGGTGATTTGTGCGAATCTTTATTGAAACGTGATGCAGGTGTTAAAGATTCCGGAGATACACTCCCGGGACACGGCGGCTTTTTAGACAGAACAGACAGTTTTGCTTTAACTATTCCTATTATGTATTACTTCTTTAAATACTTTGTGTTTAAAACAGAATGGATGCATCATGTTGTGAATTTCTTAAAGGAATTGGTCAGATGATTGCAGTAGCTGATATTTTTGGTATTCCGACAAAAACTGATGAACTGTATAAAAAAGCACTTACTCATCCGTCTTATACTCAGGACTTAAATCTTCCTGTAACCGAATGTTACGAAAGGCTTGAATTTTTGGGTGATGCTGTTTTAAAGCTCACTGTTTCAGATGTTTTATATAATATGTATCCGAAATCTTCTGAAGGTGAAATGTCAAAGATACGCAGTATCATCGTTTCAGATAATACACTTGCAAAAATTGCAAAGGAAAATGGCCTTCAGGATTTAATAATATTAAGTAAGCATGATGAAAAGCAGGGCGCAAGAAAGTTGGATTCAATTTGTGCATGTGCGTTTGAAGCAATTCTGGGTGCATATTATTTAGACGGTTGTTATTTACAGGTGCGGGAATATATTAAAAATACCTTTACTCCTCTAATTGAGGAAGTTAAGGTTAATTTTGGCAGGTATAATGCAAAAGAAATTTTGCAGGAATATACGCAAAAAATTAATAAAGATCGTCCCGAATATCGTGTAATTGGCGAATATGGGCCGGAACATAAAAAAGAATTTGAAGTGGAAATCATATACAGGGGTGAAGTTCTTGCATCTGACAGAGGTTTTTCCAAAAAAGATGCCGAACAAAAAGCTGCATATCTGGCATGTAAAAAACTTGGCATAATAAAGTAGTATCTTTTTAAAAATTTATAAGGATATGTTAGATAATTTAGATAAAATAAAACAGGCAATTGATTATGAAACAAAGTACCGCTACATTGATATGCAGGGGCGTACCACTTCGTTTTCAAAATTTATAAAAAGTGAAATAAAAAAAGAGTTAAAAAAATCCAAAAAAAATCCCCGCTGGCAAGTTTTGTATGAAGCATTTGATGTTTACCCTTTTGTTGGAATTGCTGAAAGACGAAGATCAATAGAACAGTTGATAAAGATTATAAAATTAGAGTTGAAAAATAAAAAACAGGAGCAGCAGGAAGAACAGGAACGCAATCTTCAGAGAAAAAAACACCCCTCAGAAGTTGATGTTATGTATGTAAAAGGGGTTGGACCAAAATTAGCATATCAGTTTAATAAACTTGGGATATACACCGCTCAGGATTTAATGGTATATTTTCCTAAAAAACATATTGATTATTCTTCCCGTACTCTTATTAAAAATTTAAAAGAGGGACAAACTACAACTGTTTTTGGTTATATAAAATCGGTTTCGACTTTTAATTCAAAGAACAAATTATCTGTAACAAGGGTAGTAATTGCAGATGAAAGCGGTAAAATGGAGCTTACTTTTTTCAATGCAAAAGGTAATCGTTATGTACTTGAACGCATGAAAGCTCAATTCCCTCAAAATGCTTCTATCATGGTTTCAGGGGTTGTAAAAAGGGATAATTATACATTTGCTCTTACAATGGACAAACCGTCTTATTCTATATTGAATGCGGATATTGACGATGCAAAGGATAAAAACCTGAATATAGCAAGAATTGTCCCTGTATATCCGCTTTGTGACGGTTTAAATATAAAATTACTACGTAAGGCGATATTTAATGCTATTCAAATGTATAAAAATGAAATAGTCAATGTAATACCTGATTTTATTATGAAAAAGTACGGTTTACTTGATAAAAAGATTGCAATTGAGCAGATTCATTTTCCGTCATCAATGGAAGTCCTCGAGCAATCCCGTTTTTCTTTAATTTTTGAGGAATTATTTTTGATACAGTTAAAACTAATAAGGCTGAGGGAGAATAATTCAAAGAGTATAAAATCGTACGCATTGACAGTACATAAAGACGGTCTTGTTGAAAAGTTTATAAAAAGTTTGCCGTTTGAACTTACATCGGGTCAGAAAAATGCGATAAATGAAATTTTAAATGATATGCATTCACAAACCCCAATGCAACGGCTTTTGCAGGGGGATGTCGGCAGCGGTAAAACGGTGGTCGCTGCGGTAATGCTTCTTGCCGCAATAGAAAACGGGTATCAGGGTGCATTTATGGCACCGACAGAAATTCTTGCTCAACAACATTATAATAATCTTGTTTCATGGTTAACTCCTTTGGGGCTAAGTGTCGGATTATTTATGGGCAGTCAGGGAAAACGCGTTCGTTCGGAATTTGAAACTTCTTTGCGTAACGGACAGATTAATATTGCAGTAGGTACGCATGCTCTAATTCAGGATAATATTGAATTTAATAATCTGGGTGCGATTGTTGTTGATGAACAGCATCGTTTCGGTGTTAAGCAGAGAAATGTATTGAAGAAAAAATCTCAAAACCCTCAAATGCTCACAATGACCGCTACTCCAATTCCTCGAACTTTGGCACTGACGGTGCATGGTGATTTGGAGCTTACTGTTATTGATGAACTGCCTAAAGGCAGAAAACCTGTCAAAACCTATTTAACATCTTCACATAAAAAAGTTTGGGATTTAATTAAAACACAAATTGATGAAGGTCATCAGGCATATATAGTTTACCCGTTAATAGAAGAAAGTGAAACATTGAGTGCTAAGGCGGCAACAGAAGAAGCTGAAAAGCTGCAAAATGGCATTTTTTCTAAATATAAAGTAGGACTTTTGCATGGAAAATTAAAACCTCAGGAAAAAGATGAGGTGATGAATGAGTTTAAAAAAGGTAATTATGATATTTTGGTTTCAACTACTGTTGTAGAAGTCGGGGTTGATGTACCGAATGCAACAGTTATAGTAGTTGAAAATGCCGAACGGTTTGGCTTGTCACAGCTCCATCAATTAAGGGGCAGAGTCGGCAGAAGTGATATACAGTCTTATTGTATACTGGTTTCGTCTTCAAATAAACCGGAAACAACAGAACGTCTTTCAATAATGACAGAAACAAATGACGGTTTTGTAATTGCTGAAAAAGATTTACAATTACGTGGTCCGGGAGAATTTTTGGGGGTTCGTCAGAGCGGTTTGCCGGATTTACTTATATCTGATATTGTTCGTGATGCAAAAATTTTAGAGTATGCAAGAAATGAAGCTATAGATTTTGTAAAAAAATATAACGAAGATGACTTTCCTCTACTAAAAAATGTTACATCTCTTGAAATGTTTACAGGGCTTGATATTTAGCCTCTTAATTGTAAATTTTTGTTAATAAAATAATTAATAAAAGCAAAAAAATATCTTCATATGCTTTATTATGATGTATAATTAAGTTGTGAAAGGTGAAGGTGTTACATGCAAATAAGTGCAGTTTCCTTAAATAGTCCGAATTTCAGAGCAAGTGAGGAAGAAAGAAGGTTTGCTGCTTTAAGCGATGAGGCTTTAAGATCTTTAGCTTGGAAAAAAGCATCCGTAGAAGTTGATGATAAGCGTCATAGACGTTTGGATAATGCTATATATTGTTCATTACCTATAGTTGGCGGTATTTCAACTTTGGCTCAAAAGATGGATTACAGACCTTTCAAAACCGGTTTAATGAGTGTTCCGCCTCATAAATTGAGAGCAGCAAAGCTTACAAGAGCCGGCATGGTTGCAGGGGCTTGGGGTGTTGCGCTTGGCGCAGTAAGTGCTTTGTGGGGCGCTAATAATGCTGCGGAAAAACATATTAAATCATTAAAAGAATTTAATAAAGAACATCCTGTTCTTTCTACATTGTCTTTATTGACTGCTTCTTTCGGAGCTGTAATTCTTGCAAACAGATTAAGCGGAAAGATTGCTCAAAAGTATATCTTAAAAGACAGCGGAGAACTTTTAAAAGACACTTTAAAGACTACAAAATTAGATAAAGCATTAAATGACAATAAAATTTTAAATGCAGCCGAAGATTTTATCAAAAAGATGCCGCCTGCATTAAAAGATATTGGTAAAGGTGTTGTTGCATATCTTCCTTGGATTGCTATTGGTACTCAGTTAGCACATTCTTGGGGACATCAGAGTGCAAAATTAAATCAGGTAAACAAAGATTATAATGAGTTAAAAACCGCTCAGGATATGATAAGACAAAATATCATTGATGAAAAAATAGACCAAGAGCTTTCTTAATTACTCAATAAAAAATATTTAAAATAAAAAAGCCTTATATAAAATAAGGATGTTTTACATTGTTTCTTCATCCTGATAAGAAACAGGAAGTGAAAAGCCGAATGTTGCACCCTGATTTGGCTGGGAATTTACAAATACGTGTCCGTGGTGATGTTTTTCAATAGTTGTTTTAACAAGATGAAGCCCGAGTCCTGTACCTTTTACACTATGGGTTTTATTTTCAATTCTGTAAAATCTTTCAAATATTTTCTTTTGAAATTCCGGAGCAATCCCGATACCTTCATCTTTTACTGTTACAACGACCTGATTATATTTGTCTTCTTTGTATAACTTCACTTTGATAACGGAATTTTCCGGAGCATATTTAACGGCATTAGATAAATAGTTTGTTAAAGCTCTGGCAATAGAGTCATAGTTACAATTAACAAGCGGAATATTGTCTTCTTTTTCTGTTTCTATCTTGAGATTATGTTCTTTTAACAGCGGTTGAACCTGATTTACGCAGTAGTCAACAAGTTGGGAGATATCATTTTCGGATTTTTCAATTTTGGCATTTGAATCAAGTCTTGAAAAATCAAGAATATCATTCACCATGTTCTGAAGTCTTATAATTTCGGTATTTATTGTTCCTATAAATTCCTTTTGTGATTCATAATCAAATTCCGAACCGTAATTATAAAGGGTGTCGATATAACTTCTTAACACCGTAACAGGTGTTCTGAGTTCGTGTGAAACATTTGAAATGAATTGAGATTTCATTACATCCATTTCTGCTTCTTTAGTTATATCAATAAGAACGATAATATATCCAACATAATCGTGATTTTGTGTAAACATTGGTGAAATTATGCTTTTGAGTGTTTTATCGTCAAGTTTTATATTAAATATCACCGGTTTAGATGTTTTTTCCTGAAGTGATAAATTTTTATATTCTTCTATTTTTTCGGTAAAGCAATCGTTACCGTCAGAGTCAACATAATTTTTTATATTTGTATTAAGCAGCTGGTCGTCTTCAAGTGCAAGAAGTTCTTTTGCGTGTTCGTTTAAAAGTGTTACCGTATCATTATTATCGCATACGACAACTCCGTTGACGATACTCATCAGTACTGCCTGCAGTTTGTTCTTTTCAAGTGTAAGCTGTTCAATATTTGATTCTTCATAAAGATGAAGCTTATTTGACATATCGTTAAAGGCATTAAATAATTCCTGCACTTCATCACTGACATCCTTTGCTTCTATTTTTACGCCAAATTCTTTTGAAGATATGCGTTTAACGCCATTTTGCAGTATTTTTAATTCTCTTGTAATTAAGTATGTATTTATTAAAACCACAAACGCAAAAACAAGCCACACAACTGCAAATTCAAAAAGAATAGATGCTCTTGTGGTAGATGATAATTTTTCAATTATCCCTGAAGATAATCCGACCGTTACGGAGCCGGAATTTGTGTCCCCAATATACATTGGCGATGTAACGGAAATATTTTTCTTTTTATTTTTTATAATGTCAGGATTTTGCGTTTTGGTAATCAAATTGCCGTTTTTATCATTAAACGCAATAAACATTATGTCCTTATTGCTTTTTAAGATTAAATCCGAATGTTGTTTTAGTATTGCTTCGGTTTGGTTTTTGTTTGCATCTTTTATTAAATCTGCGCTTTCAACTGCAAGTGTTTTTGAGATTATTTGACCGAAACTGTGATAGCTTTCATTCAGATTTCTTTCAATATTTGCGGTTGTAAAAACAGCTATTGCTGTTATCAGCAATGTGCTTAAAAATAAACCAAAAATAATTAATTTGTTTTGTGTTGTAAAACTCTGTTTTGAATTTGTATTCATAAATGAATTGTATCATAAAGAGAAATTTTCATGCTATTATATTAATAATATGAGAGGATATAACTATGCTTGATAAATATTATTTAACAACGGCAATTGACTATGTTAACGGTGCTCCGCATATCGGACACGCATACGAAAAAATTTTGACAGATATTATTGCAAGACATTATTCTTTAAGAACAGATAATATGTTTTTTCTTACCGGAACAGATGAACACGGTATAAAAATTCAAAAAACTGCTCTTGCTCAGGGTAAATCTCCTAAAGAATTGTGTGATGAAAATGCACAGAAATTTAAAGATGCCTGGGCAAAGCTGGATGTTAAATATAACAGATTTATCAGAACAACAGATGATGATCATGAAAAAGTTGTTCAAAAAATATTCCAAAAATTAAAAGATAAAGGTGATATATATAAACATGAATACGAAGGCTGGTATTGTCAGGGTTGTGAATGTTTCCTTAATCCAAAAGACCTTACAGAAGACGGCTTATGTCCTGATCACCAAAAGAAGCCGGATATTGTGAAAGAAGAAAATTATTTCTTTAAATTAAGTGCATATAAAGATGCAATCATTAAACACATAAATGAGCATCCTGATTTTATCGTGCCAAGTTTCAGGGCGAATGAAGTTTTAAATCAGCTAGAAGATATTCAAGACATTTCAGTTTCCCGTTCAAAAGAAAATGTAGGCTGGGGTATTGATATTCTTGATGATCCTGAACAATCTATATATGTCTGGATTGATGCTCTTTCTAATTATATTACGGCAATCGGATATGATCCTGACGGCTCAAGTGAGCAGTTTGACAAGCTTTGGCCGGTAGATGTTCATGTAATAGGAAAAGATATATTGAAATTCCACGCAATATATTGGCCGGCAATTCTTATGGCTCTTGATTTGCCTTTGCCTAAACATATTTTCGCACACGGCTGGATTACAATAGACGAAACAAAGATGTCAAAATCTTTGGGTAATGTTGTGTCCCCTACATCAGTGCTTGAAAGTTTTGAACTAGAGAATGCGGATTCCTTCCGTTATTATATGGCAACATCAGCACCATGCGGGCGTGACGGGAACTATTCAGATCAGGACTTTAAAGAAAAAGTTAATGCGCATCTTGCAAACAGCATGGGAAATCTTTTAAACAGAAGCTTGTCTATGCTTGTTAAATATTTTGACGGAGAAATAAAACCGGAATTCATAACAAATCGTTCAAAAGAAGCTGAAAGTCTTTTAAAAACAGCTCTCGGAACTGTAAAAATTGTTGAAAACCATTTTAATCATTTCGAAATTCAAGAGGCGGCACAGGAAATAATTGGTATAGTTGATTCTGCAAACAAATTTGTAACCGATAATGCCCCTTGGACTCTTGCAAAAGAGGAAAAAATGACTGAATGCGGTCAGGTTTTGGCAACAATACTTGAAGTTATGTGCGTTGTTTCTTCGCTGATTTATCCGTATTGTCCAAATATTGCACAAGACATGGCAAACCAGCTTTCATATGATATTAATACAAAATATGATGATATAACAACTTCAAATATTAAAACCGGTAAGTTAATATCAAAAGAGGACATTCATCCTGTATTTTTAAGGGTGGACTCTGAATTGGCTGATAAATCTAAAAAATAAATTATAAAATATATTGTAAAAAGGGAGTGAGCATGCTCACTCCTTTTTTAATTATAAATTATCCCCTGATTATTGTTTTTCACCTTTCGCTTCGCAGTAAACGGAACCGTTCAAAACGAAATCGAAAAATATTCATTTTCCGATTATTGTTTTTCACCTTTCGCTTCGCTCATTCCTCTGCTC
>CADAJP010000004.1 GCA_902788345.1 uncultured bacterium | reverse complement strand
CATGTATGAAGCACGCCGCCAGCGTTCGTCCTGAGCCAGGATCAAACTCTCCATTGTCAGAAAGTTATGTCCATCCTACCATCTAGATAGGTTTGACTCATTTTTTAACACTAGCTTTCGCTTTGTGTCTGTCCGTTTAGCACTCGCAATAAACACCACCGTCTCCAATTAGTAAAAATATTCATTTCTACATAATTGTCGAACTCTCGCCTTTCAGGCTCGTGGTTCTGCTCGTGCTGAATCATTTGTTTTCGAAATTAACAAGTATTGTTTCGTCTTTTTGTATGGTCACATATTTTCATATGCGCCCACACTGCTATTCTGTTTTCAATGTTCTGTATTAATTATTCGGCAACAACTATATTTTCCGGCTACCGATTCTAATCAACCGATATTTCGGTGATTGCTATTCTTTCCACTTACCTTAATCTTTAATAAAACTGTACGTTTTTAGATAAAATTCTAAGTTTCTGGTTTTAATAAATCTTTTAAGATTCAGTGTCCTTTCGAACTTTTCTATCATATCGCGTCAATTTTTTAATGCAAGTATTTATTTTTAAAAGCTTAACAATTCGTAACAATACAAAATTAAGATCATTTTAGAGTTATATATTAATATTAAGACACAAAAAAAGAGTTACTATACAAATTGTATTTGCAACTCTTATTTTTATATATTTAGAATTTTATTATGCTGCTTTTGAACCCTTGATTTCTCTGATAAGATATTCAGCAACCCATTTAAAATCTGCATTATCTTTAGCTGCCTGTTTCAAACATTCAACAGATGCATCACCAATTCTTATCAATGTCATGGCAACAACACCTCTTTTGATACCTCTTACAACCTGCAATTTGTCAACAAGGCTTGGTACTACAGATGCGCCCATGCTTACCAATTCATTTTCTACTTTATTTTTTGTTGTATTATCTACATTTTCTAATTCGTTTAATGCTTCTTTTAAAGTACACATTTTATTTTCTCCATACAAATCTCATTTACATTCATATTATAAATTAAATTTTAATGATTTTGGGATTTCATTACATAATCTTTATATCCTGAAGAAAATATTAATATCTTCTTTATATCAACAAAAATAAAGGGCTGCGGAAAATCATCCACAACCCTTTATTTTAAAACATTTTGCCACTATTTCAATTCTTTGTCAATTGCTGCCAAAACTTTTTCAACAGTAGCTTCCTTTATAACTTCATTATTAACTTTAACATACGGAGCTTTCGAAAATTCCCAATCAATTGAACATAAACCCAAGCATGGAGAACCTGCTACATCTACATCATCTCCATATTTTTTAGGAACCAAATCCAACAATTCCTGTAAATTTGAAGAACCCATTACAAAACAAGTTGTTCCTAAACACACTTTTACATTAACTTTTGCCATTTTCATTACTCCTACATATACTGAATGTTTACTTTTTTATAATACTTATCCTGCAAGATAGCTTTTATTTTTTTGATTATATTTTTTCTAATCTCAATTTCTATCGGCAATGCCGGATTATAATGAGCCTGATTTAGCTTTGCACCGACCATAAAATAAATACAGTCACTATCTAACAAGAATTTTACCAGCTTTCCGGCTGCGTTGTCAATATCCCAGTTCCCGTCTTCCAGATATTCCAGTGTCTGAGTAAGAGTTAATATACCTTCCGTAACTAAGTCAACACCATCCATATATGAACATGACGGCAACTTGCCTATACTTATAGTTTTGTCCATAGTTATAGGAATATTTAACTCTCTTGATATTAAGTTTGCAGTTGTACCGCCGGCTATAGCTTTTTTACCTTTGAAATCTTTAAACATCTGTGCATACTCGGCATCTTTGTTCTGCATAAACGGAGGCCCGGTAAATACAAGTGATTTCCTCGGTTCTCTGCAATACAAAACAAGAGCAGACATATCATCTTTTGGATTGCGATCGGTTTCTATATTTCTTGCCTGTTTTACAATATACGAAGATAATTCCGAACTCGATATTTCAGGATCTTCTTTTAATTTGTCCAGCACAAGAGTTATCAAACCGCTGCGGCGTAATCCGAGTTTTAATTTTTCATTTCCTAAACCGCATTGAGTGATGCCATCCGAACAAAATATTAACCGATCGCCCTGCTCAAGCTGAATTTTATATGCCTTCATACAACGATTTTTATGATTTTTTGACGGGATTGATTCATATTCAGGCTTCATCACTTCGCCATTTTTTATCCAAATAAAATCCGGATTTCCTTCTTCTACAATCTTGGCATGCCCCTCATCATTTACATCTATAATTGAAAAAGTTGAATAACTGATTTTTCTGACCTGACATACAGGCAAAGAATTCATGACTATTTCGGCGGCATCTTTGATTGGAATTTGATCACCCTCGACAAATCTCAAAAGCATTGTGGCTGTCATACATGATAATATATTCGCCTTTATGCCCGAACCCAAGCCGTCAGACAATACGGCAATAAGTTTTGCCTCATCAGGATACCTTTTTGAAACAAAATAATCGCCAAAAGCGTTTTGATTATATTTTTTTATCTGGTGACAGTCAATATCGATAAACATTACTGTTTATCCTCCTTATCATCATAATCATTAGCTATAGAATTCAATAAAGTTTCGGTTTCAACCATATGTTCACCAAGCAGACAGGCTATTTCCTGAACAATTGAAATATTTTTAGAAATTACTTCACGAGCTTTTTCGGAAATTTTTTCCCTGTTCGTTTCTGTTTGGGTAACATCTGTTATAACAGCACCGACAATCTCGTTTTCTTCTATAGTAAAGACATTTATGTCATACAATCTGTCTTTTACGGCATAATGCTCTTTGTGAAGCTCTTTACCCGTTTTTAAAATAGTGGCAAACAAATCCGCAAAATCAACAATACGGTCAATAGAAGCACCGGTCATGCCGTCAGGACGAGCCTTGAATATTTCGTACATGTCTCCTGAAAACATCTTCATAAAACTGTCATTTGCTTCTATAATATGCATATTATTATCAACCATAACAATAGCGGACGGCATACAACGAAGCATCGCCGCAGCTTTACGCATAGCGATTTTTCTCATATAAGAAACACACATGGAAGTTTCCGCAACACCGTCCAACAGGGCAACCGCAAGTTCTCGGCATGAAGAATAACCGCATCCGCCACAATTTAATTCGTCTTCCTCGCTATGTTTACCTATTTTTTTCAAAGTCTGCTGAATTTCTTCCAGTGTATATTTTGACTGTGCTACAGATTTTGGACTGTAATCACATTCAACAACTGTTTGTGCCTGCTGAGGAACTTTATCACGGACTTTTACCTTGAACATAACATCCGAAATTGAACTTATACTTGCCTTATTAGAAGCAATACAAGGACCGGTTATGCAGCCTGATTCACATGCCAGAGCCTCTACAAATACAGGCATTTCAAGTTTTTCCGGATCAAGATTTTCCAATGCTTTTGCAAGCGCAGGTATAGTACATATTTCCATAAGCTGAACATTTGGTTTTACCCCAACTTTTTTAATAGTTTCGTTCATGCCGCCATTGATAGGGTAAAGAGTACCCTCATGAGCGCTGTATGGAACAAACTCAAAATCATTTTCCCTTTTAATTCCGGAAATATCACCTATTTCATCAGCTACCCAATATTTTAATTCTTCAAAAGTAATTGATACGTCTATTAAACCGTCATCTTCATCTGCTTCATTTTTCTTTCCTATGCAAGGACCGATAAAAACAACAGCTATATCATCACCATAAGTATCTTTTAACATTCTTGCGTGAGTCTTGGCAGGAGAACCAACAGGAGTGATATATTTGGCATACTCCGGTTTATAAAGTCTTATATAATCAACTATTACAGGGCAGGCACTTGAAATAAGCAGCCCCTTTTCCATGTTATTCAACACCTGTGCATCGTGTATTGAAACCTCTTGCGCGCCAAGAGCAGTTTCCGACACATCTTTAAATCCTAATCTTTTCAAAACCGCAATCATTTTTTTTGCGGAATTTTCAAATACAGATCTCCAAGACGGAGCCAAAGACACATACACATCTTTCTTTGCAATAAATAAATTTTTTACTTTTTCAATATCGGTTCGTACGCATTTTGCATTTGTCGGACAAACCTGAACACAATGACCGCATGAAATACATTTTTCCGCAATTACCGATGCGTGATCATTCTCAATTTTAATTGCCTTGACAGGACAATGTCTTACGCATTTATAACAATCCTTACATTCATTTGTTAATGTATAAACCGGATGCTGTGTTTGTTGTGTTGTCATAATTTACCCCTGAATAATAAATGAATTTCTTTAACTTTAAGACCTTTTTCCGAAAGATGTGAAGAACTTCTGAAAAAACATCCCGGAAAGATATAAAACTTATTTTAAATTTTCTAAAACATCTTTGAGCATTTCTTCATCAACTTCATCATACTCTTTGTCATCAATAAAAATATGCGGTCCACTCTCACATTTATCCTGACAATGTGCACCAACAAGTTCTACTTTTGCTTCCAAGTTATTTTCACTTATAAAGCTTTCTATATAATCAAGATTATTCATGTTGCCTCGAGCAAAACACGAACTGCCCATACATACTTTTATCTTATGTTCCATATCTTCCTCTTATAACTACATATATATTCTATTATAGAGAAGTTTACAATGCAAGAAAAAACCACCCTTTAAGAGTGGTTTTTATAAATAGTTTACAATTTTTATTTTATTCTGAAAGTTACATTTGCAACGGATGTTACTTTTTTCTTTATAGAAGACGAATCACTGATACCCATATCAGATACATCATTTGAATCTTCAGGAGTAATCTGGAATACACCCATTTGCAATGACTGAATTTTACCTACACTGTTATGCGTTGCCTTTAACATTGCTTTTGCACGATTTTTTGCATCTTTTGATGCTTTTTCAAGCATTTCAATCTTTAAATCCGAAAGTTTTGAATAAAAATATGACGGTTCATAACCGGAAATTTCAATTCCCTGCTCTGTTAATGTATTAATATCTGTTGAGAGTTTTTTAATTTTTTCAACATCATCAGATTTTACAATATATTTTTGATTAGCATTAAAACCGATAATTTCTTCCGTTGAATTGCCGTTATAATTTGTTCTGTAAATATTGTAGCCGTTAACATATTTTTCTTCAATCTGACTATCTTTAAAACCCTGAGATTTTAAGTATTTTATGATAATCGGTTTTTGTCTTTTCAAAGTTGCATAAGCAGCAGCTCTTGATTTATCTCTTGCAATCACATCAAAATCATAAGAGCCTTTATCTGATGTAACAGTTTGAGAATAAGAACCTGTTACCGTAATCACATCTTTTGACATTGTTTTTGTAAAAATTACCGTAGCAATAATACCGCTGATACCAAGCACTACAGCAAGTAATAAAATTTGGAATTTTTCTATTTTTTCAAGCATAACATCCCCCTTTTTGACTATTATAGACTTTAAAAAATATTTTGCAAGTTTATGATATAATGTTTTTATGTTCGGATTTTTTAAAGATAAAATTGAAAATTTTAAACAAACTATTTCTAATACGACTCAAAATCTTATAGGAAATGTTTTATCAAATGTTGATACATCAGATGAAGAATATTCCGAATTTGCACTTGATGATATTGAAGATACCCTTATAAGTGCGGATTTAGGAGTTGATTATTCTGCAGAACTTGTAGATAATCTGCGTTCAAAAAAGAATGCAAAACCATCGGAATTAAAAGAGTATCTTAAAGAAGAATTTAAAAAAACACTATCCCGAGCCGGCTCAACAGAATTAAATTATAAAGACGGTGAATTAAATATCTACTTTATTACCGGAGTAAACGGGGCAGGAAAGACAACACTAATCGCAAAACTTGCGTATAAATTTAAACAGGAAGGCAAAAAAGTCCTTGTAGCGGCGGGAGATACATTCAGAGCCGCTGCAGAGGAACAGCTTAATATTTGGTCTGTACGCGCAGGAGCAGATATTGTAAGACGAGATAAGGCAGACCCTGCATCCGTTGTTTACGAGGCAATACAAAAAGCCAAAAATGAAAACTATGATGTAATTTTGGTTGATACTGCAGGAAGATTGCAAAACAAATTTAATTTAATGGAAGAATTAAAAAAAATTAAAACCGTCATTGATAAAAATGCACCTGAATCTTTAAGAGAAAGCGTTTTGGTTCTTGATGCAAATACAGGGCAAAACGGACTGCAACAAGCAAAAGTTTTTGGACAATGCGTCAACTTAACCTGTGTAGGGTTAACAAAACTTGACGGAAGTGCTAAAGGAGCTATCATCATAGCTATCGCAAAAGAAATGAAACTTCCTGTTAAACTTGTCGGGGTTGGTGAAAAGATGGAAGACCTAAAGTCTTTTAACCCTGATGATTTTATAGAAGCTTTGTTTGAGTAATTATCCCCTAGCACTTTTATAAAAGCGTTAGGGTGAAATTAAAATTAGTAATTCCCTCACCCGTTCAAGAGAGGGTTTGGGAAAGATAAAATTGATAGTTCCCTCACCCGTTCAAGAGAGGGTTTGGGAAAGATAAAATTGATAGTTCCCTCGCCCCTTTGGGGAGAGGGTTAGGGAGAGGGGCAAAATGAATATTTTACAGATTGTAAAAACAAAACTCGGAAACAAAATTGAACTAATCGGAGAAGTGTCTGAAAATAATATTTTAGTAATTGGTGTTTTCCATGGAGATGAACCACAAGGAAAATACCTGATTGAGAAGTATTTAGAACATTTCAATAACCCCTCACCCAAACCCTCTCCCCAGAGGGTAGAGGGAGCTCAATACTTCCACACTCACAATTATTCTTTATATGCAAAATTAAAATCTAAAGAACTAAGACAAAATTCTACAGATGCAGAAAAAATATTGTGGGGTATACTAAGAAATAATCAAATTCATAATTTACATTTCAAAAGACAAAAGCCTATTGGGAATTATATAGTTGATTTTGCATGTCTTAAAGAAAAAATAATTATTGAACTTGACGGCGGGCAACATAATGAACCACAAAACATAACACACGATAATGAAAGAACAATTTATTTAAATTCATTAGGATATAAAGTAATAAGAATATGGAATAATGAATTATTTGAGAATTTTGAAGGAGTAAAGGAATATTTATATAATACCCTCGCACCGCTGGGGAGAGGGTTAGGGAGAGGGGCTGATAATGATTTCCTCGCCCCGTTGGGGAGAGGGCTAGGGAGAGGGGCTGATAATGATTCCCTCGCACCGTTGGGGAGAGGGTTAGGGAGAGGGGCCGATAATGATTCCCTCGCCCCGTTGGGGAGAGGGCTAGGGAGAGGGGCTGATAATGTTTTCCTCGCCCCGTTGGGGAGAGGGTTAGGGAGAGGGGCTAATAATCTATTATTCATCCCATGCCTAAACCCTGACGGATTACAAAACAACACCAGAACTAATGCAAACGGTGTTGATTTAAACCGAAATTTCCCGACAAAAAACTGGGGTGAAGACACAAGTGCGGCAGGAGATAATCCTGATGATTATTATGGCGGAAAATCTCCGGCAAGTGAAATTGAAACACAGTTTGTCATAGATATTATAGAAAAATATCAGCCAAAATTAATTTTAACCCTCCATGCACCTTATAAAATAGTAAATTATGACGGACCTGCAAAAGAGGTTGCACAAAAGATTTCAGATATAATTGGCTACCCTGTAGAAGAAAGTATCGGCTACCCAACTCCGGGAAGTTTTGGTACATATTGTGGAGTGGAGCGCAATATTCCGACAATTACTCTTGAATTGGACGAAAAAATACCGGTCGAAAACTTAGTCCAACCGGTATTTGAAATTTTTGATGTCATGAAATGACATTATTTTTTATTAAAAAAGATTGATACATGATTTAGTTCAAACTTATCATTTAAAACATTCATTTTATCATCATGACCAAATTGAGCTTTGAAAGTATGTGCTTCTGGAGCTAATGTACTTATTCTCCTTTTTAACAGACCTGCATCAGATGAACCTCGTAACTGCATTGCAGTATCCCAATCTTTTGCATCAAGGGTATATTCTTTTTTACCTTTATTGTCAACTTTTGAATCATCATTTAATTTTGAAAAACCCATTAAAGAATATGCGTCCTCTTTGCTTAAAGATAATAATGGTTTTTTACCATTATAATTATAGGACTTTGCAGTGTATGATTTACCGCTGAAATCGAATTTGAAACCTTCCTGAATATTAATAGTTCTTTGCTGTTCTTTTCCATTTTCAACCCATCGTATTACTGTTGGAACATAATTGATTTTATCTGTCATGATATACCTCTCTTTTTTTTAGCATCACTTCATGTATAATAAGTATTTTTCTTTTGGGGAATTTCAAAAATTATTCTACATGTTAACAATTATTTACAATTATTTGTGATATTATGATTTTGTAGGGTGGCTTAACTTTGCCGCCAATATAAAAAGAGGTAAATATGCAACTATTTAACACATATTCAGGGAAATTAGAAGAATTTAAACCAATCGAAGAAGGCAAAGTAAAAATGTATGTCTGCGGACCGACAGTTTATGATTATGCCCATTTGGGACACGCAAGATGCTACATTACATGGGATGTTCTTTACCGCTATTTAAAATTCAGGGGATATGATGTTACTTATTGCAGAAATGTTACAGATGTTGACGATAAAATTCTTAAAAAAGCCGAAAAAGAAAATAAAACTCCCGAAGAAGTATCTCAATATTGGTATAAGCAATTTACTTCTTCAATGGAAAAATTAAATAATCTTAAACCGGACATTGAACCTTTTGCCACAAAAACTTTAGGCGAAATGATTAAAATGATAAAGGATTTAATTGAAAAAGGTTATGCTTACGAAGCAAATGGAGATGTTTATTTCAGAGTAAAAAAATTTGGCGCCTATGGCAAGCTTTCAGGGCAACCTATTGACCAACTGGAAAGCGGTGCAAGAATTGCCGTTGGCGAGCAAAAAGAAGATCCGCTAGATTTTGCACTATGGAAAAAGGACGAAAAATTCGGATATAATTCACCTTGGGGAATTGGCAGACCGGGATGGCACATCGAATGTTCCGCAATGAACAGAAAATACCTTGGTAATACAATTGATATCCACGCAGGCGGTGCGGATTTAATCTTCCCGCATCACGAAAACGAAATTGCACAAAGTGAATGTGCAAACGGATGCAGATTTGTTAATTACTGGCTGCATAACGGTTTTGTAACTATTAACAAAGAAAAAATGTCAAAATCTTTAGGAAACTTCTTAACTATTGATGATATGCTGAAAAATTATGATGCAAATACTTTGCGATTATTTATTTTAACAAATCATTACCGCATGCCTGTTGAGTTTTCTGACGAAGCACTCACTTCCGCACAAGCAGGTGCTAAACGCCTTACAAATGCAAAACAAACAGCAATTAATGAGCAGCTTGATATAACCAAAACTCCTGAATACAAGGCTTTTTGTGATGCAATGGATGAAGATTTAAACACTTCAAAAGCTCTTGCGGTATTATTTGATTTGACTACACGCGCCAATAAGGATGAAAAAGATGCATATACAATCCTTTACAAACTTGGAACAGCATTAGGATTTACTTTTGAAAAAGCAGGGTTATCGGAAGAGGACTTAAAAAATGCCGTAACAACAGTATCAAAAGCTCTTAATCAAACATTTAACACAATGGAAGATATACTAGAACTTCGCAAACAGGCAAGGGCAGAGAAAAATTGGGAAATTGCAGATAAAATAAGGATTTCTCTTGACAGCATAGGTATTATACTAAAAGACACTCCTGACGGAACAAAAATAGAATTAAAATAAGCCATTAAAAAAGGTGTATCAGCTGATACACCTTTTTATTTATGCTATATATGATTGTTTTCTGTATTTATCAAGAAGATTTGTGTTTCCATCAGCGGCTTCGGTTTGTTCCGGAATTTGTTTTAATTCTTCTGCATTACCTTTCATTGCCGGATTTTGATTATTAGCATCAGCTTCAGATTGCTCATAATCTTTCTTATTCATCATTTTTTCAACTTTACTTGCAAGAGGTGTTGCAATAAACGGAACGATTATACGTTTTGCAACAATAGTTGCAGCTGCAAGTTCTGTAACAGACTTGAATAACGAGAATGCCATATCTTTCATACTTGCATATTCTGTTCTCAATTCTGATTTGTCGGTTACCTTTGACGGATCTTTTGTCAAATTTCTTTCATTTGCACGAATTTGACGGCAGTATTTGCCGAAGTGAACACCTTCTTTGTCAAATGATTTTAACAATCCGTGGAATAATTTTTCGTTGATTCTGCGCATTGCAAAGAACATTGCAACCTGAGAAGCGACCATCAAAACTCCGTTTGTTAAGTCTAAAGCAGCAACAAATCTGCGTCTTTTTTCAGGAATTTTGTCATTATTTAAACTTTGATAAACATACATTGCACAACCAACAATATCTTTTGCGGCAACAGAACCGATTGTGGTATATGCGATAATATTATCTGCAGTTGTTCTGTCAACTTTATTTTCTAACGCTTTGTATGGTTTGCTGTTTGCAGCTTTTGCCAACACCCAAGCTCCGGCTTTACTGATAGGATTCACCATTATTTGTTCCCTCCTTGGTTACCGGATGGTTCAGCTTTTGCCTTTGCATTGGACTTGCCAAGACTTGGGAAGAAGATATCCATAAATCTTGGATATACCCAGTTAAGTGCATAGCAGGTAATTGGCAGAGTAACCGCAACACCAACCGCAACTTTACTTAATTGTTTGAAGATACCATATTTATGACCAACAAACTCTTTGTAGCTGCTTACCACATCGTTATATACTTTTGATTCTAATTCTTCAAACTTAGATTCAGGTTTAAAGATTCCGTTATCTCTGAAGATTTTTGAGAATTTACCGGATTTATCGTCTTTAAATGAACAAATTTCGACAAGTTTTTTGATAGTTTCTTTTATTGTTTCAGGTTTTGCATTTTCTACATCCTGAATTTTTAATTCTGCCAACGCATCTATTTTGGTTTCATATGCAGCATTAAAATCACGCAAGTAGTTTCTGTATGCATCCATACTGTACTTTTTGCCACATGCTTCTTCTATCTTCGGAATACGTTCCAATGTTCTTGAACAGAAACTTTCTCTTGTTGACGGCATATCTTGAATAATTTCATTCAGAATACGTTTCACTTCTATATTAGGAGCTTGTTTGCGCTGTTCTCTTAAGTATTTTTTCAATTCTTTAGGATCAATATTACCGTTTTCTAATTTAGGAAGTTTATCAAGAGCTTCTCTGCCTAAGATTTCGTTTAATTTTTCTCTGTTTTCCCAAAGTTCAGCAGATCTTACAACATATTTTCTGAAATGAGTATCATCTATTTGCTGATCTCTTGCAAATGCAATATAATCATCAATTCTGTTATTAACAACCTTAGCTATGGCTTTGTCATTAATATCAAAATTACCCATTTTGATTTTACCTTCATTTTTCAAGCTGGTTATTATATTATCAACTTGTTCTTTTTTAATTCTAGTTACAGCATCCGATACAGATTCTCCGGCTAAAAGCGGAATCTTACCGTTGTTTATTTGTCTTGTTATATATTTCTCATCCTGAAGGGAAGCTTGATTTAAAACCCAACCTTTAAAGAAATTTGACATCTCAGGATTATTTGTAACATTTTGCAGATATTTATCGATAGGTTTTTGAACACCAACCTGAATCAAGATAGCTAAAGCAGCCGAAACAGGCTGACGCATTGCAGTGTATTTCTTTGTTTTGCTTACTTCTTCTTCTTCTTCGGCAGAAGCACCCGGTTTTGCTTTAACCAACGGATTAAATGCGATAAACCACGGAGCAACAGCACCTGTACCTATTGAGTTAATCACAATACCGCCGACTTCACCTTTTGCATAATCTGAAACAGCTGTCATAATTTTATACAATTTTTTTTCAAAACTAGGGAATAATGACAAAAAAGCTTCCTGAGTAGCAGTTAATTTACTACCGGTGAAAGCCGGGGCTTTGTTTACAGATAATGGTTTTGACAGATTATTTACTCCTTTTTGAGCAGAATAACCTGTTAGATAATTCTGTTTAACACTATCAATTTTCATAACTACTTATTACACCTTCCATATATATAGAGTCCCCGAAATGAAAAAAATTGCTAGTTTTTGGAAAAATATTAACAAATATTAAGAACTTCACAGCTGTTTTATTTTTACAATTCATTCTCTGAAATGCTAATTATCCGCCCCAAATATCCCTCAATAATTTCATTAGCAGAAACAAGTTAATTATATAAAACACATACGAAAAAATAAAGTAGTTTGTTACAATTTATTAATATATAACATTAAAAAAGAGCATGAAATAAATTCATGCTCTTTTTCATATTCATAAACTTTGAATTATTTATTTTGATTATAAAAATTATTTAATAATTCATCTAACTTGTTCATATCGCCAAAGTTTTCGTTTTTAAGATGTTCATGAGTATCAGCTTTTGTATTTACCATAAATACTGTAGGGAAAGCTGAAATTTCATATTTTTCAACTGCATCTTTGTATTTGTTGTCTTCAACATTTATTTTAGCAAAGTTAAATTGATTTTTATGATTTTTGTATAACTGTTCGTAGATTGGCATAAATCTTACGCAGAAACCACACCAATCTGCATAGAATAATACAATCATCGGTTTTTTTGTATCTTTAACAGCCTTTTCATATGGAATACCGAATTTGTATTCTGACGGTTTTTTAGTAGGCTGATCAGCAGCAGGTGCAGCCGGTGCAGAAGCAGATGATGCTGAAGGTTGTGAGTCACCTACAACATAATTTGTTAATTTGTAAGACTGAAAAGCACCAAAAGTTGTAGAAACTAATACCAATGCTAACAGTGTTGTCTTTAAAGCATCTTTTTTATCAAGATTTGCCCAACATTCTTTAAAACCCATGTTTTTACCTCCATTGTTTATTTACAGGATTATTATAGTATAAAATACACTAAAATATAATAATATAAACAGATGATTACAAATTAAATTTAATATTTCTTAACATAGGGGTTTAAATTATATATATTATAGTATATACTATTTATATACCCCATGTAATTCTCGTGTTACCCCTATATGTGAATGGCACAGCCTGAGCAAGTGCCGGAAGTTAATGCTGTAAAAAATAAGAGGAGTTTAATGTTATGCAAAATGAGTTTATCGAAATGAAAACCTGCTATCGCGGACCGGAAAGAAGAAGTGTCGTAAGAGATGAAAATGACGAATTAAACACATACATCAGAGAAATTTCATCATACCCTCAACTTAGTGCAGAAGAAGAAAGAGAGCTTTGTAAAAGAATTGAACAAGGCGATATTAAAGCAAAACAAAAACTTATTCAGTCAAATTTAAAACTTGTTATCACTATTGCAAGAAAAACAATTCACATGTCAGGATTACCGTTTGTTGATTTAATTCAGGAAGGCAATTTAGGTTTGATTGCCGCTGTCGATAAATTTGACTACAAGTTAGGCTATAAATTCGGAACATATGCAGGATGGTGGATTAAACAAGCAATGTTTAAAGCTATATCAGAACAATCACACTGCATGAAAATTCCTGTTTATATTCAGGAAACATTATCAAAATACTCAAAACTTAAATATCAAATGGAACAAACAACAAATAAACAGGTAAAAATTGAAGATGTTGCACAGAAAATGAATGTTTCACCCGATAAAATTGAAATGTTTTTATCAGCATTCACAAAAACTGTTTCAATAGAAAACGGCATTGAAAAAAATGACGGCAAAGAGCTTAATGTTGCAGATATACTTGCGGATGAAAACACATATACAGGCGAAAATGTAGAATACCAATCACTTATAAACGACCTGAACAATGTTATTTCAACCCTGAAAGACAGAGAAAAGGAAGTTGTGCGTATGCGTTACGGACTTGATAACAGCGAAAAATACACCCTTGAAGAAATTGGCAACCTTTATGGTGTAACAAAAGAATGTATAAGACAAACAGAACTCAGAGCATTAAAAAAGATGAAAGCTACAGGCAGTGAACTGTTAGCATGCTATATTGACTAAAATTTCTCGTGTTTATTTTAAATCCTTTCAGACGCCGTAATCCGATGCTGGTTACGGCATTTTTGTTTGAAAAGATTAATCGCTTTTCAGTATTTTCATACAATATTTTTCAACCGGACAAATATCGCACATTGGTTTTATAGGTTTACAAACATTTTGTCCGTGAGTTACAAGCAAACTATTAATAGGTATCCAATATTTTTTCGGCAATTTATCCCTCAGAGCGAACTCGGTTTCTTCAGGATTTTTCGTTTTTATATAACCAAGCCTGTTAAAAATTCTGTGAACATGAACATCCACACAAATTGCAGGAACACCAAAGCCTTCTGACAAAACAAGATTTGCTGTTTTTCTGCCTACACCCCTGAACTTACACAATTCATCTATATCACAAGGCACCTTACCGTCATATTTTTCGACAAGAATTTTTGATAATTCAATAATCTGCCCAGCTTTATTTTTATAAAAACCAACCGGATAAATCGCTTTAGCCAAATCGTCTTCATTTACCCTCATCATCTGCTGAGGAGTTTTTGCAAGTTCAAGCATACGCAAAGTTGCAGGATATGTTGTTCTGTCATTTGTTCTTAAACTTAAAATACAGGCTATCAAAACCAAATAAGGATCTTTAAATGAATCCATAAGTCTTACAAAATCACTTTTATTTTGATTTGACGCCACAAGATTATTTACAACAGCATCAATATCGACAGTTTTCATAAAATTTCTCCGCTATTTTTTAGACTTTGAGGATGGTTTGCTTAAAAGTTCTTCCACATTCAAAATAGTATTCAGACGCAATGCATAGATATTACCGCGATTAAAACGCTCTAATTTTACCGCATCTTTTTCTGTTGTAATAATATTTCCCTGAATATCAATAAAATCCGTAGGAACATACTGATGATGGTCTTCAAAGGTAAGTGTTTTTGTAATATTAAAATTTGACAAAAAGTCATAGAACTGTTGAGGCTGACCAATTGCACACATAGCAACCGCATCCATACCGTCCATTAATCTTTGGCCATTTTTGATATTATAAACTACACCCGGTTCTGTATAACAAACCTGAGTCGGAAGTTTTAATCTTTTGTGCATAATTTTTGCAACTTTTTTAGCATGTTCATGGCGAATATTCTTACTTACAATTAACAGTTTATCAATTCTATCAAGAGCCTCTGCCCCTTCTCTTAAAGGTCCTGCCGGTAAAAGATTTTCATTTCCGAATCCTTTTACACTATCCATCAAAACAATATCCAAATCTCTGTGTAATTTTCTGTGCTGAAAACCGTCATCAAGAATTATTATCTGTGCTCCCATTTTTTCTACGGCATATTTTGCAGCTTTATAGCGATTTTTACAGGTCAAAACGATTGCACCTTTTGTGTTTTGAGCAAGCCAAAATGGTTCGTCCCCGGCTTCAAGAGCTTCAAAATAAATTGTTCTTCCGTCAGAAATTATATTGATATTTTTATTACTTAACTTTCCGCCATAACCTCTTGATACAATTGCAACTTTTTTATTCAGATTGATAAGATATTTCGCAACTTCACAAACAACAGGAGTTTTGCCCACTCCGCCTGTTGTCATATTCCCGATAGAAATTACAAATGCCTTCACTTTTTTGGGTCTTAAAATTTTTTTATCATATAAAAAATTCTTCAGACCACTGCCGAAACCATAAAAACCGGAACAAAATTTTAGCAAATCAAATAATATTCCCTTGGGTTCTCTTGTATAGTGCAATTTTACTATTTTGTTTTTTATACTCATAATACTTAGATACTTCGATACTTAAATTTTTAGAATAACAATCTGAATAACAAGAATCTCTTATTCAATTTTTCAGAGAATTTCCTCAAGTTTTCTGTTATACATACTGTATCCTGAACAATAATTTTCAGGTCAGTAGCTTGCTGTTTATTTTCAGGATTAACAGCATTTATTGTTTCAAGAGCTATAGCCATCTGAGTCATAGCTCTGTTTATGTTTGTTACTGCAGATGCAAATTCAGACTTGAGTTTTCCGTCACTTGTCATTGCATTTACACTCTCACTGATTTGAGCAAGATTTTGGACAATAATCTTAAGATTCTTACCTGTTTCTTCCGCATCCGCAGCATCCATAATCTTGTTCAGATTTTTAGCTAATTTATCTACAGAATCTGCTGCTGTATATACGGCAGTTTTGAATTTAGGATCACCGATAAGATTATTTATATTAGCAGACAATTTTGAGAAATCTGTAGTAGCCTGCTGAGTCATATCCAACAATCGTTTTATATCTTCCTGAGAAGAATCTAACAATGTATCAATCTTATCAAGAGTTTGAGTCGAACGACCGGAAACAGTGTTTATATTAGCAATTGTTTGTTTCAAATCTTCTATTGTCGCATCCGTTAAAATATCATTCAACTTTTTATTTGTTTCAGTAAGTGTTTCTGCCGCTTTGTACTGCCAATCCATAAAGTCAGACAATCTCATAGGTTCAATTATTGTATATGGAGAAGTTTGTTTCGGGTACTGCAGCGGAGTCTCGTCAAGAGGAACCAGTCTTAATTTACTTGCTCCTTCATATTTAACAGCAGAACCTCTCATAAATTCCGGTAAAATCAAACCCGGTAAATTTATATAATAATCAACTTTATACGCATAGCTTGTTGATATATTGTTTTTATAATTATAAGGGAGAGAATCTCTCGGGATTACATCCACCCCTTTTATAACACCAACATCATAATATTTACCGCTCAATTTCATCTGAACTTTATCGTTTTTATACAACAAATCTTTCTTAAGCATCGGGATATATATAGTTCTTGTTTTCGGAGGAGTAATTTCCAAAAATAATTCACCGATAATACCTGTCTGCTGGATAGAAAATGATGATGCTTTCGGTATATTTACATCAGGATTTGTAATAACAAATCTGACTTTTACAAAACTGTTTTCATCTCTTACTATAGGAGTAATTTCTTCAACCTGACCAACCTTCAGACCCATCATCTGAACACCGGCACCCGGTCTCAAACCGTTTACATCTTTAAACTGTATTTCAACTCTTTCTGCTGAAGAAAAAGCTCTACCCTTTACTTTTAAAACAGTACCAACCAGTAAACACAATGCCAATACTGTAAGTAATCCAACTTTAAAAGATGATGAAAATTTCATTGTAAACCTTCCGTGATTATAATCTTTCTATATATTATCAAAAAAACAAAAAATCTGTAAACCCCAATTACTAAAAATCATCTTTTCTATTGATTTTAGACAAAAAAATTCCGCAAAATTGAATTTTTGCGGAATTTTCTTACATATAATTAATTTTCTGAATTTGATGAAATTAATGCGTTAATATCATTAACCATATCATCAACATTGAATCCGTGAACTTTTGCACCTGCTTCAAGATTTTCAAATCTTGCTGCAGCACAGCCTAAACAACCTAAACCATACTTGTGGAATATTTCAATACTTTCAGGATGTTTTTGTGCGATTTCAATAATGTTCATGTCTTTAGTTACTAATTCTGTCATTTTTAATTCTCCTATAATTGACTTTTTGCAATTCATTATTAAATACATTATACACAAAAAAAATAAAAGGAAGGATGTGTAATATGGAATTGCTAAAATTTTTCTTAACGGATACCGTTGAATCAGTGGGAATAACCAAATATATGGACATAAAAGATGAACGCTCATCCTACATTGACCAAATTTATAAACCGCAAAAACAATATTTCAAACCGGATTACAGCAATAATTTCTTTTTGTTGTAAAATTGAAATATGAAATCAATTCAATATTACGGACCGCAAAATATAAAATTTGAAGAAGTTCCTGTTAAACCTGCACAGGAAGGGGAAGTTATCGTAAAAATAATGTCTGCTCTTACATGCGGAACAGATGTAAAAACATATCGCAGAGGACATCCTGTTTTAATAAAACAAATACCGTCAGGATTTGGGCATGAATTTTCCGGCATAGTTGAAAAAGTCGGAAAAGGGGTTACAAAATTTAAACCGGGCGACAGAGTTGTTGCAGCAAATTCCGCCCCTTGCGGAAAATGTTTTCATTGCAGACACGAAGAATACAACTTGTGTGAAAATTTAGATTTGTTAAACGGAGCTTATGCTCAATATATAACAGTTCCGGCAAGAATTGTTGAAAAAAATATGCTTATTCTGCCTGACAATCTCAGTTTTGATAAAGCCGCATTTTGCGAACCTTTGGCAAATGTTGTGCATGGTGCATTCAGAACAGGAATAAAACCCGGACAGAGTGTCGGGATTATAGGTATAGGCCCTATAGGATTGATGTTTGCAAAAGTTGCAAAACTAATGGGCGCAAGAGTAATTGTCGGAGGAAGAAACCCTATAAAATTGAAACTTGCCGAAGATTTTGCAGGAGCAGATGAAATTGTCGATTTAAAAAAATACCCGAATCCTGAAAAAATATTCCGCTCGTTTTCTGATGAAAACAAGGGACTTGATGTTGCGATAGAATGTGTCGGATTACCGGAAATTTGGGAACGACTCATATCTTGCGTAAGAAAAGGCGGAACAGTACACTTTTTTGGGGGTTGCAAATCCGGTTCTACTGTAACTCTTGACACAACAAGCATACATTATGGGGATTTAAAACTTATGAGTGTATTCCACCACACTCCGGAATATTTCAGGAAAGCTCTTGAATATATTGCATCAGGTGAAATTGAAGTAGAAAAACTTATTACCGAAACTATACCGCTTGAAAAAATAGAATATGCTATGCAAAAACATATTGCAGGAGAAGCTATAAAATTTTTGGTTAAACCTTTTATGGAATAATATCACTTATTAAAAATATATTCCGTCTTTTGTTTCAAATCGTCCAATATTTCGTTATAGTTGACAGTAACAGGTGTTGGTCTTGAATTTTGAGCCGTATTTAGAAAAGCCTTTGAATTTAAAGGTTTTTTACCGTCATTAAAAACTTTTGAATAGGCAACATCTAATCTTGCAGGTACTATCAAACCGCTTTTTGTAAACTCTTCGGATACACTTTTTGAGGATAAGTATTTTATAAGTTTAACAGCTTCGGGCTTATGTTTTGAAGATTTACTTAATGCCCAGCCTGACGAATCTGTCAGTACAGAACTTTTTTCTTTTCCCGTAAGTGTAGGAAATTCAATGACATCCCAGTCAAATTTTGCATCCTCACGCAGCTTCGGAACCATCCACCGACCTGAAAAATACATACCAAGTTTCCCCAATAAAAACATTTGCCCGTTAGTCATACTGCCTAAATCTTGTTTTAAAGGAGCACAATGATATTTATATCTTAAATTAGCATATGTATTAAGTGCTTCATTTATTTTTGGTTTGGATAAAATATCTTTTTTAAAATAATTCAAAGTATCTTCACTTGTCCATTCTCCATACATTACAAGATAAGACAAAAAATACAACGGACCTTCATCAAACGACATCCCGAAACTTTCGCCGCTCTTTGTCAGTTTTTGCGCCGTTTTTACAAAATCGTTATAAGTCCAGCCTGTATTCGGATACGGTATATGATATTTTTTAAATAAATCTTTATTATAAAAAATCAGCAGATTTGAAATATCTCGTGGAATTGCATATATACCACCCTTCCAACCCATTGAGGCCAAAGAAGTTTTATAAAATTTGTCATATTCTAAATCATATTCACTCAAATCGGACAATACACCAGCATTTGCATATACAGGCAAATACAAATTATTTATAAATATAACATCCGGTGCAGTATTTGATGCATATAAAAGATGCAACTTCTGAAAATAATTCTGAGGGATATGCATAAAATCCACTTTTATATCAGGATTTATATTTTCAAAATCCTTTAATATAGGCTTTAATATTTTTATTTCGCTTTCAGATCCCCAGGAAGCAAAACTAATATGAGTCTTTCCGTCACACTTGTCATGCACAAGCACAGGAAATAACAATAAAGCCCCTATTATTAAACAGAATATTAACAGTATTTTTTTTAACATTTAATGCTACAGGCTAGATTTCTAGCAATGTTCCCATTTTATCTTCCGTTACATCAACAAGACATTTGAAAGAACCTACTCTGACAATATATGTATTGCCATAATCAAGTCTTACCTGAAGTGGTTTATTTATGATACTTTCAAATTTCTTGAGTACGAATATTTCTTCACCGATTTTACCGATTATAGCTGAAATGCCATCCATATCAACCATATAAATACTTCTGTTTGAATCTATTGAATAGTTTGATTTAATAGTTAAACCATTTACATCAGACTTAGATGCTTTTGCAAACGGTACTCTTCTTTGAGATGCCATAGGGTTTGTAACACGGGATCTTGAATTAGCAGCAAGCTCTTGTTCTGCTCCGGCAATTGCTCTGGATAATTCCTGAGGATTTTCAAGAACACGGGAAGATGCTGTTTTTTCATCATCGAGTAAATTCATATATTCATTTATTGATGACAATACATATTCTTCCTGTTGTTTATCCATAAACACCTCACTATTATGATCTGATACCGCACTATCACTACCGCCTCTTACTATATTTGCAAAATTCAAACCTGAACTTGCAGATTTTCTTTTGCTCATAGTCAATGCGGAATTATTCATTTTGACAAATTTGCCTTCTTTTAGAGTTTTCTTTCTGCTTGCAAGTTCTTCAAAAGAAACCAAATCTCTTTCAGAATGAGTTAAACTTACACTCTTTGCAAATGATTTGAGTTTAACTTCTGACATTTTATTTGCAATTGCATTATCTTCAGAACGATATTTTGTTGAAAAATCTTCACTTGGCATGGACGCAGGAGTTTGAGCATATGAATGTTCCATTCTTGAAATTGTTTCCTGCATTTTATCTCTTTTTGGCTGTAATTCAGGAACAACTACACCCTTTGAAGATTTAGTATTTGCAACATAAGACATTCTGCCTCTGTTTGCAATTTTTCTTTGTGATTCTTTGACTTTTGTATAACGTTTATATTTTTCCTGCCAGTTTGCATTTTTATCATCCGCAATAGCCTGTAATTCAGGATTTTTGATATCACTATCATCTGCAACATCATTATCAAGATATTCTTTTAATCTGTTGCGCTTGTCTTCAACACCTTTTGTAATTATACCGGCAAGCCCTGTTAATAAGAAAATTCCAAATAAGCAGAATGCTGCGGCAATCGGAATTATCGGATTATGATATTTTGAAGTATGAGCAGTTTTTACATGCTTATTTGATGCTTTTGATGATTTCTTTGCAGTTGACTGAGTTGCTGCAACCTTCTTTGTTTCAACTGTTTTTTGAGCTATATTTTCTTTTACAGGCTGCTGAATATCAGTAACATTTGTTTCCGGCATTTTAACAGGTGCACTTTCCTGAACAACTGGTTTAACAGGTTCTGCAGGTTTTACACTTGTTTGCGTCTTTGGTGATACAGATTTTTTTACAACTTTATTTGAAGTTTTTGGTTGAGGTTGTTTTACTTCAGCTTTTTGTTGAGAAACTTTTTCAATTGTTTTTGGTGCAGTCGTTTTTGCAGAAGTTTTCACTTGTGACTGTTTTGCGGAATTATTTGCTTTAACCGCATTTGACACAGGTTTTACGGCTGCAGTTTTGAGGGCATTTGAAACTGCTTGTTTGGTATTTGAAGCAGGTGCTTTTTGTGCAGATGCTTGAGATTTAACAGTTTCTTTTGGTTTTACCTGCTGAGTCTGAGCCGCAGGTTTTGTTGCTGATGCAGAATGGGTAACAGAAGTGTTACTTAATGGTTTTATATTAGCACTTTGTGCTATTAAATTTTTATATCCTTGCTGTGCA
This sequence comes from uncultured bacterium, assembly GCA_902788345.1. Taxonomy (GTDB): domain Bacteria; phylum Cyanobacteriota; class Vampirovibrionia; order Gastranaerophilales; family Gastranaerophilaceae; genus Zag111. Next base: position 134,113 of record CADAJP010000004.1, on the reverse strand, counting down.
GAAGATAAAGGTGCAGTCTGTTTTGTAGAAGTTTGAATTTTTAGCGGTCTTGTTGTGGTAAATGTTACTTTTGTATAACCGCCGATACCATCATCAACATTCTTAACTACTACATCTGAAAGTAAATCTTTTACACCGCCCAATGACGGAACAATTGATTGATTTCCCGAAACATTCGGAAGCAACACAACATAAGTATTACCTGTTTTTCTGGTAACTACAGTATTTGCCGGAGCACCTGTTGTGTAAAAAGTTACATCCACAGTATCCTGAACTGACGATTTTTTAATATCCATACGCAATAAATCATTTGGAATCATACTTGCTATGCCCATCGGGATACCGGCTGTTAATATAGTTGATACGACTACAGTAAAAAATAATTTTTTATTTATCATGACTACCATTTATTCTTTAAAACTACACTTCTACTTTATATAATAACCGAGAGAAAATAAATTTGCTAGTATATTAAAAAATAGTAAATTTATGTTACAATATTTTTTATGAAAAGCGGATTTGTCACAATTATAGGAAGACCAAACGTTGGGAAATCAACACTTTTAAATCAAATTCTCGGACAAAAAATTGTAATCACAACAGACAAAGCTCAAACTACGAGAAAAAGAATTAAAGGAATATATACAACAAAAGAAGGTCAAATAGTATTTATAGATACACCCGGAGTTCACCGTCCGTTAAACAAACTCGGGGAATTTCTTATGGATGAAGCTAAAATTGCAATACCTGACGCGGATTTAATTTTATTTCTTGTTGACGGTTCAGAGCCTGCAGGTAAAGGGGACAAATGGATTGCACAGAATCTTTTGCAAACAGATATACCAATTATTATTGTAATGAATAAAGTTGATAAAGTTAAAAAAACTCAAAAAATTGAAGAAAATTTATTAACTTATAAAACTTTGTTTGAAAAAAATTTACCTTTAGTCAGACTAAGCGCCAAAACAGGACGAAATATTGATACCCTTTTGAAAAACATCTATCAAAAACTTCCCAAAGGAGATATTTTATATCCTGAAGATGTTGTAACGGAAGAAACTATGCGTGATGTTGCACAGGAAATTATAAGAGAAAAAATACTTTTAAACACCTCTGATGAAATTCCGCATGCCGTTGCTGTTAAAATTGAAAATTATTTTGAACAGGAAGATATAGATAAAATTTATGCCACAATATATTGCGAAACCAAAAGCCAAAAAGGTATTTTAATTGGCAAAGGCGGGAATTTACTCAAAAAAATCGGCACAGATGCAAGGCTTGAACTTGAAAAAATTGCGGATAAAAAAGTTTTTCTTGGACTTGAAGTTAAGGTTGAAAAAGACTGGCGAAAAAAAGATAATATATTAAAAGATTTTGGATACAAAGAAGAAGTATAAAAAGCAAAAAGTGAATCATCACAAATTTACCCTCTAACATCGGGAGAGGGATATTTAGCAGGGTTGACTTTAGTCAACCAAAACACAACGGTAGACTGAAGTCTACCCTACTTGCTACTTGCTATAAAAAAGAAGATTAAATTATTTTTCCATTTTCAATTTTATAAATTTGAACATCCTTCAAAAATTCATCTTCAAACAGAACCGTATCGACAGAAGTTATTATGGTTTGAGTATTTTCGGTTATTGATTTTAACAAATAATTTTGCCTGATGTCATCAAGTTCTGCCAAAACATCATCCAAAAGCAAAACAGGTTCATCTCCAGTTTTTTGAGTTATTATATCTAGTTCTGACAATTTCAACGCCAGAACAACAGTCCTTTGCTGACCTTGAGATGCAAATTTTGAAGCATCCAAACCATTTATATAAAAAATCAAATCATCCCTGTGAGGCCCGACACATGCCTGACATCTTCTCATTTCTTCAATTTTTCGTTCTTCCAAAGATGCTTTAAACCGAGTTTGAATAAACCCTATATCATCTGTCCCATCATCTTCAAGAAAAGCACAGCTGTATTTTATCGACAAATCTTCAACTTCACTTATTGTTTTATGCTTTGTTCCGGCAATTTTTTCAATTTCTTTGAGATATTTTTTTCTAATGAAAATGATATTGCTTCCGGTAACAGACAACTGCTCATTATACACATCAAGCAAAGTTTCATCTGTTACATTATTTTTCGCACACTCTTTTAAGAAATTATTTTTTTGAATTCTTATTTTTTCGTATTTTGACAATCTTTCATCATACGCAGGATAAATTTGTGAAATAGCCCTGTCTAACCAATCACGCCTGTCTTGCGGAGCGCCCCTTAGCAATAACAAATCCTGAGTGGAGAAAAGTACGGTTTTTAATGTTGATTTAAAATCCTTCAGGGAAGATTTTACACCGTTTAACTTCATCTCTCTTTTTTTGTCCTGATTATAAGTAAATTGCATATCAATATTAGTCTGACTTTTATACAAAGACGCATCAATCTTGAATGAATGAGAACCGATTTTTATAAATTCAACATTATTGGAAGTTCTTGGACTTTTTAAAGTTGACAAAAAGTAAATGCTTTCAAGAATATTAGTTTTCCCCTGTGCATTTTTCCCGATTATTAAAGTTTTATTTTTATCAAATTTCAAATTGATATTTTCACAATTTCTGAAATTCTCTAAATTCAGCTCTTTTAATCTCATAGAGTTATTATACACCGAATATATGATTTTTGTTAAATCCTAGCCTATAAGGCGGTAATTATTGTATAATAATATGATAGTGCACTAAAATAGAGGAATAGTATATGTTACCGGTAATTACAGAAGAAATTTCGCAAAATGTCTTTGAGGATATTTTTGCAGACATGCCGTCTTGGAGGAAGAAAATGATACATTATCTCAAGGATGAAAACCCTGAGATAAATACAGCCATTATTGAAGCGGCAAACAAAACAGGACTTGACCCGAAGGCAATAGCTCTCGGGGCATATATGTCGTACATTCTAATTGAAACGGCAGAAAAAGAGAGTGATATTTTAATGAATTATACAGAATAAGAGAGGACAATTATGGTTATTGAAGACTTACTAAAAGAACTGGTGGAAGATAGAGGCTCCGACCTTCATATCTCAAATGCTCTGCCACCTATCAAACGTGTTGACGGAAACCTTGTAAGAATGGATTATCCGCCATTAACATCCGAACAGGTTGAAGCACTTTTGTTCCCAATGATGTCAAACGATCAAAGAAGACGTTTAGAACAGGATTGGGAACTTGACTTTTCATACGGTATTAAAGGTATGGGGCGTTTCAGGGTTAACTTTTACAAAGACAAAGGTTCTTATGCAGCTGCATTCAGAACGATTTCCGATAAGGCTCCGACACTTGAAGATATGGGTATGCCGCCAATTGTAACAACAATTGCTGAAAAACCGAGAGGACTGGTTTTGGTAACAGGTCCTACAGGTTCCGGTAAATCTACAACTTTGGCAGCTATGATTGACTACATCAACAGAACAAGAGCTGAACACATTTTAACAATTGAAGACCCTATCGAATTTGTGCATACATCAAAAATGAGTGTTATTCACCAGAGAGAATTAGGACAGGATACAAGGTCTTTTGCAAATGCTCTTAAATCTGCTCTTCGTGAAGACCCTGATATTATTCTTGTAGGTGAAATGCGTGACCATGAGACTATTGCTTTGGCTCTGACTGCAGCTGAAACAGGTCACTTGGTCTTCGGAACTTTGCACACCTCATCAGCTTCACAAACTATTGACCGTATTATTGACGTATTCCCTCAGGGACAACAGCAGCAAATCAGGGTTCAGCTTGCGAACTCACTTGTTGCCGTTTTTGCACAAACACTTATCCAGAAAAGATTACCTGACGGAACTCCAAAAGGTCGTATTATGGCACAGGAAATAATGGTTGTAACACCTGCGGTTGCCAACCTTATCAGAGAAGCTAAAGCAGCTCAGATATACTCTACTATTCAGACAAGCTCTGAAGCAGGCATGCAGACACTTGAATCTGCACTTGCAAATCTTGTTAAGAAAAGACTTATCTCCCTTGAAGATGCTATGTCCAAAACTTCAAGACCGGCAGAGCTTAACAGATTATTAAATGCTTAATCCGATACTGAAACAAAAGGACTAAAAGGAACATAATGGCAAACATTATAGAAGCATATAATGATGTATTTACCGAGGAATACGCACTGGCAAAATTTTTTGTCTATGCGATTCCGGTATTTATCTGCCTTAATGCATACGCAACAGGTCAGTTTGTTTTAAGCGGAATTTGCGGATTTTTCGTTGTGCTGCTCCTTCTTGGACTTTTGACATGCGGAATTAACGGCATGAGGGAACACAAACAAGAAATATTAACATTCAATATACAATACCTTGCAACATCTACTGCTAAAACAGCAGTTGCTATAATACCTCAGTTGTCAGTTGCCTTCATGATTGGCATATTTATGAAAGAACTTATACCGCCAACAGAAGACTTAGCGCAATTGCCAATGATGGTAAATGTAGTTATATGGAGTATTTTGATAGCATTTATTACTACATCATATCTTGCTTTTACAAAACACATGGATATTAAAGAAGCCTATAACATAAAAATAATACTTGAATCAGTTGTAGATGTTTTTGTCAATCTTGTATTTTTCGGAATTCAACTGGTTATTGCAAATTCTATATTTATCGGTTTGATGTCTTATGTATTTACCGTTCTAAATTTACCTTTAGTACATCCCGGTTTTATATTCTATTGTTCTCTGTTAATAATAATAAATCTTTCAGTAACCGCAAACATGCTCTCTCAAGCCTCTTATGACTGCATTAAAGGGAAGGATGACGATTACAAAGACAGGTACAAAATCGGCTCAACTTTATCCACCGCAAACTTTTCCGGCGGAATATCAATAACTCCGAGCGGAGCAGCCCCATTTACTCCCGGAGGTATTACAACAAGCGGCAGTACAAATAATGCCACTCAAACTCCAAACAGAGCTGCTCAAAGCAGAAACCACCTTAATAAAACGAATCGCAACAATAATTTAAAACATCCGACCAGAAACAACAATAATACAACCGGAAGAAGCAGCTCTATCAACAGAACAAATTCAACAGGAAGCGGAGTTAACAGAACTCCAAACAGAAATATTGGAGGCGGTTCAGGTTCGGTAAACAGAACTCCAAACAGAAACATCGGCGGCACAGGTTCAGCAAGAAATAATAATCCGCCAAAAAGAACTTTTGGAAATAACAGAAGACCAAGCAGCGGTTTTGGCGGCAATAGAAACGTCAATCGTTTTGGAAATAAAAAGGACAACGGCGGCGGTTTTTGGGATTTCTTTAAAAAGAAATAACCATGCCGGTTTATTTCATTTCTCTCAATTTTTTAAGTTGATCTCTTATTTGGGCAGCACGTTCAAAATCCAGAATCTTTGCAGCTTTATGCATATCTTTTTCAAGTTTTGATATGAGTTTTGGCAAATCTTTCTTTTCTATACCCATTTCAACCATTTCTTCAGCAACCACATCTTCAAAATTTCTGTAACTTGCAATAAGTGAAAGAAGATTATTTTCAATAGGTTTTTTGATAGTCTGCGGAATTATTCCGTATTTTTTATTATATTCTATTTGTATATTTCTTCTTCGCTCTGTTTCTTTTATCGCATTTGCCATCGAATCAGTAACTTTATCCGCATACATAATAACTTCACCGCAGGAATTTCTTGCAGCTCGTCCGATTGTCTGAATCAAACTTGTTTCTGAACGCAAAAAACCTTCCTTATCGGCATCCATAATTGCTACAAGCGAAACTTCAGGAATATCAAGCCCTTCTCTTAACAAGTTTACTCCGATTAAAACATCAAATTCTCCCAAACGCAAATCACGCAGAATTTCTACCCTTTCAATAGATTTTATTTCAGAATGAAGATATCTTACCCTGATACCCTCCTGCAAAAAGAAATCTGTTAAATCTTCAGCCATTCGCTTTGTAAGGGTTGTAATTAAAATTCTTTCATTTTTATCAACACGTTTTTGAATTTCTTTTTTTAGATCAGGGATTTGAGAATCAATAGGGCGAACAGAAACCTTTGGATCAAGAAGTCCTGTGGGTCTTATAATTTGTTCTACAATTTGAGAAGATGTATCACGTTCAAATTGAGCAGGGGTGGCAGAAATATATATTTTTTGTCCGACACGGGAGAAAAATTCTTCATTCTTTAAAGGGCGGTTATCTTTTGCACAAGGTAATCTGAACCCATAATCAACAAGAACCTGTTTTCTTGCCGCATCACCATGGCTCATTCCTCTTATTTGCGGAAGTGTTTCGTGAGATTCGTCAACAATTGTTAAAAAGTTTTCAGGGAAATATTCAAGCAAGGTTGCAGGAGGAGTTCCCGGAGCTCTGCGTTCTAGTATTCTTGAATAGTTTTCAATCCCTGTGCAATACCCCATTTCTTTTATCATCTCTATATCATATTTAACTCTTTGCTCAAGTCTTTGAGCTTCTACCAGTTTATTTTGGTCATTTAATTCCACAAGTCTGTCTGATAATTCTTTTCTTATCATATTAATAGTTTCTTCCTGATCATCATCATCCGTAACATAATGAACTGCGGGATAAATAGAAACTTCATTAGGAGCATCAACTATTTCACCTGAAACATTATCTATTTTCACAATTTTTTCTATCTCATCCCCAAAGAAATAGATTCTTGTAACTATTTTTTCATAAGGCGGCATAATTTCAACAATATCACCACGGACTCTAAAAGTTGAATATTTCAATTCTAAATCGTTTCTTTCATATCTTATTTCCACAAGATATTTCAGAAATTCATCACGATCGATTTCATCCCCGACATGCAAAGTAACAGTGCCCTTAAAATAATTTGCAGGAACACCCAAACCATATATACAACTGACGGAAGATACAACTATAACATCATCCCTTTCGTATAAACTTCTTGTTGTATGATGTCTTAGCCTGTCTATTTCTTCATTGATACTTGAAGATTTTTCTATATAAGTATCTGTTCGCGGAATATATGCTTCCGGCTGATAATAATCATAATAACTGATAAAATACTCAACCGCATTATCAGGAAACAACTCCTTAAATTCATTATATAATTGAGCTGCGAGAGTCTTATTATGTGCAATTATCAAGGTCGGGCGCTGAACCTTTTCAATTACATTTGCAATTGTAAATGTTTTACCTGAACCTGTAATTCCAAGCAAAGTTTGAGTATCATCGCCGTTATTTATACCCTCTACAAGCTGTTCAATCGCTTTTGGCTGATCCCCTGACGGTTTATATTTTGATGAAAGTTTAAATAATCTGTGTTCCATAAAAACATTATAGTATATATATAAATAATCACATAATTAATATTAACTATGCACGAATTCTTTTAAAAAATTCATTTAAAATCTCGTCACACTCCGGCTCGCAAATGCCGCCGTATATTGCAGGTTTATAATCAGAATATTGCTCAAGTTTTATTTTGCTGAACGCACCATATTTGGCGTCATAACTCCCAAAATAAATATTTTTTATACGTGACTGCATAATAGCCCAGGCACACATCGGACAAGGTTCAAGAGTAACATATATATCACATCCGTCAAGACGCCAATTATTCAGAATTTTTGAAGCTCTGCACAATGCAAGAATTTCAGCATGCGAAGTAATATTATTATCATTTTCTTTTGTATTGAAAGCAGAAGCTATAATCTCACCATTTTTTACAACAACAGCCCCGACAGGTATATCTGTTTCTGTCTGTTTTGCAAGCTCTAATGCCTTTTGCATAAATTCATTCTTCATAATTAAGCCAAATTCAAAGTTATTGTCGCAATAAACCCATACTCATCTGTTGAGGATAATTTTATTTCACCGTCCATTGCCTCAATCAGACCTTTTACAATAAACAAACCCAAACCTGTTCCTCTTGTAGTTCTGGTCATTTCGTCATCAAGACGGACAAACTTTTCAAATAAAGTTGATAATTTATCCTCTGAAATTTTATCACACTGATTTTTAACCGTTATAACAGCCTTATTATCAGACACAGAAGTGTCAACTATTATAGGGGTTTCGCTATAAGAATATTTTACGGCATTTTCATAAAGATTTACGATAACTTGTTCTAACCTGCCTTTGTCAGCCAAAACATCCGGAAAATTATCAGATAAATTAACCATAATTTCATGTCCGTCATGTTTACGCAACAAAAGTTCCGCCTGTTCAAATACTTCCAGCAAATTTACATTTGTATTCACCGTACGCAATCGCATACCTTCAATATCAGGAATAGTAAGCAAATCATCTATCAGACGTTTTAACCTTTCTGATTGTTCTTTGATAACCCTCAAAGATTTTTGTTTTGTTTCCTCATCTATTACAATATCCTGACGCATAAGACGGGAAGTATATCCCTGAATACTTGTCAATGGAGTCCTTAATTCGTGGCTGACAGTATCTATAAGATTTGAACGAAATTCATTCAAATCTTTTAATTCTGCGTTTTTCTCCTGCAATTCAATATAGGATTTATGAATTTCGGAAGCCATTTCATTAAACTCATTAGTTAAAAACACAAGTTCGTACGGTGTGAATGAAGTTTTTAAAAGTCTTATTCTATGTTCATAATTACCTTTAGACAATGCCATTATTGCTTTGAATAACTGCCTGATATTTATATACAAATAGAGCATATAAAAACCAATTACAATCATGGTCGCCAAAATTGCAGTCAGAACTGATAATATAATTTTTATTCTGTTGTCTATAATCGCACTTTTGGCAATACTTTTGGTGGTACGGACTATAATACTGTAACGCAAGTCCTTGCTCTGAAGATAAGCAAGCGGTTGATTTTTTTTATCACCAAATGCCATCGGAACTCCGGGAGTTGTATTAGGCAAAGATTTAAGCATTTTAATCGTATCATCATACCCTTCAGAAGTATAATTATGGGAAGCGATTAACCGATTTTTGCGATCAAAAATATAAATTTGCCTGTTATCTTCTGACACAGAATCAAATAATTGGCTTTCGTAATTTTTTGTATTTAAAAGAGCAACAAGATACAAACCGTTTTTCATCTTTGTATAGATAACGGACTCTTCCCCTGCATGCGCTTTATTCTTGATTTTTTCAGCATCAGACAGTGTTTTTACTATTTCTATCCTTTTACACAGCGGATATTTTTTGCTTATATCATTTATAAAAATTTTTCTCTGATAAGGATTTTTTATATATTCAAGAGTATCCGAAATTTGAGTCAGAGTCGTTTCATTAGTTCGTATAAAAAAATCCAGTTCATCAGACACCATACTCGCAATAAGAACTGCCGATTCTCTCAACTGGTGACGAACTGACTGCTGGTTAATATTATTAATTACAAAACCGCTGATAGACATAGGAATAACAACCGCAAAGAAAAATACGATTGCAATTTGTTCAATTATCTTCAGCCTTTGAAATTTAAAACTTATCATAATTACTCAATTCTGCCAAAAGGAGTTAATTTATATCCTACATTTGTTACCGTATGCAAATATTTCGGATTTTTTGTATCAGGCTCAATTTTATTACGTAAACCGCCGACATGAACCCTGAGCATACGCACATCTTCATTACTGTCATACCCCCAAACCTCATCAAGCAAGGTTGCAAGAGTAACAGAATTATTAAAATGCTGCATTAAACAATACAATATTTCAAACTCGGTCGGAGTTAATTTAACCTTTTTGTTAACAATAACCGCCTCAAGAGATTCAGGGAATATCTCAATATCACCACTTCGAAGAACCTCATTTGTTAGCGGAGATTGTTCAATATTAATGTTGTTTCTGCGCAAAAGAACCCTTATTCTGAGTAAAACCTCCTGCACATCAAAAGGTTTAACCAAATAATCATCAGCTCCACAGTCAAAACCACTGGTTTTATCTTCTATAGTACCTTTTGCCGTTAACATCAATATTGGAATAGAAAGCTTCGCGCTTCTGATATTTTTACAAACATCAAAACCGTTCATTTTGGGCATCATCACGTCAAGCAATATCAAATCATAAGTATTGTTCAAAGCCTTATTAAGACCTTCCAAACCGTCTTTTGCGCTATCCACAAAATAACCGCTTGATCTGATGTCAAACTCTAACAGTTCTCTTATTTCATCATCATCATCAACAATTAAAATTCGTTTTTGACCTTCAGTCATATCCTGCTCCTTACATTCTGTCATAAATTGTTAACGGTGTTTTTTCCTGTTTAATATTCTTTTTTAAGTATCTTGTTACAGATGAACTCGGTTTTTCCTTTTTCCAGAATTTCAACTTGTTAACAAAATTCTTAAATCCTGAACCGCTGCTTGATTTAACTTTTGTTTCCTTTTTAGCGGACACCTGCTTTTGAGTTTTTTGCGAAACCTGTTGAGCTTCAGATGCGGACTTTCTTATAGATTTATCAAGAGCTTTGCGGGCATTATCCATTTGTCTTTGCTGTTGAGCCTGCGCCTTTTGTAAGGCTTTCTCTTTATCTTTTTGAGCTTTTAATTTGGCAGATGCAGCTTTTTCCGCTGCTTTTTGCTGTTGTCTTTGCAATTTTTCCTGCTCTTTTTGAGCTTTCTTTTCGGCTTTTGCCTGAAGTTCTGCGGCTTTTTCCTGCGGAGTTTTTTCAAACTTTTGGAATTTTTCTTTTATTTTAGAAGACAAGCTCTGCTTTTGAGCCTGTTCTTTTTCTTTTTGAGCTTTTTTTACAGATTTATCCAAATCTTTGCGGGCTTTTTCAATATTTTTTTCTTGCAATTCTTTTGCTTTTTGTTCTGCTTTTTGTTGTTCTAATACAGCCTTTTCTTTTAACTCAATCTCTTTTTGCTTTGCTATTTCTTGTTGTTTTATAGCCATAACTCTTTCATATTGAGCTTTTTCTGCAGCTTTTTGTTGTGCTTTTTTAAGTTTAGCCTGTTCTTTTTGTGCTTTCTTTTCAGCTTTTGCCTGAAGTTCTGCGGCTTTTTCCTGCGGAGTTTTTTCAAGCTTTTGGAATTTTTCTTTTATTTTTGAAGACAAACTCTGCTTTTGAGCCTGTTCTTTCTCTTTTTGGGCCTTTTTAACGGATTTTTCTAAATCTTTGCGTGCTTTTTCTATATTTTTTTCTTGCAATTCCTTTGCTTTTTGTTCCGCTTGTGCAAGTTTTTTCTCCTCTAAAGCTTTCATTTTAAGGGCTTTTTCTTCTTCCTTGGCTTTAAGTTCCAGAGCTTTTTGTTCTGCTTTAGCAAGTTTTTTTGCTTCGGATTCTTTCAATTTCAGAGCTTTTTGTTCTTCCTTTAAAGCCAATGCCTCTGCTTCTTTTTGGAGTTTTTCATTTTTTGCTTTTTCTTTGAGCAAACGTTCATACTCTTTTATCATGGATTCTGATTTTTGATTACGTGCCTGTGCAGTTTCTTTTACGGTAGTTGTCGCATCAGCAACAACTGTATCAGGGTTTTCCAACCTGATTGGCGGAGCATCATTTCCTTTTTCAAGTTTAGGAACAACTACTTCAGAGATTTCCTGTTTTGAAGTTTGTAATTGCTTGACAGCATCTTTTTTAACTTCTTCAACCTGTGCAACTTTTGTTGCCGGCACAGACTTTACTTCTTCAACATCAGATTTAACCTTTTTTAATTCTTCTTCAGCTGCATTTTTTACGGCAGTAGAAGAAGAATGAAGATCTTTTACAGCTTCCTGTCCGGTTTTAAGACTACTATCAAATGCATCATTAACCGGTTTTGCACCCACACCAAAACCTAACCTGTCACCCTCAAAAAACTTACCTGAATATGTATTCGCATCATAACTACTCAAATCAAGTTCTACGACTTCTTTACCGGTGGTATCAACATTTTCGGAATTTACGGAAGATAAACCCCTATATACATTTTTTGCAGTTATTGACTCTTTTACAGGGTTAACCTTTGCAACATGTTTTTGAATTTCTCTTGTTTTGGTTTTAGAAGCATTTTTCACTTCTTCAGCCTGAGCAGGAACCGTGTATTTCAAATCGCGCGCATTTTCCTGAATTTTCTTTGCGTCTTCTTTTATTTTTGATATTTCTTCAGAATCAGCCGGAACATGTTTTACAACCACATCCGGTGTTTTTTTTATCTCTTTTGCCGAGATTTTTACATTGCCGTCTTTTGATGTTACAACTTCTGCTTGTTGAGGCTTTACATCAGCCTGCACAACAGCCGGCTCATTATGAATTTTAAATGTATCAGCCGGTTTAATTTCTTCAGCCTTGAACACCATTGTACCTTTTGATGAATCGGCATGATTTGTAACATCAGCAGGTTTTGTTGAATCAACAGTTTTTGGCATATCTATATTTTTTTCTTCAGCAATTATACCTTTAACCTTTTGCAAATTTTTATCATCTATCAACTGTTTAGCCGGAGCAACATAAGGTTCTTGAGAAGTTGCAACTGATTGAGATTTAACTCGTTCACCATCGGGCAATTCCGGTTTAAATTCTGCACTTGTTTTGTCTGTTGCAACAGGAGTTTGAATATTGCTTTGTACGGCATATGCTTTTTGCTGAGTTTTTATATTTTCCTGCACTCTTTTTGCCAAAGTATTTGATGCAAGCATCTGCGCAAGAGAGGTTTCTCCCGGCTGAAGCAGGTTGTTTGTCGGAACACTTTGTGCCATTTGAGGAACATCTTTTTCATTTACAATCTGCGGTGTTACCGGTTTATAAACAGGTTCACCCATGCTTGTTGAATTGGGATTTACCTGCAAGGGTGCAGTTACCGCTGCATTCACTTTTGGCTCATATTTTTTGTAATAATCACTTATGCTTGAAATCAAATATGTACCGTTCTGCTTTTGGACAAAAGTAATACCGAGATCGCTGAATGTTGTTCTTATAAAATCATATTGATTATCAATATCCTCTGATGTTACAAATGTACTGTTTCCAAGCTGAGCCGGTATTGTTGAAGTATATAAAACCTCCAGTTTTTTATAATCTTCAGGTGTTATACTCTGTGCATTAATTATATTTTCATAAGGCTTTATTGCTCTCTGCACTGATGCAAGTTTTTTAATAATCGGATTCAGCATACTACTGCCTGCAGACTGTCCGAGCTTACCGCCGAGATAATCCGTATAACCGACAAGCACCTGATCTTTTGGAGAGTTTTCTTTTATATCAGAGTTGAATACATCATGAATATTATCCGCAATTGCATCCAAATCTGCTAAAGCGAGCTCTGTTTGCCCGAGTTTACTGTAAGCCAAAGCTCTTAAATACAGTACAGAATTGTAATTTGAAACATGTCTTAAAATCAATTTTGATGCTTCTTTAATTACTTCGTTATAATTTCCGTTGATATACTCTGCAATAGATTTATAATACATACTATTATAATCTTTATCATTGATTCTCAAAGCACTATTAAAGTTTCTTACTGCAGAATTGAAGTCTGCTGAATTTAATTCATTTAACCCGATATAGAAATAGTAAGTCGGGCAGTTTTTGTTATATTGAAGCGCCTTAGTAAAATATTCAACTGATTTTTTAGAATCCTCTTTTGAAAATTCTGTTTCTGCTTTTGCGTAGTATATCTGTCCTAAACTTGCATAAGCTTCAAAATCATAAGGGTTCAATGATATAGCTTTTTCAAAAGATTTTATTGCTTCATCATCTTTATCTTGCCCTGTAAGAGCAACACCCATCAAATAGTAACCCATGTAATAATTTGGATATTCACTTATTACATTTTGTATTTTGAATACAGAAGAATGGAAATCTCCTTTTTCAATATCACTTATTGCAGAAGCAATAGTCTGGTCAATACCTGTCGGGTTAAGCATTTTTGCATATTTTTGAGGGGCATTGATTTTATTTATATCAGCTTTATTTTGAGCAGGCAAGTAAATATGAGAATTGTATTTTACCGCACTGTCATAAGACAATGTATAAGCAGGGTCATTCTGTGCTTTTTGGGCATACATCAATGCAGCATAAAGATTTCCCAGTTCAGTATTCTGGAGCTGCTCATTTTTATCCGCACCCAGAATTATTGCACTGACATATTTTGTATTTGTTGAAAATTTATCTTCGCTTGATTTTATATCAACAGCAGTCTGATAATCTTTTTGAGCCAAATCATAACGTCTTAATGCGTAATATGCATCACCGCGAAGTTTATAAACCTCATAATTGCGGTCTTTTGAATTTATATAACCTGTAAGATAATTTATTGCTTCGGCATAATCCTTGCTGTCCATTAAGGTTTTTGCTTTTGATATAGTACTTTTATTTGCCTTAATTTTTTGCTGAACTTCGGCACTGTTTACAGATGCATCTTCAGAGCTGTTATCCTGTGCAAATACACCGTTGCCGACACTCAATATCATTACTAATGCTAATACACATAAATCCTTATTATAATTTTTCATTTTTCCCCCGTATTTATAGCAAAATTATACAATAGAAATACAAAAAATTGAACAAATTTATAAATTTTGTTATCATAATTTTATGAAAAGATGTTTTTGGGTTGACGAAAAATCAGAAATTTACAAAAAATACCACGATGAAGAATGGGGTGTTCCAAAACATGATGACCGCGAATTATTTGAACTACTTATTCTTGAGTGTTTTCAGGCCGGATTATCATGGATTACCGTTCTGAAAAAAAGAGAAGCGTTTAGAAAAGCCTTTGACAATTTTGATGTAAAAAAAGTCGCTTCATACAATGAAAACAAAATAAACGAACTTCTCCAAAATGAAAAAATTATCAGAAGCAAAAGCAAAATCAATTCTGCAATACTCAATGCAAAAATTTTCATAGAAATACAAAAGGAATTTGGAAGTTTTTCAAAATATATCTGGGGCTTTACTGATGGCAAAATAATTAAAAACAAAAATGACAAACTTCCAGTCTCAACTCCTTTATCTGATGAAATTTCAAAAGACCTGAAAAAAAGAGGAATGAAGTATGTCGGAACTGTCATAATATATTCATACCTTCAGGCTGTCGGAATAGTAGATGACCACCAAACAGATTGTTTTAAGTATTAATGCTATTATCTTATTATGAAAACTTTAGAAGATTATAAAAAAGAAATCAGCAAATGTTCTAAATGCGGACTGTGCCAAAGTGTCTGTCCGATATTTAAAATAACCAAAAATGAATGTTCCGTAAGCAGAGGCAAATTTGTTATGCTTCACGGAGTAGTTAATAAAGAACTTAAACTATCCAAAAACATCAACAAATATCTTGATATGTGTCTGAAATGTGAAAAATGCGACAACTTTTGTCCTGCAGAAATTAAAGCAACAGAAATCCTTACCTGTGCAAAATCTGAATACATGAATAAGAACCTTGCAGGCAAAATTATATTTTTACTGCAAAGCAAATTGATATTTTCAACTGCAATAAAAATCGGAAAATTATTCAGCAGAATCTTTAGAAAAGAAAGAAAGTCGTACGAAAAAGCAAAAAATATTATGTATTTTAAAGGATGCGTCAATGAAGTTTTTCCGCAAACCGATATATACCTGAATAAAATTTTCAAAAACACTCCGATAAATATTACCGAACAGAATTTTGAATGCTGCGGTATGCCATTTTTATCGGAAGGGAATATTAAAAGATTTGAAGAATGTGCACAATATAATATCAAAAAACTCAAATGCGAATATGATTATCTTGTTACCGATTGTGCAAGCTGCCAAAGTGTTTTACACTCATATAACAAATTCTTTAATGCCGGAATTGATACTGAAAAACTCCTAAATTGGGGCGATATTATAGCGGATTCGCAAATAGAATTTCATTTCGAAAAGCCTGTAACCGTAACTTTTCACAAGCCATGCCACTTAAAAAATGACGACTTTTTTAAAAAGATTATTGATAATTGCCAAAACGCACAATATGTTGAAATGGAAAATTATGACGATTGCTGCGGTTTTGCCGGCACATTTGCAATTAAAAATCCTAAATTATCAAAGGAACTTATGAAATCAAAAGGGATAAATATTGCAAAAACAAATGCAGACTACGTGATAACAACATGCCCATCTTGTATTTTGGGATTAAAACAGGCTTTAAAGATTACAAAGAACAAAAAAACAAAAGTTGTTTCACTATTGGAATTTTTATCTAAAGCAGAAATAAAATAAGGGTGCAAAATTAAAAAATTCTGCACCCTTATCTGTTTAAAGATAATTTTTATTAGTCTTGAGAGAGGAATTTATATGCAAAACCTGCACATAAACCTGCCGCAAGGTTAACCCCTGCAGTACCTAATGCAAGACAAGGACAGCAAACATTACCCAAAACAATTGTAGAAATCGCAACTGCCGGATTGAATGCGCCAAGACAAATTCCGCCTACAGCAAAAGCCATAGCTGTTACCGTAGAACCGATGGCCAAGCCGTAATATGAATTGCCTTCTGTCTTTTTAGAAGTTGCAGTATGCAAAACAACATAGCATAGAGCAAATGTTGCAATAAATTCAGCAACAAAGATATTTACAAAGTTGTATGATTCTTTTACGGGAGCTTCAAGACCGCCTGCCATCGCAACAATTGTAAAACCTGCAAGAACACCGCCTAAAATTTGAGCAATTATGTATGGAATAAATTGTTTCCACTCTAAAGCACCTCTTATTGCAGCCGCAAATGATACTGCAGGGTTATAATGTCCGCCTGAAATATAACCGCCTGCGTAAACCATAACCATCAAAGTAAAACCAATCGCAATAGGAGCAATTGTTGATTCTGTTCCCCACGCAGCAGTTGCACCAACTACAAATACTAAAAAGAACGTTCCAATAAGTTCTACAAAATACTTTTTAAAGTTTTCTGCCATAAAACCCTCCTTTAAAATAAAATAATGACCATAAGGTATAACCACCCGAAGTGATTATACATCATTTTTTTATTAAGAACAAGTATATGGATTTTTAATTTTCAACATTTGCAGTTTCTTTTTCTTGACCTGATATTTCAGGCTTCGGAACACAGTTTTCATAGTCAGCCATTTCAGATATTTGCTGTGCCCACTGATAAATAATTTCTTCTGCAGGAAGCTGATAAGATATAGGTTTACCAACTTTTATAACAACATGCTCTCTTTTAAAAGAAAACGGTTTTAAGTATCCCGACCACTCTGCAATGGCAACCGGAACAATATCAGCTTTAGCAACTTTTGCAATTTCCGCAAAGCCTTTTTTAATACCTTCTAATTTCCCGTAAGGACGAGTTCCGCCCTGCGGGAAAATACCTAAAGACCAGGATGTTCCAAGAATATCTTTTACTGTTTTAAATGTAGCAATTTCAGGCTTTGTTCTGTCAACCGCAAAAGCACCCAGCCTTTTTACAAGCCAATTAATTTTACAGTCAGGCTCAAACAATTCTTTTTTTGCCATAAATGCAATAGGACAATGTGCTGCCATTACAACCATAGGCGGATCAAATTGAGAAACATGATTTGCGGCATATATATACTTACCCTTTCGAGCTTTTTTAGACGGTAAATTTTCCCTGCCAATAATCTTATAATCATAGTATAAATTATAAATACCATATACCACTATGTATAAAAATGACATATAAAAAAGTGTTCTGAACCAATTGTATTCTTTAGCAAAACGTCTGTTAAAGTTTCGGAGTTCTTTTTTCATTTTACCGCTCCTTCTGTTTCTTCATTTTCTTCGCTGTAAACATAATTAAATCCTGTAAGCTCCTGAATTTGCTTTATCCATTTTTCTTTTACTACTTCAGGATTTTTATCATACGGAATTATTTTCCCGATATTTATGATAATTTTACCGCTAAAAGGCATCCATTTTGCCTCATTAGAACCAATTATACCGACAGGAAGAATATCGCATTTTGTCAATCTTGCAAGACCGGCAAAACCTTTTGTTACACCCTTTATTTCACCCGGAATCCCGCGTGTTCCCTGAGGGAATATACCCATAACCCATTTTGAATCATATATTGCTTCTACAGTTTTAACTGTTGACGGGCTTAATTTTTCTCTGTCAACGGCAAACGCACCAAGCCAATCCAACCACCATCTTAATAACGGAATATCAAACAATTCTTTTTTTGCCATAAAAGAAACACTCCTTGGCCATACACCTACCATCATAGGCGGATCCAAAGTTGAAAGATGGTTTGGACAAACTAAATATCTGTTATTTTTTGGTATATTTTCTTTCCCATGAACTTCTATTCGGTATATTAATTTCAACCTCAGCATATATATGCCTTTACACACAATATACTGCCACATTGTACGGAACCAATTGAACTGAGAAGCCTTACGGGTAGAATATTCTGTTTGGGTTTTTGCCATTATATTTATCTCCTAATCACAGTTAATTATACATTAAAAATCTTTATGATTCAAAATTATGACATTCAATTAAGTCATCACATAATTTTGAAACTTTTTTAAACACATTTTCAATAGTATCGGCACTATTTATAACTTTCACTCTTATAGGGTCACTGTCCGCAATTTCAATATAACCAAGACGAACTTTGTTGAAAAATTCCTTTCCGGCACTTTCCATTCTGTCCTTTGAACTCCCTACGCGCTGCATTGATGTTTCTACATCAACATCAAATACATAAGTTAAATCAGGAACAGTTGAGCCTACGGCAAGATTATTAAGCATTTTTATTTCTTCTAAGTCAATTCCTCTTCCGTATCCCTGATATGCAATCGTACTATCCGTGTGCCTGTCACAAAGAACGATTTTACCTGACTCTATTGCGGGTTTTATAATCGTATCTACATGTTGAGCCCTGTCAGCCAAAAACATAAATGATTCACATCTGTCAGAAACTTCACCTTCATAACCGAGTAAAATTTCTCTTATTTTTTCACCTAAACCCTTTGCGCCCGGTTCCCTTGTAACAAGAACCTCATATCCTTTTTTTTCAAGATAATCTTTCAATAAATTGAGCTGAGTAGTTTTACCGCAGCCATCTGCCCCCTCAAATGTAATAAATAATCCCTTTTTCATAACATATCCTCTTTTTTAGATTATAGCCTAAATTAATATTTTTATATTGTAACAAATTGTAAAGGATTTTAAGAGTTCTGAAATCAGGCATTTTAAGAATTTTTTATATACATGAGAGAGATTAACAAGAGAGAGATATCATGCCAGTCGGATTTGACGGAAATGTTAATAACGCACAACAACTTCAGAAACTTCTGAAGTCGATGCAAAATGGAAAGGGTGTAAGAACCCAAAAAACAGTCCGTCCTGAAATGACTAAAGACGGTTCTATTTTCAACCTTGTAAGTAATAACAATGCAAAAGCTTCTGCAGCTCAACCGACAATGAGCACTCAAAGAGCAGCTGCAGCTTCAGGTGTGGTAAGAGCAAACACAAATGCATCCATTGATGATGTTAAAAATACAACAGAAACAAAACATACAACAAAAGCTCATACAACAGAAGCAAGTTCATCTAAAAATACAAATATTGTTGATATTTCAAGTGTAGATTTTGATAATCTATCAACTTATTCAGAAGCAGAATTACTGTCACTCAGACAAGAGATTAAAGAAGCAATAGACAGCGATTGCCCATTCTTTTTGAGAGCACCATTTGAAGCAAAATTAAACAAAGTTGAAGCTGAAATTAAAACAAAAAGCGAACTCAACGGAGATAAAGTTTCTGAAGGAAATAAAAAGGCTGATGAAAGAAGCACTGACGAAATGCAACAAGCTTCAGAAAGCGGAGCAAAAGAAGCTAACGGCGGAGCTGCTGCTGCTCAAAAAGGGACAGAAAAAGTTAATGACATGTCCGGAAGAACCGTAAATGAAGAAAAAAATATTAAAAGTGCCGAAGCAAAATTATTAAAACAGCAAGCCAGTGCACAAAAATCTATAGAAAAAAATATAAAAACAATGCAGAAAGAACAAGCTAAAGTTGAGCAACTTTCTGCAGAAACAGAACAAATAAACCAGGAAATTGAAGCATTAAATGAAAAAGCCGCTAATACCCGTGCTGCAGGCGGAGAAAATGTAGATCAACAAATTGGTGAAATATCAGGTGAAATCCAAACAAGATCAGCAAAAGCAACAGTAAATGCCGCAAAAATAGGTAAATCTACAGTTGCAATGCACAAATTAACAACCGCTAACGGAAAAACCATTAAAACTTTAACAAAAGATAATAAAGCATATATTAAAAGCGTGAATGCTTCCCAACAACAAATTCAGCAAAATCAGGCAGAATCAAATGATTTTCTTGATTTGATGGAAGGTATAAATGATGTATCTTCAAAAATTGCATTAGGAGGTACAGTTGCAAAATATACCGGTATGATTATGAGCAAAACAGGTTGGCCTCCAACAGTAGCAGCCGGCATTGCATTGGAAACAGCCGGAACTATTGCTGAAGCAGCTGGCAACTACGGTGTATGTGCGGCAAATATCGGGAAAACAGCAGTATATGCAGCTCAGGGTAACATAATGGGAGCATTAACCTCTGCCGGAGTAGCTTTAATGTCAGGTGCAACCGCAGTCGGAAATACAAAACAAATGCTTGCCGCAGCTGATGCAGCTAAAGCCGCAGGACAAGCGGGAACAGAAGCAGCTAAAGAAACTGCACAAGAAACTGCACAACAGACTGCACAACAGACTGCACAACAAACTGCACAAGAAACTGCACAACAAACTGCACAACAAACTGCACAACAGACTGCACAACAAACTGCACAACAAACTGCACAACAGACTGCACAACAAACTGCACAACAGACTGCACAACAGACTGCACAACAGACTGCACAACAAACTGCACAACAGACTGCACAACAAACTGCACAACAGACTGCACAACAAACCACAAAAGAAGTTACTAAAGAAGTTACTAAACAGGGTGCAAAAACCTCTGCAAGAGAAGTTGCAAAAAAAGAAGTTCAAAATGGTTTATCAGAAGCAGCACAAAGTGCAACAAAAGATGGTGTAAAAGATATAAGTAACCAATTCATAAAAGAAAACGGACAGATAGCAACAAAAGGAATCAAAGGCTTCATGAACGGAGTTGCATTAGAAGGAAGCAAACAATCAACAACACAAGTTCTTATGGGCTTAGGTTCAGCATTAAGCAGTGCAGCAGCAATGTTTGATAGTCAAGATAGCGGAGTAACTGTCCAAAAACGTGTTGTCAGAAATGTTGGTCTTCGCAGAAGAAAAGTTGCCTAAACATTTTTAAGATGTTCTATTTTTAATTCCGGCTCTAATGTGATACCTATTACATCTATTTGATAAGATTTTATCTTATTTTCAGATAAATATGACAACACACCGGTTTTAATATTGTTATATTTCGTTTTGGTAATCGCTTCCAGCGGAGTGCCAAAACTATTGGTTTTTCTGGTTTTTACTTCTACAAATATCACCTTGTTTTTGATTTTGGCAAT
Source organism: uncultured bacterium (assembly GCA_902788345.1). Lineage (GTDB taxonomy): Bacteria > Cyanobacteriota > Vampirovibrionia > Gastranaerophilales > Gastranaerophilaceae > Zag111. The sequence goes on along the minus strand of CADAJP010000004.1, from coordinate 112,687 downwards.
AATATCTATTTCACAAAGCTTTGAAAAATGCTTATTGCGTTCAAGTATTTCATAACCATTTTTTTTGAGGTATTCGCAAGCTAAATCTTCACCTTTATTTCCAAAATCCCTGTTATTCATCCATTAATCCTTCACAAAGAACAAATCTTCCGAGTAATACAACTTCACAATAATTTTTGAGCGAATCTACAAGACATTTGTTTTCACAAAATCCGCCCGATAAATACAATTTTTCAGGATGTTTGGCAAACTTCCATGCATTATAAGCAAGTCCATGCACAAATTTAGATACCGCAACGGAAGATTTTTCGCCTTTTGATATTGCATCCATAATCTTTTCAAGTCCGAAAATTCCGCAGGTGATATTAAATTTTTCAGGATTAAAACTTAAATCTTTTACCTCTAAATCGTAAAACTTTAAAAGCATCTCAACCGTTGCACCGGTAGAACTTGCACAGGAAGTATTCCAATCCATATCGTGGAATTTTCCGTCTTTAAAACTTATCCACTTGGCATCCCGGCTGCCCAAATCAAGAACTGTAGAATCAGGCTCTACATACTTTTTTGCCCCTTTTGCGAGTGCTATAATTTCATTTTCGTGAACAAAATCACCCGTCATATGTCCGCAGGCACTGACAAATTGCAAATCCAAATCTTTTAAGGACTTTGATTCAAGAATATAATAATTTTTGTTATCATCATTTTTTACGGAATACAAATCCGGCAGAAATTCATCTGCTGCAATTATCTTTGAATATGTTGTTCCTGCATCTAAATACAAAGCCATAAAATGATTTTTTCACAAGAACAATATTAATGCAAGATTTTAGGCGCCTTTGCGCATAAGCTCGGATAAACGCAACTCCTGAGGGCGATTTGGTTTGAAAAGTATTTTCTTTTTTGCTTTATACTGCACAGGTTCAGACTGTTTGAATTCACTAAGCCCTACCCGAACACTATTATTTTCTTTGCCCATAAATATTTCCTGAAAAAATGATATTAGATTTTCCATAATGTATCTCCTAATACTATTATATTTTAATATTTTTTTGTATATATCGTACATTTAAACGAATTAAAAGATTCATAACAATATTCTTTATGGTATATTAACGGTAGACAATTCAGGACGGTAAAATTTGAACAATAATTATTATGAAACTTTAGATGAAAATTTTATTAATGCTTTGAACCTGTGTGAAACAAACCACACTCACGAGCAACTTATATCAATGCTCAAAAACGGAAATATTCCGCAAAAACAAATTGCGGCGCTGAAACTTGAAAAAATAACTTCACAAGATGATGCACAGACACTTTTATCCAACCTTACCGGTCAGGACGGGAAAATAAGAGAAGCAGTATCAATGAGATTAAAAGAATTTATGTCAAATTGCGAATTTATCCCATATTTTAACCTTGAAGACAACGCACAAATTTTTCTTGACGCAATAACGGATATCAACGGGAATATATGCCGAAACATAATTTGTGCAATCGAAACCCAAAAAGAAAATGAAAATTTCTGCAAAATATTTATCCCAAAACTTGAAGATTTAACATTAAATTTACTTGATATAGTCGAAAAATTTGATTTCCAAGACGGCAAATACAAAGTAAACAAAGAAGCATTTAAACTATACTGGTGCCTTGAAACAATTTATGTATTTTGGGACAAAATGAATACTCAAAAACTAAAAGAAATAATTTTACGTGCAAAAGATATTAACGAATATACAATTCGCGAAAAAGCCGCAAAAATACTTATGAATAACATTGAAGATGATGAACTTATACAAGCCCGAAAAGAATTGAAAAACGATAAAAATTATTATGTAAGAAGATTTTAATAAACAAATTTTTCAACAGCTCTGACAAATCCGTCATTAGTTACGGTATCTGTTATATAATCAGCGCATTGTTTCAATTTTTCCGTACCGTTACCCATTGCAACACCAATTCCACCGCATTTAACAAGATCTATATCGTTATCCTGATCTCCGATAGTCATAACTTCATCCTCTTTTAAGTTCCAATAGCTGCGCAAAAATTCAACCCCTTTGGATTTTCTTGCACCTTTAGAGCCGATTTCACAATAATAAGGACTTGATTTTACTATATATAATTGCGGATATTTTTCCTGTAATATATGCGACCACTCGGTTACAAGCTCGGGATCTTTTATATCAACCGCAAGCAGTTTATTAATATTATCAATTTCCAATTCATCAAAATTGCAGACTGTATAATCAACAAATTTACCTTTTATATAAAACTGTATAATTTCATCATCACACTCAACATACAATTTATCATCTCTATACAAATTCAAATGAACATTATTCTCTCTTGCCCATTTAATTACATCTTTTGCAATATCTTTATCCAAATTGCTTTGGTACAGAGTCTTTCCGTTAATATCTTTTATTAGTCCGCCCTGATAAGAAATTATAGGATTCTTCAGCCCCAATTTTTGTGCTATCGGGGTTGTGGATGAATGCATCCTGCCGGTTGCAAGGACGACTTTTACCCCCCTTTGAGATAAATCTTTGATACAATCTAAAACAGCCGGTCTGAAAACACCGTCATAGGGAAGTATAGTTCCGTCTATATCTGTAACAATAAGTTTAATCATTTTTCAGCTCCTTGCAGAAAGCTCTGAATACTGCACAAATAGTTTTTGAATCATTTATTTGTCCTGATTTAATCATCTCAAAAACCTGATTCAAAGAATATTCTTTACTTTTTATAATTTCACCTTCATCAGGATGTTCGCCGACAAACTCCAAACCACTTGCCATATATAAATAAAGTTTTTCTGTGCATATTCCCGGAGTTGTATTTATATAGCCTAAAGACTTCCAATCTTTTGCCCTATAACCTGTTTCTTCTTCTAATTCTCTTTTTGCAGCCAAATCAGGATTTTCACCAAATTCAAGTTTGCCTGCAGGAAGTTCAATATTTACACATTTTATAGGATAGCGATATTGTTTTACAAGTATTATTTTATTTTCATCAGTCAGGGCAACAATTACAACCCCGCCGGGATGCACAACAACTTCCCTGAAGGATTTATAACCGTCAGATAATTCAACATCATCTTTTATTACGGTAACAACTTTCCCTTTTAACAAAACCTCTGATTTTAATGTTTTTTCTTCAAACTCCATAAACCTATCCTACCATAAAACTATTTAAGTACAATCTAAATCCCTATCTTGAATATATTTCATGTTTTGAGGGTACACTCTCCGGCTCTTTATAATTATTAATATAATCTATTGCATCCTGTGGTGTAGAGGCTACATAAACAATCTGCTTTGTATATTTCCCCGCAAATTTTTCATTAACTATTTTTTTAAAAAAAGATAACAATTCATCATAATACCCATTTGTATTTAATAATACAAGAGCCTTTTTATTGTAACCAAGCTGCTTTTGAACAAACATTTCAGCAAATTCCTCCAATGTGCCGAACCCGCCGGCAAGGGCAATCACAGCATCAGACAAATCATCCATTTTTTGTTTTCGATCACGCATACCATCAGAGAGAATAAACTCATCACAATTATCTGTCCTACACCCCATATCAACAAGTCTTTGAGGCATTACACCATATATTTTCCCGCCATTATTCTTAACCTCGGATGCACATGCCCACATCATCCCCAAAGTTGAACCGCCATAAACTATATTATATCCGTTTTTACCAATCAACTTGCCAAGTTCGGATGCATCTTTATAATATTCGTCACTTAAAAAATTACTTGAAGAACAAAAGACACATATATTTTTAATTCCGTTGTCAGTCATTTACATATCCTTATTCAGTAAATTCTCCGCCAATTCTGTAGAAATAAGAGCAAAAGACACCCTTTCCTGTCGGACTGCAATCTTTTCTTAATACATCGACATCTTCATCATGCCCCAAGGCCTTTATCTTTCCGTCACAATAAATATCAACACCGTATATATCTCTGCCCCACACATTTGGTCTTTTGGCACCATTAACATCTACCATCATCATAAACGCAGGACCAATATCCAATTCATTCTTGATATCTTTAACACCAACAATTAAACCGTTGGATGATTTGTATAAAGTATCAAAATAATAAAAATCTTTCTTTGGAACCTTCTTGCCATTCATAAAATGAGGAGAATACCACATTCTGCGTCCGCTAATATCCTCCAAACGTAAATATGGCTGAATTAGTTTTATCATAAGTGATTTACGCTTATTATTATCTTTTTCAAGTTTCAGCTCTTTTACAATTTCCGCATCAGCCTGTGCTGTCATTGCTGTAAACATATATTCAATTTTATTGTATTTTTCGTTCCATTTTGAGATATAACCGGCACTCTTTGAAGTAAAAGAAGTCGGAACCAAAAACAAAATGACCGCAAATACAAAAATTGCAGTAAGAGAATATTCAGTTTTCCAAGTAAAATTTTTCATATTTTAATTTACAGAAGCAATATCCAAACGCTTTTTCTCTTCAACAAGTTTTTCATATACCCATTCCGGCACAAAATTTTTACCTAAAATTATTTGTCCGTTAAGAATATTCGGGGCATGAAAATCTGAACCGCCGGTAACAACCAAGCCTAAATTTTCCGCCATAGAAGAAAAATATTCAACCATTGCAGGAGAGTGTTTTCTGTGATAAGCCTCTATTCCTCGTAATCCGTAATTCATAAGGTCTTTTATTAGTCCTTCCGCCATATTTTCCAAATCGTGAGGATGAGCAATAACAGGAATACCGCCTGCATCATAAATTATTTCAACTGCATCCTGCGGAGAAACAGTTTTTCTCTGAACATATACAGGAGAATTTACATGAATGTATTTTGCATAAGCATCCATTACATTTGTTGTACCTCCCGCAGAAGTTATTGCCCTTGCAATGTGTGGACGACCTATACTTCCTCCCGGTGCAACAAGTTTTTGGATATCCGCAAATTTTATTCTGATTCCCTCTTTTTTAGACAACAAACTCAATATTTCTTTTGTTTGTTTAATTCTTGCCTGCTGTTGCGTTTTAATCAAATTTTGAAAATCAGAATTTTCGACATCCATGAAATATCCCAGAATATGAACTTCATAATCTTTATACAGAGTATTAACTTCAATTCCTCGCAAAATTTGAATTTTATCCTGAAATCCTTTTTCTTTAATATAATTTTGTGCAACATCATAAGCCAGAACATTGTCGTGATCGGTTATTGCAATTACACCGAGTCCGACATCCAATGCACTGTCAACAATTTTTTCCGGCGAAAATACACCGTCAGAAAAGTATGTATGAATGTGTAAATCAGTTTTCATCTCCTTTTTCCTTTATTTTACTATTACTACAATAAACTCTTTTTACAGATGCCGCAAAACCAGTATTAACATCAATATCAACCTCAAGGGCGTTAATCTGATATTCACGACCTTCTGCTACTTCATACCTTTCCGGTATATTTGTTAAAAATCGGGATAAAGAAGAATGATAATCCATTCCGATTACTCCGTCTGAAGCTCCGCAAAAACCTGTATCAGTAATATATGCCATATTATTAATAATCATTTCATCTGCAGTCTGAACATGAGTATGAGTTCCGAAAAAAGCACTAACACCTAATTCAGAACAATATCTTGCAAAACATATTTTTTCCGCGGTTGCCTCTGCATGAAAATCAATCACAACTATCGGAGTGATTTGTTTTATTTTGGAAATTTCGTCTTTTACTATATCCCACTGTGAATCCACAAGATTCATAAACACCCTGCCGAGAGCGTTTATTACACCTATTTTAAAACCTTCTTTTTCAAAAATCCGACTGCCCAAACCTCTTGTACCTGCGGGATAATTAATCGGACGAACAAGCCTGTCCGCATTGTCAATATATGCATATATGTCTTTTTTATCCCATATATGATTTCCGCAAGTCATTGCATCAACACCATATTCAAGAATATCGTTATAATTTTTTTCGGTTAATCCAAAACCATGAGATGCATTTTCTATATTAGCAATAACAAAATCATACTTTTCGGAATTTTCTGCCAAATATTGCTCTATGGCAAGTCTACCCGGCTTCCCGACAATATCTCCGAAAAATATGATTTTGATTGTTTTATTGTTCATTTTATTTTGCGATTTCAGTTGCTCTAAACTCTCTTACAACGGTTACCCTTATTTGTCCAGGATAATCAAGTTCATCTTCAATACGTTTTGCGACATCTCTTGCAAGTTTTCCTGAAGCCAAATCATCAAACATATCAGCCTGAACTATAATACGAACTTCCCTGCCTGCTTGAACAGCAAACGATTGTTTGATACCTTCAAAGCTGTTAACAATTTCTTCAATTTTTTGCAGACGTTTGATATAAATTTCCAATGTATCACGTCTTGCTCCCGGTCTGCCTGCGGAAATTGCATCCGCAACTTTTACCAAAACTGCTTCAATAGTATTTGCTACAACATCATCATGATGAGCTTCGATTGCGTGGATAACCTCAGGTTTTTCACCATATCTTGAAGCAATCTCAACTCCCAGCTGAATATGAGTACCTTCTTGAGTCTGGTCAACAGCCTTTCCTATGTCATGCAAAAGTCCTGCTCTTTTAGCGATTTTTTCATTTGCACCGAGTTCTGCAGCTAACATGCCGGCAATGTGACCAACTTCAAGAGAATGTTTCAACACATTCTGACCGTAACTTGTTCTGTAATATAAACGCCCAAGAGTCTTTATTAACTCTTTATTTAAGCCCATTACACCCATTTCTAGCGCTGCATTTTCACCTTCATCCCAGATTTTTTTATCAATTTCTTCCTGAGCCTTTGCAACCATTTCTTCAATTCTTACAGGGTGAATACGACCATCAACAATAAGTTTTTCCAACGCAAGTTTTGCAATTTCTCGTCTTACCGGATCGAAGCTTGATAATACAACCGCTTCAGGAGTATCATCAATAATCAAATCAACACCTGTTAATGTTTCCAACGCTCTGATATTACGACCTTCACGACCGATAATACGACCTTTCATTTCATCATTAGGTAAAGCAACAACAGATACAGTTGTTTCAACAACCTGTTCTATCATACATCTTTGCATAGTAGTAGAAAGTATCTCTTTTGCTTTTTCAAGTGAAGTTTCTTTTATTTTCGCTTCGTTTTCTCTTATTAATTGCATTTGCTCCTGAGCCAAATCATTTTTTAACTGCTCAAGTAATGTATTTTTTGCTTCTTCACAAGACATGCCTGAAATTCTTTCAAGCTCCTGTGTTTGTTTTACAACTAATTCGGCAAGATAATCTTCTTTTTCCAAAAGTTCTTCTCTTTTTTTCTGAACTTCAAGCTCTTTATCAGTATATTCCTGAATTTTGTCTTCTAAAACATCTTCTCTTTTTGCCAGCTTTTGTTCCTGACGTGTTAATTCCTGCCTGCGTTCTCTTTCTTCTTCATTAAGTGCATCTCTGTCATTTTGTAATTCTTCAAGAGCTTTAATTTTTGCTTCTTTTTGAAGTATTTTTTCTCTTTCATCAAGTGCTTTTTTGTCTTTTTCAACAGATTCCAAAGAGACTATTACCGCAATAGCTGCAATAACCAATAGCAAGGTTTTTGCTTCCATAAAGTTAATACCTTATCCTTTTCTATTTTTTTATAATACATGCAATTTCCGGCACATATATCCTGCCGAAATGTTCTATTCAGTTTTGTTTAAATCAAATAAAAGCTATTGCATATACGTCCTAAAAAAATTACTATACTACATCTGAAAATATCATATCATATTTTTATTTTTTTGTATAGTAAATATTTATAATTTTAAACAGATAAATTTTTGATATAATATTTCTATGCGAAAAATATTTATAATTTTTCTACTTCTAATTAACTTCTTGTTCAACATTTCATATGGACAGGAAGTTGATTATTGTGTAAATAATTTTTGCAAAAATAAACAAACAATTAGTACACATTTTAAATCTGACAACATAATTTCAGTTGATTTTAAAGGATATGAAAATGCCGTTTTAAAGTTAAATCAAAGCCAGGAAGAAATTTCTGCATTACTTTCGGAAAGTAACAAAAGGATTTTTAATCCGGAATACGCATTTAATAAAAAACAAGAAAAAATAAGAATAAATATTATAAGTTTTGAAAATCAAAACATCAAATCGCATAGTATATATTCCCTTTTAGAATATGAAATTTGCACTCGTGCTCCTTAATTTATGTTCTATACATATTAGAAATAATAAAATTTAAGGAGAAAATTATGAAAGATAGTAAAGATAAAATACCTCCATCAAGCAACGGAGATATTTCTTTCCCGCTATTATTCGGAATTATTGCAGTAATAATTATGGCAATAGTTTCACATTTTATGGGGAACTGATTTAAAAAATCCCGTCTTTTAAAGGCGGGATTTTATATGGCTTAATACAACTTCATATTGCACGGTATTAATGGCAATTTATGTGATTTTTGTTTTTTATTATAGATAAGGTAAGTGTGATGATTAATTCTGTGTCTTCGTACGAAAACAAAAAAAATCCTTTCGGAATTGTCAGTGGGCGTAATTCCGCAGAAAACTACTGGTTAAAAGAGAGCAAAAAAACAGATGAACTCACCATAAATGATGTCATCACACCCGAACACGCAAAAAAAACCAACAATATTGAAGCGATAGGAATCTCCATTGCAATTGCAACTCTTGCTGTAACCGGAGGTCTTTTATTACTTTTAAAGGGTGGACCTAAGGGTTTTAATAAAGCTATTGAAAATTTAAAAATCAAATATACAGAGAAACTGCAAAATGCAAAACTTAAAGGCGAACAATCCGCAAAATACACACAACTTATACTGAATAAATTAAATTACCTTACCCAAAAAAGAGAAGCCATCAACAACTTTACCACAATGAAGGACTATGCCTTTAAGCGATTCATGTATGTACTGGGCAAACCAACCAGAAAAATACACGAATTGATTACAAACAAATTCGAAAAACTCGGATTAAGAACAGTTGAACGTTCATACGGCGAAGCAGCAAGCAATTTACTGACAACCGCAGGTGTTAACTCAAAATTATTACACAAAATTTATGCTCAAAATTTAGAAGAACAAATAACCATTAAAGGCAAAACACTTACCAGAAAGGAATGGCTCAATAAATTATTGGCATACACTCAAGATGTGAACGACTCTTACAACTTCCACTTTGGAGAAGCTCGCAGAAAAATGCGTCTTGATAAAATGCACAAGGACGCAGCCGAACTTGAAAATGATTTTAACAAGCGCGGAGATTTATGGTTCCTTTCAAAAGATATTTTCAAAAACTTTGTTGCCGAACAGAAGATGAGTGCAAACAAAATGCACATTCAAACACCAATTAAAAATGTAAAAAAATGGATTTCATACAACAAAGAAGATTTATGCAATGAAACAAACGAAAAAATTACAAAGTTGTTATCTGTTGTAGATTTTGGAGAAAAAGACACAATTAAAGCCGCAAATATTCTCAAAAAAGATTTGAAAGAATTTGCCCAAGCAGACAGTAAAGTGACTAAAGAACAATTAGTTGAAGATATTGATAAATTTTTACAGGAATTCAGCAAAGGAACATCTCCCGATAAAAAAGAAAGACTTGCCGCTATTGGAGAGTTTAATGACATGAAAGTTTCAGTAATTAATTACTGCCAGGGTGAAGTTGAGGAAATACTCGATATCTACAAAGGACTCGTCAACCAAAAAGATTATAATGAAATCAAAACATCATACGCAAAAGCCGTTAAATCACTCAACAAGTCTATCAATCTTGAAACAGAAGAATTTGTAAACAAACTCAGGGATTTGACAATGGGAAGCGCACCTACGGATATTTTAACAAACCTTGTAGGTGTCGGTACTTTGGCTTATTACCTTGCAAAATCTGATGATAAACAAGAACGTTTGGGAATTGCCCTGAAGTACGGATTTCCTGCATTGACACTGATAGGGGTGGGATTATACGGAAATGCAAAACTTTTTGCCGGTTCAAAATCTTTAATCTTCGGTGCGGTTTCAAGTTTCATTGTTAACAGAATAGGCTCTGCTGCAAATGAATTACTTATAAGGCATTTTAACAAAAAGAAATTACAAGCCGAACACAAGCCAACACCTGAATTAAAACAAACTTAATTGTTTTTCAAAATGCTTTTTCAAAAATGACGGCCTGTGATACTTACAAAGTCCATATTTATCGATTGCATCTAAATGCTCTTTGGTTAAATATCCTGCATTGTGCTCCCATTTATACTGAGGGAATTCAGATGCCAATTTTTCCATATAACGATCTCTTGTAACTTTTGCAAGAATACTTGCAGCCGCAATGGAAGCGGATTTGCCGTCCCCTTTTATTACAGTCTGCTGAGGATAAGTATAATTTTTTATTAACCTGTTACCGTCAACTAAAGTTATAAAATCCGTAAGAGCAGCCTGTCTTATAACATCTTCACAGGCTAATTTCATAGCTTTAAGAGAAGAATTTAATATATTTATCTTTTCAATTTCTTCAACTTCAACGCATATAACTGAATTTATGGAGTTATTCAGAATTATGTCATACAAATTTTCTCTTGCGGTTTTGGATAATTTTTTTGAATCATTTAATTTGTCCAAATCCTTTTTTAATCCGGATGATATTTTATCAAAATAAACACAAGACGCAAAAACACCGCCGGCCGCAGGACCTCTGCCCGCTTCATCCGTTCCTATAACAACACCGTATTTTTTATCAAAATTAAACAACTTATTCATAAATCAATCACAATATAGCACACCCGTTTACACTTTTTCAATAACTCTTTATTTAGAAATATCACCATGATAAAATCATTCTATGAATAATTTCAGAAAGATTGCACAAGTAACGGGAATTTGTTTAGGGATTGTTATTGTTTCATTTTACTGCTTATTTTTAACAGTATTGCCTAAAATAATGAATTCCCCGCGTGTCATCAACAAAATCGAAAAAAAAATTTCTGATGCATCCGGTATAGATTTAAAATTTAAAAATTTTAAATTCGAAACCAAAAAAGATTTAACTTTTACCATATTTTTTAAAAAAGTATTTGCTTCAAACCCGCAAAAAGAAACCTTGATAGATATATCAGATTTAAAATATAAAGCACCAATATTAAATTACAAAAGAGGAGAAATCGACAGCAAAAATATTTATGCAAATATTCATTTGCTGAAAAATTACATAAAATTAGCTGATAAGAAAAATAAAAAAATTAATTTATCATTTTATCCGACAATAAATATTCAAAGCGGAGTAATTGTTCTTACTCCAAAAACATCCGCCCTTATAAAACATATTAAATCTAAAAAACAAAATGGAAAAATCAAGACTGAAATACTTGCCTGCATAAAAAATCCATACCTGAAAAATATTGCCATAATAGGTGAAAAAGGCAGTATTAATTTCAAAAACAAATTATCTTTTGATAATTTCAGTGTTAAAATCGGACATTCTAAAATATTTTTGAGCGGAAAGACAGACAACCTGAGCATAAAAGGGAATAATCTTCCGGCAAAAGAGCTTGAAGAAGGATTTTTATATTTATATAAACTAAAACACCCCGACAAGAAAAACTTTTTAGAAAATTTTTCAAATTTTAAAGGGACTTTGGATGTTGACCTTAAAATCGCAAAAGGAAAATTCTACGGAACATGCACAACTAATAATTTGAGTGCAAATTTTTCAACATTAAAAATTCCGGTATTGCTTCCAAAAACAGTATATTATTTTAAAGACAAAACAATGAAAGCAAAAACAGAAGGATTGTTTGGCCCTGAACCTGTTACAACAGATGTTATAATAAACGGAATAGCAACCAAAGACCTTGATGTTAAAGGAAATGTCGAGTCAAAATTTACAAACAACATTGTAAAAAAATATTATCCTAATGTTGCAATAAGCGGATATACTCCGGCAAAAGTCAAATACCACACTCACGATGACGGCATTGTAGATGTGTATTATTATCTTACCATTCCAAAAGGGAATAATTTATTATCAACCTGGGGTGATTTAGACAACACAGGCCAGACAAGAGAAATTACAATGCATACGCACAAAAACGGTATTCCTATGGTAATAAAAAGGCTTTCTTACAAGGCAGATAACAAAGATATTCTCTCAGGAAGCGGACTTATTGACAAAGAAAACGGAACATATACTCTCAAAAAACTCAACATAAAATCAAACGGAGAAGTTCCTATAGCTTATATTAAATCATTTATCAAAGACTTTGCAGACAAGGGAACTTTTGATACGGATGTAAATATTGATTTTACAAACAAAACAATTTTAGGAACAATGAACTTATACAATGCCTCACATGATAAATTTTTGTTCCTGAAAAGTACAAATCTGAACTTTGAAAAAGATAAAATAACTCTTAAAACAAACGGAACTTTCTACAAGGCACCGATTAAATTAGCCGCAACAACTGACAATAGGATATTAGACAACAAGATTACCGTAAAAAACATTGACATTCACCTTGTCAGTATATTTTTACAAAGCGGCGAACTTAAATCCATACCAAAAACCTTTAAAAAAGGTGGAAATGTCAAACCTAAAATATCAAAAAAGAAAACAGAACTAATTATAGAACAGGGCAGGATAATTGTTGACAGAATCTACGGTAACAAATTTGATGTAAGAAATGTAAATATTCAGGGCGGTATGCGAAATAAAATCGTCAACTTTATAATGCCAAAAGCCGAATATGCAAAAGGTTTACTAAGCGCAAAAGGAATATATAATCTTAATAATGATTCCTCCGATATACAATTTTTTGCATCAGACATTGATTCAAATGATGTTGCAACCCACATGTTTAAATTGCCGAACCAAATTGAAGGGGTAGCATTCGCAACCTTACACCTCATAACAAAAAACAAATTAAATGACATTAAAGCTAAAGCCACTTTTGCAGTAAAAGATGGATATCTTCCCAAAATCGGCACCCGTGAATTTTCTATAAAACGCAAAAACCCAAACAAACCGGCAAAAAAATATGTACTCTCAAAAATAACAAATATAGATTTTTCCAAGCCCGACTCGTTCCATTCAAATCTTTACGGCTCGTTTGATATGATTAACGAAAAACTTGAAAATATAAAAATATTTTCAAAAAGCAACTATTTAGGTCTGTATATTGAAGGGGAATATAATGTGGAAACAGAGTACGGGGAAATTGATATTTTCGGTCAAAGAAACAAAACTCTCGCAAAGAAAATCCGAATTTTTAAAATTCCGCTTAACCTGATATACAAAGTAGTATTTAAACCTGAACATTCAATTATAATGTATGAAGATAAAGTAAAAATGATACCTGAAATAAAGGCCGGGATTGGGGATGAAATATCGACATTCAGAGTATCTATACAGGGTAACCCGAATAAATCCGACAAATTAAAAGTAACACTAAAGGATTTAAGAAAATAAATGCATATAAATAAGATTACAAATAAAATATTAACCAATAAATATCTGCGAAAAGGCCTGGAAAAAATATCAGAACACGGCACATCTTTTGCGGCAGGAACATCTTTGGTACTTTCTCTCGGGTTGCGGCCTTTTTCAATTTACAACACTCCTGATGTTAAAGAAGAAAACAAGTTTTATGCAATGGCAAATTCTATCAGTTCGGGATTGATTAAATTTGCAATGGTAGAAGCAATTGCCTTGCCCATTGAAAATGCAATAAAAAGAATTGACAAAAATTCAAAAAAATACCTTAAAACCAAAATCAATCCGTCAGCAAGAAATTATAAATTTATAACACAGGCAATGAAACTGAGTGCAGGACTGCTTGTTGCAATTCCTAAATCCGTAATGACAATAGCACTTATCCCTGTTATTATGGATAAAATGTTCCTGAAAACAAAAGAAATTCCGACAATATATACAAACCTGAAAAAACAAGACCAAAAGTCAAAAGAACAGCCTATCTATAATAATCCGGCATTTACAGGAAAATACGGTGAAAAATTATCCAAAGGACTTGCTAAAATTATAGACAATACAAAAATTCAAAAACTTGCCCAAAAATATCAATTAAAAGATGAAGATATATTCAAAAATATTACGGCAATGACAGATATATTACTTGCATCAACTTCTGTTTACCAAACACAAAAGAGCAAAAACATTAACGAAAACAGTAAAATCGCACTTATATATAACAATATTATTTCAACAGCCATAACTGTTATCGGAGGTTATTGCATTGACAGTACGGTTAAAAATAAAACTGCAAAATTTGTTGAAATATTTAAAGAAGCAAATAAAAATGATCCAAAACTTATGAAATATATAGAAGGCATTAACATTGTGCGTCCGGCTTTGATATTTGCAGGCATATATTACGGAATACTGCCGATATTTTCAACATATATTTCCGACAAAATTGACCGCATGATTGAAAAACGAAAGCTATCTGCATTGATAAATGACCATCCTTCATAATCATTAATAAAATAGCAAAATTATCTTTTTCAAACGTTATATCCTAACGATGATAATTCCTTCGGTAAAATTATTTAATTTTAAAAATAACAACAGTATTTTGAATAGTAGTGCTGTAAATAATTTTGCCTGCACTTACAACACATCACCAATCAACGACAAATTTGAAATATCTTTCAACGGGCTGTTTGAAACATCAACAGAACCGGCAAGACTTGAACAGGCAAGAAATATAACAGGTATTCACTGTCCAGCCTGCGGAGTGAAAATGCTCTCCCCTGATGAATATGAAAAAATAATTAAAGAAGCAGGGAATATTAAAAAACCGGAAGAATTTGTTATTTTACTGAAAGAAAATCAAAAATATATACCGAAACACATGCGCAGAATTATCAGTGATGCAGAAGGAATCGAAAACCTTTCCGATATGAACATGATGCAATTTTACTCTGAAATGAAAAAAAATTCATACATGGCAAAGAAAGCTATTGTCCACAACATAAGAGATGAATTAAACGAATATACTAAATGGCTGAATCTTCCTGAAAACTACAGCCAAAGCGCAAATGAAATTGTAGCAAAAATACATACAAAACAGGATTATAACGTTTATAAAAATATCATAAACGAATATATCGACTTTTTACATTTACACCCTGATAAAGCCAATCAGATAAGAATGAAAACTCTCAAGCCTATTGTTACGGCAAATGACTATAACAGGTCTTTTTACGCCATTGACGAAAGCGACAAAAACGAAGATAAAATTGCTTCTGCAATAGTAAAAAATATATTTTCAAAATCCGTAAACACTGTAGTTCCTATAGATAAATACCCGCAGCATGAAGGACTGCCTAATAACAAAGTACTTGTTTGTGAAAACTGTAAAGCAATTCAGTCAAAAAGTACTTTTATGCATGATATAAACAATCCGAAAAATAAAACCTATATCGATACATATCTTGCTGATATTACATATTTAATAGGACATAACAAAATAGAGGACTCAAAAGACTATATAAAGGCTTTTTGTCTTAACATGACAAAAATTACAAAAGGAAAAATCAATTTTACCGAAGAAGAAATAAAATCGTTTAGAAACCTGCAGCATAGTGCATCAAGGCATGAAATATTTTACCCTATTCAACAATCAAAAGTTGACATTCCATGCGCAGAATGCGGTTCGACCATGCTCACGCATGATATGAGAAAACATATAGAAGATGAAATGAGGGACTGTAAAAGCATTCAAGACTTCGCTCAACTGCTAAAAAAGTATGATAAATATGTCGGAGCAAACGCAAAACCTTATGCAAACATGTTTATCAGCACTGCCAAAGATTACCCTAACGCAACAGACGAAGAATTCTTAAGAATTTTCAAGAAAAAAGCCGACAATTTTACCGAAAAAAGATTGAAGTTTGAATTAAAAAGATACAATGAGCAAAGAAACTATTACCTATACGAAGGTTCGCCCGAACAACTGAAAAATTATGACTTATTTGGCATGCATATAAGAAAATACATACATTCAAAAGCATATTTAGATGATGAGTTAATTACATATTACAATATGTGTCTTAATCCCCTTGATATTGAAAAAGCACCGGTAAAAGCAATATATGCCTTTACCACACAAGTAAAAAGAGCAATTATTACACACAGAATTACAACCAGCGAAAACAAACTCAGTAACCGCAAAGAAAATCCGATTTATACGGTTGTATTTAATATATTCAAAACGAATATCGCAACCGCAGATCATCTTCTTGCGACATCAAAAGGCGGTTCTGAATCAACAGACAACCTGATTGGTCTTTGTAAAACATGCAACAAAATAAAATCTCAAAAAGATGTTAAAACATGGATTATAGACAATAAAAGGGTTGCAAAAAACATTGAAAAACAGCTAAAAGTAATAGATAAAATGGCAAAAAACAAACAAATTGAAGGCTTTGACGATTGGGCAGAGAAAATATCACAAAAAATATACATAATGACTGAAGGGAAAATTGACATAAGAAAAGAATTTGAAACATAAATTCAATAATATTTGTAACAGATTTGTTATAATTGTAGTAAATAACTTGAAAAAATTTTTCTGATTAAGTATAATAAGTACACTTGTTCCAAAATTTTGCATGGTTAATAAATGTAAAAGTTTTGAAACATAACCCGATAAAAAGACAATTAAATAGCAAACATTGTTTTTATCTATATATGTAGCAGGTTTTGAAATTAGTAGGGATTATGCAGGTAAAATCAGTAAGTCAGAATATTAATTCTGCAAACTTGAAAAAAAATAATAATGAAAATATACAAGCCCCTCGTGCATATGCACCTGCGCGCAGCAGTGTGAATTTTACGGGGAAATCTCCTAATATTATTGTCGGCTTAATGGATTTTATTGCTGCCGGCGGATTTGCTGCATCATTCTGCATACAGGACGGCTTAGGATTTATTGCTCCTCGTGTGTATAAAGGTTTAAAAAGAGGCGGAAAGAAAAAAGTTGACCAAAACGGCAACGAAATTCTTGATAAAAACGGTGAGCCTAAACGCGAACTTAACTGGGCTTATGCAAGAAAAGAAGGTATCCGCGAAATTATCACCGGTCCAAGTGCATTTGTGATTCCATATTTTCTGTTAAAAGGTATTAACAAAAAATTCGGCAGAGGCAACAGCGTTAAACTTGATTATATTGACGGATTTAAAAATATATTTACGGATTATGCAAACAATAACAAACAGGCAATAATTGATAAAACCGCAAATAAAAAAGATTTCTATAAATCAGTATTTAAAGAAGTTATAGAAACAACCATCAATGACAATCCTAAAGCATTAAAAGTAGATAATGTTGAGGAATTGGCTGAAAAATTTGCAACTAAACAAGCACAAATTGATGATGTAATAGAAGAATTCAATAAAAAAGGAACATTCGCCCGCTTATTACCGAAAAATAAAAAAGCTCGTGATGAAAAATTAGCACAAATTGGATCTTCTGTTGCTGACGACTTTATTGAATTGAAGAAAAAATATGTCGGCGGAACATCAAACCACATGGGTATATCAATAAAAGCTTCTAACGGCACAGATATTAAACATGGCAGCATTGACAAATTAACAGAAGCAATGAGTAATTATTTTGACGATGCCGTTAAATCTATGCATGGAGTTCTTAAAAATGCAAAAGATGCCAATATTGAAGATTTTATGAACAAATTTACAGGCAAAAAACTTGGTTCAAGAATATTAACAAATCTTGGATTATTTACGGCTGTTGCTTTGTTCTATACACAAATCCCTAAATTGTATAACATGGGTACAGGCGGAAAGAATCCGGCATTGATGAACGATGATGAACCGGTATCTAAAGTTGTTGCAAACAAAATTGAAAGAGATAATTCAAAAATTGCACAAGACCGCAGACAAGTAAGCTTCGGCTCAAAGACTTCTGTTCTTGAAAATATCGGTAACAAAATTTTTGGCAGCAAAAAACTTAAAGAAATTTCAGATATATTTGAATTGAACGGACCGATTATACAAGGTCAGGCTATGTCTGTATTGCTTTACGGCGCTTGCATACCGCCAAGACTTGTTCATGCTCAGGATAAATATGATTTCAGCGAAATCGTTGTTCGTGACATGACCGCATTTACTGCGTTGTTATTTGGTGCAAAAGCACTTGCAAGATTATTCTCTGACGGATTTACAAAAGTTACCGGACTTGCATTAAACAATAAAAATCTTGAAGGCCGCAATATTTTACAAAAGACTTGGGATTATTTAAACCCTGCAAATACAAGACATACCGTATTATCAAGCAAAGAACTTGAATCTAAATACACCAATATCAAAGATTTCAAAGACGGTGTTAACGGATTTGTTGAATTTATTGAAGGTTCAAATGGCAATATCAAAAAAGCTTTATCTCAGGACAAAGAAATTAAAAAGGTAACAGAAGAAATCCTTAAAAAAGTTTCAAAAGATGAAAGCAAAACATTTGCAAATGCGACAAAAGAAGAAATTAAACAGGCTTTGCGTACTGCAAAAGAAGAGTTGCCGGAGCTTATTGACAAATTCTACAGCAAATTCCATGGAAAAAACAAATTGCTTACTCACGCAAAAACCTGCAACAGTGCATTTGATTTCTTGTCAACAATCGTATTAGTTCCTGGATTAATCATTGGTTTGACGGATTACTGCAAACACATGACAGAAAAAAGAAGAGCTGAAGAAAACAAAATTTCAAATAAAACACAGGCTCAGCAAGCACCTTTAGTACCTTCAAGCAAACCGACAATGCAAGGTTTTTTGAACAAAGAAGTTGCATAATTAAAAGTCATTAAATTGCAGTATTGAAATTATTTTCTGAGTATAGTTTAATGTAAATGTAGAAACAGTTACAGGTGGTGCTATGCTTGAGATAACAAAAACTCAGGATGACGGAACATTAGCAAAATTAGAATTGAACGAAGCTGTTTCAGGTTCTTGGTTCAATCTGATTAATCCGACACGTGAAGAAATACAGCAGGTTTCACTTGTTTTAGATTTAGATGAAAGTTTCCTTAACAACTCATTAGACGCGGATGAGTTATCTCGTATGGAATTTGAAGACGGCAATTTATTAGTCATCACAAATGTTCCGATTATGGACGAGGAAGGCAACTTTGACACAATGCCTTTAGGTTTAATTTTCACACCTGAAAGTATGATTACTGTTTGTTCAAGAGAGAATAAAATTATTAATTCTTTTAACGAAGATACAGCAAAATTCTTTGACACAAGAAAAAAGGCGAATTTTATGCTCAGCATATTGTTCAGGGCCGCAAAATTTTACCTCAGATACCTTAATATAATCAACAAACAAACAGAAAGCATTGAAGAATCTTTAAGAAGAACTACAAATAATAAAGCTTTGTTTCAGCTGATGGAAATTCAAAAATCTTTGGTTTACTTTACAACATCACTCAAAGACAATCAGCTGGTATTACAAAAACTGTTAAGAATGGTACATGCCAACACCGGCAACCTTCAGTCTATTGTTAAATTCACCGAAGACGATATTGATATGCTTGAAGACGTTATCATTGAAAATAAACAGGCATCTGAAATGGTTGAAATGCACAGGACAATTCTTGAAAGTATGATGGATTGCATGGCATCAATAATCAATAACAACCTAAACCTTGTTATGAGATTTTTGGCAGCAATTACAATCATTATGTCTATTCCTACAATGATTGGTAGTTTTTGGGGAATGAATGTCCCTATGCCGTTTGGAGCAAATCCGTTCGGATTTGGTATTGTTATAAGTATATCTGTTTTGGCAACCTGTATTGCAGCATTTTTCTTTAATAAAAAAGGAATGATGTAATAAAAATCGGCTGTTTGATAAACATAAAAGGGATAAAAATATGGAAGAAGAGGGAATTAAATACACACCAAAAGAAGAATTTGCGAATGCTTTTACACATTCTTTAGGTGCAATGTTTGCGATATATGCAATTGTCATGCTTGCAGTCAATTCTCACAATGCAATGGAAACAGCTTCTACTGCTATATTTGGTTCAATGCTATTTGTATTATTTCAATCCTCTGCACTTTATCACGCAATGGTAAATGAAACAGCCAAAAAAGTTTTTCGCAGAATTGACCATAGTGCAATATTTATGCTGATTGCAGGAACATACACTCCTGTATTATTACTGACGGTTGATTTTCCTCTATCAGTGGCTTTACTTGCAATGACATGGTATTTAGCAATCACGGGAATAGTTTATTCTTGTCTTACATTAAAATTCAAATACCTGTCAACAGGATTATATCTTGTTATGGGCTGGCTTTCTGTATTTCTTGCTTACACCATCTGGACAAAAGCCGGTCAAAATGCCTTTTGGCTAATGTTAGCAGGAGGATTATTATATTCCGGCGGATGCATATTTTATTTGTCCAAGAAAAGATACATGCACTGCATTTGGCATATTTTTGTAATCGCAGGGGCAGTTTCACACTATTTGTGCATTATGGAATTATTAAAAACCCTCTCTCACTAGGCTTGGTTTACAATTACAGGCAGATTTAACTCATTAGAATCAACAGGGGTATTATTTACATTCAGTTGTCCCAACAATACGGTTTTATTTGCGCCGTGATAATCACTTCCGCCCGTAATAAATAACCCGTTACTATCTGCACAATTTTTCAGAAATTCTATTTCAGCTTCCGTATATCTTGAATAATAACATTCAAGTCCCTGAATTCCGCAATCCATCATTGTTTTTAACCTTAATAAAAATTCGTCTTTTTCAAGATGTTCTTCTCCCTCACCGCCCAGCGGATGCGCCCACACAGGTATGCCTCCGGCAATTTTTATTGTATTTATAGCTTCTTCACCATCAAAACGGGTGTTTCCTGTTTTGCAGCCATCTAAATATTTTTTCATTGCTTCAATATTATTTGGGGCAAGTCCTCTGTTTACCAAGATATTTCCAAAGTGAGTTTTGACAGGGCTTTTTCTTGAATACAGCCAGTCTGATTCTTCCTTATTTAATTCTATATTCCACACATCTTTTAAAAATCTTATTCGTGTTTCAAGTTTTTGTCGTCTGAGTTTTTTGCCTTTTTCAATCAACTCTGAAAGAACAGGATTATTTTCATCTATGTTGTAGCCTAAAATATGACATTTAATCCCTCTTGTTTTGCAGGTAAGCTCTATTCCGGGGATAAATTTTATATTTCCCGAAACCATATTTTTCATTGCGGAAATTCCAGCAACATTATCGTGATCGGTAAGGGCAAAAATTTCTATATTTTTGTCCTTGATTTTTTGCAAAAGTTCATAAGGGGTATCGCTTCCGTCAGAATTATTAGTATGTAAATGTAAATCAAACCTTGTCATAATATTATTTTAGTACAAAATTTTAACCGAACAAATTTTATTATATATCACAGCCAAATATTTTACGGACAATGAACCAAACAGCTGAAAACTTACTCCATATAACTATTTATCAATTTTGGCAAATATCTTTCTACGACTTCAAGCACTATAATATCAGCACTATCCATTATGTGAGGGGCAACATTATACTGCCAAACATAACTTGAATTTTTGAACGACTGAGACAAATAAGGTATTAATGAAGCTGAAAAAGAATCTCTAAACATCAACAAGTTCTTTTTACCATTAGTGTTATAACAACTTACAATACCTGTCGGTTCTTCGGGAGTTTTGCATATATTTTCATAATTTTTAATTTCCGGTATTTTATACAAAGTAGAATCAGGCTTTCTTAACAGCGAAGGGGACATATTATATAAATCACCGTTATGAATTTCTTCAGAATAATTTGTAATTTTATACAATTTTAAAGTTTTAAAATCTTTGTTAATTTCGTTTAGCAATGCGGAATATCCGTAATATGCACCCAGTTCATTCCAATGAGTGTCTGTTTTCCAATATAATATTCCTTCTTTTTTTGACGAAATTAAAGCATCTTTTGGATATATGATTTTAATATCCGAATTTTGTTTGATATATTTTATGAGTTGCTCTGTTTTTGATTCATTTGATATTTTTTTAATACTATCAGTATAAAATTCTTCGTAAATTTTTGACTTATCAGGGGCAATATACACATAAAATTTCTTGTTATGTTTTTTACAATAATTATTTATATCATTCAGATATTTATATATTTTTGCCAATTCATCACTGGTAAAAATAACACTGTTTGAATAACTATCGGTTGCTTCTTTCCATCCCAAAAACAGCCATTCGTTTTTGCCTTTTATTACATCTTTGGTTTTCCAGTTTCTCGATATTAATAATTTTGCATCATTATATGAGATTAACTCATCCCTTAAACAAAATCTGTCATTAAACCATTCATTAAAATTTTTGCCAAAATTGAAATTAATTTCATTATTTTCTTTTATTATCGGATACCACTTGGCAAGAGTTCTGTTCTCTTTGTGTGAAACTTCCTGCACATTAATATTACTCAGGGGAACAAATAAAAATATAAAAAATATAGTCAGAAAAATGATTTCTATTCGTGATTTGCCTTTTACTGCTTTAAAATCTGCTATATAATCAGATAATTTATAAGTTAATAAATACGATAAAATCAATATTATAATAAAGATTTTAAAATCAAATTTTATACTTGCTCTTATATTTAATGTTTGCGGATATGTAAGTATGGCAGTACTAAAGTTTGGATTTAATATAAGCTTATCATTATCAACAGACAAAGCTGCACCGTTAACTTCAAATTGCTCTAAGTTTTTCAGTTTGTATTTTCCAATCTTTATATTGCTCAATGTAATGTTATTTTCAGGCTTTAAATCAGTTATAAGAAACCTGACTCTTTTTGGATATATTAAATTTTTAATATACAAACTAGCGTGATTTGATTCATCCAAATTAATTTCAACTTTATCAGTTTGAATTTTATTGAAAGCATCATTGTCTTTTTTGTTTAATAACACTTCAATATTACATGTACCCTGCCCCGCAACATCCATATTTACAGGAACAGCTCCGAATATAAACCAATGTTTGAATGTTGCAATCAGTATTATTACAGTAATTACAACAGATAATATTGTTCTTTTTTTAATGTTTATAGAAATCATGTTTAATTTAAGCTGCACTCTTAATTACATAAATAATATACCATAAAATCATTTGAGTTATTTGACATGTACGGTAATAATATAAGAACAACAGCTTGTAGGGTGCAATTTTTTGCACCGATTGAAATTCACAATTAAAAAGACCTACGTTTAGCAGGTCTTTTTAATTAGCGGAAGACGAGATTCGAACTCGCGACAGCCTGCTTGGAAGGCAGGTACTCTACCACTGAGCTACTTCCGCATATCTATTCAATTGTCAATTAATGACTCCGCTGATGAAACCTGCTTGCCTTGCAACCCTGCAAGTCAACCCGTTTCGTCAGCTCCGCCTCGTGTTTCACACTCGGCTTGTCTCACCGCTCGCCGCGGGCACCACTGAGCTACTTCCGCATATCATACGTATCGCTCACAAATCGATATTAACATAACCTTTTTTTGAAATCAAGTCAAAATATTATCCCTTAATCCTTTTGTATTAATATAAAATACTCCCAAAGTATAACCCTAATCTATCCTTCGGAATGGTGCAGACCACCACTAAAAAAATGTATTATATTAATGTAAGTTCGATGCATCCAGGCACTTTTTCGGGGTTGCGATAAGATTTTTCTCTTTTCGGTTTGGTTTAAAATGCCTTGAACTTACACCTTTAAAAATAATTTTTCATGTTTTATAACTTCCGGCTTGTTTTGTAATCTTGCAAGGCAAGCATTTTTATTATATAATTAAATCCGTTGTTATACTTACTGGTATTTACCAATTATACAAGGAGTTTATATTATGAGTGAAGAAATCAGAGCAAGCCACATTCTTGTTAAAACAGAACAGGAAGCAATCGATTTATACAATGAAATTATTAACGGTACTACCGATTTTGCACAAGCAGCACAAGATAAATCTTTATGCCCATCAGGTCAAGTCGGCGGAGATTTAGGATTTTTTGGAAAAGGCATGATGGTTAAACCGTTTGAAGATGCAGCTTTCGCTCTTGAAGTAGGTGAAATTTCTCAACCTGTTCAAACTCAATTCGGATGGCACTTGATTCAATTAACAGACAAAAACTAAACCCAAAATAATATGAACGAGAATATTATTCGTGAATTTATGCAGAAAGAAAATCTGCAATATTTACTTGTAAATTCCACTAATGAATTTTTAGTGGAATATAACAAGCTGGAAGAAAATTCACGCTACAAACTCACAAATTTTTCAGGCTCTACGGGAGAAGCCCTCGTAACTCCTGACACAATATTCTTGTTTGTTGATGGGAGATATCATATTCAGGCTGATCAAGAAGTTGACCACTCAAAAGTTACTGTCATAAAACTGCAGACAGGTCAAAATGCAATTGAAGAAATAATTGCAAAAGTCCCGCAAGATGCCACACTTGGAATTTTTTCCAAAAAAAATTCTCAGTCTAAAGTTGAAAAATTTGCGCAAAAACTTAACCTAAAATATCTTGATTTCGACCCGTTTGACCAAAATATAGCACAACAGCCTGCACAGGATATTAAAATTGATGAAAAATATACAGGTCTGACAAGCGAAGAAAAAATTGCAAAAATATCTCACAGCCTCAGTAACAACGAAGCAATATACATAACAGACCTTGATGAAGTTTCATACATTTTTAACATGAGGAATTTCTCACAATGCTACAGTTCAAAAATTAAAGCAAAAGCAATGATTTTTAAAGATAACGCAATACTTTTCACTCAGGATAAATTAAGCAAAATTGATGAATTTCTCAAAAATATAAACAAAAATGTTTATATAGATAAAAAGAAAATTAATGCCTACGATTATAAATTATTAGGTTCAAATGCAATGGAACTCAAATCAAACCCTGTTGCAAATATGAAAGCACAAAAAACAGAAGCAGAAATTGAACACCTTAAAGATGCTTTTGCAAGGACAGATAAAGCTGTTTCAGCAATAAGAGATTATATATACAACAACAATAGCATCTCTGAATTTGATATTGCGGTTCAACTTGCAAAAGAATTTAAAAATCAGGGAGCTGTCGGTTTATCTTTTGCATCTATTATTGCGAAAGACCAAAACAGTGCTCTTGCACATTATTCAAAATGTTCAAAAGATGAAATTATTACGGAAGGAAGCCTTGTTTTAATCGACTGCGGAGGATATTTTGAGGGGGGACTTGCAACAGACATAACAAGAGTCTTTGTAAAAGGCGAGCCTAAATATCTGCATAAAAAAATATATACAAATGTATTAAAAGCATTTTTAAACGCATTTAACTATCTGAAAAAACATCCGCAAAACTCTGTTACAGGATACGAGATAGACAAAAGTGTCCACGAGTTTTTTAATTCACAGGATTTAGACGGCTTTGTGTTTAACCATGGTTTAGGACATGGAATAGGAATCAATGTTCATGAATATCCGCCAAAACTGAGTTCTGATGAAATTGCCAAAGTGCCACTATTGGAAGGCGAATGTTTTTCTATAGAACCCGGACTGTATAAAGAAGGTGAATTCGGTATCAGACTTGAAAATTCGTGCTATTATAAAAACGGAAATATTCATTCTTTTGTTAATATGAATTATGAACAAAAATTGATAGACTACAGCCTTCTATCTGAAGAAGAAATCCAATGGCTGAAAGAATTTGAGGTAAAATAGTGGAAATTACAAGTGTGAATAATGATTTGGTAAAAGAATATGCCAAACTGCTTCAGAAAAAATACCGCAAAGATAAATTTATACTTGAAGGGTACAAAGCAATTAAAGAAGCATACAATTCTAAGATTGAAATAGAGGCACTCTTTGTTGAGAAGTCACACCTTGAGGATTTTAAATTTTTTAATAAAGAAATTATTAAAACCAATTCAGCAGTATTAAAAAAACTTTCTGATACGGAAACTCCGCCTGTTGCTGTCGCAATAGGAATACAAAAAAAATATTCACCTGAAATAATAAAAAAATTAAAAAAAATTATTCTTCTTGAGGGAATAAAAGATGCCGGAAATTTGGGAACAATTATTCGTTCAGCAGTTGCATTCAGAGCTGATGCCATTATTCTTTACGGAGATTGCGTGGATATTTATAACCCTAAATGTGTACGCTCAACAGTCGGAAACCTTTGGAAAATTCCTGTTATTAACATTAAAACGATTGAACAATTGCAAAAATATACCAACAATTTTACAAGAATTGCAACCCTGCCAAGAACAAATAATTTATTGAAATCCTTTGAACTTAAAACTCCGGCACTAATTATGTTTGGAAGTGAAGCTGACGGATTATCTGAAGAATTAATAAAATACTCAACAGAAAGCATCAAAATAGAAATGAGCAAAGAAGTTGAATCTTTAAACCTTGCGACTTCGGTTTCCGTCATTATGTACGAATTGTTTTAAATATACATTTTAGTTTTTAGGCATTTGCTTTCTTTTTTCTTATTTTTTCAAAGATATAAAGCAGAATACAAATTACAACACAAATTATTGTTGCAATCATCCAGAATGAAATTGCACCATCCCAGCCTAATTTATCAACAAAAAATCCTGTACCGCTTGCTGATAAAGCAGCCCCTATATATCCAAATATGCCTGTAAAACCAATTGAAGCTGACGCTACACGTTTTGAACTGCTTTCTACCGCACAAAGACCGCCAATTAACATTTGAGGGCCTGCGGTAAACACCCCAATTAATGCGGCAAAAACATAATCTAATGCCTCTAACAACGGTGTTCCGCCAGGATTTACCGAAAATGCGTACAAACTTACAACAAGCAATATTAAAAATATTATATTTACAGGAGTACGACTACCTTTGCAGAATTTATCGGATACAACACCTGCAACAATGGCACCGCCGGCTCCGACAAGAGCAAGTGTACTTAATTTCCAGCCGGCAACCATAATTGAATTACCTTTAACTTCAACAAGATATTTTACTAGCCAGTCTTCTGTTCCAAATCTTACAATATAAACAAAGGTATAAGCTATAGCAAGCATCCATATAATCGGATTACACAAAATGTGCTTTTTGAATATCTGAATATATGAAAGATCAGCCTGCTCATCCTTTTCAGCCTCTTTTACAGGTTCATTATTATACTTTTCAATATCCGGCAAACCTAAAGACTGAGGCTTATCTCTTAATCGGTCAAATAACCAAATACCTGTAATTATACATATTATTGCAGGAACATAAAATGCACCCATCCAGCCCAGTTTACCGATTATTAAACTTGACAATGCAACTGATGAAAAAACACCTATCTGGTGAGAAGTTGACCACACAGACCATTTTGTTCCGCGTTCGGAATTAGAAAACCAATATGATAAACTTTTGGCAACAGGAGGAAAACCGCAAGACTGGAACCATCCGTTAGCCCCCCAGAAAAATGCCAACAGCCATAATAATACGGTTGCGGAAGGCAAGCCAAAAAAGCTGACATGCCCAGGAGTAACAAATAATGCACTTAATACAAAACAAATATTACATATTGCGGATAATATCAATGCTGTTGGCAAAAATGTTCTTACATTAGATCTGTCGGCAACAACTCCGTTAACAAATTTACCGATACCATAGGTAACATATAGGGTAGAACCCAAAATACCCAATTGAGTATTTGAAAGCCCTAAATCCGTTGACATTACAGGAAGGGCTACTGCCATATTTTTACGGCAAATATGAAAAACTACATAAGCAATAAAACTTGAATAAAATATTCTCCATCTCCAATGTTTATACATTGAAGCGACTTTTTCGCTGTCTTGTATCACTTCTTTAGCAGGCGGTTCTTTGAAAAAATCCCCTATCTTTTTTAACATACCTAATATTTCTCCTATTTATTGTTTTTTATAACCTGAACATTTCTTGTTTCAGTAAGTTCAGTGCGGGCATTTCTTATAATCTCTCTTTGTTCTTCTTCTAAACTATGCCCGTTTACTAGTCTGTCTATAAACCCTGTATTTATTCTTGCTGCCTTTGACAGAGCACCTATATCTTCCAGTACAGGCTTTATCACATCAAAATCGTACCCAAAGGACTGCTTGGAGTTATATACAAGCATATCGCCTTCTTCAGATGTAACAGGTTTTCCGCCAAGCTCAAAATACAACTTAAATACTGATTTCAAATCCTGCAATTCAGACTGCAAAACATTTATAGTGTTTTGTATTCGCAAAAATCTTTCGAAAAGATAATCCACATTATCAAGTTCTTTACTTTCCCAATCACATTTTTGAAGATACAATTTTTTCAATTTAGGATAAGCGAGCGCAAGTCCCATTGTATCACCCATTGCTCTGTGATGGTTTGTTAATTCAACTTTAAATTTATCGGTTAAAGCATTCAACCCGTGAGCTTCCAAATCAGGATACACTTCCTTAAACATTTGCTGTGTATCTATACGCTCATTATTTATACCATTGCCGGTAACACGTTTTGCAGCTTCATTTATAAATGAATAATCAAAAATTGCATTATGGGCAACAATTGGGTAATCTCCCATAAATTCGAGAATTTTTGGCATAGCTTCTTCTTCTGTCGGAGCATCCTCAACCATATCCGGTGTAATACCATGAATTGCTATACTTGATTTTCGTATATGCTGCTGCGGATTTATAAGAGTTTGAAATTCATCCTTAATTTTTCCGTTTTCAAGCCTTACAGCCGCAAACTCAACCATCTTCTCCTTTGTATAATCCAAACCGGTTGTTTCGGTATCTAAAACAATTTCTACTATTTTTTTTCTCGCCATTTCTCTATCCTAATACATCCTAAATAGATAATAGCACAAAAAATTTTTCCATGATAGAATGGGTGCACATGATGTTACAAAATAAGGGGAGAAATTATGGCAGATATTCTTGAAGTTAATGAAGATATTTTTGAACAGGAAGTTGTTAATTCTGATATTCCTGCAGTTGTTGACTTTTGGGCAACATGGTGTGGTCCTTGCAGAAAATTATCACCTGTATTGGAAGAAATTGCAAAAAATTACGAAGGAAAAGTAAAATTTGCAAAAGTTAATATTGAACAAAGTAAAGAAATCGCAAAAAAATATTCAATAAGCGGTATTCCATGCCTGCTTGTTTTTGACAAAGGCGAACCTGTTGAAAGAATGGTTGGACTAATGCCAAAATCAACAATCATATCTAATATTGAAAAACATATATAGCAAATTTGTGAAATAATTTAATATTCGGCTATCAAAGGACTATTCTTAGCGATATTATGATTTCCACCTATCTGAAACATAACTCAATATAGCACCGCCGATTTCTTCATTCGGATCAAATACCTGATTTGGATTTTGCGGCTGCATTGAGTTCTTAATAAGCATACTTACTAAAGGTCCAAACGCATCAGGAACCTGAATTTTTCTGTATATCCCTGCTAAAAAAGTCTGAATATTGGCAGACGATGTATTATTAAAACGAGATAAAACAGGATACATTTTATCAATACCCTTTGTGCCATCGTCTAACATTTTGTCTAATACATACAAAGTTCCCGTAATCTGCGCTTCGTTGTTTGAATGTTCTAAAATATCAGTTAAATACGGCAGGGCATTTTCTTTTTGCTTAACAAAATAATCAACTTCATTCTTATCAAACACACAGTAATTACGCTCTTTTGTCGGCAGCTGAACATTTGCACAGACATACTGCGGATATGGATTTATATTTTGAGATGTTATAGCCCTAATCATATTTATATTATCAATTTATAAAAGACCTGTGTAAAGGCATTGTGTATAAAAATTAAGGTACATTTATATAATGTACCCTAATTTTTAACAATTATAATTTCTGATTATAAAAGTTTTGCAACATCATCAGCAATCAATTCTTTTGTTAAATGATACCTTTGTAAAAGTTCATCTAACGGCACTCTGTCGTTAAATTCTTTATTCGCACCGTAATTTAGAACCTTCATACCGCTATTGCCGTAATAACGAGCAATTTTTTCACCAAAACCACCGTCTAGTGTACCATTTTCCAAAGTTATTACAATCTCATGATCAGCCTTTAAACCATCTAACAATTCAGAATCAACACCGGTTATAAATTTTGGATTGATTAAACTGGCATTAATATTCAATTTTGATTTAAGTTCTTCTTTTACGGATTTACCAAGTTCAAAGAAATCGCCCAAACCTATTATTGCAACTTTTGAACCTTTTTCAACAAGTGAATATTTATTCAAAATTGAATAATCCGTTTTATCTTCAACCCCTGTTGACACATAATTAAAGGTTGGAACTCTGATTGCGACAGAATATTGTGTTTGCTCTATTGACCAATCCAGCATTCTTAAATATTCTTCCTTACAAGAAGGTGCAAGATAAACTATATTCGGAATATTTGCGATTAATGGAATATCAAACAAACCCAAGTGAGTACAATCCGCACCGGAAATTCCTCCCCAATAAACAAGAATTGTAGCCGGAGAATTATTCAATGCCAAATCCTGAGATAGCTGATCATATGCTCTTTGAATAAATGATGTCATAACAGCAAAAACAGGTTTTGCACCGTTTCTTGCAAGTCCTGATGCATAACCTACAGCGTGCTGTTCAGCTATACCAACATCAGTATAATTTTCCCCTAACTTATCTCTATATTCTTTATTCCACCAAAATACTCCCGGAGTACCTGCACAAATAGGAATAACCGTTTTATCCCTTTTAATTTTTTCAAGTAAATAGTTATTTGTTAATGTTTCATAACATTCAGGCATTTCGCCGCCATTTGAATTTTCGCTCTTATCCAAAAATCCGGGAACAGACCAATGCCAAGGCTCTTTGTCTTTTTCCGCAGGTTCATAACCTTTACCCTTCAATGTATGAATATGAACAACAACAGGATGATCAATATTTTTAACCTGATTAAAAGCATTTATAAGAGTCTGAATATCATTTCCCTGTTCAACATAAATATAATCAAAACCAAAAGCCTTGAACCAGTTGTTTGCACAGGTACCGTTTGATTCTCTTAACTCTTTTAAATGCTCATACAAACCGCCATGGTTTTCGGCAATAGACATTTCATTATCATTTACGATAATTATAAAGTTTGAACCAAGCACAGAAGCATTGTTTAAACCTTCCATAGCTTCACCGCCGGTTAAAGATCCGTCACCTATAAGTGCAATTACATTATAGTTTTCACCTTTTAAATCTCTTGCTTTTGCAACCCCTGTTGCAAGAGTAACAGAAGTAGAAGTATGACCAATCATAAAATGATCATGCTCGCTTTCGTTTTGATTTGAATAACCAGAGATTTCAGGATGTTCAAGAGGATTTAAAAAACCGTCTTTTCTGCCTGTAAGCATCTTGTGAGGATAACATTGATGCGAAACATCAAATATAAATTTATCAACAGGAGAATTGAATACATAGTGCATTGCAATGGTTGCTTCAACTATGCCTAAATCCGGACCTAAGTGACCTCCGACTAAATTTACTCTGTTTAAAATCCCTTTTCTTATTTCGCCCGCAAGAATATTCATTTCTTCAAGTGAAAGTTTTTTAACATCCTGAGGGGAGTTGATATTTGCTAATACTGTTGTTTCTATTGTTGTCATATATTTTTCTCCTTCTTTTCTACATAATAACATTATGATAGGGGATATCGTCAAGAAGATATTTACAATCTTAACATTTTTGCCTGTTGTAAATCATAGTGTTAAGGTATTAGTGGGAGAGAGTTATGAAGAATATTGTTATATATAGTACAAAAAAGGCTTCTGAAGTATCAGAAGTAGCATCTGCAATAGAAGATGTTGATGTTCGTATTGAGCCGGCAGAGAATCTTAAAGATTATGAAGCGCTTAATCCATGGGTAGTCATTGTTGAAGATGTACCTGATATAAAAGATGTATTAGCGGTTACAAAGTTCAAATATCCTGTATTATTTATCGGAGAAACCTTTAAAGGTTCAACGGTCAGAGCGGTAGCTTTTGACTATATAAAGACTCCTCTTGATAAACAGGAATTAAATATTCGTATAAGAAATATGCTTAAAATCAGAGAATTGAGAGATAAAATGAAAACTCTCGCTACTACTGATGAATTAACAGGTCTTCATAACAGAAAATATTTGCTTGAACGTATGGACCAGGAAATTTCCAGAGCCAAAAGATATGGTAATGCTCTTTCTCTGTTATTGTTTGACTTAGACTTTTTCAAGGTTGTAAATGATATTTACGGCTATGAATGGGGCGATGTTTTATTAAAATCAATTGCTGATAAATTGAGAAACGTAATCCGTAAAGAAGATATTTTGACACGTTACGGAGATGAAGAATTTGTTGTTGTTCTTCCTAATACTGCAGAAGATAATGCATTCTTATTTGCAGAAAGATTCCGTAAAGAAGTTGAACGTATGGAATTTATTCCTGCAGGAGAAGAAGAACGCCATCCGATTACAATTTCAGGCGGCATTTCAACATTCCCATGTCTTCCTGATACAGAAGAAGATGCAAATACAATCATAAGATACGCGGAACACGCATTATACAATGCGAAAAAACGCGGTAAAAACAAAATAGTACAGTTCTCGCAGATAAATTTGGGAGAATAATATAAAATCCCCATAAATTATGGGAGAGTTAAAACAGATCCTTTCTGAACACTTACATAGTGTAAATCTGGTTAACAGGCGGTAAACTTAATTCCTTATAAACTACCGCCTTTTATTTTTGAATAAATTATACTAATCCGCCTTACCGCTTAATTGACCGCAGGCAGCATCAATATCAGCGCCTCGTTCAAGGCGAACAGTAACCTTTTTACCGGAATGTTCCATTAAATACTTAAATTTCATTATAGAATTGTTTGAAGGTCTTTGATAATCATTCTTTTCAGTCGGATTATAAGGTATCAAATTGATATTGCATTTAATATCTTTCAAATAAGATGCAAGCTGTTTTGCACTCTCTGTTGTATCATTCAAATCTTTTATCAAAAGATATTCTATAGTAATTCTTCTGCCTGTTTTATCGGTATAATTTTTTAATGCTTTATGAAGCTGATCCATAGGATATTTATTTTCAATCTGCATTAATTTTGAACGAATTTCATGGTTTGGTGCGTGCAAAGATAACGCAAGAGTTGATTGCATATCAATATCGGCAAGTTTATTTATCTGTGGAATTATTCCGGAAGTTGAAACCGTCAGACGCCTTGCACCTATCTGAAAATCTTCGTTAAATATCTTCATTGCACTTAAAACATTTTCAAGATTTAACAACGGCTCACCCTGTCCCATAAATACAATATTAGTAACTTTCAAACCGGTATCACGCTGAATAGTTAAAACCTGTTCAATAATTTCTTTATAAGTTAAATTACGAATAAACCCTCTTTTACCTGTGGCACAAAAGGAACAATTTACGGCACAGCCGACCTGAGAACTAACACATGCAGTTAAATTTGCACGATTGTCAAAACGCATTAGGACAGTTTCTACACACTCTCCGTCAGGATATTCAAGTAAATATTTAATCGTACCATCTGAACTCACTTGCTTTACTTTAATTTTCGTATCAGAAACTATTGCAACAGTTTTCAATTCATCACGGAATTTTTTTGACAAATCTGTCATTTGGTCAATATCGCTGACAGATTTCAAATATATCCAGTTGTGAATTTGTCTTGCTCTGAATTTTGAAGCACCAAGCTCCGAGGTGATTTTTTCTAATTCTTCTAAATTAAGTCCTGAGAGTATTTTCATAATATTTTTCCTGAAAAAAATTATAGCATAAATAAAAATTTTATATTAACAACTCTTAACAAACACAAAATAAGGGGCAATTATTTAAAATTGAAATACTTTATATATACACAGGGGATATTTTAAGGGGAATATATTATGAGTCAGGTTTTTAATTTTAAAGAAAACGCTAAAGTTACAAATCCGTTTGCAAAAACAAATAAAGCATATACAGATGCTGATTTATATATTTATAACAACGGCAGAAATGACAGAAAAAAGATTGCCGAAAGAATAAATGCAGCAGAAAAATTATATCAGCAAGTATCTGTTGCATATATTATTGAATCTGATAATCACAAACCTGCAAATACAGATATTTCCAGAGTTGCCGCAAAAATTATTTCAGCCGCAAACTATGCCGGTGTTAGTGCAGATTCACTTGCCTGCATTGTAAAAAAAGAATCTCATTTCAGACAAAACACCTCAAGAGGACCAATTGAAATCAGCAGTGTTGTTATAAAAAATTTATACGAAAAACCGCAGGCATATGACTGCAAATTAAAAGAACTAATTTCAAAATACAGAACATTATCAAAAGTTTTTGAAGCTAAGAAAACTAACAATTTCTTGGATTTAGGCAAACTTGGCGATTTGTTATACAGATATGAAAACTGGAAAAAATTAAATTCCGCAATCAGAACAGATTACGAATTGAATTTAAAAATCGGAGCATTCTTATACAAAAGCGAATTAGACACAGTTTTGGCAAATAAAAATATCAAAATCGCAGACAAAGAAAAAGAAGCATTCAAAAGCTATAACAACGCGTACTCTAAAAACAACTACACAAATTCATTTGTTACTACACTTAAATCTGCAAGAACTTCAGCTGCTAATGACAGAAAATATTTAGCAGCAGTTAATAAAACTAACGATATAAAAATAGCAGCATAATTTAAGTTTCAAGTTTTAACAATATTACACCGGTTATAATAAATATAACCCCCAAAGCACGCATTAAATTTAGAGCATCGTGGAAAATATAAACACCGATTAAAAAAGTACAAGAAGCACCAATTCCTGTCCAGATTGCATAAGCAGTTCCGATAGGAATTTGTTTTTGAGCATAATACAAAAATAAACCGCTTAATCCCATTGCAACTATTGCAAAAATTATCCAGAAAATTCGGTATTGGCTGTTGGTTGCAATTTTTAACCCTAAAGGCCAGCCAACCTCAAATATAGAAGCTATTATTAAATATACCCAACTCATAAGAATCATACTAGCATAAACATAGAATTATGATAAAAGAAGAAATATTACAAAATATTACAAAAACTGCGAAAATTTTGATAATTCGCTAAAGATTATTAAAAACATGCCGATAAAGAATATGTGAGTAATACATAAGGAGTCAAAGGTATGGCAGTTGAATTTAACAAATACGCAAACAATTACAACTTGCTTATAGGTAAGGAAGCATCAAAGAAGGCTGAAACTACAATTAAGGAAGAAACTAAGGATTGCGAAAAACAGGTTTCAAATTTTAAGGGTTTGGAAAACGAAACAGATTTATTAACACAAAATGCACAGAATTTGTATGGTGTAAAAATACACAAATACACTTCATCAGACAAATCTATTGCTGATGAAACAAACAAAATTTTGTCACAGCTCGGTTATAACTTCAAAGTTAACGAACAACAGGTTGCAAGCATTGCAAAAGGAGTAAAAGATGTTGTACTTCCGGGCCTGCAGCTTGCAGAAGACGGAGTTACGGCTGCACATATTGCGGATCCTAACGGTCCGTTCGCAGAATTATTTGCATAAAGACTTATAAATATATTATTTACTCACACATTTCACAGCTGACTTTAAACGAGTCAGCTTTTTAATTTTCGGGGTTAAATCATACATTTACTATATTGAAACTTTTTGATTTTTTGTATATAATTGTTCCATAAGAAGATATAGGAGAGCAAAATGTTCGAACGTTTTACGGAAAAAGCTATTAAAGTTATAATGCTCGCACAGGAAGAAGCCCGCAGATTAGGACATAATTTTGTGGGAACAGAACAAGTGCTTCTTGGTCTGATAGGTGAAGGTACAGGCGTTGCCGCAAAAACGCTGAAATCAATGGGAGTAAACCTCAAAGATGCAAGGGCCGAAGTCGAAAAAATTATCGGCAGAGGTTCAGGTTTTGTGGCTGTTGAAATACCGTTCACCCCAAGAGCAAAAAGAGTTCTTGAACTTTCTTGGGACGAAGCAAGACAACTTGGTCATAATTATATTGGAACGGAACACTTACTTCTCGGTTTGATTAGAGAAGGTGAAGGGGTTGCAGCAAGAGTTCTTGAAAATCTTGGAGTTGACCTCAATAAAGTAAGAAGCAATGTTATCAAAATGCTTGGAGAATCTAAACCAACAACTTCAGGTTCTTCTTCAAGTTCAAGTTCTTCTTCGGGTTCATCATCTTCAAGCTCAGGGAAAAATAAAACCCCAAGCCTTGATGAATTTGGCAGAGATTTAACTCTTGCAGCTCAGGAATTAAGACTTGATCCTGTTGTAGGCAGAGAAAAAGAAATTGAACGTGTTATACAAATTCTTGCAAGAAGAACCAAAAATAACCCTGTATTGCTTGGTGAACCGGGTGTTGGTAAAACGGCAGTTGCGGAAGGTCTTGCTATCAGAATTGTAAATGCAGAAGTTCCTGATATTTTAGACGGCAAAAAAATCATACAGCTTGATATGGGACTTTTAATTGCCGGCACTAAATATCGTGGGGAATTTGAAGAACGTTTAAAGAAGATTATGGACGAAATTCGTCAGGCTGGAAACATTATTCTTGTAATTGATGAAATGCACACCCTTATAGGTGCCGGAGCCGCAGAAGGTGCGATTGACGCAGCTAATATTTTGAAACCGGCACTATCTCGTGGTGAAATTCAGGTTATAGGTGCAACAACATCTGATGAATATAGACGCTACATCGAAAAAGATTCTGCACTTGAAAGACGTTTTCAACCTGTTCAGATTGATGAGCCGACAGAAGACGAATCAATCGAAATTATAAGAGGTTTGAAAGAAAAATATGAAGAACACCATCAGTTGAATATTTCTGATGAAGCTATCATTACGGCAGTTAAATTGTCTAATAAATATGTAAATGACAGATTCCTGCCGGATAAAGCCATTGACGTTATAGATGAAGCAAGTTCAAAAGTTCGCTTAAAGGCATCAAAAATGTGCCCTGAAGCCAAAGAGCTTGAAAAACAGCTAAAAGAACTAATTAAACAAAAAGAAGAAGCTATCAGAAATCAGGAATTTGAAACTGCTTCACAATTACGTGATGATGAAGCTGATTTGAAAGATAAAATCAGAGAAGTTTCAACCAAATGGAAAGATGAAAACGAATTTAATAAACCAACAGTAACATCAGAAGATGTTGCTCAGGTAATTGCAATGATGACAGGTGTACCTGTTACAAAACTGACAGAAGGCGAATCTGAAAGACTTATGAAGTTAGAAGACACCCTTCATGAAAGAGTAATCGGTCAGCATGATGCTATTGTTGCAATTTCTAAAGCAATCAGACGCGCAAGAGTTGGTTTAAAAGCACCAAACAGACCAATCGGAAGCTTTATCTTCTGCGGTCCTACGGGTGTTGGTAAAACAGAACTTGCAAAAGCCCTCGCTGAAGCAATGTTTGGTTCTGAAGATAATATGATAAGAGTTGATATGTCAGAATTTATGGAAAAACATTCAACTGCAAAACTTATCGGTTCACCTCCTGGATATGTCGGATATGATGACGGCGGACATATGACAGAACAAGTGCGTAAAAAACCTTATTCGGTTGTATTGTTTGACGAAATTGAAAAAGCACATCCTGACGTATTCAATATAATGTTACAAATTCTTGATGACGGACGTTTAACAGATTCTAAAGGTCGTCATATCAGCTTTAAGAATACAGTAATAATTATGACTTCAAATGTCGGTGCAAGTATGATTACAAATAAATCAAAACTTGGATTCTCAACAGCAGAAGACGAATCAAAAGATAAATATGAACATTTGAAAGATACAGTTTCTGAAGAAATGAAAAAGGCATTCAGACCTGAATTCCTTAATCGTATCGATGAAACAATTGTATTCTCTCACTTGTCTAAATCTGAAATTCGTCAGATTGTTGATTTAATGTTAAAAGACTTACTCAAACGTCTTGCAGAAAGAGAAATTAACATTGAAGTTACAGACGAAGTAAAAGATCACTTGGCTGAAAACGGCTACTCTGAAGCCTATGGTGCAAGACCATTAAGACGTTTAATTCAACGTAAAGTTGAAGACAGTCTTGCTGAAGAAATCTTGTCAGGTAAATACGGTGCAGGTGATACAATTAAGCTTGTTCTCGTTGACGGAAAGATTGCTTTTGAAAAAGCAGCCGCTCCTAAAAAAAGAGCAGCGAAGAAAGATAAAGATGAAAACATCGAAATAGTTGAAGAAACTACAATTGAAAGCTAAAAAAATTAAATAATATAAACAAGAAAAGGGGATTTTGTAAATTGCAAAATCCCCTTTTTTATTAGCAAACTTAAATCTACCTTAATAAATTATTCGCCGACAGCTTCAGCACATTCAGGGCATATACCGTTTTCATTAAGTTCACGATATTTCCAGCAGCGGCAGCATTTTTCACCTTTTGCCTTTACTACCCATACACTGTAGCCGTCTTCACTGTATTCATTTAATACTTCTTCAGATGGTGCAGATTCACATACATTTGCCTGAGAAACAATATAAATATCAGCTAAATCATTCTCGTTTGCTTTTAAAACTGCATTATCATCAGATTTTATATACACTCCGACTTCTAAAGCACTGCCGACTTTTTTATCCGCCCTTAATGGTTCAATTGCTCTTGTTACAACTTCACGAGATTTTAATATTTTTGCAAAATCACATGCAAGAGCCTCATTATCCCACTGTGAATGAACAACAGGGAACTGTGCGAACAATATACTGTCTAAACCGCCTTTTTGAGCATCAGGAACACTTTGCCATATATCTTCTGCCTGATGTGGCATTACAGGAGTTAAAATTCTGACAAGCGCCATCAGATTTTCATATAATACAGTCTGACAAGCACGACGTGAAAGGGATTTTTTACCCGCTGTATATAATCTGTCTTTTACAATATCAAGATAGAATGAACTTAAATCTACAGCTGCAAAGTTCTGCAAGCATTGGAAATATTTATAGAACTCATAACCTTCAAACGCCTGAGTAACTTCCGCAATCAAACCGTTCAGTTTGTGAAGTGCGAATTTATCAATCAATTTTAGATCTTCATAATTAACATAATCAGCCGCAGGGTCAAAATCAAATAAATTACCGATTAAAAATCTTGCAGTATTTCTTGTTTTTTTGAAAATTTCAACAAGCTGACCAATGATATTATTACCGATTTTTATATCATTTTTGTAATCGACTGAAGCTGCCCAAAGTCTTAAAATATCAGCACCATACTTTTGGATAATTTCATCAGGTCTGATATAATTACCCAAAGATTTGGACATTTTTCTGCCATCTTCACCAAATACAAAGCCATGGGTTAAAACCTGCTTATATGGAGCTTTTCCTTGCGTTGCAATTGATGTTAACAATGAAGACTGGAACCAGCCTCTGTGCTGGTCAGAACCTTCAAGATACATATCAACCGGAGTATGACCAAGTTCATCTGCTCTGTTTTCCACAACAGCCTTCCATGAAACACCGGAATCAAACCATACATCCATAATATCTTTTTCTTTACGGAAATGAGTTTTACCGCATTTAGGACATTTATAACCCGCAGGTAAAAGTTCTTCCGCACTGTGATTTACCCAGGCATCAGAGCTTTCTTTTTCAAAGATTTTGGCAACATTTTCAATTGTTTCATCAGTACATATAACTTCTCCGCAATCTTCACAATAGAAAATAGGTATTGGAACACCCCAAGCTCTTTGACGGGAAATGCACCAGTCTGTACGCCCTGCAACCATATTTCCTATACGACTTTCACCACTTGCAGGAATCCATTTTACTTCTTTTATTGCATCCAGTGCCTGCTGTCTGAATTTATCAACTTTTACAAACCATTGCGGTGTTGCACGATAAATAACAGGATGTTTACATCTCCAACAATGAGGATAACTGTGTGAAATCTCATTTTGATATACCAAAGCTTTTTTATCTTCAAGCATATCAATTACCATATCATTACCTTTATAATAAGGAACACCAACCAATTCAGGTATTCTGCCTTCTTCAGTCCAGCATCCTGTTGAATCCAATGGCGAAAGAACTTCAATGCCATATTTTACACCAACTTCGTAGTCTTCCAAACCATGTCCGGGAGCAGTATGAACCAAACCGGTACCGGCATCTAAAGTAACGTGTTCACCCAAAATAATTTTTGATTTTCTGTCAATTAACGGATGTTTTACCTCCATCAATTCAAAATCCTGTCCAACAGCCGTTCCGAGAACTTTTATATCACTTTCTTCCCAGCCGACATCACTTAAAAATGCACCCAGCAAATCAGTTGCAGCTACATAAACATCTGCGCCTTTTTCAAAAATTGAATATTCAAATCTTGGATGCATAGATATTGCAACATTTGACGGAATTGTCCAAGGAGTAGTTGTCCATATAATTGCATAAACTTTTTTACCCTGCAGGTCAACCATATTTTGAATTTTTGCACGGGATTCATCATCAAATTCAAACCTTACATATATTGATTTTGATGAAATATCAGCATATTCAACTTCTGCTTCAGCTAATGCTGTTTCACAAGAAGCGCACCAATATACAGGTTTTAAGCCTTTTTCAATATAACCTTTTTTATACATTTGACCAAAAACTCTTACCTGTTCAGCTTCATATTCAGGCTTGATAGTCAAATAAGGGTTATCCCAATTCCCGAGAACACCGAGTCTTTTAAATGCACCTTCCTGACCAATAAGACTTTTTTGAGCATATTCTCTGCATTTTTGTCTTAATTCGCCTTCCGTAATTGAATGTCTGCCGCCCGTTAAAGTTTTAACAACAGCATTTTCAATAGGCAGTCCGTGAGCATCATACCCCGGAACATACGGAGAATAAAAACCCTTCATAGATTTATATTTTATAAGAATATCTTTTAAGATTTTATTTAATGCCGTACCAACGTGAATTTTTTCAGAACTCAAATACGGAGGGCCGTCATGCAACACAAAAGAATTTGATTTATCTTTTCCCTGAAGAATTTTTTCATAAGCATTTATATCATTCCAAAATTTTTGGATTTCAGGTTCTCTTTGAGTAGCATTCGCACGCATAGACAATGTAGTTTGCGGCAAATTTAGTGTATCTTTATAATTTTTTTGTGTTGTTTCTGTCATTTATTTATCCTCTGTTATTTCCACTTTATTTGATGCCGGAGTAATATTCCACATCATACTTTTATTTTCATCACACTCTTTTATATATGCATTCATTTTATCATAATCAAAAGCATTTTCCCATCTTGCAATAACAACAGTGGCAACACAATTGCCCACCAAATTTACTGTTGTTCTTCCCATATCAAGAATTTGATCAATGCCAAGTAAAATAGCAACCCCGATTAAAGGTATCTTGAAACTTGCAAGAGTTCCGGCAAGAACAATTAGTGCAACCCTCGGCACTCCTGCTATTCCTTTACTTGTGAGCATAAGAGCAAGCATAAGAACTATCTGCTGACTTAAAC
Organism: uncultured bacterium; assembly: GCA_902788345.1. Lineage (GTDB taxonomy): Bacteria > Cyanobacteriota > Vampirovibrionia > Gastranaerophilales > Gastranaerophilaceae > Zag111. Next base: position 71,039 of record CADAJP010000004.1, on the reverse strand, counting down.
CCAAATCTATACCGCAAATTTGAGATGAAAAAATAACTGCCATAGCCAAATATAACGTACTGCCGTCTAAATTAAAGGTATAACCTGTAGGCATTACAAAAGTTACAATTTCCTGAGGAACACCAAATTTTTCCATAAGCTCTATTGCTTTTGGGAAAGCTGCCTCGGAACTTGCAGTTGTAAAAGCTAAAAATGCAGGCCCCTGCACAACTTTTAACAAATTTCTTAACGATATACGAGCGTACTTACAAGCTATATACAATACAAGTAACACAAATATTGCAAGCGCCGTATATAAAGAAAAAATTACTTTTGCGTAATTTTTTAAAATTGAAAGTCCGTTTCTGCCGACAGTAGATGAAATTGCACCAAAAATTCCTAACGGAGCAAAATACATTACATATTCGGTAAATTTAAACATAATTTGTGAAACAGATTCCAATAAAGTCATCACAGGTTTTGCTTTTTGACCGACTGCACACATTGCAATTGCAAAGAAAATTGCAAAAACAACAATCTGAAGCAAATTACCCTCTGCCATTGACTGCACAATACTTGTCGGGAAAATATTGAAAACCATTTCGGAAACAGAAGTTTGAGGGGTTGTAACCGCCATGAGACCTGCTTCTTTTAAAGATTGAGGGCTTACTTCAATATTTCCAAATCCATGTCCGGGGTTAAATATATTCCCCATTGTCAGACCAATGATAAGAGCAAGTGTTGTAACAATTTCAAAATAGATGATTGTTTTAATACCTATTTTACCGAGTTTTTTAATATCACCATGCCCTGCAAGACCGGTAACCAAAGTTGCAAACAATAAAGGTGCAATAATCATCTTTACCATACGCAAAAATATTACGGCAAAAACCTTCATCTTTATTGCATAATCCGGACAAAAATGTCCAAAAATAACACCCAGTACGAGTGCTGCAAATATAAACCATGTCAGCTTTGAATGTTTCACATCTTACCTCTAGCCAAATTATAAAACAAACACAGCTATATTTACATATTAATTTAGACCGGCTTCACAAAATCTTTATTTTCAAAACAAAAACAGCGGATATCACCGCTGTTTGCAATCTTTTTCACACGTATTATATACTCTCTTTAGAAGTCCATATCGAATTTTGGAGTTTTGCCGTTAATTTTTTGATCTTCTATTCTCATCATTGAACCTATTGTAAAGTTCTGAGCATTGATTTTTGCAATTTCGAAAGACACATCTCCGTTAAATACACCCTCATTTTCTTCTAAGAAATTAAATAAAGGTTCTGCCGGAGATTTTACTAAATTACCTAAAGTTTGTTCTGCCTGCTGAATAGTTCTTTCAGGAACCTGTATATTGAACCCGAAAGGTTTATATGGTCTGTTAAACGTAAATTGTGAATTTTCTGACATGATAAATAGTCCTTTACTATACTGATATTATTTATATCGGATTATGTATCAGAAAAGTTTAACTTTTTGCCGTTAAATATTACCAAATGTAAAGAAGGCTGTCAAAGATTAAATCTCTGACAGCCTTTAAAACACTCTTATAACTTATATCTTCTATTTTTTAGAAGGAATTCTCATTCCGTAGAAAGAACGAATTACAAATATTATTGCGATTATTAAAAATACAATTCCCACATAAGGTGCAACGGCTCTGAAATTAGCATTTATTGCAATTTCCATAGCCAAAAGTCCAAACAAAGTTGTAAATTTAATAATCGGATTCATTGCAACAGAAGAAGTATCTTTGAAAGGATCCCCTACAGTATCACCAACAACAGTTGACTCATGTAAAGGTGTTCCTTTTTCTGCCAAATCAACTTCTACAATCTTCTTTGCATTATCCCAGCAACCACCGGCATTTGCCATAAATACAGCCTGGAATAATCCGAATATTGCAATTGCAATTAAGTAACTTACAAAGAATGACACAGGTCTGTTTGCAAGTTCTAAATTATTTGTAACTACCGGTGCAGATAAGCATGCAAGTGCCAATGCAAAAGTAAATAATGCTATAAAGATATTTATCATACCTTTTTGGGCATACTGTGTGCAGATTTTTACAACTTCTTTTGAATTTGAAACATTTGCACTTTTTTCATCCGCATCACCGAGTTTAATATTTTCTTTAATATATTCAACAGCACGATATGCACCTGTTGTAACAGCCTGCATAGAAGCGCCGCTGAACCAATAAATTACTGCACCACCCATCAATAAACCTAACAATGTATATGGATTTAATAAATTCAACACATCAGATGGCGATACATTTAATGTCTTCTCGATAACCAAAATCAATGAGAAAATCATTGTAGTCGCACCAACAACAGCAGTACCGATTAATACCGGTTTTGAAGTTGCTTTGAATGTATTTCCTGCACCGTCATTTTCTTCAAGATATTTCTTTGCATTATCAAAATCAGGTTTAAATTCAAAATCTTTTTCAATTTCCTGTGCAACATCAGGAATATCCTCAATTAAGGATAATTCATAAACAGATTGCGCATTATCAGTAACCGGACCGTATGAGTCAACCGCAATAGTAACGGGTCCCATACCCAAGAAACCGAATGCAACAAGACCAAATGCAAACACTGAAGAATATTGCATTAATCCTGACGGTATATAAGTTGAAGCAAAATAAGCCAAAGCCATTAAGCCTACAATAACAGCACCAATCCAAAAAGCAGAGAAATTACCGGAAACAATACCTGAAAGGATTGTTAAAGATGCTCCGCCCTCTTTTGAAGCTGTAACAACTTCTTCTGTATGTTTTGCCTTTGGAGAAGTAAATATTTTTGTAAATTCCGGAATTAAAGCTGCACCCAATGTACCACAAGAAATGATTGATGCTAAAATAAACCAAATTCCGTGTCCCAAAGGATTTAATAACCAGCAGCTTACACCGTAAGTCATACCGATTGAAAGTATTGAAGTTATCCATACAAGTCTTGTTAAAGGAACTTCAAAATCAAATTTTTCCGCTTTTTTAGAATATACAAATCTATCCCATAGAGTATTTATACCGTATGCAACGACTGAAGTTACAATCATTAAAAATCTCATAACAAAGATCCACGCCAAAAGCTGAACCTGATTTGAACTACCCAATACTGCAAGAAGAATGAAACTTACTAATGCAACACCCGTAACACCGTATGTTTCAAAACCATCTGCCGTAGGCCCGATAGAATCTCCCGCATTATCACCGGTACAATCAGCAATTACACCCGGATTACGGGGATCATCTTCTTTAATACCGAATTGAATTTTCATCAAGTCAGAACCGATATCTGCAATCTTTGTAAAAATACCACCGGCTACACGCAATGCAGATGCACCCAAGCTTTCACCGATAGCAAAACCTATAAAGCAGGCTCCTGCAATTTCACCCGGAACAAATAATAAAATAGTAAGCATCATTATAAGTTCAACAGAAACAAGCAATACACCGATACTCATACCAGCTTTTAAAGGTATATTCAAAATATTTAAAGGTTGACCTTTTAAAGATGCAAAAGCAGTTCTTGCATTAGCAAGGGTATTCATTCTGATACCAAACCACGCAACAGCGTATGAACCAAGAATACCGATTACTGACCATAAAAGAATTGTCAGTACACCGCTAATTCCCATCTTTTGAAGATAACCAAAATAAAACGCAATACAAAGACCAATTACTATTTCCAGCCAAAATAAAAATTTACCCTGCTGAATTAAATAAGTTTTACAGGTTTCAAAAATTGTATTACCAACAGAAGCCATAGCACTATGAACTTCCAATTTTTTAACCTCCAAAAATTTCCACAAACCGAAAATCAAACCGGCAAAAGAAATTCCAAGACCGATTAGCAATAACAAATAGCTGAATGCTGACTCTGATTTAATACTCGGAACAAATAAGTCCGCTTCACTTGCCAATGCAGGAGAAACGCTTAACAGGATAACCCCAAGTACGCTCATCAGAGTTTTTAACTTTTTAATCATATATCTCTCCTTCTTTTATAAACTCTGCCACAAATTACATTATAAGCAATTATACACTTTTGAACAATAACTTTACATTTACTCATTTTTTTTGAAAAATGCCAAATTTTTGAATATAAAATAACTCAATATAGTGACAACTACATACGCAAAAAATTGTGCACAATAAACATTCTTTGTAATAGTCATTATAAAGAACTCAAGTATTGCAACGTTACAAATGAAACAGAAAAACCAGGTTGCACTATATTTCAAATATTCATATATGACATCCCCTTTAGTCTTAAATACAAAATATTTCTGAATAAGATAAACCGCCAAAGACGGTATAAACCACTGCAAAAACACACACAGACGATATAATCTGTAACCCAAAAAGGTTACCAGCAGCATAAATAACAAAAAAGAAAAAACAAAATTTGCTATTCCCGATATGTAAAATCGGGTTTTTGGAGGAAGCGCAAACCAATCATTATATAATTTTTTAAATAGTTTTATCATTATCATATTATTTTACAAATTAATATTAAAAAATAATCATACAAATAAAGGATAAATACACTGACAATATAATTTAAAATATAAGTGGGGTAAAACTTTGGAGGTCTCAATGGAAGAATATTTTGACTTTGTGGATGAATACTATTCACCGGCAAATGAAGAAATGTCTGATTCCATTACTCAAAACTGGACAAGACAAGCACTTGAATGTTATTACATCAACTGTGAGTGCAAACGCTGTTCACTTTCTGCCGGACATTACTCTTTTATATGCCAAATGCCAAAAGTAATAGACAATCTTTTAAAAACTGTCGGAGCACCTGATATAAAAAAGACCGCATAAAAAATTTACATCTTTACTTCAATACCGGTTCTGTATGAACCCAGATATCTGAAGAAGGATGTTTTTGGTTTAATCTGACGTATTGCCTGCAGCATATTTGAACCCTGCACATGACCGTCAAAATTGACTATGAAGATATATTCATTCGGTTCAGCTTTAGAAGGTTGAGATGAAATATAGGTCAGATTAATTTTGTTTTCAAGAAATATACTCAAAATTTTTAACAACGCACCAGGGGTATGGTTTGTCCTAAATGCAACAGTCGTTCTGTCTTTACCGGTCGGAGTTGTTTCCATATCCCCGATTAAAATATATTTTGTTTTATTATTTTTATCATCATGAACATTCTCTTTGAGGATATTTAACATATTATTCTCTGCAATCTTGCGATTTCCGATTGAAGCATAAGTTAAGTTATAATTCCTCAATTCATTAGCCGCTTCCTGCATAGTCGGTGCTTCTATAATTTCGTGATGCATAGGCAAATCATTCTGAATATAATTTTGGCATTTTGAAATCAACCTTGGAGTTGCAATTAAATTTGAAATGCTGTATATTTCAGTAGTTCTGGATAAAAGACAATATTCAACAGGCATAACAATCTCTGCAATTATACGCAAATTCGGATTTTTTGAAGCCATAAGATAATCAAAAGACTCTCTTATTGTACCGTCAAGGGTATTTTCAACAGGCAAAACTCCCAATGTATCAGGATTATCGTCAACAAAATCAACAATTTGCTTAATATTTTTCATTGGAGTCGTAAAACAATTCATCTTGTACATAGCACAAAATTCATCAACTGCCATTGCCGAAAAACTTGTTTCCGGCTCTAAATACGCAATATTGTTTATATTTTCAAAACTAGACATATCTTAACTCCGCTTTCAAAAAAATTATAGCATAAAAAAGCCGAAAAAACAGTAAGCGGAATTTGGTCAAACATTTTATTACAGGACAAAACAATCAAAATTATGCCAGAGAAACATATCCTGTAATTTTTGAATCATTTAGAGAATACTCTCTTTGTGCCACCCTTCCGGAAGCATTACCCTCAATAGTTTTAACTCTGCCATTTTCTACAGATGTTACTATTCCGGTATGAGAAACTCTCCTGCCTTTGCTGTTACGGCCTTTGAAAATTATTATGTCGCCTACTTGTGCATCTTTATGAAAAGTATCATTATCTTTGCCCCATTTCAATATTTGGCTGACACTACTGTAATTAAAATCTTCTTTACCGTATTCTCTTGCAACGTGCGAAACAAAATATGCACACCATCTGCTTTCGCTTCTGCCATGGGTAAACAACTTGTAAGAACCATCGTATTTGCCATAGTTTAGATATTTTGACGCTATATCGACAATCTCATTTTGAGGTTTATCATCAGGCTCATTTACTTGCCCCTGATCAGGTCGAAGATTTTTTATTTGTTCCTCGGATAATTCTGCTCCTTTTGAAACATCGGTATAAACAATTTTTCCGTGCTTTAATTCAGCAATAATATTTTTATCGGAAAGCTCTTTTAGGGTTAATCCGCAAGTTTCAAACACCTGTTTTTCTACATTTTTATAATCCTGAACCTCTGATTGAGCCTCTGTTTGTGTTTGAGTTGAGGCTTGTGTCTGAACTGTTTGCACTTGAGTTGGTGTTTGGGTTTGAGTTTGACCTGGTGCAGGGGTTTGTTTTTGAGCTGCAATTTGGGCTTCAACGTGTTCCAAATATTTTTGTTGCAGCTCCTCGTGTGTAAGAGGATTTCTTTCAACAGTAAAACCCTGAACGTTCATATTAATATCTTCAATATTACTTGCGGGAAGATTAATCTTATCTCCGGCAAAAATCAAATTACCACCCTTTTTTAAACCGGGATTAAGTTTTAACAGTTCTTTTACGGTTGTATTATTTTGTCTTGCAATTTTTGTAAGGTTATCACCTTTTTTCACCAAATAAAATTCACTCATTGGCAAATCCTCTTGTTATAGCACATACTTCTCTCTATATATATAAAGTAAAACCAAACAAACAAAATTCGCATGAACGTATTTTGTTTACATAAATTAATACAAAATAAAAACCGGAGAAATTACACTCTCCGGTTAAAACCTATTTAATTGAAAGAATAAAACCGCCTTTGTCCGCATTTTGCAAGGCTTCACCTTCAATTTTTGCCCTTAGATTTTTTATATATTTATACACATAATCACGAGGCAGATCTAACAAATTCGCAAGATCCTTTGCATAAACAACCTCATTTTTGTGGGAATTAAAGTAATCAAATACTCTTTGTTCCCTGTCAGTAAGAGATTTTTTAAACACAACTCTTACTTCATCCCTAACAACATCACCTGTTTTTACCTCATTTATTATATCTTTTTTAACTTTTTCAACAACTTTTGCAGCTTTTTTAGCCGGTGCTTTTTTCGGAGCCGGAGCAGGCTGTTCTTTTTGTACTGCAGATTTTTGAGGCTTACTTTCGGATTTTTTAGTTTCACCTTTAAGATTTTTTACTGAAAAACTCGATACATACAAATCTTTTTCTTTTTCGTATGCGCGATTTGCGATAGAACTTAATCTTTCAACACCTGTTACACCGTAATCAGATTCTGACGAAACAACAGGTTTACCGTGTAAAACTATATCAACCAGGTCATTTGTCGCTTTCTTTTCTTCGATTTTTTTCCCTAATCTTGCAGCAAACTCCTCTAATGTAATCTTTTCTAATGAACTTCTCCACTGTTTAATCTCTTCTTTGCTCAGATATTCAGCCATTCATTATCTCCTTACTAAACTATTCCTTACAAAAACTAATCTAGCATAAAACTTTTACCATGACTCAAAATGTTTCAATAAGTAAATTTTTATTTTTTTTGTTAAAATTTCGTAAAAAAAGGTTGATTTTTTATAGTGAAAGGTGAAAACCCCTGTCCAAGCGAGCCTTTAAAATTTATTATATAGCAACACCATACATTGCAGGAATCATTATCATAAATATAAATGCTGATGTTACAAGTGCAGGCCCAAGAGGTATTTGAGCACAAACACTTGATTGATTATTTCTCAGGCTGCGCATAAGTTCTATGCAAACCCACAAGCCAAGTGCTGCCGCGACTCCAAAACTTAAATATCTTGCCAAATTATTTTCAAGCCATCCAAATTGTGAGGCAAATAGGTAAACTACAACATAACCAAAGAATAATATTAATATAGTCATTAAATAGTAATTTTTATTTTTATACAAATTATACAAATAAACAGGAACCATCCATATTGCATACAACAACGGAGCAAGCAAAAACACTCCGAGTATCACAAGTCCGAGAATAATAAAACCTGCGCCATCGGGAATCATTGCACCGACAGCTGTTCCGATAGCACCGGCAATAAAGGGATCCCCATCCCCCAAAGCCTCCGTTTTGAGTAATTTATCGAATAACAATTTCAAACCTGCAACAAACAAGAAAAATACAACCCCGCCGACTAATGAATATAATAATACCGAATATGAAGCGTTGTGAATACTCTGAATCAATGCAAATATCAAACTTACACCCATTATTATATAAGTATGCAATTCATAAACAGCCAAAGATTTAATATCAGTACCGGAAATTACTATATATAAACAGGATACAATAAGAGTAAATATCCAGCAGCTGACATTATTAAACGTAAAACCGTCAAGAAAACCCCAGGCAAGACTTGAATGGAAATAAAAAACTGACACTCCTAAAAACAATAAACCTGTCAGAAATTCTACTATCGGGTACTGAATACTTATTTTCTCTCCGCAAAAAGCACACTTGCCTTTTAAAAATATATAAGAAAGTAACGGAATATTATGATACCATTTTAAAGCCGTTTGGCATTTTGGGCATTTTGAAGCGGGTACAACAATAGATTCTTCGCTGATTGTTCTTAAAATTACAACATTCAAAAAACTGCCAAAAATTGTACCTATTATAAAAATTAACGCCAATACCGTAATTATTGCTATCATTTTTCCTCCCGTTCCGCTGTATAGAAATCTTTTTTAAGTATATTATACATTTTATTTAATACACGCTTTATTATTCTGCCGACCTGCATAGCTGACACACCCATTTGAACAGATATGTCTTTTTTGGTTAAGCCCTCAATATAGTATTTATATATCACAGCTCTTTCAGTTTTATCAAGTTTGTTAAGGGCATATTCAAGCAGTTTTTTGTTCTCAAAACTTTCTTCATAGCTGTTATCATCATCTGCTTGTATTCTGTCGCCCAATGTCTCCGGTCCGTCTTCAGAATAAACCTTTTGGTCCAATGAAATCACATTTTTTATAATTTCAGAATTAAATACATCTTCAACAACATGAACAGAAAGACTTGTTTTATAAGCTATATCCTGATATGTAGGATTGGTATATCCCTGATTATTCATACATTCCAGACATTTATTTACCTTATTTATATTTTCGGCACTTATTCTCGGTGTCTTAACCAAATTTACCTTATCTCTCAAATACTGTAAAATCCTGCCTTTAATATATTTTGTTGCATAAGTTTTAAAACTGCCCTTTTCAACCGGAACATAAGACTCTATGGCCTTTAACATTCCCAAAGCCCCAACCTGTACCATATCATCTCTCAAAATATTTACAGGTATTGAACACATCCCGGAAACTATTTTTTTTACAAGCTTTAAACTTTCATATACCAAATTCAGATACAAAATATGCTTCTTTTTTGCATCTTTTTCAGCTTTATAGCTTATTATGTATTCCTCAAGTTTTTCAAGCTCTGAAATCTTAGTTTCCATAAACTCCCCTCAATGCATACATTATAGCATAAAAGTTTAAAATAATTAATATTGTTAATAAATAATTTTGTTTATGATAACATTATATTTATATAAACTGATTAGGAGATGAGTATGATAACTATTAAAGATGTTGAACATGTTGCAAAACTTGCAAGACTTGAATTAACAGAAGAAGAAAAAGAACTTTATACAAAACAATTGGGAGATGTTTTAAAATATGTTGATCAAATGAATGAAGTTGATACAACAAATGTTAAGCCGATGAGTCAGGTTATAGATTTTTCAAATGTAATGAGAGAGGATGTTCCTGTTCAGGAAATTTCAAAAGAAGCACTTATGTCAAATGCTCCTGATGAAGAAAACGGCTTCTTTAAGGTTCCGAAAATCAATTAAGCGGTATGGAAATAAGGAAATAGGGAAATAAGCTCATTTTAGGTTTTTATTTTTAATCTCAAGGTATAATTTATAAAGTAAAGAACTTATTTCCTTATTCCCTTGTTCCCTTATTTCCTTATTCACATATTTACTTCATAATGGGGGTTAAAAATGACAAAATATATATTTGTAACAGGCGGGGTTGTAAGCTCACTGGGGAAAGGTATTGTTGCAGCATCTTTAGGCAGATTACTGCGTTCAAGAGGTTATTCGGTAATTAATCAAAAATTTGATCCGTATATAAATGTTGACCCCGGAACAATGAGTCCGTTTCAACACGGGGAAGTATTTGTAACCGATGACGGAGCAGAAACGGATTTGGATTTGGGACATTACGAAAGATTTACGGATACCAACCTCGGTAAATATAACAATGTAACCTCCGGAAGCGTTTATCAAAAAGTTATAGAAAAAGAACGCAGAGGAGATTATTTGGGGGCAACAGTTCAGGTAATTCCGCACATTACAAATGAAATTAAATCAAGAATTGTCGGAGCTACAAAACAATTTAATCCCGATTTTCACATTATAGAAATAGGCGGAACAATAGGCGACATTGAAAGTTTACCGTTTATTGAAGCAATAAGACAATATAAAGCAGAAATGGGATTTGGCAACGCAATTTCCATTCATTGCACGCTTTTACCATATCTTCCGACTTCAGGCGAATTAAAAACAAAACCATCTCAACACAGCGTGAATGTGTTAAGAAGCTACGGACTTCAGCCTGAAATTTTAGTCTGCAGAACTCAAAAACCAATACCTAAAACAGAAAGAGAAAAACTCGCTCTGTTCTGTTCAATAAGCAAAGATGCAGTTATTGAATGCAAAGATATGAAAACTATTTATGAAGTACCTCTTGCACTTGAAGAACAGGGATTATGTTCTGTTGCATTAAAAATGCTCGGAGTTAAAGACAAAAAACCGGATTTAAAATCCTGGGGAAAGCTTGTGGAAAGAATTAAGCATCCGGAAAGATCAATAAGAGTAGGTATTGCAGGAAAGTACACAAAACTTTCTGATGCATATATATCAGTTGTCGAATCTTTAAAACATGCAGGATATGCAGACAGTGCATCAGTCGAAATTAAATGGATAAATTCTGAAGAATGTGTAGATTTTGAGAACTGCAAAAATGAATTATCTGATATTGATGCCGTTGTAGTACCGGGCGGATTTGGAGTTCGAGGAATTGAAGGAAAACTTAATGTAATACGCTATGCAAGAGAACATAATTTGCCGTTTTTGGGTTTGTGTTTAGGCTTACAATGTGCAGTAATTGAATATGCAAGAAATGTTCTTAAACTTGAAGACGCTAATTCAAAAGAGTTTGATGATAATCCGCTAAATCCTGTTATAGATATGATGCTTGACCAAAAACATGTAAAAGGTTACGGCGGAACTATGCGACTTGGCGCTTATGACTGCCACTTAAAAAAAGGTACAAAAGCACACAAAGCATACGGTAAAGATGTAATTTCAGAACGTCACAGGCACAGATACGAAGTTAATACGGAATATATTGACCGCCTTGCCCAAGCAGGACTTGTATTCTCAGGGATGTCACCTGACGGAATGTTAACTGAAATTATTGAACTGCCGAAGAATGACTGGTTTGTTGCATGCCAGTTCCATCCTGAATTCAAATCAAGGCCGGACAAACCGCATCCTTTGTTTAAAGGTCTTGTAGAAGCAGCAATAAAACAAAGGGGTAAGAAAAATAATTAAACAATATAATGGAGTGAATAATGACTGAAAACAATGAACTAAAACGATTTACAACAATTAATTTTTTGAATTTGGCATTAGGCTTTTTAGGGTTGCAATTTGCATGGCAAATGAGAATTGCTCTGGCAGAACCTGTAACATCAGGACTTGGAGCTTCTCCGTTTTTATACAGTCTTATATGGCTTGCCGGTCCATTTTCAGGAATGGTTGTTCAGCCTATTGTAGGGGTGCTTAGCGATAACACAAAATCTAAATTCGGAAGAAGAAGACCATATTTATTGGGCGGTGCAATTATTACCGCAATCGCATTATGGGCTTTCCCACATTCTGCAGGAATTTCTGATATTATCGGAAATATATTCCATATCAATATGCCTGCGTGGGGCGGACTTTTAATTGCTGCGGCTTTAATTTGGGTAATTGATGCCTGCATTAACATAGCACAGGGACCTTACCGTTCTTTGATTCCTGATGTTGTTCCAAAAGAGCAGCACGCAAATGCTAATTCATATATCAGCTTGGCAATAGGTTTGGGTTCTGTTATTGCAATGATTGTTGCACCATTATTAAAATATCTCTTTGATTACCAGATGCCTATAGATGCACAATTTTTAATGGCAGGTCTTGCATTTACTCTTGCGATGATTTGGACTTGTATGACAATCAAAGAAAAAAGCACATTGAAAAAAGAAGAAACCGTTACTGAAGATCAACAGGGAGAAAAACAATCATTCTGGCAATCTTTAAAAGAATTTTTCTTATTATCACCCGAGGTTAAAAAGATTTGTTTAATGCAATTTTTCACCTGGATTGGTATGATGTGTCTTTTGATATACATTACACCTTTTGCTATTCATACGGTTTATAATATACCGGACTTGGCTTCTGCCGTAACAGACAAGGCTCTTGAACAAACCGCACAAAATTATGCATTAATTTGCCTTGCAATATTTAATTTTGTATGTTTTGTCGTAGCTATTCCTATTGCAAATCTTGCAAATAAATTCGGTAACAAAAAAGTACACATTATATCAATGTTGTCTATGGTATTGGCATATTTAGGACTTGCATTTTTCAGACACGATATCAATGCTGTATTATTCTTTATGGGATTATCAGGTATAGGTTGGGCAAGTGTTTGTGCTTTGCCTTTTGCAATGCTTTCTAAATATATAAAACCCGGCACCGAAGGTTCTGTTATGGGTATATTTAACATATTCATTGCAGGTCCGCAGGTATTTGTATGCACATTAGTCGGATGGCTAATCAATATTTCTACAATGCAGGGCGGATTAAATCATCACTATGAATTAACCTTCTACATTGGTGCAGGATGCTTGTTACTTGCATCTTTAGTTACCGCAAAAATTAAAGAATAAAACATATCATAAATATATTTTAAAACCGATTTATCAATTACAATGGTGAATCGGTTTTTTGTTGTATTTTGAGTTTTTTTAATTGACATAAATTGTTAAAATTAATATTATAACAATAGAGAATAACAGGAGAAAAATATGGAAAATACGTGGCCTGAAGAATATATGCACAATCCATATATAGATAAACCCATTGAAGAAATTTGGGATGATATAGACAGATACAGCTTTGAAGACAGGTATGAAAATTCAAAAAATTTGCGCGGCAATCTTTCGATGGTTGTACCTATACCTCCTGTAAAATACAAAGGAAAACTTTTAAAAGGAGTATTTTATTCACAGGCCTCAAAAATGATTTTGGATAAATTTCCAGAACTGAAAGAAATATTTTTTGTATGTGCAAACTCTATGTTTTCATCATACCCAAGAAACCATCAGGCAGATTATTTTTTCACCTGCTATAAAAACGAAAAAAGAGAAGCATATTATAAAAATAAATATCCGGAAACAAAAGATATTATTTGTTTACCACTGCAGGATGCAGACTTTGTCAATGAATATTATATCGCACCTGTTCCGAATACCCCAAAAACAATAGATGTATTCTGCGTTTCAACACCATTTCCGGTAAAAAATCTTCCGCTGATTGCAACAGCACTCAAAGAATACGAAAGAAAATACGGCAGGATTTTAAAAGTTGTTTATGCTATCGGAAAACGCACCGCGATTAAAAGAGAAGACGGATCATTAGATTATTCTCAGGTTGAAGATTACGGCAAAAAACAACTTGAATATGTTGATGAAATTTTGGGAGATACAAAAAAATATATAGATTTTTATCCGTTTATTGATTACAAAGATTTACCTAAATTCTATTCAGCATCTAAATGCGGAGTTTTAGGCTCTTTAATAGAAGGCAAAAACAGATTTATAAGTGAAGCATTAAGCTGCGACACCCCTATAGTTGTATTCAACGATTTTAATAAATATTCAAGAGGTGATTTTCCTGTATTTTTCGGAAACAGCGGAGAATATGTACCAAAATTTAACCCTGAAAGCTTGGCAGACACCATTCACAAAGTTATAACAAATCAGGATGCGTATGAACCAAGGAAGAATTACCTCAAACACTATGGCAGAAAGAATTTTGTTAATATTATGGCTGATGCAAACCCTTATTACGAACAAAATCTGCCTGATTACGAAAAAGGAAGATTTTTCGAAAATGTTTGGTACGATTTGGCTTGCTGGGATAATTATCAGGTAAGTTATCACGACTTTGTTTATGGCAAAAAAATCGCATTTCAGCATGTTGTCGGAATCGAGAACATAGAAAAAATGATTAAATCCTATTATGAAAAATTCGGAATTGAATGGAAATACACCAATTCTGCTTTTGATGATTAATTATTGCGGACTGATGCAGGCTGTAATGGCATCAAGTAATTTTTTTACCGGAACAATTTCTATTTTGGAATTTTTTATATCTTTATTTGCAAAAGGAACTATTGCCTTTTTAAAACCTGACATAACCGCTTCATTCAAGCGTCTTTCAAGATTTGAAACAGGATGTATTTCGCCCGATAGACCTATTTCCCCGATAATTACAGTCTGAGGATCAACAACAACATCTCTTGCACAGGTTGCAATAGCAAGTGCCACCCCTAAATCAGCCGCAGGCTCATCAACTTCAATTCCGCCCATAACATTCACATAAACATCCTGATTAGATAAATTTAAGCCGACACGTTTTTCCAACACCGCCAAAACCTGCAATAATCGGCTATAATCAATTCCGTTTGCAACCCTTCTCGGAGAAGGATACGGCGTTGTACCGACAAGTGCCTGAATTTCCACAAGCAAAGGTCTTGTACCCTCATTGGTTACAATTATTGCAGTACCGGGGATAGTTTCCTGCGAACGTTCATTTAAAAACAGCTCATTTGGATTTTTAATTTCCGTCAGTCCGTTTTCTTTCATTTCAAAAATACCAACTTCAGAAGTATTGCCAAAACGATTCTTCATTGAACGCAACATTCTGTAGGATTTATACTTATCCCCTTCAAAAGAAATAACAGTATCCACCATATGCTCTAAAACCTTTGGACCTGCAATACTACCATCTTTGGTAACATGGCCGATTATTAAAATTGTTATATTTTGAGTTTTTGCAATCTGCATCAAAACACTGCAGCACTCTCTTATTTGGGAAACACTGCCTGCAGAACTCTGAACATTTTGAGAATATATTGCCTGAATACTGTCAATAACAACCGTATCCGGTTTCAATTCTTCAATTTGAGCTTTTATATTTTGCAGACAGATTTGGGGATAAATATACAAATTATCACCCTTAACACCGAGTCTGTCTGCTCTTAATTTTAACTGACCCATAGATTCTTCAGCCGAAACATAAAGAATTTTTTGACCTTTTTGTGCAAGTTTTCCGCTTGTTTGCAATAGTATTGTGGATTTACCTATTCCGGGATCACCTGCAATCAAAACAATAGAACCCTGAACAAGCCCACCGCCTAAAATTCTGTCAAACTCATCAATTTCAGTGCTTACTCTGATTTCCTGACCTGTTTTTATGTCCCCAATTAATGACGGAGTTAAATCGTTTGCAACTCCCTGAGGCGAAACATTAAACAATTTTGTTTCAGATTGCATTTCTTCTGTGAAACTGCCCCAAGATGAACATTCAGGACACTTACCCAAATATCCTGCCGATTCATATCCGCAATTTTGACACACCCATTTTGATTTAACTTTTGCCATAAATTTATTATATCGATTGAAAAATCTTTGGTCAAGAATTATAACTATTATCCTCGCAAATAGCTTTCCACAAATCCGTCTAAATCACCGTCCATAACAGCATCAACATTAGAAACTTCATAACCTGTTCTGTGATCTTTTACCATTTTATAAGGATGAAAAACATAAGAACGAATTTGAGAACCAAAGTCTATATTTGCAGTTTCACCACGCAACTGAGCCATTTTCTTTTCCTGCTCTTCTTCTTTTATCGCTAAAAGTTTTGAAACAAGTATTTGCATTGCATATTCTTTATTTTGCAGTTGAGAACGTTCCTGCTGGCACTTTACAACAATTCCTGACGGTTTATGCAAAATTCTTACCGCGGTTTCTACTTTATTGACATTCTGACCGCCCGCACCCCCTGAACGCATAGTAGTAATTTCTAAATCCTCAGGAGGTATTTCAATTTCTTTTTCAAAATTCTCAACTATCGGAGAAACATCAACAGAAGCAAAACTTGTCTGTCTTTTACCGTTCGCATTAAACGGTGAAATCCTCACCAAACGATGAACACCTTTTTCGGCTTTTGCATACCCAAAAGCATATTTCCCCGTGATTTTTATAGTTGCAGATTTTATTCCTGCTTCTTCTCCGTCAAGTTTGTCTAACAACTCAGACTTCCAGCCTCTTTGCTCAACCCATCGGATATACATCCTTAAAAGCATACTTGCCCAATCCTGTGCATCAGTTCCGCCTGCACCTGAATTTATTGATAAAATTGCATCTGCACTGTCATATTCACCGGAAAGCATCTGTTGAAGTTCAAATTTTTCCAAATCCTTTTCAAGTATTTTTAAATCCTGAAAACTCTGTTCCAATAATTCTCCATCACCAAGCTCTATAGACGTTTCGCTATCTGCTATTACAGACGACCAATTTTGGAGTTTTTCCAGAATTTCTTTTGTTTCTTTTATTTCCTGACCGATTTTAGATACTTTATTATTGTCATTCCAAATATCAGGGTTTTGCATTTGGACTTCAAGAACGGATAAATTATTTTTCAGACCAACAGGGTCAAAGACACTCCTTTAGTGTTTCATATCTCTGTTTTAATTGTGTTATAAGCTGTTTTATTTCGGTTATATCCATAAAAATATTTTATTATAAAAAAATCAGAGTGCAAAATTTTTGGTATATGTTATAATCAAGAAAAAAGGATTTTAAATATGAGAATTGCAATATATCCGGGGAGTTTTGACCCTATTACACACGGACATCTTGATATTTTGAAAAATGCCTCCGAATTGTTTGACAAAGTTATTATTGCTGTTGCACACAACGGAGCAAAAACAGGATTTTTAACGACAGAAGAAAGAGTAAAACTGATAAAAGAAAGCATCAAAGATATGCCGAATGTTGAAGTGGATTCTTTTGAGGGACTTACTATCGAATATGCAAAAAAACACGGTGCTAATGTTTTAATAAGAGGATTGCGTGCCGTTTCCGATTTTGAATTTGAAATGCAGTTATCCCAAACAAACAGTGCATTGTGCTCGGATATTAAAACGGTATTTTTAACAACAAAACCAAAATACAACTTTATATCGTCAACAACTATTAAAGAAATCTGGAAGAATGACGGAGATATATCAAAATTTGTACCGGAACCGGTTTATAATTATCTCAAAACTAAGTCACCAAGAGAATGATTTTTCTGATTTTTTCATTTAATAAATTGATAAATAATAAAAAAACTGATATTATCTAAAAAATTGAAAGGTTTAATATGGAAAAATTCAGATTTTTAACATCAGGAGAAAGCCACGGCAAATGCCTTACGGCAATAATTGAAGGATTGCCTGCAGGTGTTATTATAGATACGGATTTTATTAATTCGGAATTAAAACGCAGACAACAGGGATACGGCAGAGGCGACCGTATGAAAATAGAATCCGATACCGTAGAAATCACATCAGGGGTGCGTTTTGGAAAGAGTCTCGGCTCACCCGTCTGCCTTGTTATAAAGAATAAAGATTTTGAAAACTGGCAAAAAATAATGAGTGTTGCCCCTGAAGATTATACTGACGAAAAATCATTTTCAGTATTCAGACCGGGACACGCAGATTACCCGGGTGCAGTAAAATACGGTCAAAAAGATTTACGCAATATATTAGAACGCTCAAGTGCAAGAAAAACCGCTATAGAAGTTGCAGTCGGTGCAGTTGCGCAGTTATTTTTAAAACAATTGGGAATCACAGGTTCAAGTGAAGTTACGCAAATCGGAAGCGCCTGCTGTCCTGAAAAATTCCACGAAGAAATTGACATGAATAAAGAAAAAGGCGATACTGTCGGCGGAAAATTTATTGTTATTTATAAAAATGTTCCTGTCGGATTGGGTTCACATGTTCATTGGGACAGAGGAATAGACGGCAGGCTGGCTCAGGCAATTATGAGTATTCCGGCAGTTAAAGTTGTTGAAATCGGCACTAACCCTTTAGGCTTATGCGGAAGCGAATATCACGATGAATTTGATATTATAGATGATAAAGTTTGCCGAAAAACCAACCACGCAGGAGGAATAGAAGGAGGAATGACAAACGGAGAAGATGTGATTATCTCCGGAGTAATGAAACCTATTCCTACAATGCTTAAACCGCTTGATTCGGTTGATATTAATACAAAACAAAAAGCTCAGGCACATTATGAAAGATCAGATGTTTGTGCGGTAGAATCTTGTGCAGTAGTAGCACAAGCCAGAACTGCATGCATCTTGGCAAATGAAATTTTACTCAAATACGGTGCTGATAACATGGAAGAATTAACCCAAAGATTCTCATAAATTCTGTTGATTAATCTTAAATACTTGTGATATAATCTTTATATGGAATGTCCTAAGTGCGGAGCAGAGATAGATAAAAGTGCAATGGTGTGCCCTAATTGTAAAAAGGTACTTAAAATCGTTTGCCCTGTCTGCCGTACGGTCAATGAAAAGAATGTATGTAAAAAATGCGGTGAAATTCTTGTCGTAAAATGTAATAATTGCGGCAAAATTAACATGATGAAAAACCAAAAGTGTATCAAATGCGGACATTCTACCGAGATTAGTGCGGTACAAAACGAATCAAATGCCGACACTTTTGCCGTTGTTAAAATAGAATTTCCAAATTATGACGTTATCAAAACCGCTTTAGGTTCAAACCAGCTGTTTACAAAATTTAAGGCAAATGTTGATAAACAAATTCACGGCTATGTTGCAAAACTTGGAGTAAGAAGACAAATCGTTCAAAACGGTATTTATCTGCTGCGTTTTAACAAAGCTTATACAATGTCAGCCTCTGCAAAAGCAGCAATAGAAGCTGTTATAGAACTTGCAAATATCATAACAAGGTTAAATGTAAAACTCATCAGCAAAAAGAATATATTTTTGAAATGTAATTTTACGATAATGAAAAGAGATGCCGACAAAAACCCTTACGACATTGAAACAGGGTTTAAGGCAAATATGCTCAAACAATCCAATGATAAATCCGCAAGAGCATTAGAATCCTGTCAGGTTATAACTGATGATGAATTTGAAGAATATTACGGCAGTGATTATAAAATGGAATCTCTTGATTCCGTACTGTTTAACGGTAGAATGAAAAGATTCTTTGAAATTAACATTAAAGAATTTATCAGAATTGATGAATTTATGAAAGAAGCACAAATTGAGGAAGAAGAATCAAATCCGGAAGTGCCGAACTTTGTGCATGAAGGGATGCTCGCTCAGGATAAAATTGTTGAAAGAACAATTGAAGAATCAAACGAAATTGCGGGAGAAGAACTTTATAATGTTGATCTTATCAATTTTGATGAAATCAACTGTGCATTTTATACAACAGAAAATGTCAGAATACTTGAAAATATCGTTGATGTGCTGAATGAAGTTCCTAAAGGGATTATGGGAATTAAAGGTTCAAATCTTTATCAGCCATATACTTTGAGATTACTCGGTGCGGTTAATGAATTGGGGAAATATAAAAACATTATACCGATTACCTGCCACGATAATATGAAATATACCCCATACGCATTTTTCAGAGAACTGATTTCATCAATTTTCAACTATTCTGTTTCTCCAAAACTGTTTTCCGAAAATGATTTTTCGCTATTTTCAAGTTTTGACTCCGATAAATTAATAAGAGATTTAATCACACTCAACCAAAGAGATATGGAAAATCTTGAAGACACAAGACAAAGCTATTTTGAAGTGTTCTTATCTTTATTGATGTCACTGCCTGATACTCTTATATATATTGAAAATTACGATAAAATGGATGCGGGCTCAATGAATGTTCTTAATATGCTGTATGAACATTTTGACGATATGAACATTAGCTTTATTGCATCTTATTCAAAAGAATTTTCTATGCACAAACGTGCACATTTCTTGCTTTCAAGACCATATTATACAGAAATTACGCTTATTCCTACAAAATTTGAAAACATTGTGGAGGCTAACGCAGATTTCTATGAAAAAATTAAATCGGATTTCTTTTTCAAAAGAATTGCAAAATATGCCGCAGGCAGTATTCTGTTTCTTGATTATGCAATTCAATACCTAATTGAATCTGAAGTTTATGCTTACACGGATGATAACCTTTTAGAGCTAATTAATCCGAAAACAACAATGCTTCCGTCAAATCTTAAACTATTGATGCAGAGAAGATTAAATTTGATGAAGGACGAAGAAGACAAGTTGAAATTCTTATCAATGTGCGCATTTTTAGGACCAAGAACAGATCCTAAAACCGCAGATTCTTTTGGCATTGAAAATTGGAGAGAACTTGCACAAAATCTTGCAGAAAGAGGATTTTTGTATTTTTACAATGACAGCATTTACTTCCCTAATTACAATATACTTAAAGAGAATATCCTTGCCATTTATGATGACGAAGCAAAAGAAGCTTTTGCAAGAGAATTATTTGAGAAAGTTTATACAGAGCAAATGCCTGCTCCGGAAAAAGCGATATTATATGAACAACTCTCAGAGCATGAAAATGTTATATCCGAATGGGAAAATCTTGCAAACTTAAATTTGTCTTTGGGAGATTTTTCCGGTTATTTGAATGCTTCGGGAGAGCTTATTAAAAAGGTTGACAAATATAAAGATGATTGGACAAAAGAAGAACTCAACGAATATAAAACTGCCATTTATGACAACATTTCAGCAAATATGTTTGAGTATGACCCCGAACAAACAAGAGAAATTGCAGATCGTACACTTGAAGATTTGCAAAACAGTGATGACACTGAAAACTTTATTGACCTGTGTTCAAAAATGATGCAAGGGGCATTAAATCAGGGCGAATATTTGTATGCACTAAATCTTATACACAAACTGCTTTCTGCCATGGATGAAGCATCTATTGATCCTTTGGCAGAAAATTTTGACATAAGATATCTGCTTATGACTATGATTCATGTTAAGGTTTTATTTGGAACAGGGTCATTAAATGAATGTGTCGATATTGGATATAATATCCTGAATGTTCTTGACGGGGACAGATTGAATGATATGGATTATACTCTTGTTTCAAGAGAAAATTTTGAAGACATGATATGTGATTTTGTTGCGTATATGGCAATGGCAGACGCATTTACAATGAGAGAAGATGTAAATGAACTTCTGGATATTGTTAACCGCTTATTTGATTTCATTCCAAAATCTTACGTCATTTTTGCAAAATTACAGAACTTTATTATGGGTGAAAAAGTTTCTGTTTCCGAATCAGATAAAGGACAAGATGCATTTTCAAATATTTTGTATTACATAATGAATGCATTTACAAACTACAATAACAATCCCGAAAATCTCGCTAAAGAAATTTATAAATCAAAGATTGTTGCCAAAGAAAGCTCTGTATATCCGTTTGAATTGTTTGCAGATTTGATAATAGGATATTCATATACAGAATTAAAATCCTATTACAAGGCAAGAGCTATTCTGAATGAAGTTCTTGATACCGCAAATGAAAAAGGATTAACGGGAATTAAATATATTGCATTCTATGTTATGAGCCACTATTACATGAAACAGGGCAGATTTGATATTGCATATGCTATGTTAAATAACTCCTCCATACAGATGGAAAGATCAGGCGGATTTAGTGATTATCTGATGCTGCTAAACAAATTCCAAATGTATAAACTGATGAGTTGTCTAAAGGTTTACGATAAAGCCGATATATGTTTGTCACAAGCAGAATATATTGTTGAAAAATACGGGCTTATATTCAATCTTGATGTAGATATTGATAAATTTATAGAAGAAAATCAGATTGAAGTTCCTGATATGCAATCTATCAGAACAGATTTAGATGATGAAGAATACTCAGAAGAAGAAAATTCTGACGGGTACGAAGACGATAATCAAAACTAATAACAAAAATTTTATCATATAAAGTTCAGAAAGAGAGGAAATATGAAAATTTTATTTGCATCTGCAGAAGTTGCACCGTTTTCAAAAGCGGGCGGATTGGCTGATGTTGTAGGCAGTTTACCAAAAGAATTGGAAAAAGATGCTCAGATTGCAATCTTTACCCCTCTTCACGGTTGTATTGATAAAGAAAAATATAACATCAAAGAACTTGAAAATTCTGAAATGTGGCTGACAATGGGTAACAGCCCGCAAAAATTTAATCTTTATATGACAAAATTGCCGGATACAGATATTAATGTATTTTTTATAAAAAATGATTGGTACTTCACCCCTTTTAAAGAAGTTTATCCAAAATATTTAGATCCCCGCTATGAACATGAAAGATACATCTCTTTTTCTCTTGCAGTAATGGAATATGCCAAAAAACTGAATTTCAGAGCAGATGTTATTCACGCAAACGACTGGCATACGGCAATGCTTCCATTATACCTGCACTCAAACTACAGATTTGATGATTTTTGGAAAGATACAAAATGCGTATTTGAAATTCATAACCTTGCATATCAGGGAGTGTGGTTTGAGGACATTATTGACTACGCAAATATGAGAAAAGATATAGTCTATAACGAATGGGGTTGCGAACACTACGGCAGAGTAAACTGGATGAAAGGTGCTATAAACTATTCAGACAGAGTTGTTGCAGTATCTCCGACATATTCAAGAGAAATTCTGACTGGAGAATACGGCGAAGGAATGGATTACACCCTCAGAGGTGCTCAATACAAATTAAAAGGAATTTTAAACGGAATTGATTACACCGTATTTAATCCTAAGAAAGACAAAAACCTTGTAAAAAACTTTGATGTTAAATCAATTCAAAATAAAGAAGCAAATAAAAAAGCTGTATGCGAATACTTCGGACTGAAATATAATCCGAATAGACCGCTCATCGCACTTATTTCAAGACTTGTCGGTCAAAAAGGACTTGATTTAATCAGAGATATGCAATATGAGTTACAAAATCTTGATGCGGATTTTGTATTTTTAGGAAGCGGTGATAATGATTATGAAAATTTATTTATCTGGCTTTCTAATAATACGGCAAATATAAGAACTTATGTCGGTTATAAAGCATCACTTGCCAACTTAATATATGCAGGAAGCGACTTTTTCTTAATGCCGTCAAAATTTGAGCCATGCGGACTTAGTCAGTTAATTGCAATGAGGTACGGTTCACTGCCTATAGTAAGAGCTACAGGCGGGCTTGAGGACACTATTACCGGATATCCGCTTGATAATTCTAACGGATTCAAGTTCTGGAACTACAACGGATGGGATATGCTAAATGCCATAAAATGTGCCCTGTGGGTATATCAGGACAAATATGTATTTAATGCTATGAGAAAATCCGCAATGGAAGCAGATTTTTCGTGGAAAAGAAGCTCTGAAGAATATCTCAATATGTATCGGGAAATTACAGGCAAAAATTAATAACAATTAAATAAAATTATAATAATCGTAACAATAATTTACTTTAAAAAATTGTATTAAAGTTCTATAATACATGAAAAGATTGAACAATAATTTTGGGAGAAAAATGGGGCATGGAAGGTTATAGTTTCGAGTTAATAACAGGACCTATGAGCTGCGGAAAAACAGAAGAACTTTTACGCAGAATAAGAAGGTGCATAATAGCAAAGAAAAAAGTGAAAGTTATATCCCCTGACATAGACACCCGCACCGGCGGAGATTATATTGAATCAAGAAACGGACTTTGGCTTGATGCTATAAAAGTAAAACATTCCATACAAATATTAAGTGCGGTTAAAGATGCACAGGTTGTCGCAATTGACGAATTGCAATTTTTTGACAGAAATATAGTTCCGGTAATAACCCAGCTTATGAATGAAGGTAAAAAAGTTATCGGAACAGGACTTGAACTGGATTTTAAGGCTGAACCGTTCGGATATATGCCCGATTTGATGTGTATTGCAACAAAAGTTGATAAACTTCATGCAGTATGCATGAAATGCGGATGCGAAGAAGCAACAAGAACGCAAAGATTAATTGACGGTAAACCGGCAGATAAAAATTCTCCGTTAATTATGATTGGCGGAGATGAAACCTACGAAGCAAGATGTATTAAATGCTATGAATTACCTGATGTTCAAAAGAAATCACCATTTACAGGTTTAAAACTTTTGCAGTTTGATAAACATTAATTTATTAAAGGTATTAACAAAAATCTCCTTATATGGTAGAATATTGACAGATTTGAGGAGAGAAAAAATGAAAAATAAAATTTTGTTAATACTTACAGCTATGTTTTTATTTGTGCAAACTGCAATATCCGCACCTTTTAGCGCAAACGCTAAAACCAAAAGAATCCCTGCAGGGACAAACTTTTCATTAAAAATGCTAAATTCTATTGACACATCATACAACACTGCAGGTAATGATTTTACTGCAATGCTGATTACAGACCAGAAAGCAGAAGATAATGAAGATGTCATTTTGCCTATGGGTTCAATTGTAAGAGGATCTATCAGAGCAATTACACCAGCCAAAAGGATGTCAAAAGGTGCTGTTTTATATTTGGATTTTGACCATGTAGTGACACCTAACGGACGCCAAATACCTTTGAGTTTAACCCTCACCGGCAGAACAGACACCACATATGACGGCGGCATTACAACAACAAGAGGCTACAAAGATGCCTGGAGAAAAACCTGCACAAAATCAGCAGATATTACAAGAAATGCTGTAGACTGGGGTTCAGATGTTACAGATAACGGTTTTAAATATGTTATAATCCCGTTTGCAGCCATCGGCGGAGCATTTGGTACTGCAGGATATTTTGTATATGATTCTGTTGCAGATGCAATTAAAAAAGGTGAAAATGTCCATCTGTTCAAAAATGACATACTCAACGTAATTTTGACAGAACCGGTTGATGTACCTGTAATATAAAAACTCTGAGGGATTTAAGTGTCAAAACTTGATAAAATTGAAGAACTGCAAAATTTACTCAAAGAGGATTCACAAAATTTTCAGGCTCGCAGACAATTAGCCGTATTGCTTACAGATTGCGGTTTTAATGAAGAAGCTTTAAAAAATCTTGTTTATTTGTCAAGAATTTTTAAAGACGATAGCGGAGTCTTTTATAACTTGGGAATTGTATATGAAAAATTAAAAAATTTTCCAAAAGCTAAAGAATCATACCTAAAAGCGCTGGAAATTGAACCTGAAGCAACGGATGCAGTTTATAACCTCGGACTTGTATGCACTGAACTTAAAGAGTATAAAAATGCCATAGAATGTTTTGAACATGTTTTGGCAACAGACCAAACCGATTCAAACTCGTATTTTAATCTTGCTCTTGTATATTTTAAAATGCATGATTATGCTCAGGCGCTTGATCTTTTTCAAAAGACAATTGACCTTAATGACGAAGATATATATGCCCATTTTTATATAGGAAATATCCTCAAAGAAATGGGGGACAGTGAAGGAGCTCAGGAAAAATTCAATAAAGTTCTTTCTATTTCGCCAGAATACAGCTGGGCATATTATAATCTTGCGGTTATTGATTATGAAAACGGAGATATTAATTCTGCATTGGAAAAACTCAATAAAACTGTTGAATTAAACCCTTATGACGTGGAAGCATACAAAGTGATGTCAAAAATTTATACGCTTGAAGGGGACAGGGACAATGCAGAAGAAATACTTTTACAGGCAATTGATAACTATGGAGAAGACGGGAATTTATACTATATGCTTGCAAAAGTTGCCCAAAGATTTGAAGATACGGAAAGCTATAAAAAATATCTGAATGATGCTCTTCGTAACCATCAGACATTGTCAGTGCCGATTACTGATGTAAAGATTGAATTAAATAAGATAAAATAACGAGTCTTTATATAATCTTAACTTGACCTTTTATACTAAAAATTCTATTCTATACAAGTAAAGATTTTATACAAAAAGAAAGAGGGAAGTATGACAGATTTTATACACGCAAGAAGTGACGGACAAGTCTTTACCAAAGAAGATATCAAAAGGCTTACAAAAGAATACAATATCAAGTTTATCAAACTGCAATTCGTTGATATCAATGGTCAGGTAAAAAATTTGACAATCCCTGAAGACCAGCTTGATAAGGCATTAAACAATGAAATTATGCTTGACGGTTCGTCAATAAAAGGTTTTAGAAGTATAGAAACATCTGACATGTTTTTCCATCCCGATATAAACAGTTTTCAAATTCTTCCATGGAGAGAAACTGACGGTGTAAATTCCGCACGTCTTATTTGCGACATTTACAATCAAGACGGAACTCCTTTTGAAGGATGTCCAAGGTGCAACCTAAAAAGAGTAATGGAAGCAGCTGAAAAAATGGGATTTTCAATGAATATAGGTCCTGAAGCAGAATTTTTCTTATTCGCAAAGGATAAAAACGGTGCTATATCCACAACAACACAGGACAAAGCAGGATATTATGATGTCGGTCCCGAAGATTTAGGAGAAGATATCCGTTCTGATATTGTTTTAACCCTGCAAAATATGGATTTTAATATTGAAGCATCTCATCACGAAGTAGCTGACGGACAGCACGAAATCGACTTTAAATATTCTGATATCCTTACTGCAGCAGATAATGTTGCGACATTTAAAATTGCAGTAAAAGCAATTGCCGCAAAACACAATCTTCATGCAACATTTATGCCAAAACCGATTTTTGGAATTAACGGTTCAGGGATGCATTGCAATATTTCATTATTTAAAGACGGTAAAAACGCATTTTATGACGAAAAAGCAGAATATCAGCTTTCTGATATTGCAAAATATTCTGTCGGTGGAATGTTAAAGCATGTTAAATCATTTACTGCTATAACAAATCCTCTTGTAAACAGCTACAAAAGACTTGTTCCGGGATATGAAGCACCTGTATATTTAGCCTGGTCGCTTGCTAACAGAAGTGCATTATTAAGAGTTCCTGCAAAAAGAGGAGTTTCAACCAGAGTAGAACTTCGTTCGCCTGATCCTGCATGCAACCCATATTTAGCATTTGCAGCGATATTAGAAGCATGTTTAGACGGTATAAGAAACAAAATAGATCCGCCTGCTCCTGTTGAAAGCAATATATACAAACTTTCAGCAAAAGAACGCAAAAAACAAAGAATTGATTCATTACCGGGAAGTTTATCAGAAGCCCTTGAACAAATGGACAAATCACTTGTTACAAGAGCTGCCCTGGGTGATCATATCTTTTCAGAATTTATGACCTCTAAGAAAAAAGAATGGGATTCTTTCAGAACCTATGTTTCACAATGGGAACTTGATAAATATCTGGCAAGATACTAAAAATAACTTTATGAAAAATAAAAGACCGGTTATTCCGGTCTTTTATTTTATGTTTCG
This sequence comes from uncultured bacterium, assembly GCA_902788345.1. Lineage (GTDB taxonomy): Bacteria > Cyanobacteriota > Vampirovibrionia > Gastranaerophilales > Gastranaerophilaceae > Zag111. The sequence continues at coordinate 43,257 of CADAJP010000004.1, read as the reverse complement.
TAAAATTTTCAATATCAAAGCACTGAATTTATCTTTCACTTCCTGTGTCGTTTTTATAACCTCATCGTGAGAAAGTTTTTTGGTTGATACACCGCTTGCATAATTTGAAATACAACTTATACCTATAACCTTCATTCCGCAGTAATTTGCCACAATAGTTTCCGGCACAGTGGACATTCCGGCAGCATCAGCACCTAGTACTCTTGCCATATTGATTTCTGCGGGAGTTTCATAACTTGGCCCTGATGATGCAATATACACACCATGTTTTAAATTGATATTTAATAATTTTGCAGCAGCATCAACGATTTTAATAAGATTTTTATTATAAATTTCAGACATATCAGGGAATCTTGTCCCCAATAAATCATCGTTTTTACCCCTGAGAGGATTTTCACCCATTAAATTTATATGATCGGTAATCACCATCAAATCACCCGGCCTGAAGCTTTTATTGATAGCTCCGGCAGCATTGGTAACTATCAGAGTTTTTACCCCCAAAGATTTCATTACCTTTACAGGAAAAGTAACCTGTTCCATTGTATAGCCTTCATAATAGTGATTTCTGCCCTGCATCATAACAACAGGACGATCTTCTATATTTGCAAATACAAGCTGTCCCTTGTGCCCCTCTACTGCAGATTGGCTGAAATTCGGAATGTGAGAATAAGGGATAGAATATTCACAATATTTATCAGCTAACTCTCCTAAACCCGAACCTAATATAATGCCTATTTCAGGTTTAAAATAATCAGTGTAAGTATTTATATAATCAAGAGTTTCCCACATATAATCATTAACCCGTACAATTACAAAAAAACACACAGAGATTATATTTCGCCATGTGTTTTTCTTCTACAACTAACCTACTAATCTGTTATCATCTGCCTCGGAAGCTTTTACCATAAGAGCATGCTCTACAGGGTTTTCTTTTGTATAAGCAGATTCATGACCTTCATCAAAGCCAAAACCTTCTCTTGCTTTTCTTGCCTGACTTTCGTCCACTAATTTTTTTGCAAGTTCTGCAATTTCATAAACTAATTTGTATCTGTTATCTGTATTTTCGTTTAAATCCCAGGCTACTTTAATTATTTGGTTCATTTATTATTCCTCACTTTTACACAATATAAATCTATAATATAATACACATATTTTTTTCGCAAGTGGGTAAATATATCACAAATGTAAAGTCTAAAAACCAGTATTGAAGCCTGTTTTGAGATTAATGTTAATATTTTGTAACATGAGCAATTGAAAAAGTCAATTTTCAAAAACAAAAATACTTTATAAAAGTACAGGGGATAAATAAACATAGGGGAAATGATATGGCTATTGACAAATACTCAGGATTAAGTCAGTCTGACAAATTTTATGCACGATACGGAAAAGCAATCGGCAAAGAGGCTGTAAAAAGACAACAAACACATGTTGCGTTGGAAGCGGTTAAAAAGGAAGCTGCAGCTAAACTTCAGTTGCCTAACTACTTGGCAAACGCACCAAAACAACAGTTGAGATTACCTAATTTGGCAGGCGGTGTTTATGATGAAGCAATAAAAGCAGCAACAAAACCAAAAGTAAGCGAAAAATTTATAGATAAAATGCTTAAAAAAATTGCAAGTGATCCGAATTTTAATTGGCGAGGAGCAGATCTGACACCTGAACAGATTGCGGCTATCGAAAAAAGATTAGGAAAATCCGCAGCACAGGCCGGAGAAAATTTACCGGCAGTTACACAAGCAGCAACAAATACCGGTGCAGTTGCAGCTACAGGTGCTGCAGCAAGTTCAACAACTGCAGCAACAGGCGGAACATCAGCAGCAGGAAATGGTGCTTCAAAAATATTAGGTTTACCTAACGGAGTAAAAAAAGCAGCTCAAACGACAGCTAATAATCCTGCAGGTTTACCTTCTCCGGCAAAATCTGATACAGCTAAAGGTCTTAAAGGCATATTGGAAAAACTTAAATCATTCGCAGCAACTAAAAAAGGTAAAATCGGATTAGTTGCAGCGGCAGCAGCTGCGGTAGTTGCAGGCGGAGTTTACTTATTCACAAGAAACAAAGAAATTCCGGCTCCAACATCAACAAGCAGTCCTGAAAATGATTTGGCAAATGCTCCGGTAAACGGTAAAATGAGTGCAAACGGACCATACACAGTAGCTAAAGGTGACAATGTATGGAACATAGCAAGAGCTCATTTGATGGAACTTCATAAAGATGAAAAAGATTACAATCCGACTGATGTTCAGATAATGCAGCACACAGAAGAATTGATGCAATTGAATAATTTACACTACGAAAAAGATTGCTACAGAGTAATAATTCAACCAAATCAATCATTGAAATTAGTCGCATAAGATAGTGATGATACATATAAAAAAACAACCTTTCCAAATTATTGGAAGGGTTGTTTGCTTTACAAATCTAAACAACAACTGGAAAAAATATAAAAAATATTATATACTATAAGTGTAGTAATATTGGTTAGTAAACTCTCTCTGTAAGGAATATTTATATTCCATCTGTTTGAAGTATTTAAAAAACTCTTTTTTCGGAGTAAACTTATTTAAGTTATGTAAAAATAAGTTCAAAAACAGACAAAAAATTAATTCACAGGATTTATATAAAATACAACAAAAATTAAGGTAGAAATTTTGGAAAATACGGACAAAGAAGTAAAAAATCTTGTCAGCAGCAAGAATAAGGATGCAGGAAAGTCATTAAGCAGTAATCCTATTGAGAATATTGCAAATGGCATTAAAAAGCATGAAACAAAATCTGCCTTAAAAAAGAAAAATCCGTACAAAAAGGAGCTTGAAGAAGTTTTAGGCACATCTGCCGCAAACACCATCAAGGAAAATCCTTATGGAAGCGAAGGGAATTTTAGCGATATTGTTCAGACAATAAACAACTTTAACAACAAAAAAGCAAAACCTCATCCGCTTACTCTGAATCGCCCGACATCTATGGCAAAAGTTTCTGCACAGATAAATTATGCTGAAATGATGAAATATGTTTCAGATGTATTTTTAACTAACCAAAATTTAATTGATTTATTTTCTAACCTTAATGATATTCTGGTAAACAAGTTTGACTGGGATTTCATCGGTTTTGGTCTTTTACATGAAAAATCCAAATGCCTTAATTTAAAATTATATTCTAAAGCCGGAAATTCCTACAGCTCAAAAGTTTTTCTCTCTGATGAGGAAAATCCGATTATTAAATGCTTTAATACCAAAACAATTATAGAAAAAGACGATGTAGATTATATAAAAATATCATATTTTTCAAAAACAAAATCCGTAATTTTGCCTATGATGTCCGGCAACAAGTGTATGGGCGTATTACTTGCAGGCAAAAGCATTTCAAGAATAAACATAAATGTAGCAACATTTATGGCAAACTATATCGGAATGTATATTCACAATATCCAACTTCTTGAGCAAACAAACAAATATGCAAACACTGATACTTTAACCTCGTTATACACACATAGAGGTTTTCAGGAAGTCTTGGCAAAAGAACTTCAAAAAGCACAAGACAACAACACACCTTTGTCTGTCGTCATGTTTGATGTAAATAATATTTCCAAAATTAATAGAGAGCTGGGACACGCGAAAGGTGATGAAGTTATCAAAATTATTGCGGATAAAGTAAAACAAAATATTAAAAATACTGATTCTGCAGGAAGATACGGCGGAGATGAAATCGCCGTAATTATGCCGGAAACAGACACAAAAAGTGCAAAATACATGGCAGAATACATTACCTACTGTCTGTCATGCTGTTTTGTTGATGATGTCGGACCTGTAAAGGTTTCTGTCGGCATTGCAACCTATCCTAATTCAGCACAGGACCAAGAAAAATTATTACTTTTATCAGAACAGGCTATGTATATTTCTCAGGCAAAAGGCTATAAAGAAGGTATGTCTGCGATAATCAGTACGGAAGATTTTAATTTCTGGGATGATGTTGCCGTAAATTCTTTTGCGGAAATTTTGGCAAAACGCCATTTTGAAAACGGTATAAATTTTGAAGATGAACTTGTTAAAAAGATTAACAATGTTGAAATATTAAACCACAACAATCTTATGGAAATGGTAACATCTCTTGCAGGTGCAATTGATGCAAAAGACCCATACACAAAAGGTCATTCTACAAGTGTTTCAAGATATTCAGAAGCTCTTGCCCGTGCAATTAATCTGCCGGAACCTGAAGTTCAAAGAATTAAAATTGGTGCAATGCTCCATGATATAGGTAAAATCGGTATTCCGGAAAGTGTACTTAAAAAACCGGGTAAACTGAATGATGAAGAATGGAAAATTATGAAACAGCATCCGACTATTGGAGCCGAAAAAGTGCTTGCTCCAAATGAGGCATTAAGAGAATTTATACCAATTGTAAAACATCACCACGAAAGATTAGACGGTAAAGGTTATCCTGACAATTTAGAGGGTGAAAATATCCCATTAGAAGCAAGAATTGTGTCGGTTGCAGATGCATATCATGCTCTTGTCAGCGACAGACCATACAGAAAAGGTATGCCGATAGAAAAAGCCTGTGCAATTTTGCATGACGGTGCAGGAAAGCAATGGGACAGCGACCTTGTAAGAGCATTTATTACCATTGCTCCGTCTTTAACGACAAGTATTTAAACAAAAATTTGTAAATGAGCACCAGTAAAATACCGCACAACCTGACGCAAAATTTATAAAACACAGGTTACGAGGTATTAAGGTTTGTAAAAATAATACCAAATATGGCGCAAAATTTATCATTTTCATTTTTTTAGACCGAAGCGGAGGTCATTAAAAATGATATCACCAGTTAATTTTGCAAACATTTACCATAACCAAATAAACAACAAACCCCAAAATAATAAACAAATCAAATTAAATTGTCTTAACCAGCCAAACTGCGACAGCGTATGTTTTACAGGGGCAGCAAGAATATTAACGGATATTTGCGATAAGTCTTTTGTAAATATTCTTACAAAGGAACTTAAATTGAATGAAGAAGCCGCAAACAATTTAAGAAATACAATATGGAAATATTTAAGAGAAAATAAAATTCAGTCACTTAGCGACATTGGCGGAGAAGAACATTTTGACGAACAGGTTGAACTGCAGCAAAAAATAACAAAGGTTTTAAAAATAAGCGAAGATGATGACTTGTCAAATGAATATATTGCAGACGAGCTGATAAGACGTTGCGATGACGGGAAAGACTACATCCCGCTTGGTCTAAACGGACATGCAAGGGATGATATGTATCTTGAAAAAGTTATTGGAGGGGATATCAGACCTCTGGAAGGATTTAAAAATATACTTGAAAACAGTGCAGATGATTCTTTTTACAAATATGCAAAAAAATTACTCCGCCAAACTCCCGAAGAAAGCTACGAATTCAGAAAAACTGTCGAGGAATACCTTAAAGAAAATAATTTAAAATCCATATCAGAATTATTTAATGATGAAGATTTAATCGGCCATCAGGCAGAATTAATAGAAAAACTTGAGAAAAAATTTGACTTAAATGAAAACCAATCGACTGCACTTAACTGGGAATTTTTACAAAGAGCCTCTTTAGACAGTGTAAGTTCTAATTACAGACCTATGACAAATCCGCATATAAGCGATTTGGCATCCATAAGAAAAATATTCGCTCAAGATGAATATACAGAAATTGATGAATGTTTTGAGGGTGAATTATTCAGAAAAATGAGTATTGAAGCAGTCAAAAATGATTATGAAAATGTATTTGAAATTTTTGCTCCGCAAAACAATCCTTCAAAATCAGAATCATACAAATTTATTACACAATCTAATCTGACTCCGGATCAAAAAATCAATTTGATTATTGATTTAACAAAGGTTGCACAAGATCCGGAAGAATTTGCCATGGATATTCCAAAACAAGCTGCCAAGGATAATTTTTATGCAAACATAAAAATTGATATGATTTCTGAAAAACTTACAGAATATTTCAAACTCGCAGACACCCAAACAGATTTATATGACGAAATTATCTCAAAAAAAATGAAGGATATAATCAGAAAAACATTCCCTAAACACATAACAGGAGGGGAAAATATCAGCATAAAACAGGCAACATACGAAATAGCAGAAGAATATAAACTTCCAACGGGAGCCGAAAAAGAAATAGAAAAAATTATAAAAGATATTGACAACGGCGATGAAAGATTACTTGATAGCTATATTATAGATAAATTAAAATCTGATAATTAATATTACTTTTTTAATCAACTGACAGGTAAATTTCGTGTTAAATTTACCTGTTTGTTGTATTTATTTAATTTTTTTTGATATATAATTTAGTCATGATTTAATTTTACTGGCTATAAGGAAAGGATAAAAACATGACAGCAAATTTAGACAAAATTATGAAACCGAAGTCAATTGCCGTTGTTGGTGCTTCCACAAAAGAACACACCATCGGTTCAGATATTATGAAAAGACTTCAAGAGTACAAGTTTAACGGTAAAATTTACCCTATCAACCCAAAGGGCGGAATCATTGAAGGTTTACAGGCATACACTTCAGTTTTAGAAGTACCTGAAGAAATTGATTTAGCTATTATCGTTGTTAATGCAAAATTTGTATTATCAACAATAGATCAATGCCACGAAAAAGGCATCAAAGGTCTTTGTATTATTACAGCAGGCTTCAAAGAAACCGGTGCTGAAGGCGCTCAAGCAGAAAAAGAACTTTTAGCTAAAGTTCAGGAATACGGTATGAGATGTGTTGGTCCTAACTGTTTAGGTGTTGTAAACACATTACCTGAAATTTCAATGGACGGATGTTTCGCAGAAAGCTTACCTGAAAGAGGACACATTGGTTTCGTTTCTCAATCCGGTGCTTTAGGCGGCGGTATTTTAAATATTTTGAAAGACTTAAATTTAGGTTTTGCACAATTTATTTCAATCGGTAACCAAGCAGATGTTAACGCAGAAACTGCTTTAGAATATTGGGAAAACGATGATGACGTTGAACAAATTTTGTTATATATGGAATCAATCCAAAACCCTGCTAACTTCAGAAAATTAGCTTCAAGAATTTCTAAAAAGAAACCTATTTTAGCTCTAAAAGCAGGAAGATCAGCTGCAGGTGCTTCTGCTGCATCTTCTCACACTGGTTCATTAGCCGGTGCTGATAAAGCGGCTAACGCTTTATTAAACCAATCAGGCGTAATCAGAGAATACTCTTTGAAAAACTTGTTCTCTACAGCTAAAGTTTTTGCTAACTGCCCTATTCCAAAAGGTGACAGAGTAGCAATCATCACAAATTCAGGCGGCCCTGGTATTATGGCAACTGACGCAGTTTGTGAATATGGTATGCAAATCGCTAAAATTACAGATGCTACAAAAGAAAAATTAAGAAGTTTCTTACCATCTGCTGCATCTGTTAAAAACCCTATCGATATGATTGCTTCAGCTCCTATCGAACACTACAAACAAACACTTGAAACAGTTATTGCCGATGAGAATGTAGATATGATTATTTGTATTTACTTACCGTTCTTGGGCTTAAAAGATATTGATGTTGCTAAAGCATTGATGGAAATTAAAGCTAAGAACCCTCAAAAACCTGTTATCGGCGTATTTATGACTAAGAGTGAATTCTTCACAGCATTATCTGATATGGATGTTAATATTCCATTCTTTATGTACGCTGAAGAAGCAGCTGAAGGTTTACACAGATTAAATCAACAGAGATTGTGGATTGAAAGAGCTGAAGGTAAAATTCCGACATTCAGCAATATCGACAAGGCTAAAGCTGAATCAATTATTAAACAATCCATCGCTGACGGTCGTGAACAATTAACAACAAGGGAATCTATTGATGTATTAGATGCTTACGGTATCAGAGTTTGTAAATCAGGTTTTGCAACAACTGAAGAACAGGCAGTATCTATTGCAGATTCAATCGGATACCCTGTTGTAATGAAAATGACTTCAAAAACAACTTCTCACAAAACAGATGTTGGCGGTGTAAGAGTAAACATTCAATCAGCAGAACAATTAAGAGCTGAATATCAAGACCTTATTTCTAAATTAGAAGCAAAAGGTTTGTTAGACGGTTTGGAAGGCGTAATCATTCAGGAAATGGTTAAAGGCAATCGTGAAATGGTTTGCGGTGTTGCAACTGACCCTCAATACGGTCATATGATGATGTTCGGTTTAGGCGGTGTATTTATTGAAGTTATGAAAGACGTAACCTTCAGAATTGCACCTTTGACTGATGTTGATGCTAAAGAAATGATTAAATCAGTAAAAGCATACAAATTACTTGAAGGTGCAAGAGGCACAACTCCTGCAAAAATGGAACAAATTGAAGAAACAATCCTTAGATTATCTCAATTAGTTTCAGACTTCAGCTTCATCACAGAATTAGATATTAACCCGTTGTTAATTTCTGAAAAAACAGGTGAAGGTATTGCAGTTGACGGCAGAATCAAAGTTAATATGACTGCAGCAAAAGAACAATTCGGCTGCGGTACAACTTGCACTTGCTGCCACTAATTAAAATAAAAATTAAATTGTTTAATAGGGAATTATTGAAAAACAATAATTCCCTATTTTATTATTTATAAAACATCTTTATAAAATTTTGCTTTTAACTTATGTCTTTGAAGTATCCATAATTTAAACAACCAAAGACCATTTTTTTAGAAAAGATTTTATATCTACCGCCAAATCCACAACAGACAGAATTTTGCTTCCATTTATATTCAAAATAAAAAACAAAACTCCGGTTATTAAATTTTTCAAAAGAATAATTTTATATTCTTCTTTTTTCTCTTTTATTTTCAACTGAATATCATTTAATGATAAAAGAACTTTATTTAAAGCTATTCGCAAAGATAAAAATTGCTCCTCTATAACAGGATTTAACGCTGAGATTTGCTCGTCAAGAGAACAGATTTTTTTATCCAGTTTTTTAAGATAACATACTATATCAAAAGTTATCTTCAGCTCAGCTAAAAATATTAAAATAAAAAAGAAAATCAGCATTATTTTTCCTTTTGTATTATACTTATGATAATAATACAATATTATAATATTTTTTCAAATACATTTAAAGGAGTAATTTTGACAGGGATGTTAAGGTTTTATACGGCAATAATATTTTCAAGACTTATCTATGCCCTGATTAAATTGACTAAAAAATCAGGCGGAACATCTTTTGCCGGAATGGTTGCCCTGAAGATTTGTCCTGATTTTTTAAAATATTGCAGAAAATACGCATTTCAGGTTGCGACAATTACCGGAACGAACGGGAAAACAACCACATCCGGCATACTTGCCCACATTCTTGAAAACGACAACAACAGAGTTATTCACAATGTAAAAGGTGCAAATATGCTAACCGGCATTGCAAATGCTTTCTCTCTAAAATTACCCTGCAAAAGATTTGATTATGCTGTTTTAGAATCAGACGAAGCATATCTTACAAAGCTGTATGATTTTATGAGTGCAGATTTTTTAATAGTAACAAATCTTTTCCGCGACCAATTGGATCGCTACGGAGAACTTGCCACAACTGCGGGATTTATTCAAAATGCGATTGATAAAATCAGTCCAGTGTTATTTTTAAATGCAGACGATCCGTTAGTTGCAAACTTGGGCAGAGGAAAAGAATCATTCTATTACGGATTTGAAAATGTTGAAATTTGTTCGGATAAACATAAAACATCATCACACGCACCAAGTGAAGTGTTTAACTGCATTTGCGGAGAAAAACTTGAATATTCAAAACAATTTTTTGCCCAGCAGGGACACTATTATTGTCCAAAATGCGGATATAAAAGACCTGATTTGACATTTAGCGCAAGTGCAAAAATTTATGATAATTATTCACAAATTCAAATAAATTATGATGACAAAACATACGATTTTAAAGTAAATCTTATCGGATTATACAATGCTTACAATGCACTTGGTGCAATATCATTTGCTCTGTTTTCGGGAATTCCGTATGAGATTATCTATAAATCGGTAGAAAATTATAAATCAATTTTTGGAAGAACAGAAAAAAGAATTATCAACGGACACGAAACACTTATTCAATTAATAAAAAATCCAACAGGAGCAAGCGAAGTTTTAAAAACAGTTGATACAAATTCTAATATAATAATCGCAATAAATGACAATTATGCAGACGGCAGAGATGTTTCATGGCTTTGGGATGCGGATTTTGAGCAGTTAAAAAATACGCAAAAAACAATTACGGTTTCAGGAATCAGAGCAAAAGATATGGCTGTAAGACTAAAATATGCCGGAATATCAACTGATAAAATAAAAGTAGAAGAAAATATCAAAACAGCAATTGAAACAGTTTCACAAACTGCACAATCAGACGAAAAAATAACAATATTACCGACATACACGGCATTACTAAAATTAAATAAGATGAAATTCAAATAGAGAGGAATAAAAATGTTACTAGGTGTAAATATAGATCATGTTGCAACAGTAAGAAATGCAAGAGGCGGAGTTGAACCTCAACCGATAGAAGCCGGCAAAATATGTGAAAAATGTCAGGTTCGTTCTATCACAACCCATTTAAGAGAAGACAGACGCCACATAAAAGATGAAGATGTTGAAAAAATCAGTAAACTTAATACATTTTTAAATTTAGAAATGGCAGTTACAGATGAAATGCAGAAAATTGCATTGAGAATTAAACCTCATTCTGTTTGTCTTGTGCCGGAAAAAAGACAAGAAGTAACAACAGAAGGCGGACTTGATGTTGCTGGTCAGTTAGAAAAAATTACAAAATTTGTAAAACCGCTTGTGGATGCAGGAATAGAAGTAAGCTTATTTATAGATCCGACAGAAGAACAGGTAAAAGCAAGCTCTAAAACAGGAGCTCAATTTATTGAACTGCATACGGGTTCATATTCTAATGCCTATGGAACAGAAAACGAAGAAACAGAATTTCAGAAACTAAAATCTGCAGCAAAACTCGGACAAGAGTTAGGCTTGACAGTAAATGCAGGACACGGTCTTGACTATAAAAATGTTAAAAGAATGCATGAAATTGACGGCTTATATGAGCTTAATATCGGACACAGCATAATCTCAAAAGCTATTTTTACCGGATTGGAACAGGCAATTAATGAAATGAAAGAACTTATAAAATAAAAGGATAACATAATGGAAAAAACACCTGAAGAAATTGTAGAAGAAATGCAGGCAGTTGCAAAACAAATGGTTTTAGATGATTTGGAAGAAAATCCTGATTTGGAATATGAATTTTTTGACTGTGCATGCTGCGGGAAATCAAAATCCTACGCAGGTTCAATAAAATATGGAGAACACCGTCTGTGTAACGACTGTGTTTTGTTGGCGGAAACAGGCTTTGCACTCAAAAAATTTGATAATGTTCAAAAGCTTATTGATGCAATGGAAGATAACAGACTTGAAGAAATCTGCAATTTCATCAGAACCGAGCAGGCTAAAAAAGATAATTAAAGAAGTATGTTTGTTGATTATATTCGCAAATACTATATAATGTACTAAAAGGAGAGTCTTATGACTATAGAAGAATTAAGAAAAGAAAATGAATTGGTAGATTTATTCTGTAATCTTGCAGAAATTCCGTCACCATCACTTGATGAAGAAAATGTATTAAATTGGATTTGTGAATACTGCAAAAATAATAATCTAAAATGCGAACAGGATGATTATAAAAATATTTATATCACAGTAGATGCAACAGACCCAACCAAAGAACCGATTTTATTATCTTCTCATGTTGATGTTATCGGGGACAATTCGCCGGTTATCACATATCTTGACGGGGATTTGATTAAGGCAAAAGACAGAACGCTCGGCGCAGATGACAAAGCCGGAGTTGCAAATGCTCTTTATTTTGCCAAATATCTGAACTCAAACAAAGACATAAAACACGGCGGACTTGAAATTCACTTCACAAGAGATGAAGAAAGCGGAATGACAGGTATTAAAAATACGGACTTTTCAAAAATAAAATCAAAATATGTTCTTGTTTTAGATAGTGACAAGCTCGGACAATGTATGACTTCAGGAGCAAGCTATGTTACTGCTGACATCACAATAAATGCTCCAAAAGGCGGTCACTCCGGAAATGATATAGCAGATCCGACAAGAGAAAATGCCGCAAAACTTATTGCCAACCTGATTACAGACATGCCACAAGGAGTATTTTATTCCGAAAATAAACAGGTAATAACCTCATGTAACATTGGCGGTATATCTTCAGGAAATCTTGATGTTACAAATGTCATTAACACCGATGCAAGAGCAACATACTCTATAAGAAGTTCAAATAAAGCGAAAGAAAACGAACTTATGGAGCTTATGGAAACAATTGTTAAAGCCTTTAACGAGAAATACAAAGGTATCGCAACTGCAAAGATAAGCTTCTTTGAAAAAATGCCTATGTTTGAAAAGAATAATGACGAATATATGCCTATTCTATTTGAAACAGTCGCTAGAAAAATCGGACTTGAACCTGAAATTTCATCTTTTCATGCAGGAGCTGAAACACACATTTATGCAAACAAAACAAATGCTTCAGGCGAAAGATTTTCACCATACCTTGTTGGTTTGGCGACAGTTTGCAACATGCACTCCGCAAGAGAATATGTTGACTACAAAACAATGATTAAAGGTCAGGAACTTTTAAGAGAACTGTTTGAGGCACATAATAAATAGTGATTAAATTAAACCTTGGCAGAAATTGTTTAAAAATAATTTTAAGAACGTACGGAATAAAAGAAATTTTTGTTCCGTATTATTCTTGCAACACAATATGGAAAGCCATAAGAGAAGAAAATTGTAAAATCAAATTTTACCACATTAACCGGAATTTTATGCCGGATTGTCAATTCGCTGAAAACGATTATATACTTTACATTAACTACTACGGATTATTTTGTGAAAATGTAAAAAAATTAACAGCAAAATACAAAAATATAATAATCGACAACAGCCAAAGTTTTTATTCAGAACCGCAAGGCATCGCAAGTTTTAATTCCCTGCGGAAATTTTTACCTGTCCAAAACGGTGCATATCTTTGGGGGACAGATAATTTTTCAGAAGAAATACCCATTGATGAGCTGAAATTACAAACTACAGACGCCAACCAAGATTACGAAAAATTCAAGTCTAACGAAATCATTTTAAACACCGAAAAAATTAAAAAAATATCACCGGAAGTTGAAAAAATTATTTCAAATTTTGATTTTTCAAAAGATAAAAATACAAGAATTAAATATTTTAGGCTATACAAAGAATTTTTTGATAAATACAATCTTATTGAACTGCCAGAACTTAAAGACAACATCCCTTTTTGCTATCCATTGTGCACCGATAATACTGAAGTTATACAAAAACTTAACAAAAATAATATTACAATTATTAAACTCTGGAATGAATTTCCGAAAGATTTTCCGGAACATAAATTTATTAATAATGTCGGAGCATTACCTCTATACAATGAATTGACCGCTGAAAAAATTATTTCATGCTTTCAGTAAGATTTATGTAATATTAATTTTTGTAACAAAACAAATTTTTGCATGTTACAAACTTGACATGTTGGGGTATCATGCAAGTACAAACTATCCCAAAATCTCCTCCCAAGATTATTGTTCAAGTCGCAAAAGATTGTGACTTTTTTTTTGTAAAAAAAAGGTGTCTGAATGCAGACACCCGCTTTTAAACTATCTCTTCTCTCATCCAAGATTATTATTGCAGAGAAGTTCTCCACAATGAATCGTTAAATCTTGCTTGTTGTTCTGTTAAATCAGTTGACAACGCAACATTGTGAGGAGCAAAAACAAAAACTCCGTCACCAACTTTTTTAGGTTGTCCGTTCAATGCTTGAGATGCACCGCAAACAAAATCAATTGTCCTTTGTGATTGGCTGTTATCAAGCAAATGAAGATTAATCATAACAATCTTTTTATCTTTTAAGTGTTGAACAATAGCAGCAGCATCATCAAATGAGCGAGGTTCAATTACAACAACCTCATTTCCGCCTCTGAATGCAGTCGGATGACTTACAACTTTAGATTCCTGACGTCTTTCCGGTACAGATACAGGAGCATAATCCAACGCTCTTACAGCATTACCGTCTTCGCCTTCTCCGTAGTAATATTCGTCATCTTCATCGTAGCCTGAAAATGCGTCATCTTCGCCACGAAAACCATCCATCACAAAATCTCCAACCTTTCTAAATAATTCTGCTATTGCCACTTTATTTTCCTCCGTTATACAGTTCATGTAAATAATTTTCTTCCTATCCTTAGCATTGTCGAACCTTCCTGTGCAGCTATTTTGTAATCCTGGCTCATTCCCATTGATAACTCAGGCAAACTGCAATCAAATTGTTTTTCCAAATCATCTCTGATTTGGCGAATTTCAGCAAACAAAGAATGAAGTTCTCTTTCTTCCGCCCCCAACGGAGCCATATCCATAACCCCCGATATTTTGATTCCCTCAAGCTGTTTGATTTTTTCAAAATTTTCATAAACATCAGTTTTTGAAAAACCAAACTTTTGTTCTTCACAAGCATTGTTTATCTGTATAAGAATTTTTTGAATAATACCTTTATTCAAGGCTGCTTGTGAAATACACTGTGCAAGCTTCAAAGAATCAACCGAATGAATATAATCAAACACCCCGACCACATTACGCACTTTATTTGTTTGCAAATGACCGATGAAGTGAAACTGCGAATTTTGACGAATTTCTTGCGGCAATGAATCTATCTTCTGACAGGCTTCAATTGCTCTGGATTCACCAAAATCTCTAAGCCCCGCTTCATAAGCACTGACTATCGCATTCGCATCATAGTACTTTGTTACTGCAATTATTCTAGGTTGACAAGGTTCAATTTCTTCCCGTATCCGCAAAAGATTTTCCTTAACCATACCGTACATAAATCATTCACCTCTACAAGAAACACTCAACTAATGAGCATATTACCATTTTACCTAAAGTTTTCATGTTGTCCAAAATATTTATACAATAGTTTTTCTTCAGAATAGTAATACCCCTGAAACCATGAATCTGACATGATTTCAGGGGTATCGTAAAATTGGCGCTATTCTTAATATATCTTAACATTCAAGGAGTACTTAGAACCCGAAATACATGCTGCTATTGAAAGGCATGCCTTTTTTCAAAAATTACATCAATCTAAAGATTTATCATACAAATGGAGGAGATAAATATATATTTTTTCAGTTTTTGAAAAAAATAATTGTGCATGGTACTATAAGCATTGAAAATAGATACATTTAAGCAGAAAGGACACTATATATGCAAAAGAATAAACCCAACATAGCAATACTTGGAGCAACAGGGGTTGTAGGCAGAGAAATTACAAAAATCATAGACGAACTTCATATAGAATTTAATTCAATTAAATTTTTATCAAGTGCTAAAAGTGCAGGCTCTAAATTAACATTTCAGGGTAAAGAATATATAGTGGAAGAAGCAAAACCAGAAAGCTTTGATAATGTAAACATTGTCCTCGCATCTGCCGGCGGTTCAACCTCACAGCATTTTGCACCGGAAATAGTTAAAAGAGGAGGAGTGCTTATTGACAATTCCTCTGCTTTTAGAATGGAAGAAAATGTACCGCTTGTTATAGTAGGCGCAAACGAAGAAGATATAAAACTGCACAAAGGCATTATCGCAAACCCAAATTGCTCAACTTCACAATTGATGCTTGTTCTTAAACCGCTTAATGAAAAATTTAAAATTAAACGCCTGATTGTTTCTACTTATCAGGCCGTTTCAGGAGCAGGATTAAAAGCAATAAATGAACTTCGCGAAAATACAAAAGCTGCTTTAAACGGAGAAAAATTTGAGCCAAGTGCATTCAAAAAGGAAATCGCATTCAATGTTCTTCCTCAAATTGATGTGTTCTGCGAAAACGGATATACAAAAGAAGAAATGAAGGTAGTCAACGAAACAAAGAAAATTTTGCATCTTGATAAAAATACTCCTATTTCTTGCACCGCGGCAAGAGTTCCCGTATTTAACAGCCACTCCGAAGCGGTTGATATCGAATTTGAAAAAGAGGTAACTCCTGATGTGGTTCGCGAAATACTGAAAAATACTTTCGGAGTAAAGGTTATTGATAATATAGATAATTTTGAGTATCCAACAACAAAAGATTCTTCAGGAGTTGACCCTGTATTTGTCGGCAGAATTCGTAAGAATATAGCGTTTGATAACGGTATTTCATTATGGTGCGTGGCAGATAATCTTAGAATCGGTGCCGCATTGAACACCGTAAGAATATGCCAAAAAGTAATCGAAATGGGATTATACTAAATCTTTTTCTGATTATCTATAAGTTTTTCAATATTTTTCACAATGTATTTATCAGGTATTTTTTCAAAATTATCCGATAAATCCATTGTTGTGAGCATATCATTAAGATACTTTTTCTCTGCAGTATTCAGCTTTTTATTATCAATATCAATTGCAAGTTTATTTAAAGCCAGCAAAAATTCCTTCTTTGAGAATTTTTTAGTCAAATAAGAATCAATGTTGCTATACAAACCTTTTCTTGTATCATCATTCAGATTATTTCTTATTTTACCGATTATTTCCGGATACTGTTTTTTAGGCTTTATTATACGATTTGCAGATGTAAATTGTATTGAACTTGTTGCGTAAATATGCATTTTTATATTCCTTTTGTATAAATTGTAGAAATTATTGGTTTCTTATTGTATTTATTGTAATAATTAGGATCCGGCTGACTTTCACAGATGCCCAACCTTATCGGATAAGTTCCGAAAATAGACATTGCCTCGTCATCATAACCCCCTTCATTAATGGTTATTCTTGCCCCGACCTTTGAGGAAGATTCTTCTTCGTAGGCTTCCACCTCGACACCATCCTTTAGTGATTTTCTCAAAACTTCAGATAATTTGTCAAGAATAAAATGACATTGTTCATCAACAGGTTCATCACTATTAAAATCCACGAACCTGTCAACCAGCCTCAAAGCAGCATGTAATGTAAACATTTCATGAAATCTTGGATCCGAATTTAGTGCATCCGCCACTTCGGAAGCATTTGACTTATTGATGTGTTTGTATGATTTTGGCTTTTCAACTTCATGTAAAACATCTTTTTCCCAAACCTTGACACTCAAAGGCTGACGGTACATAAATCTGCGTTTTGATTTTTGGGATACAGCCTTTTCAAAACTGTCAAGCATACGCTTCATATCTTTCATTACATTTTCATCGGCTGTTCCCGGGATACTGAATTTGTATGTTTCAGTTTTTTCATCAATTACTTCCATTTTGTCACTTAACGGAACAGCACCTGAAATTGACTGACTAATTCTTGGTCTTTTATGCCTTACAGGAGCAGACTGAACATTATCGCCGTCAGCGGACTGGGTATTTTGAGCAGGCTTTGGTTTTCTGCCGTCTTTTATTTCATCAAGATTAATTCTTCCTTTTATCTTTAAACCACCTGTAGCAGAAGCACCTTCAGATTCTGCAACCGGAGCCGGCGGAGTTGATAACCCGCACTTTATGTGAAATTCATTTATTATTTGAGGAATTTCTTCAGGATTTGCCTGTTTTAATCGCTCATTTAATTCAGTTGTCAAAATCTTGTTATCTACGGTTTCATCACCTATTTTATGAGAGTTGTTTGTCAAAAGTTCTTTGCAAATTTCAGTAAGTTTTGTCCCATCAGCCTCATTTAATTTAAGATTTGTAGTTATTTCCTTTAATTCTTTTTGAGGTCTTGATAAGACTCCGACTTTTTTCTTCGGGAATTGAAATTCATAACCTGAAGGTTCATTCGCAGAAGCTTTTTGTTCTACAGGAATTTCAGGTTTTTCAGCCGGTTTTTTACGAGTCGATGACTTAGCCGTTTCAAGCTCGTTAACGCGTTTTTTCAATTCTTCGTTTTCACTTTTTAGATCTTCTATTTCTTTTTCATATTCTTGATTTTTGTTTGACGGAACATTGTTATCACCTGTTACATCCCGACAAACAACATCAATAACATACTTACTATCATCAGCAGATACATTATTTCCTGCAGCTTTTGTAACAAGAATAGTAGCCGCAGTAGTGATTAATTCCATAACTTTTTGTGCAAGGTTAGGATTTTGCAAGACTTTTTGATACGGATTTTGCAATTCATTTTCGCCAGTAAAAGCCACAGGGGTTGAATTTGAACGAACAAAAACATCCTGAACATTTTGTTGTCTGCGATATGGGGTAATACTGTTCTGCTGATTAGAATAATTAAATAAATTTAACGGTAATACTTTCATTAGACACCTTTATTATTTTGGTTTTTAAACGATCGTAAAAAAAATAATTGATAATATATAAGGCGATATTTACAAAATTTTACAATATAAATCGATTATACAAAAAATCTTTGTATATATGTATGTTCATGATAGGATTTTATAGTAGGTCGGCAGAGTTTTGCCGATTACAAAAATATTGAAATGTAGTACTTTTTAATATTCAAAAAGGAGAAAGAAATTATGACAGAAAAAAGAGTATGGCTTTTCAAGGAAGGTAATGCCAATATGCGTGCCGAATTAGGCGGTAAAGGTGCTAACCTTGCAGAAATGACCAATTTAGGACTTCCTGTTCCTCCGGGATTGACTATTACAACAGCAACCTGTATGGAATACATCAACAACGGCAACAAAATGCCTGAAGGCTTGATGGATGAAGTTAAATATTATTTAAAAGAAGTTGAAGCACAAGCAGGTAAAAAGTTTGGCGATGCAACTAATCCGTTATTAGTTTCAGTTCGTTCAGGTGCAAGAGTTTCAATGCCTGGTATGATGGAAACTATTTTAAACCTGGGCTTGAACGATGAAACTGTTGAAGCCATGGTTAAATTAACTAATAACCCTCGTTTCTGCTACGATTCATACAGAAGATTTTTAACAATGTTTGGGTCTGTTGCTTGGGAAATGGACAGACAAAAATACTTTGAATCTGAAGTTGAAAAAGTTAAAGCAAGAGAAGGCGTTACAGAAGATACACAAATTTCTGCAGAAGGCTGGAAATCTTTAATTCCTGTATATAAACAAACAATTAAAGAAGTTACGGGTAAAGAATTCCCTCAAGATCCTTATGTTCAATTACAGGAAGCTATTGAAGCAGTATTCAGATCTTGGAACATTCCTAGAGCAGTTGCTTACAGAAATATGAACAAAATCGACCACAATTTCGGTACTGCAGTTAACGTTCAGACAATGGTATTCGGTAATATGGGTAACGATTGTGCAACAGGTGTTTCATTCACTCGTAACCCTGCTACAGGTGAAAACAAATTCTACGGTGAATACTTAGTAAATGCTCAAGGTGAAGACGTTGTTGCAGGTATCAGAACTCCAAAACAAATTTCTGAACTTGAAACAGATATGCCTGACATTTATGCTCAATATGTAAATATCGCAAAACAACTTGAAAAAGGTTATCACGATGTTCAGGATATGGAATTTACCGTTGAACGCGGTAAATTATGGATTCTTCAAACAAGAAACGGTAAAAGAACTGCTAAAGCTGCTATCAAAATTGCCGTTGATATGTTTAATGAAGGTATTATTACAAAAGAAGAAGCAATTATGCAGGTTGATCCATACTCTGTATATCAGGTATTATTACCTTGCTTCAACCCTGATAAAGTTAAACATTCACACAAAGTTTCAAAAGGTGTAAACGCATCTCCGGGTGCAGCTGTCGGTAAAATCGTATTCGATACCGAAGAAGCAGCAAGACGCGGGGAAGCAGGTGAAAAAGTTATTCTTGTAAGAATTGAAACTTGTCCGGATGATATTCACGGTATGGCTGTTTCTCAAGGTGTTCTTACTTTAAGAGGCGGTGCAACTTCTCACGCAGCAGTTGTTGCTAAAGGTATGGGTAAACCATGCGTTTCAGGTTGTGAAGATCTTAAAATTGATTTAGCAAACGAAACAATTACTTGTTCAGACGGTACCGTATTCCACAAAAACGACATCATTTCACTTGACGGTGGAACAGGTGAAGTTATGGAAGGTGCTATTGAACTTGTTGAAGCGGGTATTGATGCAGATTTTGAAACCTTCTTCGGATGGGTTAACGAAATTAAGGAACTTCACGTAGAAGCTAACGCTGATACTCCAAAAGATATTGAAAATGCTATCAAATTTGGTGCTGAAGGTGTTGGTCTTTGCCGTACAGAACATATGTTCATGGATCCTGACAGATTACCATGGGTACAAAAAATGATTATTGCAGGAACAACAGAAGCAAGAAAAGAAGCTTTATCCCACTTACTTCCAATGCAATACTCTGATTTCTATGCAATGTTCAAAGCATTAGGCGACAAACCTCTTACAGTTCGTTTGTTAGATCCGCCTTTGCATGAATTCTTACCTTCAAAAATAGAATTAGTTGAAAAAGTCGCAACTAAAAAAGCATTAGGTCAGGATTATGCAGAAGATGAAAAAATGCTTGAAATCGTTGAAAACTTATCTGAATCTAACCCAATGATGGGATTACGCGGTTGCCGTTTAGGTTTAACTTATCCTGAAATCAACGAAATGCAAGTTAGAGCAATATTTGAAGCATGCTGTGATTTGACTAAAGAAGGTCATCATATCCAACCATGGATTATGATTCCTTTAATCGGTCACATTAACGAATTAAAAACTGCAAAAGCAACTTTAGTTGCAGTTGCTGAACAAGTTATGAACGAAAAAGGCGTAAGAGTTGATTACAAATTTGGTACAATGATTGAAATTCCTCGTGCAGCATTAACAGCTAAAGAAGTTGCAACAGAAGCAGAATTCTTCTCTTACGGTACAAATGACTTGACACAGATGACTTTCGGTTATTCAAGAGATGATGCTGAAGGTAAATTCTTAAAGAACTATGTAGAACAAAAGATTTTACCTTGGAATCCGTTTGTAACTTTGGACTTCAACGGTGTAGGCAGACTTATTGAAATGTCAATTAACGAAGGCAGAGAAGTTAATTCTAAACTTGTTGGCGGTATCTGTGGTGAACACGGTGGCGATCCTGATTCTGTAAAATATGCTCACAAAATCGGATTGAACTACGTATCTTGTTCTCCATACAGAGTTCCGCAAGCAAGACTTGCAGCGGCTCAGGCTGTTATTGAATGCAAAAAAACTGCTAAAGTTTAATCATTAATAATAAAGTAAAAAAGCTCAATACTATATGTATTGAGCTTTTTTATTATCACTATATATTATAATTATCAATAAATCACAATTATTACCATTTTTTATCCATTGAGCGAACGGAAACGGCAACTTTCTCCCCGAATTTATTATTTACAGCATTCACAAGATCATTTGTTGTATTTACCCAAAACATTGATGAAGTTAAAATTTTTGACTCTCCTGTTAAATCTTCCATTTTGAACATGACAGGATCCGAACCTTTAAATTTGCACAGCATTTGTTTTAACAACATTAGTTCCTCAAATTTTAAATCTTTTTTCAGCTCAACCGTAAAAATATTTGCATTATCAACAGGCTTAACAGTGTCAACAATAATTATAGGCGGTTCATCATCACTTCTGCGGCTGACTTTACCGGATACAATAATTCTCTGTTCATTCTGCAAATAATCACCATACTCGGCTATTTTTGAATTAAAAGACAATGTATCAATTTTTCCTGTTAAATCTTCCACAGTGACAAATCTTATAAACTTTGTCGGATCGTTCTTGGTCGGAATTTGTCTTGTGGCGGTAACAAGTCCGCATATAGTGACAGGTTTGTCATTTTCAATGTCATTGATTTGAGATATTTTATGCGTCATTAAAAACGGCAACTTATCTCTTATTGTAGATAACGGATGACTTGTTACATAAAAACCGAGAAACTCTTTTTCAAAAATCTGGATTTCACGAGGATCGTATTCTTCATCAGAACCGCCGAGAGTGAATTTTGCATTGTCAACAGATGTGCTGTCCCCAAGCATGTCGAAAAGACTTCCCTGTCCTGATTCTTTCTCTTTTGCTTCTTTAGATGCGGTAGAAACTATATAATCGAGATTTTCAATTAATTGTTTACGGCTTTTTTCTATTGTAGAAAATGCACCGGCCTTAATCAAACCTTCTAAAGTTCTTTTATTAGAGCATTTCACATCAACGCGTTTAATAAAATCATAAATTGAAGTAAATTCTCCGTTTTCTTCACGTTCTTTTATAATTTCATCCACAACGCCTTCGCCTACTTGTTTTATTGAAGCAAGTCCAAAACGAATGTTTCTGCCGTCAGGTGCATATTCTGAATATGATTTGTTAATATCAGGAGGCAAAACTTTTATTCCGTATTTTTGTGCTTCCTCAATATATGCCTGAGTTTTTTCCTGATCACCGGCAACACTAGTTAATAATTCAGACAAATATTCTACAGGATAATGACACTTTAAATAAGCTGTCTGATAAGCAACAAACGCATAAGCAGATGAATGAGCCCTGTTGAAGCAATATGCAGCAAAGTTTTGGATTTGTTCAAACAAGGTTTTTGCATCCTCAGGTTTCATACCATATTTCGCAGAGCCTTCAATGAGTTTACCCTCCTGGGCTGCCATCGCAGCAGGATCCTTATGCCCCATCATTCTTCTTACCTGATCTGCCTGACCAAGAGAATAATCAGCCATTACCTGAAAGATTTGCATAATCTGTTCCTGATAAACCATTGTACCGTATGTATCTTTTAATACAGGCTCTAATCTCGGGTGCGGATAAGTAATAGCTTTCCTGCCATGTTTACGGTCAACAAATTCATCAACCATGCCCGAACCCAAAGGCCCCGGACGGAACAGGGCAACCAACGCACCTAAATCTTCAAAAACATCAGGCTGAAGTTTTTTTACAAGATTTGTCATCCCTTGGGATTCAAGCTGGAAAACACCAACTGTTTCACCCCTGATAAGCATATCGTATGTCGGCTTATCATCAAGCGGAATGTGATTTATATCTACATCTATACCCTGACATTTTTTTATAAGTTTTACGGTTTTTGAAATCATAGTAAGGTTACGAAGCCCCAAAAAGTCCATTTTTAAAAGCTTCATCTTTTCTAAAATTTCTCTGTGATATTGAGTTACAACAACACCATCTTTACCATGCTGAACAGGAACAATCTCATCTAACGGTTTATACGAAATAATAACACCTGCTGCGTGCATGCCTGTAGCATTTTTCAAACCCTCAACATGCAAAGCCGTATCAACAAGTTTTTTTACCTCAGGATCAGTATCATAAAGCTGTTTTAACTCCATACCATCCTGCAAAGCATCAGAAATTTTTGCCCCGGGATCTCCGGAAATCATATCAGAAAGCTGTTTACTCCTTGCGTACGGAATATCAAAAACTCTTGCAACACTCTTCATTGCATTTCTGGCAGCAAGAGTATTAAATGTGATAATTTGACAGACTTTATCCTCTCCGTATTTTTGAACAACATAATCTATAACCTCACCACGTTTATCAATACAAAAATCCGTATCAATATCTGGCATAGAAAATCTTTCAGGATTTAAAAATCTTTCAAACAACAAGTGATGTTCAATAGGGTCTAAATCCGTAATATCCAAACAATATGCAACTAAAGAACCCGCAGCAGAACCACGCCCCGGCCCGACAGGAATATCATGAGTTTTGGCGAAATGAATAAAATCCCAAGTAATCAGAAAATACGCACTAAAGCCCATTTTCTGAATAATCCCGAGTTCATATTTGGCACGTTCCTGAAGCTGTAGAGTTATTTTATCCTCACCGTACTTTCTTTTCATCCCTTGAGTAACAAGAGATTCAAGATATGTATCAGTTGTAAACCCATCAGGAACAGGGAAATCAGGTAACGGAGCTTTCCATTCAACTGTTATATGACATTTTTTTGAAACTTCAACAGTATTTGCAATACACTGTTCAAAAGTTTCCCCATCCATCCAACGAAAAGCATCTCTCAATTCATCAACTGTTTTTACATAAAATTCATTATTCGGAAAATGAAATCTGTTTGTATCAGTTTTCAGCGACTTTGTCTGCATGCAAAGTAAAGTATCATGCCAGTCGGCATCTTCTTTTTTCAAATAGTGAGAGTCATTTGTAATGACCATCTTTATCCCAAGTTCTTTTGCAAGCTTAATAAGATCAGGATTTGTTCTTTTTTGTTCATCAAGACCGTGATCTTGCAATTCAATATAATAATCTTCTCCAAATAAATCCTGATATTTTTTAGCAACAGCTTTTGCACCTTCATAATCAGTTCTTAAAAGATTTTGAATAACCTCACCTGCAAGACAGGCACTGCAGCATATAAGACCTTCGTGATATTTTTCTAACAACTCAAAATTAATACGCGGTTTTACATAAAACCCGTCAATATGTGCAATTGATGATAATTTTACCAAGTTTTTATAACCGGTATTATTTTTTGCCAACAAAACCAAGTGATAGCGGGGATTATGAGCAGCATTTCTTTCTGAAATATCACCATCATGCACATAAAATTCCTGACCAACAATTGGGTTAAACAATTTTGGCTGATAAGACGGATCCGCTTGAGCTTTTTCTTTTTCTTTGGCATTAATTTTATCCGCTTCTATATATAAATCCATAGCACCATACATAACACCATGATCAGTTACGGCAACACCGGGCATGTTGTGTTCCACGCAAAACTTACACAAATCCCCAATTCTGATTGCCCCGTCTAAAAGCGAATATTCCGTGTGCAAATGCAACGGTACATATTGTAATTCATCTGCCATAACCCAAGTTTATCAAGAACAGAACTTTCAAAAAACATGATGTTAAAAGATTTTAAGTTATTTTTTATAATCTTTTACAAAATTAATCATTTTGGATTAATGACCTTTTTTAAAATTTATTGTAAAATTATAACAAATATGCGAGGGTTAAATAATGGCGATAGACAATGCATTGGTTATGATTTTGGCAGGTGGTGAAGGAAAAAGACTATTCCCTCTTACGAAAGACAGAGCAAAACCTGCTGTTCCTTTTGGCGGACGCTACAGAATTATTGATTTTGTATTAAACAATTTTATTAACTCGGGCTTTTACAAAATAAAGGTTCTGACACAATACAAATCAGATTCATTAAATAAACATATCGCTCACGGATGGACATTGTCTCCGTTTTTAAATCAATATGTTGATCTTTGCCCTGCACAAATGAGAACAGGAAACGATTGGTACAAAGGAACTGCTGATGCTATCTACCAAAATATTTTCCATATAACTGACGAAGACCCTCGCTATGTTTGCGTATTTGGGGGAGATCACATTTATAAAATGCAGGTTACACAAATGCTTGATTTTCATAAAGAAAAACATGCTGACCTTTCTATTTCGGGTATTCCTATACCGATAGAAGAAGCATCCGAATTTGGAATTATGGAAGTTGATGAGAACTGGAAACTAATTAACTTCGTTGAAAAACCAAGCTACAAACCAAAATCAATTCCCGGTAATCCTAATATGTGCCTGGCATCTATGGGTAACTATATTTTTGATAAAGAAATTTTGCTTGATGCAGTAACAAGAGATGCACAAAAAACAGATTCCAAACACGATTTTGGTAAAAATGTAATCCCTATGCTTTTAGAAGAAGGAAAAAATATTTATGTATATAACTTTGCATCAAATTCATTCCCGGGGATGACACAAGCAGAACAGGGATACTGGAGAGATGTAGGAAGTATTGACGCATATTGGCAAGCCAATATGGATTTGTTGTCATACGCACCTGAATTAAACTTATATTCAAAAGAATGGCCTTTAAGAACATTTAATTATAATTATCCTCCCGCAAAATTTGTCTGGGAAGAAGGTGACAGAGTTGGTATGGCTACAAATTCCATGGTTTCTGAAGGTTGTATTATTTCAGGCGGCGGACTTTCACATTGCGTACTATCTCCTAAAGTAAGAATTAACAGTTATTCAAGTGTTGTTGACAGTATTTTAATGGAAAATGTTGAAGTCGGCAGATATTCGCAAATAAGAAAAGCTATAATTGATAAAAATGTTGTAATACCGCCGAATACAACCATTGGAATTGATAGGGAAGCAGATTTGAAAAGAGGATTTCATGTTTCTGCAGGCGGAGTAACTGTTGTTCCAAAAGGTGCTATCTTATAAATTTTAAACAAAAGTTATTACTTGATATATTAAAGTTTTTAACAAATTGTACCGTTATTTTAAGCAGTGGTAAAATTGTAGGCATAGAGCAATGAAAGTTCCTGCGATAAGTCTCAACGGTGTATATGGTAATGACTCAAATTACGGAAAAATGAAACGTAGTTTGAGCAATTCCGTTTCTCTTGATAAATACAAATGTATTGATAATCTTTCTGCAATGCCATATTACTACCCCGTTGCGTTTACCTCTATACAAAATTCATCAAAGCTGAGAATATTATTCAAATACGATTTACCATGTATTTACAGCGGAAAAACAATGATAGATCCAAAGCATTTTTCAAGGCTCATAAAAAGCGGAGTCTTTGAAAAACCATCAAAAGAAGTCGCAGAGCTATTATCACATTATAAAGGTACACTATCAGGAGATGAAGAAAGAATTACAGGCATAATTTCCGCACGTTCTAAAATACATCCGCAAATGAATATCCACGATTTGCTAAAAGAAATAGAACCCGTTTACAGAAGAGATTTAAGAAAAAAACAAAGCGGAATCTTCAGAAATATTAAGGAAAATTTTAAAGACTTGCCGCAAAATTATAAAGACAAATTTGAAATTCTTATGGCAGAAACAGACAAAAGGCTTAACGAAAGACCTATTTTAATACCTTTTTCTTCATACGAATTTAAGTATAAACTTGCAAAAATAAAAGATAAAATTGTCACCGGTGAAAATGATTTAAAAAGCAAAAAGACAATGAATAAACTGTTAAAAGAGTCAAAAAGGCTAAATAATACCACAAATGATAAAACCATAAATAATCAAATTAAAGTAATAGGAATGCTTGATTGGATTTTGAAAAAATCTGTGCTTAAAAACAATAAAGAGCTGCAGGAATTGATTGGCACATCAAAAGCAAGGCTGACAAAAAAAGAAATTATTGCACCTTTTTCACGTAAATCATTTTTATACGATTTAGGCAGAATAATTGATGATTTACCGCAGGAAAAGAAAATTGACATTATGCAGGAAGCATTTAAGCTCCCATCATCTTCGCATGATTTTTCAGCATATATGGTCAAAATTTCAAATGAGCCATCAGAAAAAATCGCTTCAAGAATTTTGTGGCCTTATCTTGCATCAGTAGAGCATATTTTCCCAAAATCAGAAGGCGGAGCAGATGTTATGGCAAATTTTGCAGGTGCTACAACAAGAGAAAATTCTATGCGTAAAAGCATTGATTTTACGGAACAATTAAAACTCCGACCGAATACACCATACTATTGCCAAATGTATGTCAACAGACTTATTGACCTGTATCATCAGGGGGTATTTGATAAATACAAAATTAATCCTAAATACATTGAAGAATTTAAAAATACTATTTATAAAGAATCTAAAGGTCAAATAAATTTAGATATATCAAAATTTTACAAAGATGCAAATATTAGTAACGAAGTTATAAATTAAATATTGTTTTAAAAAAAAGTTTTTACTAACATGTTTTATAGGGAAGGGTGAAAATTTTTATGAAAACATATGTAATAACAGGTTCGACATCAGGAATCGGAAAAGCTATAACGGAAGAACTTGCCAAAGATAAAACAAATATTATCTTTGCAGGCTACAGAAATGAAAACAAAGTTCCTCAAAACCACCCGGAAAATATTTCATATTTTTATATGGATATGAATGACAGCGATTCTATAATAAAAACTGCACAATATCTTAAAACAAAAATTCAACACATTGACACTCTCATAAATGTTGCAGGAAGCGTAACAGCCGGCCCAATAGAAAAAATCGAAATTAAAAGACTTAAAGAACAGTTTGATATAAATACTTTTTCTCATTTGGAATTTACACAAAATCTTATGGATTTACTTGATAATTCAAAAATAATCAATATAAGCTCTATGGCAAGTTTTGGTCAATTCCCGTTTATTAGCCCATACTGTGCATCCAAAAGAGCTCTTGATATATTCTTTAATGCTCTCGGCATTGAAAACCACAAAAATCTAAAGATTGTATCTGTCAAACCGGGTGTTATAGCAACTCCTATCTGGGAAACATCCGTTGAAGCGAACTTAAAATCTATAAACAACTGCGAAGAATACAAATCCGAACTTGAATTTATAAAAAATAATGCACTAAAAAATTCTACAAAAGGACTTCCCGTAAATAAAGTTGCAAAACTTATTGCTAAAATAGATAAATTAAAAAATCCGAAAAGCTCATATACTATAGGGGCAGACGCAAAATTTGCGCAAATACTTTCACTTCTGCCACAGGATTTTATCAACAAAATAATTAAAACAGGAATGAAAATGAGAATAAAAAGTATATAAAAACTTTACATATTTTAATTTATTTACACTAAAACAATCTGATTGTATTATGATATATGTGATGATATATTTATTCCACACTTGGAGGAAAAATTGACCGAAAAATTTTATATAAAAGGCGGAACACAGCTTAAAGGCGAAGTACAAATAGGCGGAGCAAAGAACTCCGTACTGAAACTTATCGCTGCAGCACTATTAGTTAAGGGTTCTACAAAAATATACAATGTCCCTGAACTTACAGACGTAGATATTATGCTCAAAGTGGTTGAACAGCTTGGGGCAAAAATTGATTATAACAGGGAAGAAAAATCAGTAGTCATTGACGCAACAGAATTGACAAGTGTTACAGCTACTTATGAACTTGTAAGCAAAATGAGAGCATCTTTTGTAGTTTTGGGAGCATTGGTTTCCCGTTGCAGAGAAGCAAAAGTCGCAATGCCGGGCGGATGTGCAATCGGTGAAAGACGTGTTGAC
Organism: uncultured bacterium; assembly: GCA_902788345.1. Lineage (GTDB taxonomy): Bacteria > Cyanobacteriota > Vampirovibrionia > Gastranaerophilales > Gastranaerophilaceae > Zag111. The sequence continues at coordinate 14,222 of CADAJP010000004.1, read as the reverse complement.
TTCCACATTAAAGGTTTGGAAGCACTTGGAGCTAAAATTAAAATTGAAAACGGATACGTTATTGCAAAAGCAAATAAATTAACCGGTGCAGAAGTTTATCTTGATATCCCATCAGTTGGGGCAACAGAAAATATAATGCTTGCATCAGTTCTTGCCGAAGGATCTACAAGAATTCAAAATGCGGCACAAGAACCTGAAATTATTGATTTGGCAAACTTCCTTAATACAATGGGGGCTGATGTCAACGGCGCAGGTACCTCTGAAATTATCATTAACGGTGTAAAACAAGAACACCTGCATTCAATTGAATACACTACAATTCCTGACAGAATTGAAGCAGGAACATATATGAGTGCAATCATTGCAACTAAAGGTAAAGGAATTATCAGAAATATTTATCCGGCACATTTAACCTTCTTTACAAATAAACTGCTTAAAATGGGTGCAAATATTAAACTTGTTGACCCGACATCTATGGAAGTATCCTGCAAGGGAAGATTAAATTCAATAAATTTCATAACACAGCCATATCCGGGATTTCCGACTGATTTACAGTCTATGGCAATGGTGCTTTTAACAACTTCTAACGGAGTAGGTATCATCACTGAAAGTCTTTATGAAAACAGATTTATGCAGGTTCCTGATTTAAACAGAATGGGAGCAGACATTCACCAAGACAGAAATCATGCAATAATCAAAGGTGTAAAAAAACTTTCCGGTACAAATCTTACTGCAAGTGACCTCAGAGCCGGAGCCGCATTGGTAGTGGCAGCACTTATGGCAGAGGGAGAATCTATCGTTGAAAAAATACATCATATAGATAGAGGATACGAAAACTTTGAAAATAAGATAAGATTGTTGGGAGGGAAAATAGAAAGAAGAGACGACAATTCCCAAACAAACCTTACGGAGGCTACACATAATGAGTCCTACATATAAACGCTGGTATGACCATGACCCGTTATTACTGGAAGTAATTGACCTTTTAAGAAACTATCAGACAGAATTAAAAGCTCAAGCTGAAGTATTCTTGCAAAAAATTGAAGAAAAAGTTTCTAAAGAAACTATTGATAAATTTTATGCAATGGTTAAACCGGTTAATGCAAATAACAGATGGTATGATAAAGACCCTATTATATCTAAAACCGTTGAAATTTTGAGAATAGTCCCTCCGGATGCTCAAAGATTATGTGCAGAAAACTTTATCAAAACCCTTAAAGAAATGGGGATTGAATATAAAAGCCAAAATGTAAAAACGAACTAAACAAAATAAATATACAAAAAAGCCGGCATTATCATGCCGGCTTTTTTATTATTATAGACCTAATGTCATTGAGTCATCTTCACTTCCGCTGCCGATATTTTTGATAACTGTTCTTGTGTTACCCTGAGCATCAAAACTTTTTGGCTTCATCTTCATCTTTATTCTGTCTGCATAGATAGTTCTTACGCCCTGTGTAATACTTGAACGACCGACAAAATAAGCTTCATTCGGCTTCCCTGCAGAAGTTGAATCAGGATACAATGTAACTTTTGGTCCTGCAGCATAATAATCCTGATACCAAATTCTTACATTACCGCTTGCATTGTAAACGGAACGTTTTTGATTATATTCCTGAAAAGCAGATTTTAACACCATTTTTTCTCCGCTATCCATTGTAGCATTTGAAGTCGTATGACCGTATGCTTTAATATTTCCTGTCGGAGCATCATAAATAAATTTATCCGCAAAAGATTCGTTATTTTCCTGTTTTACTCTTGCATTGCCAATAAGAACAAGTCTTTTTAAGTCACCATTTTTATCTGTAGTAATTTCTGCTTCATTAGAGAATGTTTCAATATCCTTATATAACATTGTAACAGCACCTGTTGCGGTCATAACGCCTGTTTTTGTATTATATTCCTGAACATTTGCATTTATTACAACCACAGGAGTTTTACCGTCAAAAACAATTGATTGTGTATCACCTTCAGCTCTTACGATTTTTGTAATTAAAGAAACCTTTAAAATATTTGCTTTTACTTCACGTTTTTTATTCTTTTTGATTTCAAAAGCATATGGTTTATCATAAAATGTTGCAGTATCAAGTTTTTGATCTTCTGTCATATTAACATCGGCACTATCACCGACAACTTTTAAATCGTCAATTTTTACTTTTACATCCCCATTGAACTTAATTTTATTTTCTTCTTCTTTGAAGGTTTGGCTTTTTGATTCAATAATCAAATCGGAAGCCTGAACCACAATACCTGTGAACAGTAATAAAGCTGTCAAAACAGTTAATATCTTTTTCATTATTTTTTATCCTCATATACCTTAGAAACAGTATTACCAATTATTTTAAAATTATCATAATCCGGACTGATAACAATTTTATCAGCAGTAGAAATTAAAGCATTATCCTTTCTTACTTTTATATGCCCCTCTGCAATTATCGGAGTTTTAGAATCTACATAAGTTAATTTGTCGGCATTCAAAGTAATTCCGCCATCAATTACGATAAAGGTTTTTTCATATAAGGTGATTACCTTTGTTTTCGAATTATAAGTCCCTTTAGAAGATTTTAAACTCATAGAAACGTCATCGCCCTCATAGAAATTCGCAATAACATCATTCAGAACTGCGATTCCGTTTGTACTATCCCAGTTACCCGTTTCGGCATAAACTTCCCAATACTTGTGGTCATCTTTTGTTTCTGTCAAGATTATGCCTTTTACAACAGCCTGCTGCTGATCTTGAGCTCCGGAAACCTGCTGTCTGTTAAAGTCATGCGTAATTACTCTTGCAGTAATATACGCCCAAAGCAAAATTCCTGTAAACGCAAGAATAATCATCAGATACACACGTTTTTTCTTGGATAGATTTTTTATATTCATACCCAAATTTTAGCACAAAATAACACTTTTATACAACAAAATAGTATGAAATAATAAGTTATTTTACCTTAATAAACAACCATAAAAGATTTTAACATTCTGCCGGCTCCGTCACCCTTTATTGAGATAACTTCAATATCTTTTTTATAATTCATAGAAGTTGAACTACCGCCGTCAAATGCCATTGCTCTGTCTAAATTTAATTCTTTACACAACTTTTGAACATCATATAAATCCATAGGATTTTCGTCAGTAATTATCAAAATATGACATTCATCTTTCCCTTTTATACCTATAATTGTTCTTGATGTTTTATGCAGAACAGACGCAGATTCTCTTATAACATTACCCTCATCATCTTTTACAATAAATGCTTCTTCTTCCATTTTTAGTGCAGGATAAACCAACGGTCCTGCCTGTGCAGATGTAACCAATGCACACTCAAAAGGGATACCGGAATTATGCGAAGTTATATCATATTTGTATTTATTTCCGCATTGCAAAACTCTAAATTCACTCCTGTTTAGTATTTGAGCCGAATGTCTTTTAAAAAAATTATTCCCGAGCAACGCAGGATTAAACAGCGGATCGGCACTTGTACTTCTGTCTGTAACAACATAAGAGATTGTTTTACCGTTTTTAGGGTCAAAATAACCGGCATTAACCGTTAATCTTGCACCTGCTCTTTTGTGTGCTTCATTATTTGTGATTAAATCTTCGCTGGAAATAAATCTTATTTTTTTCTTTATTTTTTCACCCTTTAACACAATATGATAAATTCCGTTGTTATAATCAACCGAAATATCATTCGCAAAAGAACACTGATTAGAAGCAAAAAACAACATAAAAAGAATTAAAAATATTTTTAAGACTCTCATATTACAGATCCTTTATTTTGTAAAATCCATATATTGCGCCCATAAATGCAAGTGTCGGCACAATTGATGTTATGTATGGAGATAATATTTCTTTTTCTGCAAGCATATCGAAAAACGGAAGCGTAATATAATACAAAAATACACATCCTATCCCGATTGTAAAACCGATTAAACGTTGTTCTCTCGGCTTGCTGAAACCAAGCAAACAACCCAATATTGCAAGTAATACACAAATTATAGGTGTCTGAAATCTTTGCAAATATTTATTGAGAATATAATCATACTCCTCATTAAGATTTTCTGTTTTTAATAATTGTAAATATTGTTTTAATTTTGGTGTCGAAATATCACGTTCTTTAACTAATGAATTTGCCATCAGAGTATATGCTCTATAAGCAGATTCACCATTTAGTATATTCAACTTATTCAAATGATTTGTTCTAATATACACACCATCATTTGAAACTTCATAATTGGTTATGTCCTGCAATTCCCAGCGATCATCATACGCATGCCCTTTTTTTGCATAATATATATTTGAAAGCTGATGAACATCCTGATAAACCTTGCTTGAAAAATCAAGTACCGTAACATTTTCCAGTTCTCTGCCATAACTTCTTGAAACTACAACTGCAACAAGAGGAATACCCGCTTTATCTTTTTGAGTATATATATACTGCCCAATAGCAACATCTCCTCTGATATTCCGCAATTTGCCTTCAGCATAAGGAGTTCCGCTATCTTTCAGCATGAAACAAAATGATGAAAAAATAAGACTTAAAACAACAATAGGTGCAACTATCCTCTGAAAAGACATTCCGACTGCACGGAATATTGTCATTTCGGAATCTTTACTCAATTTATCAAAAGTAAACAAAGTCCCAAGCAATAAACCAACCGGAATAGCTTTATCCAAAACTTTGGGCATTTCGTAATATAAAAGCAGCAGTGCAGTTTTAAAACCATATTCACCTTCAAGAGATCTTCTTATGGTATTAAGCAGTATTTCCGGAGCAATCCATACGATTGCAAACAATAAAATTGCACCGATTGTAGCGAATGCAACCTGCTTGAAAATATATTTGTCATAAATTGATATCTTCGGGAATTTTATATCCATTACAGAGTAAAATCCTTTCCTAAGTAAAATTCTTTTGCAACAGAATCATTTGCAACATCAGCACTTTTACCCTGAATCTTAATCTGACCGTCAAATATTACATAAGCTCTGTCGGTAATAGAAAGAGTCGCTTTAGGATTGTGGTCGGTAATAAGAACACCCAAACCTTTATCTACAGATAATTTTCTGATATTTTCTTTAATTTCTCCAATAGCAATAGGGTCAATACCGGTAAACGGCTCATCCAAAAGAATAAAATCAGGACTGGCCGCCAATGCTCTTGCAAGTTCAACCCTTCTGCGTTCACCACCGGATAACGAGATTGCCGTTTCTTTTCTTAATTTTGTCATACCGAATTCATCAAGCAATTCTTCAAGTTTGCGTTTTTTTTCATCTTCGGTTAATTTATCATTCATTTGGAGAACAAGTTTTATGTTATCTTCTACGGATAAACTGCGGAAACTTGATGCTTCCTGCGGTAAATAACCAACTCCGGCTTTTGCACGTTCATGCATCGGCCATGTTGTAATATCTTCACCGTCAATTAACACCGTACCCCTGTTTGGTTTTACAAGACCGACTACCATATAGAAAGTTGTAGTTTTACCTGCACCGTTAGGTCCTAACAAACCAACGACTTCACCTTTTTCAACCGAAAATGATATGTCGTTTACAACTCTCCTGCTCCCATATATCTTAATAAGATTTTTTGCCTCTATATGCATATTTTTTCCCTCTGAACTATTCCTTTATTTTACAATGAAAAAGACATAATGCAAACTTATTATATGAAAATTTGTATCAATTTTAAGATAAAATAATTTATGGTAACTATAGAGATGTTACCACAAATTATTTTTATTATATTATTATAATTATCGAAAAGGAAAATTTATGAAAAAGGTTTATATAGAAACAATGGGATGTCAGATGAATAAATCCGACTCCGAAAGAATGTATGGTATGCTTTCAAATTTTGGTTATGAAGAAACTTCAGAGCCGAAAAAAGCGGATTTATTGATGGTAAATACCTGTTCAATAAGACAATTAAGCGAAGATAAAGCATACAGCCTTATCGGTTTATGGGGCAAATGGAAAAAAACAAAACCTGATTTAAAAATCGGTTTTTGCGGATGCGTTGCACAACAAAAAGCAAAAGAGATTTTTAAACGTGCAAACTATGTAGATTTTGTCCTGGGAACACATAAAATATATTCGCTTCCGGAAATTATCAAAAAAATTAACGAGGGTGAAAAAGTTTGCGAATGTGAGGAAACTCATCAAACAGAAGATAATGAGGCAATAAAATATGATATACAAAGAGTAAAATCCGTCAATGCATGGATTCCTATAACAGAAGGCTGTAATAACTTCTGCACCTATTGTATAGTTCCATACACAAGAGGGCGTGAACGCTCAAGACTTCCGGGAACTATCCTGAAAGAAGTAAAAGATGCACTAAATTCAGGCTTTAAAGAAATCACTCTTTTGGGACAAAATGTTGACAGTTACGGAAAAGATTTTAAAGACCGCAATTACAGACTTGCAGATTTGTTAAAAGAAATAAATGCACTGGAAGGCAAGTTTAGAATACGTTTTGTAACTTCATACCCGACCGATATAACAGATGAACTTATTAAAACTGCAGTTGAACTTGATAAGGTTTGCGAATATTTCCATATTCCAATGCAATCAGGGGACAGCGATGTTTTAAAAGCTATGAACAGACGCTATGACAGAGAAAAATATTTTGAAATAGCAAATAAAATAAGAAAAATGGTTCCGGATGTAACCATTACAAGTGATTTTATCGCAGGTTTTCCGGGTGAAACGGAAGAACAATTCCAAAATACACTTTCTGCAATGGAAGAATTAGAACTTGATTATTCAAATACTGCCGCATATTCTCCAAGAGAAAAAACAGTTGCAGCAAAATGGGTTGATAAATATATTGATGAAGATGTTAAAACAGAACGTCTTGCAAGATTAAACGAACAAAACAGAAAATGCTGTCTTGCTTCAAATCAGAAATTTGTCGGCAGAGAAATGGAAGTTCTTATAGAAAATTTTGAAAACCACAACGGCAAAAATGTTATCTCCGGAAGAACAAGAAATAACAAAATTGTTCACATCGACTGTGATAAAGATTTAACCGGAGAATTTATCAATGTAAAAATAACAGGGAGTAAAACATGGTATTTAACAGGAAAAATTTTGTAAATTTAATAATTGCAGCATTATTATTCACGGCAACATATACGCAGGCAAATGCTGCAAGCTATAAAATACATACAAAAAATTCAGTTCAGACAACACAAAAAAAATATGCAAATACAACATCACAAACAACCCAAAATGCCGTTTATACAAACAGAAATTCTTTTGCATACGGCTGGAGTGAAGAACGACAAAATGATACAGTAAAAAAAATAGGAACTTCTTTACTTTCTGCAAGTAAAATTCCTGCAAGCAGGCAAGTTTCATTTCTGGTGGTTCAAAAAGATGAAGTTAATGCATACACAGACCAAAATAATAACGTGGTTGTTTACAGAGGCATATTACCATATCTTGAACAAGAGGATGAACTTGCATTTATTATTGCACATGAACTTGGGCATGTTGAACAATATCACGTCATCAGAGGAATGTTCAGAAGCGGGATTTTATCTGTTATAGCTTCATTTATAGGATCGGCCACCAAAACAGGCAATCTGTCAGGTGTTGCAGGAAATATGGCATATAAAAAATTCTCAAGAAATGATGAATTCAAAGCAGATCAAAGAGGAATCGATTTTCTTGTTTCTTGCGGTTATAACCCGCTTGCATCAATATCTGTTTTATACAAAATCGGTACAAACTACATGGATATTTGGGCAGATCACCCGTCAACAGAAAAAAGAATTACCAAAGACTATCAATATATTCAAAAAAATTATCCTCAATATATTGAAAAAGGCTTTAATAGTTCATCATATAGCAATGCACTATCACAAATTCAAGCCCAAATTAAAAAATAAGCTAAAACAAAATAAAATTGACAAAAATAAATATAAAAATAAAGTATTAAAAAAATACACAAACCACTTTACAAATAAACATACATGTGAAATAATGTGCATGTAACATTTTGTTAACATAAATAGCAAAAATTATTTTCTGCAGATTTATAAAAATTGGAAAGTAGTAATAATAGTGTGGAGAAATATCATGTTAGGAATTTCACCGGTAACATACAACAAATCTCAATCTCTCAGCTTTGGATACAACAAAAAAGATGTTGACCAAGATATTAATTTTTACAAGGAACAAGTAGAAGAACTTGACCAATTTTTAAACGAAGATTATATTCCTGACAAAATGAAAAAACCGTTCAAATTTTTCAGAACAATTGCTAACGGAGCAATAGACGGCTTGGCAGTATTTGGTTCAACCTTAATGCTTGCAAGTTTTGTCAAAAAATCAGGAGCCAAAATTGGCGCAAATAAATACTTCAAACAAACCGTAACCGGTTCTAAATCTGTTATGAATAAAATAGCAGATGGTTTCAAATTTGTAGGCGGAAAAATTGCAGAAGTATTAAACAAAGGATTTAATGCAATCGTTAATTCTTCAGCATACAAAAAATTTACAAATACAAATATAGGCAAAAAAATCAAAGGTGACGCAGCATTCATTATTTCAAAAGGCTTAGACATGAAAGATGCCGGAGCAGTAAAATCACAAGAAATTATGAAAAAAGTTGCAGAACCGATTAAAAACATAAATACAGATAAAGCAGTTAAAGGAACTGCAACAGTATTAGGGATAGGATCAGGGATTACAGGAGCCTATGAAACAACTATGCGTGATGATATAAAAGCAGAAGTTGATGAAGGCGATGATACAGATTACCCACCTTCCAGAGATTATGAAGAAGATTATGATTATTACAGGGAATCAGCATAATGGAAAGTATCAATATTAATAATTACAGATATTCAAACTTAACTCCTGAGCAACAGGCAAAACGCAAAGAAACAGAACAAAAAGTTGCAACAGGTGTTGGTGCAACAGGTGCCGGAGCCGCAGCTTATCAGGCTAAAAGAACATCTGTAAACAGAACACTCCAGTCAATGTTTGCAAATGTTACCAACACTACAAAAAATGCAAGACAAAATGCTGCAGAAGTTACAAGTTTACTTGGCAAATTTAAACTGAATGTTACCAAATTCAGCGGTGACATTATGACAAAAGCAATGAAACTTAAAGATGTTAAATACATTGGTGCAATTGTTAAAAGTCCGGTAATGAGAGGTGCAGCCGGTGTATTCGGTGGTGCAATGGCATTCTTTGCACTCGTTACAGGAGTAGATAAAGCATACAGAAACGGCAAAATTGCAGTTTACGATTTAAAAGAAAAATTAGACTTTGCTGCTTAAGCCGGTAATAAAAAAATATAAAAAAACAGGATACAAAATAAGTATCCTGTTTTTTTTAGCAATTTCCGGATATTATAAAAGCCTTCTGAAAATTTCAGAAGGCTTTTATATTTTATTTAATCTATGTTATTAAAATGTTGATACAGGTTTTTTAACAGGAGCTGCACCAGGAATTGATTGCCAGTTAGCAGCCATAATCTTTTTGAAAGATTTTAAAGCTGTATCTTCAAGTTCGCCTAATTCTTCGGCTTCCATAATCAATTCTCTTAAAGGCATCAAAGCTCTTGTGTCACGTAAAACACCTAACGCAGCAGCTGCGCCTGCTCTTACTAATTCGTTTTCAGAACGGTTTTTCATAACATCAATCAATGCAGGAACTGCTTTTGAATCATTTAATTTACCCAAAGAAGTTACGGCATAAATTCTTACGTTAACCCATTCGTCATAAAGCATATTGATAACCTTATCAACAGCTTTTTTGTTGCCGATTTCACCTAATGCTCTTGTTGCATCACATCTTACATTAACTTTTTCATGATCTAATGATTCAATCAAAGCATCTGTAGCTACATCACCAATTTCAATTAAAGCATCTGTAGCTGTAATGCAAACCTGAGGGTTTTCATCGTTTAATGCTTCAACTAATGGTTCTACAACAATTGCACCGCCCAAACGACCTAACGCACGAGCTGCTCTTACACGAACATCAACATTTCTGTCTTCGCGTAAAGATTCAATTAAATGAGTTGTAGCTTTTGAATCACCCAATTCACCTAATGCACGAGCTGCATATAATCTTACTGAACCGTTTTTGTCATGTTTCAAAACATCAATCAAAGGTTCAACGGCTTTTGAATCGCCCATTTCACCTAAAATTCTTGCTGCATTGTATCTGACTTTTTCAGAATTGCTGGTAGTTAAATCATTTAATAACTCATCAAAAGATTTTTTAACCTGCTTTTTCTTACTGTTCACACTAATTGTCATTACTTTCCTCCGACACTTACAATAACTTGTCACTACTACTTACTCATATATAAAAAAATGTTTTAACAAATTATTGCCTATTTACTTATATTTCACTTAACATTGTTTACAATTCATAGATTAGTTGTTTCTGAATTCCTTTATATTCACTACCTTCAGGACTTTTTATTTGTTAAGGGTAATACTAACACTTATTGTCTCAGTATTTATATTTTAATACATATTTAAATTAATTTCACTATTTCATGTTAAAAAAGATACAAAATGTTATAATTGTTTTTATAAACATAGATAAAAAGCAGTTATATTTCAGTTTTTAATTTTAGATTTCTTTACAAATTACTACTAACAAGGGATAGTAATAATAAATTCCGTACCAAGTCCTAATTCACTAATAACACGGATTTTACCCTTGTGTTTGTCTATAATCTTTTGACTGATAGCAAGTCCTAAACCCGTACCTACCCCTACACCTTTCGTAGTATAACCCGCAGTAAAAATTTTATTCAGGTTTTCCTTAGAAATGCCTTTTCCGTTATCTTTTATCTTCACAACAAGATTATTATCCGAAAACTCGGTAGTAATGGTTATTTTACCTTTTGTTTCTATAGATTGGCATGCGTTTACAAGTATATTTGTAAAAACCTGATTAAGCATATTCGGATAACATTTTATCAATGGAATCTGACTGTAATTCTTTTCTATTTCAACTTTATTTTTTATCTCATGCCTGATAATTTCAAGGGTTAAGTCCATTTCCTTATTTATATCTGCTTCTTGGAGTTCAGCCTCATCAAGACGAACAAATTTTTTAAGAGAAACAACAATTTTACTAATACGGTCTATTGCCTCTTTATCAATTGAATTGAGCTGTTCAAACATTTGTTTTATGTTTTCATCAGGGATTTTAGGTACAAGTTTTGACATAATATCATTGTTTGATTTCATTGATGCCACCGGAGTATTTATTTCATGAGCAATCCCTGCAACCAACTGACCTAAAGATGCCATTTTTTCAGAATTAATCAGCTGAAGCTGGGTTTCTTTCAATTCATCAAGAGCCTGTTTCAGTTCTTTTACATTTTGCGCATTTTTTCTGTATAATTCCGCTCTTATAACTGCATTACCAAGCTGTGAAGAAACGGCATCAAGTATTTCCAATTCATCTGCAAGCTCTCTTTTTTGATAACTTAAAAGAACAATTACACCGATAATTTTTTGAAGATGGAATATAGGAACAACAACCCTTCTTACAGAATTTTTAAAAGGAACTGCGCCGATATATTCATTCAAAGTATAACCGATAGAAATTTCACCCGAATTTATTTCAGACATTACAGTATTATCAAATACGATTTCTTCCCCTTTAAAATCTTCCTCATCTCCAAAGATTTCCATTATACAGAACTTATTAGCCTCAAATTTTGCATAATAAGTTTTAAAACACCCAAACATCATTGAGAGTTCTTTTAACGCTGAATTTAAAATTGCAGAAATATCAATTGATTCTCTTATTATGTTTGACATTTTATTTATAAGAGCAATCTTAAATGCCTGAGCCTGAGCTTTTTGGCGAATTTTTTGCAGTTCATCATTTTCTTCTTTTAATTTCTCTAATTGACTGATATAATTTTGGTTTTCTTTTTTATTGTTTTCAAGAAAAATATCAGAACTAACATCCGTAAAAAATAAAATTGTATATTGTCCGCGTTTTACTGATGTCATGTCATAGTATGTTGTTTCTCCGGCAGATGTCATGTAATTTACACGTGCAAAAAAATTTTCTTTTGAAACAATCGCCTGAAAAACAGGAGAATATAAATCCATATTTTCACTATCAATCGGACACATATCAAAGTTCAGTTTATGGGCAAACTTGCGAATGTTTTCAAAATTATTAAAGATATGGCAAAACATATTGTTCTTGAAAACAACATCCTCATATCCTTTAACTACAATTACCGGATCCCTGTATTGATTGAAAAAATCAAACTTTTTCATAGTTAAATTATAATCTAAAGGGTATTTGGGGGCAATTTGTAAAAAGAATTACAGATTATGCCGCTACAAAATACATGCAAGAACCATAAGAATTAATGTTCCTATCTGAACTGCAGTTGCAACATGCTGGCTAAATCTGTTACTGTCATATCTTTTTGCTGATTTTTGCGCCTGAATTGCACTGGATAACCTCTGCATGCGTTCACTTTCACTGTCATTAGGGAAGCTTGTACCGAAAACGCTTGTTTCTATTCTTGTTAAACGATTTGAAACAGGTTCATTTTCAAATTTTTTATGATATATTTGTTTTTCAATTTTTGATAAGTTCAAAGGTTTTACATTTTTTGGTAACGACACCGGATCATCATCATAACTATTATGTGAATTATAAGAGTCATAATCAAAAAACGGAGAACCGTATTGGTCAAGATGATAATTTTGCGCCATCCTGTCAGCTTCTGAGGTGTAAAACACATTTTCCTGTTGATGCATACCGTTCTTTTTGAAACTTTGCGGTTTTAACTGAGCCTTTAGACGATCTACACGTTTTGAGAGATCATCATTATCATAAGTTTTTTTAAAGGTTTCTTTTTCCAGCTTTGATAACCTTGTTTTTATATTTTCGTTTTTAAACTCTTTTTTAAAAACCTGTTTTTCAAGTTCATCAATTGCAGGATAATCCATTTTTGAGGCTTCTGGCGGTTCTTTTTCATAAACAATAAAATCATCATCTGTCATAAATGAATCTTCCCGAGGCTCAATTTCCTGCCCCATTAAGTCAACATTCAAATCTTTTTTTAATTTTGCAATACGATTTTTTTCAGCACCCGTTGATTTTTTGCCGTAAACCTTTTCTTCTATACGATTAAGACGGACAGAATCAGTATCATCAGAATAGGTAAAACCATATAAGGAATTTTCTATTTTATCCAATGTTGAATTTGCATAAACCCCGCACTGACAACCCAAAACTAACACTAAAACAATTAACAATTTTTTCATAACAATTTACTCCTTAATGAAAGGATAAATTTTTAACTGGAGAAAAAAAATTGAATGATTTGCGAATATTTACAACACAAAAACAAAATAAAAAGTTCCGGGACAAAAGTATTATATTTTATATTAAGCATTAATTACAGAAAATATTAAAATAACAAAAGACCTTATCATTTAAGATAAGGTCTTTTGCATTTACTGTTACTATTTACCGAAAGTAATATTATTATTATCTTCAAGTAATATATTCAAATATAACAGTTTATTTGCGGTTGCTTGATTCAAGTTGATGAACTGAGCTCCTGCCCTTGAATTTGTTGATGTAACAACTTTTGCATCTGCATTGATTTCAAGGTCGCCGTAAACCAAATGAACCGGAACTACATCTCCTGTCTTTAACGTATTGTTGTGGCTGAGTGCTACACCGCCTCGAGATACGTCTATAAGACCGTTATATTCATTTGATTGTTCCAACATTACCGGAATATTGCTTTCTTTGACATTGAATCTCATAAACTGACGTTTATCGATTGTATCAATTTCGGAATCACTTATTTTCTGATTATAAGCAAGTCTTCCGTCATCATCGTCTTGGACTGCCTGTGTTGGAGCGTCTGTTGGAGGATCCGTTGGAGCATCCGTTGGAGGCTCTGTTGGTGGATTTGTCGGCGGATCTGTTGGTGGATCTGTCGGCGGTTCCGTTGGAGGCTCTGTCGGTGGCTCCGTTGGAGGCTCTGTCGGAGGTTCCGTTGGAGGCTCTGTCGGAGGTTCCGTTGGAGGCTCTGTTGGAGGTTCCGTTGGAGGCTCTGTTGGAGGCTCTGTCGGAGGTTCCGTTGGAGGCTCTGTTGGAGGTTCCGTTGGAGGCTCTGTCGGTGGATCCGTTGGAGGCTCTGTTGGTGGATCCGTTGGAGGCTCTGTCGGTGGATCCGTTGGAGGCTCTGT